>JAZQGH010000077.1:0-10501 GCA_045539925.1 Acutalibacteraceae bacterium | reverse complement strand
GGCGCGGGCAACGCGGCTATGGACGTGGCAAGAACGGCGCTCAGGCATGAGGTGGAGGAGCTTACCTGCTTCTCAATTACCAAAAAAGTGGCGGCAAGCCAGTATGAGTTCGACTACGCGAAGCTTGAGGGCGTGGACTTCGAATACAACAAGCGTCCTATCGAGATCGTTGACGAGGGTGTTGTTTTCATTGACGTTATCGAAAACGATGACGGCAGCTTTACCGATATTCCCGGTACGGAAAAGCTATATGAGGCTGACAGCGTGATTATCTCCATCAGCCAGGGTCCCCAGAATGCGATCGTAAGCACCACCTCAGGTCTTGCCACAAATCAGAGAGGTCTGCTTGTGGCAGATGAGTTCGGCAACACCTCCCGCCCCGGCATCTTCAGTAGCGGGGACGTGGTTCACGGTCCGAGAACGGTGGTTGAGGCGGTTGCGCACAGCAAGGTCGTAGCCGAGACTATGCATAAGTATATGCAGTCGCTGATTGAAGAGAATAACGAAGAATAAACAGCTATTCCCCACTCTGATGGAGTGGGGAATTTTTCTTTTTTCGCTTGAAGTTATTCGCTTTGGGATATAATCAAATTGTATTTTAAACAAAAATTGAAAAAATGTTTATTTCTTTCTGTTGACATTTGTTTTTTATTGTTTTATAATTTTAGTAGATTAGTATTTTTTGTCAGATCCGGAGGAATTTGGGATATGGGAAAGCCCCAGGAAACCAGTAAATATCAGAAAAAAATAATAACTATACCTAATATACTTTCCACGGTCAGAATCCTTATGATCCCCCTTATCGTATGGCTGTATCTCGGCAAGGAGGACTATCTGCTGACAGGAATTTTTGTCCTTGTTTCCGGACTTACCGACGTGGTTGACGGCTTTATCGCCAGGCGCTTCAATATGATCAGCGATCTGGGTAAGGTGCTTGACCCGATTGCGGACAAGGCTACTCAGGCGGTGGTGATGATACTGCTGATCATCCGCTTTCCTCTTATGCTTATTCCCCTCGGTGTTGGACTTATCAAGGAGGCCTTTATGGCTATCAGCGGATATATGGTTATTAAAAAATGCGACGTGGTCCTCGGAGCTAACTGGCACGGAAAGGCTGCGACCTGCGTGCTGACAGCGGTTATGGTGCTCCATCTCTTCTGGCATGATATTGACCCTACCGTCTCGGTGGTTCTTATCTCGCTTGCGGCAGCTATGATCCTCCTTTCGCTAATCCTATATGCGAAACGCAATTTTGGATATTTGCTTGGAAAAACCAAGGCAGAATGATATAATAACACAAAATGCGACCGTAAAGGTCGCATTTTTTATTTTAAAACTTTAGATATTTCAAGAAGGCGATCGCGGATTTTGATATGAGTCGGACAGTGCTTTTCGCATCTGCCGCAGACGATACACTCACCCGCCCTGTTATAGCCCCGATCGGTGACGAGAGCCTTTTCTATCTCCAGCGACTGCTCCGGGTTGCCGGTGGCGGTCAGGTGGTTCATCGCCTTGAATGAGCCGGGAATACCGATATGCTTCGGGCAAACGGGCAGACATTTGTTGCAGGAAATGCAGGGTATAAGCTTTTCATCTCTTTCGTTCATATTCGTCTCCCTTCGTTTTTTATTATTATAGCATATCAACATTGAGATTGCAATATAAAATTTACTTGATTGACAAACCGGGTGTGTGATGCTATAATGTAGCTGTAAGGAGATTTTTTATGGGACAGATACATATCAGCGAAAGCAATTTAGTTATAGAGAATACCACCTTCAGCGGATCACACTATGCACGCGAGGAGATGGGCGACGGATCTAAGCGCGGTACCTTCAGAAGCTATAGTGTGCTGGTTGACGGAGATAATATACTTTTCAGGAATTGTATTTTTGAAAATACCGCAGGCCGCGGACGTGACGTGGGACAGGCGATCGCGCTCTATCTTGACGGCGACGGAATAGTGCTTGATAATTGTATTCTGCGCGGACACCAGGACACGCTGTTCCTCGCTCCCCTGCCAGAGCAGGAGATAATTCCCGGAGGATTTACAGGTCCGAAGCAATTTACCGAGCGCACAAGACGTACCTTCCGTTTTAAATGCTGTACAATTGAAGGCGGAGTTGATTTTATCTTTGGCGGAGGAACGGCCTACTTTGACGGCTGCGAATTCGTAAGCGTCGAGGAGGGCTACGTTTTTGCTCCCTCCACCCCTGCTGACGTCGAGGTTGGATTTGTCTGCAAGGATTGCAGATTCAGTGCCAAGGAGGGTGTGCCTGACGGCTCCTGCTATATTGGGCGGCCATGGAGAAACCACGGCTACGTGAGTCTTGATAACTGCTATCTTGGTGAGCATATTAACTCTCGCGGCTTTGACGATTGGGGCAAGGTCGAGGCTCACGAAACGGTCAGATTTTACGAGCGAGGCTCCTTCGGCCCGGGTGCTGATGGAGAAAGACCCGAATACGTGAATAGAAAATAAAGAAAAATCGCGGCCGATTTGGTCGCGATTTTTTATGATAAAGATCAGTCAGATTTGTCGGAGTCGGAACCGCTTTGCTCGATTGCCGAAACCTTGTAGTACTCGATCACCTCGCGGAGTCTGGCAGGATTTTCGCCGTTTGACACCGCGATATGCGAATATTTCTCGGCATTCTCTCTGTCGCCCTCAATAGAATAAACTACGGCAAGCAGGGTTGCAGGCTGACGGAATTTGTGATTGATCCTCAATGCATCGAGAGCATATCTCTTTGCATTCTCAAAATCATAGTTATCGAAGTAGAGCTTCGCAAGATTCTGATATGGTGCGGGATTATTCTCATCATTTTGTATGGAAAGACGGCAATTAGCTATGGCATCGTCATAATTGCCGAGCGCAGAATGAAGACTGCCGAGATTACCGTAGACGGTGGTAGTAGCAAGGTTCATATTTATCAGCTCGCGATATACCTCGACCGCCTCGTTTTTAAGCCCTGTATCGGTAAGGCAAAGAGCGAGGAAAAGATTAACGGCATAAAAGTCATCCGACTTTTTACAATGAGGCTTCAGCTCGGCTAAGGTATTGATCGCTTTGTCAAGATGATTGTCGCCACTTTCATTATATAGCTTTATGCCCTGAAGAAGCCTGCTTCTCAGATGAGGAGAGTCTGAAAACGCGCCTTTGATCTGCTCGGCAAACTGAGCTTCATAGAAACTGAGGCTTCGTCCCCTGCCCCTTCCGTAGAAAAGACGGATAAAGCCCACGATGCTGGCTATAACCAAGGCGAGCATACGGAACAAATTCTTGGTAGGAGGTATCTTATCAACAATAACCTCCCAAAGGTATAGGCAAATAGCTCCGAGACCGATCAGCCCGAGAAGAGCGGCAATTACTATTCTGGTTATTTTTGCTTTTGACATAGGACCGACCTCCTGAATGAAAATGCATTGAAGGCTGTGGATTTTGATGATGCACATCATCTCACTGCCTCTATAAAATAAAAACACATCACAAGGACGTGTTTTTTTGTTTTTGGTGGAAACGGGTGGGCTCGAACCACTGACCCCCTGCATGTCAAGCAGGTACTCTGACCAACTGAGCTACGCTTCCATAACAACTTTATTATACACGATACAGCATCATTTGTCAATATAATTTTATACTTGCAAAATGGATTTGAAGTTTATAATGTTATTTGCAAGGTGTAAAAACTTTGCAGATAGCATTTTTTCTTTTCCTTGCCCCTGCGAGCAGGGGTGAGGGAAAGAAAAAAAGAATCACTCGGACGTGACATTTTTCCCTATTGACGTATTCAGACCATTCGGCGAATGTGGCAGTGTCACGAAGTTCTTCATCTGCCCTGAACGACGGCGAAAAGCACTCGGTGCTGATAGTTGTCGTTCATCCCTATAATTTCAAGGCGTATAGCCAAATAAATAAATTCTAAGGTGTGTAACCATAAAGGAGAAAGAAAAATGCTATTTTTAGGAAATCGTATTTTTGGGGGTATTCCCAAATACAAAAGGATACATTTTGTAGTTTCCAAATTATCTGATGCGCAGAAGCTTATTGACTTCTGCACCACAGGAAACACGAAAAATTTTGCTTTTATTTATCATGTAAATGATTGCGATTGCAAATGCGGGCATTACCATTTTTATTTTGAATTTAAACGATGGCTTGATGAATGTGAAATTGAACAAATTACGGGCGTTAGTTCACTTTACTTTAATGAAGTTAAAGGCTCGTTAAATAATTTAATTTCGTATTTTATTAAAGGGCATCCTGGTACAGAATTAACTGTTTCGCCAGACGATTTAATTACCGATTTGGATGTATATAAATTTTATTGATATAACGGCGCATAGCCTTATAAATAAAAATGCCGCATAGGCACAAAACAAAGGAGAAGAAAAATGACAGTAGAAATCAAATTGTTCAAGAGAACAGGTACTTACAAGAAGGACGGTAAGGATAAGCAGTTTACCAATTTTTATCTTGGTCTGAACGATAAGCTTATTCCTATTGAGGTAAAGTATTTCCCTAATAAGCAGTTTAACGACAGGGATCCCGGCTATCAGGCCCGCTTTGCTGCGGTTGACCTTGTTGCAGAGCTTCTTCCTGAGCTTCCTGCGAAGAATGAAGCCGCAAAGGACGAGCCTGTAAACGTAAATCAGGAAACAGGCGAAGTTACCGTTCCCGAAGGTGTAAACCTTCCTAACCTCGAAGTACCTCTTACATAATGGCGAAACCTTTCGCCATTTTCTTTAACTGCTCTTATATCGGGCAAAAGGTGGAAAAGGTGGAAAAATAGCATATTTTTCAACCTAAACTCCACATTCAAACAAGGGTACTTGTATTTATTTTAAAATAAAGAATATACCTACGGCGCTGAGGGCTTGTCCAGCGCCGTAGGCAAAAGGTGGAAAACCCCGGGTAAAAGGTGGAAGCATTCCACCTTAGCCGGAAGGGATTCCGCATTTTGACAAGCGGTTATATATTCGATTTAATATCGTATTTCTTGATTTCAGGGGATTAACAAATATGAAATGTAAGCATTACGAAATCGAATCACGAGTGGAATATTTTTTAGAACCAATCGGAGACATTCTTCGTAGGTACAAAACCATAAAAAAATATGCTTACATACTGCATGATAAAGATGCAGATGCTTCTCCGCATTATCACATATACGTAAACTTCGGTAAAAGCGGCGTAGATAGTAAGATTGTCGCTCAATGGTTCGGTGTTCAGGAATCTTGCGTAGAGCGTATAAAAGGACGAGCTACGGACATGCTTTTGTATCTAACCCACGGGCAAGAATCACAAAAGCACAAATATCAGTATTCACCATCCGAGGTTATAGCAAACTTTGATTTCGAGGCGGAAATTGAAAAGTCAAAAATCCTCGGGGATTTCAAAAAATACTCTTATGCACAACAGCTAAAGTACATAGACACCCTGCCGATAGCAGAGAAAAAGACGGCTTTCGGCACTCTTGAAAAGCTATGGAAAATACATTGTCAGGTCTTATCTTTAGAGCCTAACCGTGATATAGACGTAATGTTTATTTATGGAAAAACAGGCACAGGCAAAACGACTTATGCGAAGCGTTACGCTGAGGGACGAGGCTATGACTGTTGTATTTCTTCATCGTCAAACGATCCTTGGCAAGATTACCTCGGTCAAAAGTGTATGATACTTGACGATGCGAGAGATACAACCTTTGATAAATTCGAGGACTTTCTAAAAATCATAGACAACCATACTTCGTCAAGTATTCAAGCGAGATACGGAAATAAAGTATTCTCCGGCGAGCTTATTATAATTACCTCGTCTGTTCCTCTGTCCTATTGGTATAAGTTCACCAACCGAGAGGACTTAAAGCAGATGTATCGGCGTATAACGGCTTACGTGGAGATCACTCGTGAGGAAATCGCCGTATACAGCGAGCTTGACGATTATGGCCGTCCGGCAGGCTGTGTGGCTTGGTTCAAGAATGATATACACAAAATGACACAAAATCCTAAAAAGAAGAAAACTGACTTCGTAGAGGGTTTCGCAAATATTTGCGAATACGTACCTCTTGAAGAAGTTTTGAATAATAAACAAAACAAAAGGAGTTAGTCCAATGCAGAAAACACGTGACCGACCTAAACAGAAAAAAGCAAAAAAGCCTTTTTCGTTCAAAAAGAGCTTTGAGAGTCTGAAGCTGAAGCTAAAGAATCTCAAACCGAAAAAGGCTAAAGCTCCGAAGAAGCAGAAGCCGAAGGCGAAGAAGGTTAGCCTGAAGGAAAGCTTCAACAGCTTCAAGGCGAAAATGAAAAACGCCTTTAAGGTTAAAATTCCGAAAAAAGAAAAGACGGTTACACCGAAAAAGCAGAATGCTTCAAAGTCCGGCAAGGTAGATTTTACGAAAGCCGTAAGCGGCGTTTTTGTAATTTTCGCCCTTGTAGCTATAATCGGCATTTTCGGTAATATGGGCGGTACAAGAACTGTCATTAAGTACATAGAGCCGGATATTGTCGAGGACGATAACGGCACCGTCAGCTACGACACTGATTACACCGTTTACTTTATGGGTATAGATTCACTCCACGCAGCCGCAGGAGTGAACAAAGGACAGGCAGTAACCGAGCCTGAAAGTCCTACAATACAGGGCCTTTACTTTACAGGCTGGTATGATGCCGAAAGCGGCGGTAATTACGTAGCGTTTCCCTACGAGCCGACAGCAGACATAACGCTTTATCCGAGGTTTACGGATACGGTAGTTCTCGGCTTCACAGGTCTTTCGGATTCAAGCGGCGAGCTTACCTATACTGACGATATAGCAAACGCAAATAGTTACAGCCTTAGCGAGACAGGCGTTTACGTAAACGTTTCTTCGCCTCTGGATAATATGTTCCCCTTCTGTGAAATAGAGGAATTTACAGACAGCCACGGTAACGTGTTCGTAAAATATCCTAAGTGCTACATTAAGTTCGTTACTAACAGTGACGGCGTAATAGATGGCTTCAAGGTATCTAACGTTCAGGCAGAGGAAGATATGTTTATTCCTGACTGCTTCCTCGACCCCTCAGACCCCGAAGGATATACCTATCTTGATTATTTTGCCCTTGGCAAGTATGAAATGTCAGGTTCTAAAACTCAGGGTTATTCAAAGTCCGGGCAGACTTGCCTTGTAAGTATTACAAGAGATAATGCGAGGACGGCGGCTCGTTCCTACGGAGATAGCTCAAATTATTATAACGGCTATCAGCTTCAGGACTATTCAATGACCGTTCTTTATAATTTCCTCTGTATGACGTATTACAAGACGGCTAATATTCAGACTGTCTATGGCGGTAGAACAGGTGCAGTTTCCTCTTGGAGTTCCGCATCTGCAACAGGTACAACAGATCCTATCGAAGGTCTTAACGGTTGGAATACCACTACGGATTGCGTAAAGATGCTCGGCATAGAGAATCCTTATGGTAACGTAAATAAGTGGATAGACGGTGTAGTATTTTCTTCTAATAGCGTTTATATGTTCCGTCTGCCTCATAATTATTCGGATTCTACGACAGGTGCAAATAGCTTTGGCTATTCATTATCGGGTATAACTTCCGGAAACTTTATTTCGGCACTTAAACCCGGCACCACTGCCGCAACCAAATCTTATGTTTATCCCACAGCCGCAAGCGGCACAGCAGATACTTATGTGGGAGATAAGATTTACACAGGCGGAGCGGTGCTGTCTGTCGGCGGTTACTGGGGCGACACGTCGCGTGCTGGCTTGTGGTATCTCTACGGCAGCGGTGCTTCCTACTCGGCCGCGGATGTCGGTGCTCGCCTTTCTTTCAGACCTCTTTAGGGGGTTTCGGGGGAGTATTCCCCCGACAAAATCAGTTCTTAATTTAATAACTTTATAGGGCATATATCCTCGCTCTGCGGTGCTGTATGTCGGCGGTAACTGGAGCAACACGTCGAATGCTGGCTTGTGGTATCTCAACGGCAACAACGATGCTTCCAACTCGAACACGAATGTCGGTGCTCGCCTCTCTTTTATATCTTCATATTAACCGGAAACGGTAATGAGGATATATGTCCTTAGCCCTTGCTAAAAAATAGCTGTAAAGAGCAGGCGTTAGTAAGTAATTGAAAGCGTCTGAAGCATAAAAGAAGATGAGGTTTACTCTTATGAAGCGAATAGGCTTTTTATATGAAAAGATTTGTTCGGAAGAAAATATCCGCTTGGCTATCAGGAATAGCTCAAAGGGAAAGAAAAATAAGCGGTATATTAAATGCATCCTCGACAACGAGGATGTTATTGTGCAGAAGATCAGACAGCTTCTTACTGAAAAATCTTACGTTTTAGGTAATTGCCGACAACGTGTTATCTTTGATAATTCTTCTCACAAGGAACGTCTTATCACGATACCGAGGTATTACCCCGACCAAATCATACATTGGGCGGTAATTCAGGTCATACAGCCTGTATTGGCGCAGGGAATGTATGAGTTCTCCTGTGGCTCAGTTCCGGGACGAGGCGGCAAAGCCGTCAAGAAGTATCTTGACCGAGTTTTGAAAAAGAAGGTTAAATACGTTCTTAAAATAGACGTCAGGAAGTTCTTCCCGAGTATTAACCACGAAAAGCTAAAGGAAATGTTAGCGAAGAAAATTAAAGACCGTGACACTCTTGATTTGCTCTATGCAATCATAGATTCAGGCGGTCAAGGTCTGCCGATAGGCTTTTACACGTCACAATGGCTTTCAAACTTTTATTTGCAGGATATAGACCATTACATAAAAGAAGTATTGCACGTTAAGTATTACGTGCGATACGTAGATGATATGGTCCTTATAGACACAAATAAAAGACGGCTCAGAGAGGCGAAAGCAGCACTCACTAAGATTTTTGAAAGCTACGGACTGTCTATAAAGGATAATTGGCAGATTTGGAAAATTCATAGCCGACCACTCGACTTCGTAGGATATAAATTTTATCGAAATTTTACACAGCTTCGCAAGAGCTTATTTTGCCACTTAACGAAAGTGGTGAGGGATATTAAGCACAAAGGGCTGAATATCCTTCGTGCAAGAAGGTATATATCGCTTATTGGATGGGGTAAGCGTATAGCCTTTAAGCATTATTACCTTGCGAATATCAAACCCATCATCAAAAAGCGAACGGCAAAGGCATATATAAGCAATTATGATAGGCACATTTGTGCATATCGTAATTGCGTCCACGCCGTAGCTTAAAGAGCTATACGCTCACATCCAAAACACAAAACAAAGGAGTAAAAAAACAATGAAACTTACAAGAAGTCAGAAGGATATTCTTACAAAGGCACTTTACGTTGTGCTTGCCGTTCTTGCGGTAGTCCTCGTTGCATCTCTTATCGGTAACATCGGCTCTGCAGACGATGACGGTTACAAGACTATTCACCCCTCTTACAGCGTTGGTGCTATTGATGCAACTACGGGTCAGTACACCGAGGACGAGAACGCCATTTACACCAAGGACATTATCGAATGTACCGGAATCAAGCTCTACGCTGATTTTGACAGCGATATTAAGTACACCGTCCACTTCTACGATGAAAACGATGTTTGGATTTCCTGCGTAGAAAACGAAGGTCTTAACCTTACTCTTGCTGAGCTTGATGCTGCAGAGGAGCCTGTTCACGGTGTAAGAATCGTAATCTATCCTCAGAATGACGAAAACGAGAAGGTTTCCTTCTTCGAGAAGTCCACTTACGCTAACCAGCTTACCGTAAAGATCACCACCGAGGAAACCAAGGTAGAGGATTCCGCTACCTAATAAAATCCGTGAAAATGGGTAGGGCTTTCTGCCCTATCCATTTTTTGCTAAAAAAGGAGAAATACTATGAAAACACAAAAAAGAATAATTTGCGTAATGCTCCTTTTGAGCTTGGTGCTGTCGCTCTTTCTGCCGCTTACGGTTAGCGCAGCAGCTACCACGGCTTATACAACGGTTATTGAGGATCTCAGCAAGGATTCTTCTTTCGATGTAAATGATTACCCTGCAAAAACTGATGATTTTAGCGTTCAGCTTATTCAAATAGCAGAAGGCGAAGGCGGCGAGCTGTTTGTATATGCGTATCAGCCTGCAGATTCCGTAAAGGATATGAAGGCTACGCATATCAATATGTCAACGCATCATTATGAAGATACAACGCAAAATTATCAGCTTTATTCTCTTACTTGGGTTAATAGCTACGGCACGCTTGATAAATACGTTGTAAACGATTTTAAGGTGTCAAGCGATCTTTATCGCTATTATAACATTTCTACGATTTATCGAGCTTTCGATGAAAGCATCGACGAACATAATGCCGGGGGGGACGATATAACTGGATATAAAGGTTTTTCTGTTGCGAAGTGCATAGCAGCGTACAATTACAATAACACGGTAAAATACGATGCAAAGGATATAAGCGTTGTTGATGTTGAAATTAAGTCCGTAGGTATTGTTCGATATTCTGAGGGCTATCTTTTAAAGCAAGAATATTGCGA
>JAZQGH010000076.1:0-6345 GCA_045539925.1 Acutalibacteraceae bacterium | reverse complement strand
AAAGGAGAAGAAAAATGCAAAACGAAATATCAGCAGGCAAAAGGCTTTTATTTATCGCTTTATCCCTCGTCCTCGCTTTCCTCGTTGGATATTTCCTGTTTACAGGGGGTGTCATAGGGTGAATTACATAAAAATCAAAATATCACAGTTTAAGAAGGATTACCGTCATATTATATGTGCGGTAATTACTTTAATCAGCCTCGGTTTAGGCTTCCTGTTCCCGAACTCGCTACCTCGCCTTGCGGAAACGGTGAGAGATGTCGCTATGTCATTTGCGTACTACATTGCAGAATTGTTCTTCCGTGACGGAAATCCTATAAATGCAACGGTTACGCAAATGCAAGAGTGGCAGTTTGCGGAGCAGATATGGGAGCCGATAAGAATATTCCCTGAAACGTGGGAAGAATTTCAACTCCTATGGAGCAACTATTGGGAAGTTTTCTTCTCGGCAGAAAACTTTGAGCGTTATCTGACTTTCGTAGGAGATTTATTCTATTACCTTTCCCGAATTATGCTCGTAATTCTGCCGCTTGTCTTGGTTGTTATTCTTCAAATTAACAGCTATAAGGACAAGCGTTGCAACGTGCGCAATTTGGAATCTAAGCAGCTTAAAGGCTTCAAAAGGTTTCAGTTCAAGCGTATTTATCCTGTGATTGCTTGGTGCAAGGGCTTTGTAGCGTTTCTGAAGGAAAATAGTGTTTATACAAGCACGTGGCTTGTGCTGTGGTGCTTGCATTTTAACATCTTCAGTATGGTAATAGGCTTTATAGCATATTACCTATACTTCGTAGCTTCGTGGGATCTCGTTAGCCTTTTCACTCAGGTATTAAAGCTCCTGAACGACCTTACGCCGATGATACGATTTATCCCAGCTATTATATGGGCCGTAATCGGTTGTAAGTTGTATAACTACATTTGTCGGTCAATGGCTATGAGTAAACTTTATTACGCCGAGGATTGTAACAATTCCTTTCTTTCAGGAAGGGGTGTTGTTACAACCGTTTATGGCGAAATGGGAATAGGCAAAACGCAAATGATAACCGGAATGGCGTTAACATCCGAGAAGGATCAGTTTACAAGAGCGGCGAAGATTCTTGAACGTAAAGACGGAATGTTCCCGAATTTTCCTTGGCAGACCTTCAGGGATCAGATCAAGGAAAATATAGATAACGATAACATTGTTGATCTTGACACTTGCAGAAAATGGGTGCGAGGTCACCGAGCTATGTTCGATAAAATAACGTCGTTCGAGCATATAACTGCAGAGAGCTATCAAAGAATGCGTGAGAGGTACGGTATTTTCAAGAAGGATTACACCTTCGGATATGATTATACGCATTATAAGGTAACGTATAATGACGAGCTTAAAATCACGCATCTTTTTGATGCTCTCGAAGATTACGCCTGTGCGTATCTTATTTTCACGGTAAAAACAACGTTGATTTTTGCAAATTACAGCATCAGAGTTGATACAATACTTTCTGATGTTGGTAATATGCCAAGCAGGGATATGGATTTCTTTGCTCGTGATCCTGAGCTTCAGGAAGCATATTCAAATCACGCACATATCATTGATTTTGATATGCTTCGTCTTGGTAAAAAGCTCGTCAAGGGTAATCCGAAGGCGAGAAGGTTGTCTTTTGGTACGTTTGTTATTACCGAGATAGACAAAGAATTTAAGAATATGCAAGTTCTTAAAGAAATCAAAATGAATACCGAGGAAACAAACCAAAAGAATGACCTTCACGACGCTTGCCTGATGATGAGCCGTCATGCAGCCGTAGTCGATAACGAGGTATTTATCAGGATCATAGCAGACCTGCAACGCCCGGAAGCTTGGGGAGCAGGTGGCCGTGAGCTTGGCGAGATCATTTACATATCGGACAAGACCGAGCTTGCCCCGGCTCTGCCGTTCTTTTCGCCTTATTGGCTCTGTCAAGGCGTGTTCTCTTGGATAAAAGGCTCATGGGATAATTTCTATAACGAGTATATCATAAATAGGAGTGATAGCACTCTATTCACGTATCTTTTGAAGAACGTTATTTCAAAGATCAATAACCATTATGACAAAATAAACGGTCTATTCGGTACGCAAACTCTGAAGCTCGAAATTCAAAGCGGCAGAATGGACGGAGAGGTTAAAAAAGACAAATGGCGTTTGATCACAAAAAAAGACCGTTCCCGGAGATACAGAACAGCTTGCCTTGAAGCCGTATTCGACAGCTACGAGCCGAACACAATGCATATTGATGACTTTATCATGTATGCAGGAGAAGTCGGCACAGACGAAGAAAATCAGCTTCAGAACAGTTATTTCCAAAACGACATTACAAAAATGAAATCTTTGAATACAATAAATGCTGATGAGTAAAGGAGGTGAGATAATGTATAAGCAAAATCGTACTTTTACACATGAGGAAAGAAAAAACTATTTTGATGGTATGACTGTTGCTCAAGAAGATTACGCTTGGTGTAAGGGCAACAAGGCAAAGATTAACGATTGTATTGCAACTCGGCAACGTATGCGCAAGCTTTGTTATGATAGAAAAGATAAAAATGGTGTTTCTTTTCAAAATGGGTACTTGAACTATTTTTTCAAGAAAGTTAAGAAAACATAATAAAAGCCCGGGAAATTTTCCCGGGCTTTTATTCACTGTGTATCTGACATCCGGTAAGATCGATTATATCAACCTCATCGAGATATTTGTTTTGTTGATAGTCATACACTCCTCTGCAATATTCTTTGCCGTAAAGAAGGTAAATATCATAGCATTCCCCGACGTCATTGCTATCCCATAGTATTATATCATACATATCAATCACGGCAAATCTGCACAGATCTTCTTCGTTTACAATTTCCATTTTCGCATCTCCTTTCGTGTGGTGTGGGGTGGCTCGGTACATTGGCTAAGCATCTGCTTAGGGGGAGAGAGTAAAACCAAGGCGGCAACTGCCGCCCCGGTGTTTCATCAGAAAATAAAATCGGTGTAAACTTCCTTATCACCTTTGAAAAGTCGGGAGTAGCACATATCCGAGAATTTGATGCATTCATATTTTTGCTCATATCGGTCATATTCGCCACGTATATATACTTGGCTCTCCTTCGGCTCTGCAATAGGTTTGAGGGTGAAGTATTCACCCTGCTTCAGATTTTTGAGTTTTCTTGGCTTAATCATTTTTGTACTCCTTATATCGTTGTTTTCAGATACTCTGATAGTGTATTTTGTTTCGTTGTTCTCAAGTTCTTCAAGATATTTATTGATTTCTTCCGTTTTGCTGAGTTCACATTTGAAGATTTCTATGCATATATTATTTGCGAAAATGTAAATGTCTAACATATCCTCACTCCTTCTGAACAGGCAACAACTTCGCCTGTCACAACGTTAATTTCAAAACCTCGCTTGTAAAGGTTTTCTTCATACTCTGCCATTTTCACCCGAAAGAGCCTTTTCGCCGTCCTATTCAGAACGGCGATCAGCTCGTCGAGGGTGGCTTGGCTCGTCAGATGCTTGTGTTCGGTGAGCCAACGTTCAGCCGTTGCAATCTTCTGAGGCGTGTCAGCTCGGTACACAAATTCAAAAAGGTCTTTATCCGTTAGCTTTGCCATAGTCAGATACCTCAATCCATTCGGTAATCAACGTAAGCTTCGTATCCCGAAGCTCTGAGGCTATCTCTGAAAGCTCCAGCCATTGCTGTTCTTCTGAAGCCTTGACCTTCAACGGCATCGAGAACGTGAATGGTGCTTTTGCTTATTCGGTAAGGTCTGAGCCCTGTCAGAGCAAAGGCTCGATTTATACACTCGTCTGTCCATTCAGAACCGAGCTTCAGAACAGGAGTATCGAAGTTGCAAGTGCCTCCGTCATCTACATCAGCATATTTCTTAGCTTCGAGCTTCGCTCTGATGAGCGAGATTGTTAAGATTGTGGTAACATCAGGCTTCATTTTCTTTGCTCCTTATCTCGATTGTAACGCCACGTTTAACGAGGTCTTTTAGTACTTCCCATACATCAGAAGGTACTTTCCAAAGTGTGAGCTTTAACCAACCTTTTGCATAATTGCATTCTTTATCATCTTTCCAATTTTTGAAGTGGTGTTTGTCTGCGAAGAAATTATACATTGACCAAACATCGGTGCCTGCTTCGTTCTTCCATTCATTGAGGAAAATGAGAAGTGCGTTTCCTTGATATACCTTTATCGGAACTTGCTGATTTTCAATTTCAAGCTTTCCTATACATTTGTTCCAATCCCATCTAAGTGCCATATTTTTTATCTCCTTTGTGCATAATGCATATTTTTGTAGTTTGTTAGTCACCACCCGAAATTGTGCAAGGCTCTGAAAATGCTTCGGACCTCTTGCAATTTGCAAAATGGTGTAGTATAATGATGATGTCGAGAGGCGGAAAGCCCGCCCCTCTTTGAGCTTGGTTAAGTAACTTGGCGGTTCTGCTTAACCTTGCGTTTGCATTGCCTTTGTTGGCATTGTTCAATACGTGCGAGAAGTGTCTTCGCTTCAGAGCTATGAGGTTCGCTTTCTAAGAGTAACTCAAGAGCTTTGATGAGCGTAGATGCTTCTTTTTTGCTTATGTACACTCGCATACATTCACCCCCTTTCGTGTCTGTTCAGCTTTTCAACTCCGGGAGCCGTCAGCCCCTCCCGGTGTCTGTTGGAAAACTTAAGCCCCTACCAACCGGGCTTGTATAGGATTACGCCCCCTATACCGAGCGAGCAGAACAGTACAATATGCCCCGACACTCTCTGTGTGTAGAGAGGTGCCGTGCACCTCTGTGCCCACAACGTGCTACGTTGCCGAGGAAAATCAAGGGGTCGCTACTGCGTGGTGGAGATTTATAGAAAAAGTTTTTCCCCGTGTGTTAGAAAAAGTTTTTATATAAATACGACCATTTAACCCCTTTATTTTTCGTAGGGAATGTGGTACAGACCTCGCAGGAAGAGGGGAGCCGACAATATAACGGTATTTGTCGGGGAGAAACGCGGAGGAGTTTCTCACTCGGCGTATGTTTGCAATAAGCAAGGGTATGAGCCTTAAAGCATTTTACCTACCGTAATGAATTGAGAGTACAGAGTGGGAGGGAGATAGGCCGTGAGGAAAAACACAGGCGAGCAGCCGTTTTCCTCACGCCCTCCCACCCACTCCCCCATGTAACCAAAAAAAGAAAAAGGCTTACCTATTGTGCAAACAACGGATAAGCGTATAAATAACGGCGTATAGCCCTTGAAGGAGTATATCCAAAATGAAAAGAACGAAAAGAAGCTACAAAACATTCACCAAAAGAACAAGGTATAAACTTGAAGCCTTGTATAATGCCGGAGTTCCTGTAAAGAAAATAGCTGAAGAATTAGGATATACACATCAAGCCATATACCACGAGCTTAAAAGAGGCTACTATATGCACCGTAACACTGATTGGACGGAAACAAGGAAGTATAGTGCGGATAAAGCTCAATTCTCGGCAGATATTAACGCCACCGCAAAGGGTGCACCTCTGAAGCTCGGTAATGATAAAGAGTTCGCAACCTTCGTTGAAGATATGGTATTACAAGGATATTCGCCCGGGGCGATACTCCTTTACATAAAAGAACACGGCTTGAAATTCAAAACTAAAGTATGCCGTGTTACACTTTATAGCTATATAGACAAGGGTATTTTCTTGAAGATCACCAATAAAAACCTACTCCGCAAAGGAGAACGTAAAAAGAAAACCGAAGAAAAACAACCTAAAAAACTCCCGGATATAGAACATTCCATTGAAAAGCGTTCCTCGGAGATTAACTCACGTTTAATTTTTGGGCATTGGGAAGGAGATTCCGTTATAGGTACAAATAAAAAGGGCGAGACCGTTCTGACGTTGACAGAACGGCTCACCCGAATGGAAATTATCTTAAAATCACCCGACAAGACGGCAGCAAGCACTGTAAGAATGCTTAACCGTCTTGAACGTAAAATAGGAAGCACAACCTTCCGAAAAGTATTCAAATCTATAACCTTTGATAACGGAACGGAGTTTTCCGATACAAAGGGTATAGAGTTTTCGCCATACACAAATAAGCGTAGAACAATCGTTTATTACTGTCACCCTTACCGTTCATCAGAGCGAGGCACTAACGAAAATCAAAACGGCTTCATCCGCAGATTTATCCCGAAGGGCACCCCTATATGCAATTACAGCACCGAGTATATTCAATACGTCCAAGATTTCATAAACAACTACCCAAGAGCTATATTCAATGGTGAAAACAGCACAAAACGGTTCACAAAAGAGCTTAAAAAACTAAATATCAAAAATTTTTTGAACAATTTGCAAATAACTACTTGACATTCGGGA
>JAZQGH010000075.1:0-10354 GCA_045539925.1 Acutalibacteraceae bacterium | reverse complement strand
GCATCGTTAAAGCTGGTAACAGAGCCGCTGACTGTTACGCCGGCATATTCCGCCGCCTTTGGGAAGGTGTAGTAAATGTAAACCGCATTGGTGCTGGCGTAAACCGCGTCATAAGAGCCGTCCTCAATTACCTGCTTGCCGTTGACATATGCGCTTACAGGCGCTACAAACTGGCAGGTGTTGGCACCGTCCAGCTGGGCAGGAATCAGTTTTAACTCTACCCTGTATTTCTTACCCGCTTCAAAGGTGTCAGAGGGATCCAGCTGATGCCCTTCCTCATCAGACCAAACAATTCCGTTTGTACCGGCATAGATGGGATCCATCTGATACCACTCAGGGTATGCCACCGTTGCCGTATAGTCGGGAGTTTTGCCTGGCTTGGGGGTCTCCAGACCATTTACCATTACGGTAGTAATCTTCTTGCCCTGACAGGTAAAGCTGCAGCTGACTCGACGCTGGGAACTCCAGTAACCCTCCCAGATGTTCACCTCCCCCACATAGCCATTGATGGAAGCGGTGGTTGCATTCTCATAATACTTGGAGGTATAGGCAAACTCGTAGCCGTCTTCGGTGATCAGATAAACATATACCAGGTACTCGTGTCCGGGGATAAAGCTTTCGTTTTCGTAGATCCAATCGCTTTCGGTCAGATCAAACCAGCCAATACCGTTTTTGATGTAGTACCACTTTTCTCCTGCCCAATAGGCATCGTAGTAAGTATTCTTGTCGCTGTTGATTTTGTAGCCAGAGCCGCGGACAGCGGCGGCGTAGGTAGGTTTTTCACCGGCAATCGGCTCGGTGACATTCTCGATGATGATATTCTCCACAACGCTGTCATTACACATGCCGAACTCATAGTAGATGGTGATGTAGTGATCCGGATCCATACCATAGGTCTTATGCGCTTTGGTATAATTGCCGTTGACCTTTGCCCAGATATACGGCTCACAATCATCGTAGGACACCATCGTGGGGAACGCATAGCCGGATTTTGTTTGCATTTCCACCGCAAACTTGTAATATTTACCCGCAACGAAGGCTGTATTCTTATCGATCAGCTGCCAGTTATCCACACCGTTGTCAGATACAAACCAGAAGCGATACAGGGTATAGTTGCTGCTGCCGCCCATAGCGGTGTAGCAAGCGGGTCGGTCAACGGTAACCGTATAACTGGGCAATT
The DNA here is from genome assembly GCA_045539925.1 of Acutalibacteraceae bacterium. Lineage (GTDB taxonomy): Bacteria > Bacillota > Clostridia > Oscillospirales > Acutalibacteraceae > SFWF01. The sequence continues at coordinate 9,174 of JAZQGH010000075.1, read as the reverse complement.
GTCCTTCCTTGGGGGCGGTGACAAAAATCTCCGGCGGATAGATCATATCCTTTTGGGAATCACAAACCTCGCAGACATAGTCCAGATCCTCATCCAAATGCTGGCGTAGTCTGGTTTTCGCACCACATTCGGGACTGACGCACACCAAAATATGACCGTGGTATTTCTTTCTGGCATCTGCGTAAGGGTTAGAACGGGTGGTCAGATAATCCTCATAATACTGATAATTATGCCTTGCCTTCAGGGTAACATCCACCGTTCTTGTTTCGTTGCCCTCCTCATCAGTAATGATACAGGCGTAGATGTATTCGTTACAGCAGGCATCCTCGGGTATTAACAGCTTTAACTCAGGACTGTTATAAACTTCACCCTCCTGTGGATTGGTCAGAGGCACATATTTCAGCACACCGCCCACATACTGTCTTCTGCACCAGGTATAAGTAAGCTTGCTTTCGCCCTCAGCTTCTACACGAAAGTAGGCGAAATTGCTCTCATCATAGCCCTCATCGGGGTTGTAGGAATAGGCGGTGGAGGAATTTCTGGGTTGCTTGGTGATGAGGATTTTGCCGATCTCAAATTCGCAGATATCGCAGTAGCCGTTTCTATCCTCATCCTCATGGGGACGCAGATAGGTCACCTGTCCGCAATCATCACCGACGCATTGTAGAATATGCCCGTATTTGTTGCTTTCTGCATATTCCAATGGATGCTGATTGCTTCGATAGTACTTAAAATACTGGTAGTTATGCTTTGCCTGCACCAGCGCATCCCGGGTAGTCACCTCGTTGCCGTATATATCGGTGATGACACAGCGGATGTACCATTCCCGGCAGCAGGCATCGGTTGGAACCAGCCAGTAGATTTCACTGCCCTCAAAGTCCTCTCCCTGCTCAGGGTCAGTCAGAGGTGTGTATACCATCTTTCCAAGACCGTAATGATAGTACCCCTCGTACCAGGTATAGGTCAGTTCGCTCTTGCCCGACGCCTTTACGCTGAAGCGGGCAATATTACTGTCGTCATAGTCCTCATCCGGGCTGGTCACAAAAGCAGCTTTGGAGTCGCTAGGCTGGACGATGATCTGGATCTGCGCGTTGCGCACATAACGGCAAACGGTACATACGCCGTTTGCGTCAAAGGAATGCGCGCCCTTACCCGTGAGATGACCGTCCTCATAGCAGTAAACGCATCTGTGCCAGTGGTATGTACTGTCCCAATCCCATGTCGGGGCGGGTCTGACGCTGTGACCGGTCTGTCCGGGCTGGGCATTGCTATGCTCCTCGGCAAAATGCTCGTCCCAATCCATATTTTCTACGCAGACCCATTCGCCGCAGTCACATCCGGCGAAGTTGGCAATGTCCTCACAGCAAACGAGGCAGAGATCGCAGTCGTCACATAGCCCTACGCACTCCGAGCAGTATTCCTCGCAGTTAGGGCATATAGTGGCGCACTCCTCACAGGAGCCGCAGTCCTGACACATCAAAACACATTCTGAACATAAATTACAGCTTTCGCAGAAGGCTTCGGCACATTCCAGACAGTGTTCTCCACAGCCCTCGCAAAGGGGCGAATCCTCAATATAGCTTTCACAGCCGGGGCAATGAAGTCCTGCGGCAATGGCGCAATCCAAACAGAGGTCCTCGTTGGGATTAATCTCGGCACAGCCTGCGCAAATGCCGCATTCTGCGCAGAACTCTCCGCCACACTCACCGTAACACTCCGAGCAATCGGGGCAGTGCATACCGTTGTCTATGGCACACTCCATGCAGATGATGTCGCCCCACTCCTCACAGCAGTAGTTACAGGCAGGACAACAATCTACGCACTGTCCGCATTCCGAGCACCATTCGCCCACATCAAAATAGCATTGGTCGCAGTTGGGACAGTGATGACCGTGATCAATGGCACATTCCTTACAAATAATTGCACCTACTTCCTCTGAACAACCCCGGTCATATTCTGCACAGTCCTCGCACAAGCCGCACTCTTGGCACCAGTCTTCCACGTCACCATAGCATTGGTCGCAGCCTGGGCAATGGCCGTCATAGCCTGCAGCACATTCGTAGCAAAGATCGGTTCCTTGGATGTAAGAACACCTCTCATCGTATTCCACACAATCCTCGCACATACCGCACTCAACGCAAAAGTGTGTAATTTCGCCATAGCATGCGTCACAGCCGGGGCAATGGGACTCCCCTTTATCTATAGCGCAATCAAAGCAAATGCGCTGCCCGTAGAAGGCGCTGCATCCCACGTCGATTTCTACACAATCGGCGCACATACCGCACTCCTCGCACCATTCGCCCACATCAAAATAGCATTGGTCACAACCGGTACAGTGGGTACCTTTTTCAATAGCACACTCCAGACACATATTGTCGCCGATTTCCTCGGTGGAGCAGCCGTCGCAGATTTCAGAGCCTGAGCAATCGGTACAAACGCCGCACTCAATACACAGAGCAACGCAGGCATCACATTTGTAACATTCACTGCAATAGGGTGATCCGTCGATCAAATCCTCACAGTCCGGGCATTTGTGTGCCGCAAATACCGTCAGCGTTGATGCCGGAATCAATCCGATTACCATCACAAACGCCAATAGTGAACTTAATAATTGTTTTAAATGTTTGTATTTCATCTGTTTTTCCTCCTTTTCAGGAATATTTTTTATTTATACGAAAAGCGTGTGGCTCAAAGCACAAATATCAGCCGGCATCTTTCTCTTTACCCGCCGCTTCTCGCAAAATCTGCTTACCGCAGTTCGGGCAATAATGCGAATCGGGCGCTAAAACCGTATCGCAATAGGGACAACTTTTGTGCTGCCGCTTATAGCGGTCAAAGAGCGTTTCACTGGATAACTTTTCTCCGCACTCGGGACAAATTTTGGCATTGGCTCCGACCATCTTGCCACATCGGGCGCAGACCTTCGTTTTTTTCATCACGTTAGGGCCAAAGCCATAGTCTTCCATGTTTCTGTATCTTAACTTTTCGGTAGGACTCATTTGTTCCACTCCTTTCCGTAATAAGCAAGAGGTTTGCCGCACTTCGGGCACGGCCTTGTGGGTTCATCAATCTTTGAGCCGCAGTTTTTACAAAACTTCGCCTCAGCTTCGAAAGGAGCACACTCCACACATTCCAAAACGTCGACATTGTACATGGCGAGACTGACCCATTTGCCACATTTGCGGCACTGATTAAAAAGACTGCGTCCTTCTGCTTGCCATGCGGCCTGCAGGGCTTCTTCCTGCGTATCTCCGTAATAGATTTTCTTCGTGGTGCATATATGTGCACCGGACAAATCACAGTAAAACATAAAACGATAGCCGCCATCATCCGCAAGCACCTTATGTGTTGCCGTCTTTCTTTTGAGCATAACTTTGCTCCTTTCTTTTCGTTCTAAGTCTCTGCATAAGGTGGCAGAGTATTGACTGAATCAAACTTTTATGATATAACGAAATTCAAAATAAAAAGGGGCGGACCCTGTGTTTCGTTGGCGCGTTTACAGAGTACTTTATGTAGGAATTGTGTTCCTATACAAAGGGGTACCCCTTTATTAATTTCGTGACAAAGGCAAGATTTATACCCTCCTTCGATAACCTTGCAATTATAACTATAAGCTTTTCTGCTTTTTTGACCCTACCCAAAAAGAACAAAAAGTGTAGGAACGGGAAAATTTTCAAAAAAAGGGTGGGAATTCGGGTGGGAAAACCCGTATCGGAAGGTGGCACTATGAAAAGAATCGCAATCTTATTATGTTTTATAATCCTGATGACTTCTTTCTCCGGATGCGGACAAAACAGCACATCACTCAGTCCGGAAAATCCGGTCGCACTAACCATGTGGCACGTTTACGGCAGTCAAACCAAATCGCCGTTAAACGACGTTATCAACGAATTTAACCAAACAGTGGGGAAAGAAAAAGGAATTACTATCAACGTAGAGTCAGTTACCAGCTCCTCTGCCATTGATAAAGCGCTGTCTGCTTCTGCCAATGGAGAGCCCGGCGCCGATACGATGCCGGATCTCTTTACAGCTTATCCCCGTGTTGTTGAGCTTATTGGAAAGGACAGACTTCTGTCTTGGGATGGTTATTTCTCAGAAAAGGAATTATCCTATTTCCATAAGGATTTTTTGTCCGAGGGATATTTCGGCAAAGACTTACTGATGCTTCCTATAGCGAAATCTTCGGAAGCTTTCTATCTTAACAAAACTTTGTTTGACCGTTTCAGCACTGCTACCAGTGTTACCGTTAACGAATTGAACACCTTTAAAGGTATATTTGATGCTACTCGTAAATACTATGATTGGTCAAACGGTCAGAACTTTATGCAGATTAACGACTACTATAACTATGCATACGTAGGTATGAAGGCACATGGCAGTGAGCTTGTACGCAATGGCCGCCTGCGTCTTGACGACAGTGCTTTCCGTACAATTTGGCTACCGTTGGCTGAAACTGCTATTTACGGAGGTATTTGTCTTGAGGAAGGTTATGCCGCCGCACGTTGGAAGACCGTCGAAATCATTGCAAACACCGGTTCAACCGCAGACGTTCTGTATCAGCCCAATGAAGTGGTATACTCGGATAACACTACCGAAGCCATCGAAGCAATTGCTCTCCCATATCCTACGTTTACTGAAAACACATCGGGTGTAATCTACCGTGGCGGCGGGCTGTTTGCCGTAAAGAACAGCGACGAGCGCTATAATCAGGCTGCATACATCTTTGCAAAGTGGTTGACTGAGAAGGAGCACAATCTTGATTTCGTAACTAACGCCGGTTATCTTCCCGTTACCGCTGAGGCTTTTGACTCTTTGTTTGAGGATATAGGTGCTGTCGAAAATGAAAGCTACCGCAGCGTTTACCAAGCAGTGGATTCCATGCTTGAGGACTATTCCTTCTATGCGCTCCCGCTCTACGATGGTGCTTCGGGAGTTCAGTTGAATTTTGAGAAGAACGTTAAGGCGGTCTTATCTTCCGCACATAACCAGTACGTAAAACGTGTAGCTAATGGTGAAGCTCCTAATGCCGTGTTAAACGAGCTTGTTGAATCTTCTCTCACTGAGCTAAAGGCTCTGTCGACCGAGTGAGGAGTGTGATGTAAGAATATGAAAAGACTCCAAAAAATCAATATTGCAAGCATTATTAAACAAGTCAAGGCAGAAGGCGTATCCATGCGCAGGCGTTTCGTACTGTATATTATCTCGGCAATTGCCTTGGTGCTATCTTTGATTCTTCTTCTTTTAAACCTGTTCGGCGTTATGAATCCGACGAATACAAGAGTCATGGAAGTACTGGATACGCAGCTTTTATCTTATGCAGATTATATTGAACACGACTATAACGAAGCTGCTGCGCACGCTCTTTCCTTCTCCGATCAGATTGAGGCTACGTTGGAAAGCTTTTTGGTTGATAACAATCTTGCTTTTGAAAAACTTAAAAACAACGCAGAGGCTCTTTCGGCGTTACAGCTTAGGCTGTACAACACCGTTTATCTGAATATGCAACTCGCTCCAAGCAGCGGCGCATTCTATATTTTGGATACCACGGTCAACGGTCAGTCTGCTTCGCAGCTGTACAATGGCATTTATCTCAAATACATTAATTTGTATTCTGAGAGTACCGTTAACAATGAAATTGCCCTGTACAGAGGCTCGTTCTCTACCGGTAAGGAAGGCAACCTGACCTTCCATAGTGGATGGAGTAACGAAATGCGTACGGATTTCTTTAATAACTGTGAATCCGAATTCACAAAAGAAACTTACTATATTTTGAGTCCTACAGTAGACATTCCGGATACGTGGGAAAGAGCGCGGTACGTATATACACCGATCCGCGATGCGAGAGATAATATTATCGGTGTTTGCGGCTTTGAAATAAACGACTTGTATTTTCAGTTATCGAAGAAGGCAAACGACAGCAAACTGGGACAGCTTGTCGGTGCACTTCTTGACGAAAATCAAAATAGTTTCTCAGGGCAGTTCAATTCCAATCGGTACAATACGTCGAGTTCGGATTCTGTGAAGATTTCAAAGCAAGACGGCAGTACAGTTTTTGACTTTGGAACAGAAAAATGTATCGGTAATACACAAAGCATCAAGCTCGGCAACCACACTTTTACCGTAGCACTTATGATGGCCGAAAGTCAGTACAACGCACAGATACGCGAAGGACAAATGAAAACGGCGGGAATTATTTTATTTGTCGTATTAGTCGCCCTTACATATTGTTTGTTTATGAGCAAAAAATACGTTGCTCCCATTATCCGAAAGATCGATCAAGTAAAATGCACCGGAGAGCACGGAGGGCAGTTAAAAATCCGTGAGATTGATGACCTCTTTGATTATCTTGCGCAAAGAGACGTAGCTTACGAGGAACAGCTACAGCTTCTGCAGGCTGCAAAGCAAGCCGCTGAGGAGGAAGCTCAGAGAACAAAAGCTGCTTACGAGAAGGCTCTTGAGGAATGCGAGCTGGCTCAGAACGAGATTCTGCACTTGACCGAAGAACAAAAGAAAAAGATTGTTCTTGAAGATTACGACTACTTTATTTGTAATCTAAAGACGTTAACGCCTACTGAGTCCCGTATTTACGAGCTGTATTTGGAAGGCAAGACAGCGCAAGAAATTGCCGCAATTCTCGGCATTCAGGAAAATACCATGAAGTATCATAATAAAAACATATACGGCAAGCTCGGGGTATCCTCCAGGAAACAGCTTCTGCGTTTTGCAGCTTTAAAACAGCAGCAGGATAAGAAAGGGGATCCGAATACATGACACTGGAAGCACGACTCAACAAAATAATTGCTGAACAAAAACTATCGAAGCGCGAATTTGCCAAGCGTGTCGGTATGTCAGAAAATTACCTTTATATCCTGACAAGCAACAGCCGCCCGGGCACCAAGCAGAACAAAACCATCTCTCCTATGCTCGCCAAGCTCATCGGTATGGAGTTTGGATATGATCCGGAATGGATACTGAACGGAAATAAAGAATAAATAAAGAAGGCGCCGCGTCATTTTGGCGCGGTGCCTATCATTTTAGCGAGCAAAGCCAAGAAAAGAAGAAAGGCTTGCTTCGTTATTTCTCCACTTTTTCGGAGTGTTATCTTCTTCCTCGGTTTCAAGCGTTGCAAGTGCCTTGACCTTTTCTTCGGTAGTAATATCAACAACTTGAAGTATATCTTATAATAATGTTCTTTGGTTCAGATCCCTCCCGACGGTCGAAAATCGGGGTTTGCATCTTTTTATCCGCATTGATATTCAATTTTTGAAAAAGCGAGGAAATACGAGAAAAATAAAGAAAACCCGAGAAAATCTCGGGTTTTCTTTGGTGCATCTTTTTTGGCACCGCTACTTGGTTGCGGGGGAAGGACTTGAACCAACGACCTTCGGGTTATGAGAAATAGGCTAAAGCAATAACCCCTTTAGATAATTGGCTCTACTAAAGGAAAAATGCCCCATTATCTTCAAAAAATGGCCCTTTAGATTGGACTCTTTAATTGGCTCTTATATCTTAAAATTAAAATGCTCTACAATGCCCTTAAAATGCCCTACAATCGATTTTAAGGGGTTAGGTATATAGAGATATACCCCCACCCTTAAAAACCGCTAAAAACCCCCTTAAAAACGATTTTAAGACATATCAAAGAATAAAGCACAAATTAAAATGCTCTACAATGCCCCTACAATGCCCTACAATCGATTTTTAGGGGGTGGGTAATGTTCCTATACTCCTAAACTATAAAAACCGCTCTAAACCCCCTTAAAAACGATTTTAAGGGGTATCAAGTCCCATGAGTGATGTATCTATTTTTATAGTTTCGTTTTTTACCTCATCCATGTCAAGAATTTGATAAAATGCAAGGGTTGTTGTTATGCTTTCGTGTCCTACTAAATACTGCAGAGTTTTAGGGTCCATGCCCTCTCTTATTCTACGGGTTATATACAATTTCCTTAAACTCTTAACCCCTCTTTTTTCAATTCCTGCCTTTTTACAAGCAACATGAAAACTCCGCAACAAGTTTCTTAATTCTATAATATTGCCCGCTGCATTTGGGAAAACGTAAGGACTCTTGATTTTCATTTCTTTAAGTAATGCCTCTTGATTTTCAAGAATCAAAAACAAGGATGCCGTCATGGGTATCGTTCTATATGCTTTAACGCTTTTCAAATCTTCGGACTCTATTTTGCGGGTTTCGTATGTCTCGTAATTCGTCAACTCTCGCTTGACGGCTCGCCTTATATAAATGACTTGATGCTCAAAGTCAACATCCTCTTGACGGAGTGCTATTTCTTCGGGTCTGACTCCCGACTCTGCTATAAATTGCAAGGTATATTGATATATACCGCTAAAATAATCTTTAACAAGGTTATATTCTGCATCCGTTATAGCATCCTTAAATTGCTCTTTTTCTGCTCGTTTTTTCATCGTGTCTTTTGGTATAATCACGGCATCAAGCGGGTTTTTATCTATCAATTTTTTGATAATACAAAACTCAAACAAAGAATTAAGCGCTTGATTTATATTTTTTATCGTTTTTCTCGTTCTACCCTCAAGCTTTAACCTATTATAATATTTTTGTATTTTATCGGTGTTGACTTTTTGGAGGTCGTTTTCTCCTATTAATGGCAAAATATGTTTTGAAAATATACCGATATAACCCCGTTGTGTATTTTCCGATAAATTGCCGTCAACTTTCCAAACTTCGTTTTGCCATTTCTTATAAGCGGCCGCAACTGTCAATTTAGGTTTTTTAATGGTTTTCAAATAATCATTTTTGAAAACTGACTCCCTAAATTCTTCAGCTTCTTTTCTTGTTTCAAAAGTGCGGGTTGGCCTGTGTTGTTTGCCCGTCGTTTCGTCGTAATAATGCCCGCGCCATTTCCATTTGCCGCTATCAAGTTTTACAATAGTTCCCGCCCCGTAAATCTTTTTAGGCATGTTTTCTCTCCTTTATCTTCATCAACTTTATAAACATTATAAACGAAAAGCCCCCTTTAGCCAAGTCCTAATTTGTTAGTGATATGCTCGGAGGGGGTTTTCGGCATCCAACTTCACCATATTAATATATATCATGATTCTTTTATATAAGATGTTATATATATGAATATATATATAACTCTTATATAAGTTGATTCTATTAATATTAATTTTTTTATTAATTTATATATTTATATA
>JAZQGH010000074.1:0-1917 GCA_045539925.1 Acutalibacteraceae bacterium | reverse complement strand
ACCGCTTTTAGTTGATATCGGGAGCATCAGTAATAACGCACCCACAAGTATGACTCCTGCAAAGCCGAGTATGATGATTTGAAACGAGGTTAGGCCCCTCTTTTTATGTATCAGATCCGCCATGATGCTTCTCCCTATCTTCCTTTTGTCGTCTTAATTATACTATTTTAAATTTTAAGACGGTGTAAGAGAGCAATTTATGACATTAAGATTGCATAAAGAAAAAGGAGCCAACCGTAAGGTAAGCTCCAAGATAACTATACAGAATAAAATAACGTTCCAAGTCCTGCAGAAATAAGTATCAGCACTAAAGGTGAACAGACCGATCTTGAGCATTGTCAGAAAAATATTAAGATACCGTTTCATCCTTTGCCGCCTTTCCGTAAATGTGCCTAACAATGAAGAAAACCGCAACTCCGGCAACGACCATCAGCAAAGACCAAAACTGCGATGGAGACAAGACCGTTATAAAACACAAAGTCAGTAAACTTACCGTCAATAGACTTTTTCTTGGCAACGGCAAACAAGGTCGCAAAAGCACATAGAACACCTATGGCGATCATAATGCCGTACATATAGATGTTTAAGAAAATAGGATCGGGCATCATAATGATTTGCCTCCGTTTTTTATACGATTCCCATTGCCATTTCTACCAACAACGCAACGACAACAACCAACGCCGAGATAATAAATCCGTGAATCATCGGACGGATACCTGCCTTCTTCATACTTGAAAAGGACGTATTCAGACCGATGGCTGCCAAAGCGCATACCATAAGAAATTTACTTGCACTCTTTGTGCCGGATACAACAGCCGCAGGGATTGGGAATATACTTGCCACAATAGACATAGCAAGGAAGCCAAGGATAAACCAAGGGAATATTTTTGTAATGCTGAAATTTGCCTTCAGCTCGCTTCCGTTTTGGCTGTTGGCAAGTGCTTCTTTACGCTTTAAGCGGAGCTGTACAAAAGCAAAGGTAATAACGGTAGGAATAATCGCAAGGGTTCTTGTGAGCTTTACCATTGTAGCAAAATCTCCTGCGCCTTCTGAAAAAGCATAGCCGGTAGCGACAACGGACGAGGTATCGTTGACCGCAGTTCCCGCCCAAATACCGAAGGCTTGGTCGGTCATACCCATTGCTTGTCCCATAATAGGAAACAATACGATCATTGCCATATCGAACAGGAAGGTGGCAGACATTGCATAAGCCACGTCGTTATCGTCTGCATCGATAGTCGGTGCAATAGCGGCAATAGCAGAGCCACCGCAGATTCCTGTACCGGCAGAGATAAGGTTTGAGAGCTTCCAGTTAAGTCCCAACGCCTTGCCGATAAAGTACCCGCCGCCAAAGCAGGTCAGCAGAGTGAATATCATAACGGTAAGGGACATTTTCCCCACATTCAAGATAGTAGTAATATTGAGAGATAAGCCAAGCAAAATTATGGCAAATTTCAAGATCTTTTTGGATGTAAATTTGAGTCCCGATGCAAACACCTTGGTAGTCCTCAAAAAGTAATTGAGGATCATACCGATAAACATAGCAATCACGGCAGAGCCAATCAGATGAATAGGCAACAGACTTTCAAGCCAGCAGGCAAGAATCGCCACACCTACAGATAATATGATTCCGGGGAACACTTTCAACACTTTCATAATCAATCTCCTACTTTCACTTATACCCCTTGATTATATTATGGTTTTGCGATAAAATCAAATTATCATTTATTATTAACCGATAATTTGATTTAATTGGAGATTGTTATGTTAGATTACAGAGTGCTTACCTTTCTTGCCTTCTATGATGAAATGAATTATCGCAGAACTGCCGAAAAACTGAACATGACACAGCCGGGTGTCACACAGCATATTCATTATTTAGAGAATTATTACGGTGTGAAGCTGTTTGAATATGAC
>JAZQGH010000073.1:0-7541 GCA_045539925.1 Acutalibacteraceae bacterium | reverse complement strand
TGAATTAGAAAAATACATAGATTACTATAACAACAAAAGAATTAAGAGCAAACTAAAAGGACTGAGCCCTGTTCAATACAGGATTCAATCCTCGTTAGTTGCCTAATTAAATTTTTGTCTAACTTTTTGGGGTCAGAACACTGACAGCGGCTCGATCTATTTAAGTCATTGGTCCTTGGTCCTTTCGTTTAATTCGAAAACTCGAATGGTTTAGTACATTGGACTCACCTTTAATATATTATTGGTCGAAAGAATTAAACTTAAATTTTCGGACTCACGCCTTTACAGTAAATTTTGTTTGTCGATTTATAAATTTAATAAACCTTTGGACTCACGCCTTTACAATGAAATTTTATATACTTAAATGGTTTATTGACTTGTCTTAATTTCCGGATTTATACCTGTCCGGCACGGTCGGGTAAAAACTTACCTGTTCTTTGGACTCACACCTTTCCTCTATATTCTTTTTTTCACCTGAGGTTCAGTTTCCCTTTTCATCGGGCATCAGTCCTTTCCTTTCCAAGATTTTTTCTATCTGTCTCTCTTCTGTGTCTTTAATATATCACATATTTGTCAGTTTGTCAACCCTTTTGTTAATAATTTTTGTAAAAAATAAATAATTTTTCAAACTATTGACTATGGATTTTGATTGTGTTATAATAAATATTGTTGGTCGAAGCGCTTTTGGCGCTTCGACTAACAACTTTTAAGTGGCTTTTGCAAAATCAAATTGAAGATTTGATTTTGCACGACAACCATTATAATAATATTTGGATGTGGTAAATAATGCTTACAAAACTCGACAAAAAGCAAATTGAATATATATATAATACCTTTATGGTTAACGACTTCCCGCCCGACGAGCTTAAACCTCTTGCACATCTGCTTCGGATGGTGGATGAAGGCCTTTGCACCTACTATGCTTTATTTGAGGGCGAAGAGGTGCTTTCTTATTTTGGACTGTGTGTGAAAGACGGCTTCGCACTGGTCGACTATCTTGCCGTAAATCCCCAAAAAAGGGGACAGGGCATCGGCAGTGAGACCTTAAGGTACTTAAAACAGGTGGCAGGAGAAAACACTATTATTATTGAATGTGAGGATATCGAAAAAGCAGGCTCAGGCACAGAAGAAACTGTACGTCGGCGTAGAATTACCTTTTACGAACGTGCTGGTTTTCACCTTAGAGGAGTTAAAGCCAATCTTTTTGGTGTGGATTATGTTTTGCTCACCTTTCCTGCAAAAGCTGATGATGTACGCAGCGGATACGAAACCGTCTACCGTGCAATGCTCGGCGATACACTGTATAACAAATATATGAAAACATAAAACCCAATGGAAAACCATTGGGTTTTATTCTTATGCCTTTTCTATATCGTACTTCATCTTGAAGTAATCGAAATAATGGTTGAATTCCTGCTTGTCTCCGTCCTTAACACTGCGGAGATATTTGTGTATAGCCATATCCTTATGAGCCATTTCAAGCATACAGCCTGCAATGTTGGAGCAGTGGTCTGAAACGCGTTCGAGGTTTGTCAGCAGGTCGGTAAGTACGAATCCCAGCTCTATGGTGCATTCACCCTTCTGCAGACGGGCGATGTGTTTACTCTTGATGAAATCTTTAAGGTTGTCCACTACCTCTTCAAGAGGCTCAACCTGAATAGCACTGTCGAGATTGCCGTTTACAAAGCTGTCGTAAGCAAGGTCAACAATTTCACTTACCGCATTCATCATAACAGAAAGCTCACGCTTGGCATCACCCGAGAATTCAAGCTTCTTTTCGTTTATCTCTTCGGCAGACTGCAGAATGTTAACAGAATGGTCGGAAATACGCTCAAAATCGTTTATGATATGAAGAAGCTTGGTGGCTTCCAGACTGTCATCGTCTGAAAGCTCTAAGGCTGAAACCTTAACAAGGTAGGAGCCTAGCCTGTCCTCATATTTATCAACCTTTTCCTCGCCCTTAAGTACGCTGTTGTAATCGTCCTGATTAAAACTATTCAGCAGACCGAAGGATTTCTTTATGGTGTCAACAGATATTTCTGCCATTTTAAGAGTTACCGCTTTACAACGCTCAACAGCAACGGGAGGTGTAGTGAGGAGACGCTCGTCCAACATTTCGTAATGCTCTTTCGTCTCTGTATCACGGACGGTGATACAGGCGAGTTTTTCAAGCAGACGTGTGAAGGGGAACCAGATTACGGTACAAACAACATTAAATGCAGTGTGCACAATGGCTATCCAGAATTCGTCAATAACCATTGTGTCGAGGAAGGTAAGATCGAAAATTGCCTTAGCAGCAGTGAATACACCGAGGAGAACCATCGTGCCTATAACATTAAAGTAAAGGTGAACTACAGCGGTACGCTTAGCGTTTTTATTTGCGCCGATGCAGGAGAGCATTGCGGTAGCGCAGGTGCCTATGTTCTGTCCCATAATAATGGGCACAGCCGCACCGAAGGAGATAGCGCCTGTTGAAGAAAGTGCCTGTAAAATACCGACAGATGCAGAGGAGGACTGAATAATTGCGGTAAGCACAGCACCTGCCAGAACGCCTAAGATGGGATTGGTGAAGAGGGTAAGAATGTTAGCAAATTCGGGAACCTCCTTAAGTCCTGCAACAGCGTCACTCATTGCCTGCATTCCCGTCATAAGGGTGGCAAAGCCGAGGAGTATAACACCGGTGTCCTTCTTTTTATTGCTCTTAAGGAACATAAAGAAGATAACGCCGATAAGGGCAAGCACAGGAACGAAGGAAGAAGGCTTGAAGAGCTGAACATACCAGGCATCTCCCGAAACTCCCGTAAGGCTGAGTATCCAGGCGGTAATTGTAGTACCGATATTAGCACCCATAATAATGGATATAGCCTGTCGAAGCTTCATAACACCCGAGTTGACAAAGCCTACCACCATAACGGTAGTGGCAGAGGAGGATTGTATAACGCAGGTAACAATCAATCCTAGTAAAAATCCTTTAAAAGGATTATCGGTCATTTTTTCAAGTATGCTTTTAAGCTGACCGCCTGCTTTTTTCTCGAGAGCGTTGCCCATAAGCTGCATTCCGAAGAGGAAGAGGGCAAGACCGCCTACAAGAGCCAATACATCAAATAATGTCATAATAGTACCTCGCTTTTCTTAAAATTTGTTATGATATACTATGCTTTTTTCAAAATATTTCGTTTTACGACAATAACATTGTATCATAAGAAATGGGAAAACGAAAGGGGGTTTTTGTTAAAGTTAGGTTAAATATAAAACCGCCGCTAAGGACATACTCCATAGCGGCGGAATACTTATTTTTCGGGGAAGGTGACAGTAATCGTGGTGCCAACTCCTTCGGCGCTTTCGACTCCGAGGGTTGCTCTGTGGTACTCTGCGGCGTGACGTACTATAGAAAGTCCGAGACCTGTGCCGCCAACATCTCTCGAATGGCTTTTATCCACGCGGTAAAATCTTTCGAAGATTCGGCTGTGGTGCTGGGCAGGTATACCTATTCCCGTATCGGTGACCGAAAGAGATATTCTGCCTTCGGCTTCCCAAACTCTGATTTTAACATTTCCGCCCTCTTTATTATATTTTATGGCATTATCGGTTAAATTATAAACCATTTCCGTTAAAATAGAGCGGTTTCCTGTCACAGTAAGAGGCAGCGCATCAACGGTTATCTGTATATCTCTGGTGGCAGCAGGCATTAGCAGACGGTGACGCACTTCATTTGCAACCTCACACAGGTCAACTGTGTCGGGAAGAACGGGGTCGGTGGCTTCGTCAAGGCGGGAAAGCTTTATAATATCGTTTATCAGAGTTAAAAGACGTGCCGCCTCATCGTAAATATTCTTTGCGAATTTCGGTATATCGTGAGAGGCAACCATTCCGCTCATAAAAAGCTCCGATATTCCCGAAATGGTAGTAAGGGGAGTTTTAAGCTCGTGTGAGACGTTGGAGGTAAATTCTCTTCGCATCTCCTCCCGCTTTTCTTTTTCTGTAATGTCAAGCAGAACTATAACGATTCCGCTCACCATATCCGAGACTGTTACGGGGTTTGCGAATATCTGATAAATACTCTGACCTATTGTTATGGTGTCTTCACCGTGTCTGCCCTCAAAGGCTTCGTTTACGGTAGCCACAAAACGTCGGCTTCTGGAAAGGGAGATAAAATGCTCACCCTCCTTAACATTATCGGCACCCAGTATATTTATGGCAGCGTTATTATAGGATAGTATTTCCGACTTGTCGTCTAAAATTACAATTCCCTCCGACATATTCTCGGTAATAGCCGTAAATTCTACCTGTCGGCGCCTCAGATCCTGCATCTGTCGGTCGATAAGGCGGTTTTGGCGGCTTATTTTATGAATAAGACTGTCTATTTCGCCGTAGCTTTTGTCAATGTCGGGTTTATCAAGGTCCAACCGTTCTATCGGCGCAATAATTTTATTTGCAAAAAATTTTGCCAGAACCAAAGTCACTGCTATCGGGAGTATTACAGAAAATGTGGGTAATACTATTTTAGAAACGATTCCAAGGTCAAATTCTACGGCAATAAATAAAGGAAGAAAGGCCGAAACAAAGGCAGCCGCACAGGCGGTTAATATTGCGGAAAATATTTTGTTTTTCACCCTTTATTTCCTCCGATTTTATATCCCATACCGCGAACCGTCTCGATAAGATTACCGCTGTCGCCGAGTTTTGCACGAAGAGTGCGTATATGCACGTCAACCGTTCGGTTTTCACCGTCAAATTCCATTCCCCAAACCCTTCGGAGAATGTCGTCGCGGGTGAAGACCGTACCTTCGTGGGCTATAAGCAGATAAAGCAGTTCAAACTCTTTAAAGGTAAGAGTAATAGCCTTTTCGCATACCGTTACGGTATGCTTTGAGGGGTTAACGGCAAGGTCTCCGACCACATATTCGTTCTGGTCTCTCTTGGGGTCTGCACGGCGGAGAAGAGCCTTGATGCGGGCAAGCAGCTCCAGCATACTGAAGGGCTTGGTTATGTAATCGTCAGCACCCGAATCAAAACCGATAACCTTATCATATTCGGTGCTCT
This sequence comes from Acutalibacteraceae bacterium, assembly GCA_045539925.1. Taxonomy (GTDB): domain Bacteria; phylum Bacillota; class Clostridia; order Oscillospirales; family Acutalibacteraceae; genus SFWF01. Next base: position 2,498 of record JAZQGH010000073.1, on the reverse strand, counting down.
TTGCGGTCAGCAGTATTATGGGAAGATGCTTGGTTTCACTTTTACAGCGTAATTTATTTAACACCTTCAGACCGTCCTCCTCGGGAAGCATAAGGTCAAGGAGCAGTAGCTCAGGCATCTCGTCGGGAAGCACACTAAAAAACTCCGAAGGCTTTTCAAAGCCTCTTGCATTAAAACCCGAGTTCTGAAGAGCATATATAACAAAATTACGGATATTGGCGTCGTCTTCTAAAAGATATATCATTAAAATGCAACTCCTACATAAGTGTCTGTCCGTTGATTATGAGCTTGAACTGAAGCCCAAGCCTTTCGGCAGCCTTACGGCACATAAGCATACGTGAAAGGAAAATCTCGAAATACTCCATAACCGAGCTTATTGCGGTATCTATCTGAAGCTCCAGCTTTATAAAGGTTCTGGCTTCGCTGACTGTAAGCTCAGAGCTTACTACCGAATAGTTTACACGGTCGTGCATATCAAAGGTAGAGGGGTCGGCGTTTCTCACTCTGCTTCTGCGGACATCGCTTTTATCTGCGAGAATAAGGGCGGCGGCAACAGGGTTTACGGGAACTCCCGTACCCTCATCGTGATTGCCTATTGCTGTAACTATTGTTGCTATGTCTTCGGCATCCACACCCATATTGTCAAGAATGCGGAACGCCATAACGGCACCGCTCTGACTGTGCTCTATACGGTTGACAAGGTTGCCGATGTCGTGCAGGTATCCTGCCATTTTAACAAGCTCAATATCGTGGGGACGAAAGTCAAGAACTGTTAGAATATAAGCAGCCGTTTCAGAAACCTTGGTAACATGAGCAAAACTATGTTCGGTATAGCCCAGAGATTTAAGAGATTCATCCGCACGGGTTATATAAGCCTTCACATCGGGGTTTTGTCTTAATTCGTTGTAGGTCATATTGCAATACCTCCTATTATACATTATAACTTGCCCTTGAGCCTACTTCAAGATAATTGTATTAAATCTTTGTAAAATTTACCATTTGGTAAAGGATATATAAATCAAGTTTTGTTGAAATTTTTCATAGTAATTTTAATAAATTTATTTACAAGCGTCATTTTTTTTGATATAATTATTCAGTAATTTTTTTGTTGCCTTTTGCAACATAAGGAGTGTAAATAATTTATGAGTCGTATGGTCGGTACAATTTCCCGAGGTGTTCGCGCACCAATTATCAGAAACGGGGACGATATCGTAAGTATCGTTACCGAGTCTGTTCTCGAAGCTGCAAAGTGTGACGGTTTCGAAATTCACGACCGTGACATAATTGCCATGACCGAGGCTATTGTTGCCCGCGCACAGGGTAACTATGCTACTACTGAGGATATCGCGTCAGATGTTAAGGCAAAATTCGGGGGAGAGACTGTTGGCGTTATTTTCCCCATCTTAAGCCGTAACCGTTTCGCTATCTGCCTTCGCGGAATAGCTCAGGGTGCTAAAAAGGTTGTTTTAATGCTTTCTTATCCTTCCGACGAGGTGGGTAACCATCTTATCTCTCTCGATGCTATGGACGAGCACGGAGTAGACCCCTATAAGGACGTTCTTGACCTTGCTACCTACCGTAAGCTCTTCGGTTATGAGAAGCATACCTTTACAGGTGTGGATTATGTAGAGTATTATGAGCAGCTAATTCGCGAAAGCGGTGCAGAGGCTGAGATAATCTTCGCAAACGACCCCCGCGCAGTTTTAAACTACACTAAAAATGTCCTTTATTGCGACATTCATACAAGAAAGCGCACCCGCCGTCTTCTTGCCGCCGCAGGTGCAGAAAAACTCTTCGGTCTTGACGAAATTCTTTCTACTTCGGTAAACGGAAGCGGCTTTAACGAGAATTACGGACTCTTAGGCTCCAATAAGGCAACCGAAGATACCGTTAAGCTCTTCCCCAGAAACTGCCAGCCCGTTGTTGACGCCATTCAGGCAGAAATTAAAAAGACTACAGGCAAAAATGTTGAGGTTATGGTGTACGGTGACGGAGCATTCAAGGACCCTGTCGGAAAAATTTGGGAACTTGCAGACCCCGTAGTATCTCCCGCCTATACAAGCGGACTTGAAGGCACACCTAACGAGCTTAAGCTCAAGTATCTCGCAGATAACGATTTTGCAGAGCTTTCGGGCGATGCCCTTAAGGAAGCAATCAAAGAGAAAATTCACCAGAAGGACGGCGACCTTGTAGGACAGATGGTATCTGAGGGCACCACTCCCAGACGTCTTACAGACCTTATCGGTTCTCTCTGCGACCTTACCTCAGGCTCAGGCGATAAGGGAACACCTATCGTATTTATTCAGGGCTATTTCGACAACTATACTGCAGAATAATATAATAATGTAGGGCGGGGGTTCGCCCACGCCTCATAGGGCAGTATTTGTTTCTCGAACAAAATTCCCTATATTGTTGCCAAAAGCCTCGAAAGGCGACAGCCTTTCTGCGTTTTACGGCTTAAATACAGGAAATTTTCGGTTTCTACGAAACTGCGAAGC
>JAZQGH010000072.1:0-1817 GCA_045539925.1 Acutalibacteraceae bacterium | reverse complement strand
AAGCCTTATCTTCAGGCTGAGGATAAGGAGTGATTTGTAAGATGTGATCTGCCTTTTACTCTTGATATAGTGTAAAGCTCACCCAACAATTGCAAAAAAGACACATCACTTCAGTTTCTGCTAAGCGGTGTGTCTGTTTTTTAACGCGATTTGAAAATTTAAAAGTGATAATTTGCTCTTAAAACGAGATTGTGAAATTGTCTTTTACAAAAAACTATTTACAAATTAGCAAAACTATGATATACTATTAATGCTACACAATTCAATATACATTATTTAGGGGAATTCTGTGTTTATAGGGATATTTTACCCTTTTTTCGAATTTATCGTTTGAACTTGGTAAAAATGCCAATTCCGCTCGATGAATTCGGATTTACTTCCCTTATGTTGAGAATTGTGTAGCAACAATTGGAGTTGGCATTTTTCGGTGCGGTGACTTCTCTTGATGTCCCATAACGAAGGTTTCAAAAAATAGTGGTAAAGACAATCGATACAGTATATCGCAAATATTTATTTGAATGGAGATACTGTAATGAAAACATTGTATGAAAACCTTGGTGGGACTTATCACGAAGAAAATGGACACCTTATTCCCGATATTGCACTTCCCGAACAGACCGACTATCAGATTGGCAAATATGGACGGATGCACATTGATTACATCAAGCAGCACCGTCGCGGAAGGTACACCACGCTACTGACCGAAGGAACGCTGAACGCTCGGTTGCACGAAATCGACCTTGAAGCCAACCAAATGCTTGACACCATCATTACCCGCCTTGCCACCGAAAGAGGTATTGACGAGAACTTGAAAGCTCGCGATATGCTCTGTTGGGTTGCCGAAATGAACAATATCAAAGCAAGCGCGGAAGAAATCGTTTTGCGGGAGGTGGTGTTGGTATGAAGTCGATTATCAATGAACTTTGGCACGGAAACATCATACCGCAAGAAGACAGCCGAACTAATTCTAAAGAAATGAAAGAATTGCTCGGATATATGGCAAGGCATCACGAGGACTTGGAGAAAAGCTTCTCTGACGAGCAGAAAGAAGTGTTTGAGAAATTCCACGATTGTTGGAGCGAATATATGAGCCTCGCAGAAGCTGCTATCTTTGAGTACGCTTTCAAACTCGGTATGCAAATTGCTATCGAAACGCTAACAGATAAATAACAGTCAATCGGGCATCGGTGAAATATCCGATGCCTTTTTGATTAAGATTTGTTCTGACCGATTGACAAACGGCGGAAAATAGTGTATAATATACTACGCGAAAGCGAACGGTAATACAATTCGCACTTGCGAATAATACAAAACACCTATTTGAGAGGTTAAAAATGGATTATATAAGTATAGACGAAGCCGCTAAAAAATGGGGGCTTTCAAAAAGATTTGTTCAGGTTCTTTGTGCGAACGGAAGAATAGAAGGAGCAACCCGTTTGGGTAGAGCGTGGATGATTCCGCACAATGCCAAAAAGCCAATTGATGGTAGAACCAAGGCTGCACGATCCAAACGTGATGCGGATATGCCACTTCCTCGCAAAACGCCTTTTCTTTATATGACAGATCTCTATAACACGCCCGGAACTGCTGACGATGTAGGTGAAAGCCTTGCGTTCAACCACGAAGCTCGAGTGCTTTTTGAAGCTGAGGTCGCATACTCTCGCGGTGACATTGATAAGGTGTACGAGAGCGCAAACTACCTTCTGAATAAGCACTCCGGCTTCTATGCCGTTCTATCGGCAGGTATGCTTCTCGCTTTGTGCGCGATTTGGAAAGGTGATATTGAAATGTGGCGTAAAGCTAAGATACATATATCC
>JAZQGH010000071.1:0-21166 GCA_045539925.1 Acutalibacteraceae bacterium | reverse complement strand
AGTCTGTGAAGTGTAGGAGCACGGTTCAGAAGAACGGGGTGCTCTTTAATAATTTCCTTAAGTGCGCTCCATACCTCGGGATCTGCACGTTCTACTTTCTTCTTTGCGCTCTTTATGTTAAGGTCAGCAGCCTTGTCAGCTGTGAGCTTACGCATTACAAAGGGCTTAAAGAGTTCAAGAGCCATTTCCTTCGGCACGCCGCACTGATAAATTTTAAGCTCAGGTCCTACAACGATAACGCTTCGTCCGGAGTAGTCAACACGCTTACCGAGAAGGTTCTGACGGAAGCGTCCCTGCTTACCCTTAAGCATATCGGAAAGGGATTTAAGAGCACGGTTGTTGGGACCTGTAACAGCCTTTCCTCTTCTGCCGTTATCGATAAGAGCGTCAACAGCCTCCTGAAGCATACGCTTCTCGTTGCGAACGATAATGTCGGGAGCGCCAAGCTCTAAAAGTCTCTTAAGACGGTTGTTACGGTTGATAACGCGTCTGTACAGGTCGTTAAGGTCGGAGGTAGCAAAACGTCCACCGTCGAGCTGTACCATAGGACGGAGATCCGGAGGAATTACCGGAATTACATCAAGGATCATCCACTCGGGACGGTTGCCTGATGCACGGAATGCCTCTAAAACCTCGAGACGCTTAAAGATGCGGAGTCTCTTCTGTCCTGTTGCAGACTCGAGCTCATCGCGGAGCTCCTTACAGGTCTGGTCAAGGTCAATTTCGCAAAGAAGCTCTTTAATAGCCTCTGCACCCATACCAGCCTTAAAGTCGTCCTCATAAAGCTCACGCATATCACGGTACTGCTTTTCGCTGAGAAGAGCCTTTTTCTCGATAGGAGTATTACCGGGATCGGTTACGATATACTTTGAGAAATAAAGCACCTGCTCAAGAGCTTTGGGAGAAATGTCGAGAGCAAGACCCATTCTGGAAGGAATTGTCTTGTAGTACCAGATGTGGGAAACGGGAGCGGCAAGCTCAATAGATCCCATACGCTCACGGCGAACCTTTGCACGGGTAACTTCTACTCCGCAGCGTTCGCACACCTTACCCTTATATCGGATGCGCTTATACTTTCCGCAGTGACATTCCCAGTCCTTCTGGGGTCCGAAAATGCGTTCGCAGAAAAGACCGCCCTGCTCAGGTTTTAAGGTTCTGTAGTTAATAGTCTCAGGTTTAGTTACCTCACCGTAAGACCAGCTTCTTATTTGTTCAGGAGAAGCGAGACCAATTTTTATTGACTCAAATTCGATATTTTCCATAGTGTCTGTCCTCCTAATTATTCTTCATCGTCAGCATAGGACTCTTCAGTCTCTTTTGCTACATATTCGCCTGTTTCGTCGACCTCACCGAAGCCTGCCATGCTATCCATAACACCGTCGGTAAGCTCGTCATCGAATACAGGGGGTGCAAGGCCTAGTTCTTCATCCTCTTCGAAGGTCTGCTTGAGGTCAATCTCTTCATTATACTTGTCGAGAACCTTAACATCAAGACCTAAGGACTGGAGTTCCTTAATAAGAACCTTGAAGGATTCGGGAACGCCGGGTGTGGGAACGTTCTGTCCCTTAACAATCGACTCGTAGGTCTTTACACGTCCTACAACATCGTCAGACTTAACAGTGAGTATTTCCTGAAGGGTATACGCAGCACCGTAAGCCTCGAGAGCCCAAACTTCCATTTCTCCAAAACGCTGTCCGCCGAACTGAGCTTTACCGCCGAGAGGCTGCTGAGTAACGAGGGAGTAGGGTCCTGTAGAACGGGCATGGATCTTATCATCAACGAGGTGATGCAGCTTGAGGTAGTACATATAACCAACGGTTACAGGATTATCAAAGGGTTCGCCTGTGCGTCCGTCATAAAGCTGAGTTTTAGCGTCATTTCTGATCGGAATACGTGAGAAGTCGAGTTCTGCAGTGTCCTTAAGCTCGTAATTTTCGCCCTTTGTGAGCTTTTCTGCGTCTTCAAAGCACTTCATAATATCAGCTTCGTGAGCACCGTCAAATACGGGGGTAGCTATATGCCAACCAAGAGCCTTACAAGCATAACCAAGGTTAACTTCGAGCACCTGTCCAATATTCATTCGGGAAGGAACACCGAGGGGATTAAGAACGATGTCAAGAGGTGTACCGTCTGGGAGGAAGGGCATATCTTCACTGGGAAGAATACGGGATACAACACCCTTGTTTCCGTGACGACCTGCCATCTTATCTCCGACAGATATCTTACGCTTCTGTGCAATATAGCAACGGACAACAAGGTTTACACCGGGAGAAAGCTCGGAAGAGTTCTCGCGGGAGAATACCTTAACGTCTACGATGGTACCGTATTCACCGTGAGGAACGCGGAGAGAGGTGTCACGCACTTCCCTAGCCTTCTCACCGAAAATTGCGCGGAGAAGACGTTCTTCAGCGGTAAGCTCAGTCTCGCCCTTAGGTGTGACCTTACCTACAAGGATATCACCTGCGGTAACCTCAGCACCTACACGGATAATTCCGCGCTCGTCGAGATCCTTGAGTGCATCTTCGCCGACATTGGGGATGTCGCGGGTGATTTCTTCGGGTCCAAGCTTAGTATCTCTTGCCTCAATTTCATATTCTTCAATATGAATAGAGGTGTACATATCCTCGCGGACGAGTTTCTCGTTAATGAGAACAGCGTCCTCGTAGTTATAGCCTTCCCAGGTCATAAAGCCGATGAGAGCATTACGTCCGAGAGAGATTTCACCGTTGTCGGTAGCGGGACCGTCTGCGATAACCTCGCCTGCCTCTACCTTCTGCCCTGCAACAACGATGGGACGCTGATTGATACAGGTGCCGTGGTTGGAGCGGAGGAACTTAATAAGCTCATACTCGTCCACCTCGCCGTTTTTAGCGCGGACAACGATCTTGTCAGCTGAAGCAGTAACAACAGTACCTGCACGATTTGCAAGAACAACAACGCCTGAGTCGACAGCGGCCTTATACTCGATACCTGTTCCTACAAAAGGACTTTCGGTAACGAGAAGCGGAACTGCCTGCTTCTGCATGTTTGAGCCCATCAGCGCACGGTTAGTATCGTCGTTTTCAAGGAAGGGAATCATTGCGGTAGCAACCGATACGACCATCTTAGGCGAAACGTCCATAAAGTCGACCTCAGAGGGTGCAATCTCAAGGAAGTCATCGCGATGACGGGCATTTACCTTTGCACGAACAAAGTGACCGTCTTTATCGAGAGGCTCGTTAGCCTGTGCGATTACATAATCATCTTCGGTATCGGCAGTCATATAGATAACCTCATCAAGCACCTTTCCTGTAGCCTTATCTACCTTGCGTAAAGGAGCTTCAATGAAGCCGTACTCATTTATCTTTGCGAAGGTTGCAAGATACGAAATAAGTCCGATGTTGGGTCCTTCAGGAGTCTCGATAGGACACATACGACCGTAATGGGTGTAGTGAACGTCACGAACTTCGAAGGATGCACGGTCACGGGAAAGTCCTCCGGGACCGAGTGCGGACAGACGACGCTTGTGGGTAAGCTCGGAAAGCGGGTTGGTCTGATCCATAAACTGAGAAAGGGGTGAAGAGCCAAAGAACTCTTTAATAGCGGCTACTACAGGACGGATGTTAATGAGAGACTGAGGAGTCATAGCGTCTGCATCCTGAGCCTGAAGAGCCATTTTTTCACGCACAACTCTCTCCATTCTGGAGAAGCCGATGCGGAACTGATTCTGAAGAAGTTCACCTACCGAACGGATACGACGGTTGCCGAGGTGGTCGATATCATCTGTTGTTCCTATATCGTAAGGAAGGTTAACGAAATAGTTTACAGATGCAAAAATATCATCAACAGTGATGTGTTTGGGGATGAGCGCACCAAGGTTAGCGGTGATAGCTTCGCTTATCTCCTCTTCGGTAGAGTTGTTTTCGAGTATTTCTTTAAGAACGCGGTAGGAAACCTTTTCGTTTACACCGAGTTCCTTAGTGTCGAAGGAAACGAAATCGTTAATGTCGACCATTCCGTTTGTGAGAATCTTAAGCTCACGAACGGTTCCGACAGCATCTTCTACCTGAACGTATGCCTCACTTACGCCCTTTGCTTCAAGCTCTAAAGCGCGCTCTTTGGTAATAAGCTCCTGAGGCTCTGCAAGTATCTCCCCTGTCATATCGTCTACGATAGCACGGGAAAGGATCTTGCCTGTAAGACGGGGAGCAAGGCTGAGCTTCTTATTATACTTATAACGGCCTACGCGGGACAGATCATATCTGCGTTCATCGAAGAAGAGCTGTGAAATATAGCTCTGTGCGCCTTCAACTGTTGCAGGTTCACCCGGACGAAGCTTTTTGTAAACTTCGATAAGAGCGTCTTCTGCGTTAGTGGTAGTATCTTTATCGAGGGTTGCTGCAAGGCGCTCCTCATCACCGATAAGCTGACGAATCTGCTCGTTGGTTACAACACCAAAAGAACGTACAAAGGTAGTAAGGGGAAGCTTACGGTTTTTGTCGATCTTAACGTAGAGAACGTCATTTAAATCGGTTTCGTATTCGAGCCAGGCACCGCGGTTAGGAATAATGGTAGAGTTGAATAACTTTTTACCTGTTTTTTCTTCGATTTTAAGACCGTAGTATGCACCCGGTGAACGAACGAGCTGGGAAACGATAGCACGCTCTGCTCCGTTGATAACGAAGGTTCCCGATTCGGTCATAATGGGGAAATCACCAAGGAAAACTTCACTCTCCTTGATTTCGCCTGTTTCGTTATTTAAGAGACGGGCTTTTACACGCAGTGGTGCAGCATATGTCGTATCTCTTGCCTTACACTCCGTTACATCATACTTCGGCTTCTCATCAAGACGGTAGTCAATGAAATCAAGCACAAGATTGCCGGTATAGTCGGTGATGGAAGACATATCCTGAAGGGCTTCCTTAAGGCCTACTTCCACGAACCACTTATAAGAGTCTTTCTGAATTTCGATGAGGTTAGGCATATCGATAACTTCACCGATTTTGGAGAAACTCATACGAGTGTTTTTGCCAAGCTGAACCGGTTTTACCATTGCTTCAGATGCCATAAGCTTTAATCACTCCTTAATAATTATGCACGGTTTTCGCCGCGCCGAACGACTGACGGTCATAGGTTTTTTAGCCGTTTTTAACCTAAAAAAGGGCAAAAAAGTCCATATTGACCCAGTATCAGTAATTTCATATTATACAAGCCTTTACCCTGCTTGTCAAGTGTTATTTTCAAAAAAATGGTATTTTTTTAGTTTAATGTTGATATATAATTTAAACCCGCAGTTTCTTAGAACTGCGGGTTTAAATTATTCGGTTATTTCTTCGGTTTTTTTGCCTTCCATAATAGCACGGAAGTCATCTCCCGAAATTTTTTCTTCAAGGAAGAGGACCTTTGCTACCTCGTTGAGCTTATCCATACTACCCTTAAGGATTTCGATAGCCTTGTCATACTGTGACATAACAATGGTTTCGATTTCCTCGTCGATCATAGATGCAATCTTATCGGAATAGTTGGGTGTTGAGGAGAAGTCGCGACCGAGGAATACCTCATTATTATCGTTGCCGTAGACAACGAGACCGAGTTTCTCGCTCATACCGTACTTAGTAACCATCTTACGAGCAATATCGGTAGCACGCTGCATATCGTTGGATGCACCTGTGCAGATGTCGTCCTGTGTAAGCTGTTCTGCTGCACGACCGCCAAGCAGAGAGCAAATCTGCTCGATAAGTTGATTTCTCGACACGTGACCCTTTTCTTCTGTAGGCAGATACATTGTGTAGCCTGCCGCCATTCCGCGGGGGATAATAGAAATCTGATGAACGGGATCCTGCGTGGGAAGGAAGTAGGAAACAATAGCGTGACCTGCCTCGTGGTAGGAGGTTATCATCTTATCCTTATCCTTAACAACGTGAGACTTCTTCTCGGTACCCATTACAACCTTTATAGTCGCCTCTTCTATCTGGGTCTGAGTAATTGCTTTAAGACCTGCACGTGCAGCAAGGAGTGCAGCCTCGTTGAGGAGGTTTTCAAGATCCGCACCTGTAAAGCCTGAGGTTGAGTTTGCGATATTTTTAAGGTTTACATCGGGGCCGAGAGGCTTACCGCGGGAGTGAACCTTGAGTATCTCTTCCCTGCCCTTTGCATCGGGATAGTTTACGGTTATCTGACGGTCGAAACGTCCCGGACGGAGAAGTGCACGATCGAGAATATCGGGGCGGTTGGTTGCCGCCATAACAATAACACCCGAGTTTTCACCGAATCCGTCCATCTCTACAAGCAGCTGGTTGAGGGTCTGCTCTCTTTCGTCGTGACCGCCGCCAAGTCCTGCTCCGCGCTGACGGCCTACCGCATCAATCTCATCAATAAAGACGATGGAGGGGGCGTTTTTCTTTGCCTCGTCGAAAAGGTCGCGAACACGTGATGCACCCACACCTACAAACATTTCCACAAAGTCGGAACCGGAAATCGAGAAGAAGGGCACTCCAGCCTCGCCTGCAACCGCTTTTGCAAGAAGGGTCTTACCCGTTCCTGGAGGGCCGACAAGAAGTACGCCCTTAGGTATACGAGCACCGAGATCGTTGAATCTTTTGGGATTTTTAAGGAAGTCGACAATCTCCTCAAGCTCCTGCTTTTCTTCGTCGGCACCTGCAACGTCAATAAAGGTGGTCTTTCTGTTGGGGTCTGCCTTTTTGACCTTTGCCTTGCCGAAGCCCATTGTTTTGTCCATTCCCATAGAGTTGTTCATCTTCCGCATCATAAATATCCAGAATACGGCAATAACACCTATCAGGAGGACTGTGGGAAGAAGACTTAAAAGCCAAGAGGTCTCTCCGCCGCTTTTATAGTCTACCTTTATCATTGCTTTGGTGTTTTCGGGGTCTTCGGCTCTGACAGCGTCATTATGCTCCATAACAAACTCGTTAACATCGTTATAGAATATTGAGGGGTCTGCCACGGTGTAGCGGTATGTTCCCGAACCGTCGCGCTTTGTGTATACAAGCTCTCCGCTGTAGAGGTTGAGCTGATATTCAGAAACCTTATCGGTTTTAATCATCTCAACGATTTCGTAGTATTTGGTTTTGTCTACTGCTTTTGTACTCATCGAAACCGCGACAATGGTTATTATAAAAATTATCGGGATGCCGATGTAAAGCAGTATGTTGCGTATATTTTTCTTCAAAGCTGAGTCTTCCTTTCCTTTTGGGAAAATTTTATGTTCAAACCCAAATGTGGGCTTGTTCAAATTCTACTTTCCGCCGTAAACCTCGGGAGCAAGTACTCCTACAAAGGGTAAATTGCGGTATTTTTCGTCATAGTCAAGTCCGTATCCTACAACAAATTCGTCAGGCACCTGTACGCCGACATAATCGGCTTTTATATCAGCCTTTCTGCGCTCGGGCTTATCGAGGAAGGTGCATATCTTTACGCTGGCGGGATGCCGTGTAAGAAGTATTCTCTTAAGAGAAGAAAGGGTTACTCCTGAATCGAGAATATCTTCTACAATTAAAATATCATATCCTTCAAGATTGATATCAAGGTCTTTGATTATTTTAACACTTCCCGATGTGGCAGTTCCCGAGCCGTAGGAGGAAACCGACATAAAGTCGATTTTAAGGGGAAGTTTTATCTGGCGAAGCAGATCTGCCATTATCATAACAGAGCCCTTTAACACGCTTACTACAAGAAGGTTTTTGCCCTTGTAGTCTTCTGTTATTTCTCTGCCTAAGCGGACAACTGTTTCCTTGATTTGTTCTTCGCTCAAAAGAATTTTTGCAATTTCTTTTTTGTTGTACATACTTAACATCCCCCGAAATTTATGATTTATTGATTACCGAAACAGCAAACTCTATCGTGTTTGTCGTATTTTGATCTACAGCGACTCTTTCGCTCACGCCGACGCCGTATATCCACACCACACCGCTGTTGTCAGCAGCAACAGGAATAATGTCCCGCAGTTCTGCCGCAATTTTAAGCTCATTAAAAAGCTTTTTTAAACTTTTTGTGCAGTTTCTGCCGCTAAGACGAATCTCATCCGAGGGGAGTCTTGTGCGAAGGACTAAACTGCCGTTAATTTTATCACAGTCTATTGTATTTTTTAAAAACAAAGTGTTAACTTTTTGATTTTTAGACAAAGTTTTTCTTATAATTTCTGTTTTGTACTCTATATCAGGCTTTGGATCGCCCTCTTTTGATAAGAAAAAGCGCTCGTCTCTACAGAGCACAGACACACCCTTTTCGAGTCCTGTTCTTCCTCCGTTCAAAAGTACCTTTTTACAGTTTTCAAGATGAAGAGCATCAGTTTGTATTCCTGACTGTTCCCACAAGTACAGTGCTATCACCCTTTTGATTATAGCGGCGGGCTGAATACTTAAAAGTTGTGCATCAAGAAAATTTTCCCTAAGGCACAGAACATATATTTTTTTGGCTGTGGAAAAAAGGAATTCTTCATCCTCCCTGAGGGTAGCACACATTGATGCTACCGTCTGCTCTGCTTTTGGGTTAATCTTTTTTAAAACAGGCACTGCATTATGTCTGATAAAATTACGAGTATAATCGTCCGTAAGATTGCTGCTGTCTGTAACAAAGTCGAGTCCGCGGGATTGTAAATACTCTTCAATCTCCTTACGGGAACAAAAAATTAGGGGGCGGATATATATATCCCTCTTGGGCGGAATACCGCACACACCTTTTAGCCCCGAACCCCGCACGGTATTATAAAGCACCGTTTCAAGGTTGTCATCAGCAGTATGTGCTGTTGCCACTACTCCCCCGTCTCCGAGCTCCCTGAAAATATCATACCTTGCGTTGCGGGCAACCAGTTCTATACTACCATCCTGCTCCTGTGCAAGTGCATTTATATCTATATGCCTTACGGTTAAGGGAACAGCAAGTTTTTGGCAAAGATTTACGGCAAATGCCTCATCTCTGTCGGACTCATCTCCGCGTAGCATATGGTTTACATGAACAGCCGAAAGCTGATAACCGTATTTATCCTTGAGCTCCGAAAGCAGTGAGATCAAACATACCGAATCAGCACCGCCCGAAAGAGCAACTGTCACCTTTTCGGTAAAATTCAGCATTCCATACCTTTCGATAGCCGAAACCACCTTATTTATCATCGTCTGAATACATCCTGAGAAGCAAATCTTGTAAACTTACCATCCCAATAAAGGTCAACCGTATCGGTGCTTCCGTGACGGTTTTTGGCGACGATTATTTCTGCCTTGTTAGGATCGGGCATATTCTCGGGATCGACATTATCCTCGGTTTCTGATTTATAGTAGTTCTCACGATAGATGAACATTACTATATCAGCATCCTGCTCGATAGAGCCCGATTCACGCAGATCTGCAAGTGCAGGCTTGTGGGATTTACCCTTTGTCTCTGTACCACGGGAAAGCTGAGCACAGGCAATTACGGGAACATTGAGCTCCTTTGCCATTGCTTTAAGATTTCGGGTAATATCAGAAACCTCCTGCACGCGGTTTTCGGTCTTTTTAGCCGACTGCATAAGACCAAGGTAGTCGATAACCACAAGGTCAACCTTACCGCCGTTTACACGACGGAGCTTAGCCTTCATTTCAGGAACGGTAATACCCGGTGTTTCGTCAAAAAATATATCTGCCGCAGACAGATTAGATGCAGCCTGTGCAAGGCGTGTCCAATCGTCGGTTGAAAGCTCTCCCGTTCTAAGCTTTTCACTCTCGATAGAAGCCTCGTTTGAAAGCATACGCTGAGCAAGCTGATCTCTTGTCATCTCAAGGGAGAAAAAGCATACGGTCTTTTTAGCGTTTACAGCGACATTTCGGGCAATATTAAGTGCAAAGGAGGTCTTACCCATACCAGGACGGGCACCTAAAATGATAAGGTCGGTCTTATTAAGTCCTGTAATTATCTTGTCGAGAGAAGATATACCCGTAGGTATGCCCTTGAAGTCGTCGGCTGTCTCGGGGTCTGATATTTTAGTAAGTCTGGTATAGGTTTCGCTGGAAATTACCTCGCTTATATGTACAAGCCCCGAAACATCCTTACCTTGACGAATCTCATATATCTCCTGCTCTGCACGGTCGAGAAGCATATCGGGATCAAGCAGATTTTCGTTCACATTTTTAATTATCTTCTCTGCTGCCTGCAAAAGGGCGCGTGCATAGTAACGGTCCTTTACAAGACCGATATATGTGCCTACGTTTTTGGCTGTGGGAACAGCCTTTGCAAGTTGTGTAAGGTATGCCTTACCACCCGCATCATCGTATACGCCCTCGCGCTTTAACTGTTCAAGTAAAGACACAAAGTCTATCGTCTTACCGCCCAGCTCCAGCATATTACGCAGTGTTCTGAAAATCGCACGGTGCTCTTTAAGGTAGAAATACTCTTCTTTTATCTGGGTAATAACAAGGTCCAGACACGCGGGTTCAATAATAATTGAGCCAAGCACTGCCTGCTCTGCTTCGATAGAATAGGGAGAATTTATGTTTGCGGTATCGGGCAGAATCGTAATCTGATCAGCCATTTTATAATCACCTTATATATTATTTATCTGCTACAACAACGGTAAAGCTTGCGCTGATGTCGGTAAAAAGCTTTACAGTTGCGGTATACTCACCATAATTCTTGATGTCTGCTACGGTAAGCTTCTTTTTATCGATAGAGGTGCCGAGGAGCTTATTAAGTTCTGTTGCTATTTCTTTAGAGGTTATAGAGCCAAAGAGTTTTCCGTTAGCGCCTGCTTTTGCGATAAGCTTTACCTTTGTTCCTTCGATTTTTCCAGCCAGTTCTTTTGCGGCAGCCTTGTCCTCTTCATAGTGGAAGGCTACTGCAGCAGCCTTACTGTTAAGCTCTGCCATAGCAGCTGCGTTTGCCTCTTTAGCAAGATTTTTAGGAAAAAGGAAATTGCGGGCATATCCGTCAGAAACATTTACAAGCTGTCCTTTTTTACCCTGTCCTTTAACATCCTCAAGTAATATTACTTTCATTTTTATCACCTTTCGTAAAGTTTTTATCTTCTGCTGTTTAAATAATCTTTAATTGCGGTTTTAAGCCGTTTTTTCGCCACCTCAAAATCAGTTGTTTTAAGCTGACAAGCCGATGCGGTCTTATGTCCTCCGCCACCTAGCTTTGCCATAATTTTTTGAACGTCCACATCGCCGAAGGAACGGGCGGAAATATATATTTGTCCGCCATACGGACACATTACAAAGGATGCCAGAACGCCGTTTATCTCAAGCAGTTCGTCTGCCGCCTGTGCAATTGCTATTCTCGAACAATCGTCCTCTGTAGTAGTTTTTGCCACGGCAAAATCTTCAAACAGTTCTATATCTGAGACTATTTCGTATTTGCGCTTACAAATATCCACAGACTCCGAAAACATTTTTTTAACCAAAATAGGGTCTGCCCTGTTCTGTCTTAAAAATGCGGCTGTTCTAAAGGTATTAAGCCCTGTATTCATAATGAAATTTTTAGTATCGAGCATTATACCTGCAAAAAGAGCCGTAGCCGCTACGGTGCTGATCTTTTTATAGCCAAGTATATCCAGAATAAGAGTAACTATTTCGCAGGCGGAAGAGGCTGTACTCTTCATATAGCAGGCACCAGTTTTGTCGACAAAATCTTCCGAACGGCGGTGGTGGTCAATAATAACCGTTTTTCCTACCCTTTCATACAGCTCTTTAAAATCCATTATTACAGGGCAGTGCGTATCCACAACTATCAAAAGTGAGTTTTCGTCTATCTCGTTTTCTATCTCACAGTAGTCGTAAAAACGGCACTTTTTATCGCTGAAATTAAGGAAGTCGATAAGGGGGCGCGCCAGAGTGCTTTGCTTATTTGCAACCATTTTTACATTAAAGTCCCGCGAAAGAGCATAATATAGTCCGTATGATGCCCCGATAGAATCGAGATCAGAGGAGATGTGACCCATAATATATACTGTTGATGCTTCTTTGAGCTGTTTTTTAAGTTTTTTGGTGAAACGTATAAGTTTGTGATCTGCCACCATTGCCCCCGAAACAAGGGTCTGGGAAAAGATTACCCACGAAATCATAATCAGGGAGACAGCGGCGGCTACAAGTACCGCAGACAGTCCGTAGGAAGAAAGAAAGACACACATTAAAACCGTCAGTAAAAGCAAAACTGCGACAGTTAGTACTCTATACCAGAAAATTTTCATAGCGGTCCTCCTTATTGTTTTTTATTATATTTCCATAATAATGGGAAGTATCATAGGACTTCTGCGGGTGTTGGAATAAAGATGCTTTGAGATTCCGTCGCGAAGTCTGAGTTTTATTGCGTTGTAGTCTCGGATACGGTGAATATAGCAATTCTCCAGTATATCCTCTGCCACAAGGGTTACTTCTTTTATAAGCTGCTCCGATTCCTTGACATACACAAAGCCTCTGGAAACTATCTCAGGACCTGCCACAATTACATTTGTAGCCGAATCTACAGTTACGGTAACTATTATAATTCCGTCATCAGCAAGATGCTTACGGTCACGAAGCACAACTCCGCCCACATCGCCTACACCGAGTCCGTCGACCAATACTCTGCCCGAAGGCACTGTATCGGCAACCCTTATAGACTTATTTGTAAGTTCGATAACATCGCCAATGTTTGCAATAAGGGTATTTTCTTTTGGAATACCCATAGTCTGAGCAAGAAGTGCGTGCTTGTAAAGATGCTTTTGCTCACCGTGAAGAGGTATATAAAACTTCGGTCTTACAAGAGACATAAGAAGCTTAAGCTCCTCCTGACAGGCGTGACCCGAAACATGAACATCGTACATCTTTTCGTATACGACGTTAGCTCCCCTCTTCATAAGCTCGTTGACTACCTTGCTTACAAGCTTTTCGTTGCCCGGAATTGGTGTTGCAGAAATAATTATCATATCATCGGGAACTATTTCCACATTGCGATGATCACTGAAAGCCATTCTGTGAAGGGCTGACAAGGGCTCTCCCTGACTGCCTGTGGTTATTATAACAAGTTGTTCGGGCTTATATTTGCCGATCAGCTCTATATCAATAAGCACATTTTCGGGAATACTGAGATAGCCGAGTTTAGATGCCACTGAAACTACATTCAGCATACTTCTGCCCGAAACAGCCACCTTTCTGCCACAGTTGACCGCTTCGTCAACTATCTGCTGAATACGGTGTATATTCGAGGAAAAGGTTGCAATGATAATTCGGCTGTGACCTGCTTTTTTAAAGAGATTTGTAAGAGATTCTCCCACTACCTTTTCAGACATTGTATAACCCGCACGCTCTGCGTTGGTAGAGTCGGCAAGCATTGCAAGAACGCCTTTTTTGCCGAGCTCTCCAAAACGGGCAAGGTCTATGACCTGAGAGTCGATGGGGGTGGTATCTATCTTGAAATCTCCCGTATGAACTACTGTCCCTGCAGGGGTTTTAATTGCAAATGCAACAGCATCGGGAATGGAGTGGTTTACGTGAATAAACTCAACACTGAAAACACCAAACTGAATGACCTGTCCGGGTTCTACTGTATGAAGCTGCGCAGAGGCAAGATTTCGATGTTCTTTAAGTTTGCCCTCGATAAGACCGATGGTAAGCCTTGTAGCATAAATAGGAACATTTATGTTATTAAGCAAATAAGGTATTGCACCGATATGGTCCTCGTGACCGTGGGTGACAACAAGTCCGCGTATTTTTTCGCGATTGGACACGACATAGGTAAAATCGGGAATGACTATGTCGATACCAGGAGTCTCCTCATCGGGAAATGCCATTCCGCAGTCTACAAGAATAATGTCGTCCTTATATTCGTAGGCGGTAATATTTTTTCCAATCTCACCAAGACCGCCTAAAGGAATTATCTTAAGCGGTGTTTTAGGAGCCCTGTTGGTTTGTTGTTTTTTTGTCTGAGTCTTTTTGGAGCCGGTGATTTTCGACTGGCTGTTTTTTACTGTATCTTTTTTCTTAGACGCTGATTTTGAAAACTTGTTCTGATTTTTCTTTGTTTGCTTTTGTTCTTTTTCTTTAGCCATTAAACAGAATTCCTCCAATATTTTTTTATGTAACACCCTATTCTATACGACCTAACATCATCATAAAACAGGAAAAATAAATAATATAAACATCCAAAGCTAATTGATATAAGTTCTTAAAACTTAGTTCAAAGCATAAATAGTCAATTCTAATTTTACTTTTTTTAGCCCGAATTGTCAAGAGACAGTTGTAGTTATGTATATATATTATTATGGCTGTTACCATAAAATGCTAAACAAACAGTTAAGGTTTATTTAATATTTGTTGAAAAATGTTGTATTTCGTGGTATACTTAATTGCGTAGCTTATATTAGGAGGTATCTTTTTTGAGTAAAAAAGTTTTAATCACAAGAGACAGCACAAGCGACCTGACAGCAGAGCAGCTCCAAAAATTCAATATAAAAACAATCCCCCTCGGTATCACCTTGGGTGATAAAACCTATCGTGACGGTGTAGATATTGATCCAGATTATATTTACAAATATCACGAAGAAAACGGCATTCTTCCTAAAACAAGTGCCGCAAACATTTCGGAAATGATAGATTTCTTCCGCCCCTTTGTTGAGGAGGGCTATGCAATCGTTCATTTCACCATAAGCTCTAAAATGTCCTCAACCTATCAGAACTCTCTTATTGCTGCTGAGGAATTTGAAGATGTTTATGTTGTGGATTCAGCAAACCTCTCCACAGGTGAAGGTCTTCTTGTACTAAGAGCTGCCGAAATGGCTCAGGCAGGGGCTGACGCAAAGGAGATTTTTGAAACAGTTTCGGCTCTTGTCCCCTATGTTGATGCTTCCTTTGTTATTGACAGTCTCGAATACCTGCACAAGGGTGGTCGTTGCTCTGCTCTTGCAGCACTGGGTGCTAACCTTCTTAAGCTCAAGCCCTGCATTCAGGTTAAAGACGGTGGTATGGGAGTTTGCAAAAAATACCGCGGAAAGTATATTCAGACCCTTCGCGAATATGTTACGGAGCGTCTTACTGATTATTCCGACATTGAACTTGACCGAGTTTTTGTAACCCACGCAGGCTGTGACCCCGAGGTTGTTGAAGAGGTTGTTGACCTTGTTAAAAAGACCGCTCCATTCAAGGAAGTTGTTGTGTCGCGTGCAGGCTGCACTATCTCTTCCCACTGCGGTGCAAATACCTTAGGCGTTTTATATATCAGAAAAACGCCCCTTGAGTAATGACAAATCTGTGATTTTTTGCATAGTATAAGTCAGGGAGCATTTACGTTCGTTTCGGCGATGGCCATGGCTTATCTTAAAACTACCGATACACAGACTCCCTTTAATATAAAAACAGACTGTCAGCCGACAGTCTGTTTTCTTTTTTACTCTTCTTTTTTATTTGCCGCATTATCATCAAACAATGCATTTTCTTCTTCCTCTATTTCAAGACCCAGTCCCCGTCTGAGCTCTACATCCTCACCGGGGTGCTCCTCATAATATGGGTCTATCATCATCTTTTTGACCTTGGGGAATATAAGCATCTGCGTGAGTATATTTATAAAGCCAGGCAGCACAAGCACTGCAAGGAGCAAGGCTATAAGCCAAACAAAATAATAAGGTATGAACAGAAGGGCTACTACACCTGCATAAAGAAGCAGAATGACAAGTCCTATTATAATGTTATTTTTAATGTTTATGAATACAAAGAGAAAGCTGTTTTTGTATATCTGCGACAAACGAAGTTTAAAGGTAATAAGTATAAGCCATATATGATATTTCATAAATGTAAATACAATAAACAGTGCCACAGAAAATCCAAAGCCGATTATAGACCAGATATCCTTGCCGAAGCAGTAAAAATATACCGCAAAGGCTAAAGCTATGGTTACAAGGGTGTTTATAATACCTGCCGGCAGTGCCTGTTTCCAGTTTTTTCTGATAGTCTCGTAAAAATCCGATATGCCGAAGGAATGCTTGTCTCTGGCCAGATTACGGGCAACATTGGTCATTCCTGCGTCTGCAAGTCCTGAAGGAAGAAGCAAAAGCTTCATAAGGCAGTAAATAAAATTTACCGTTATAAGCTTCCAGAAATTGCGAAACCATATTTCAAGTATTATAAAAAAGCCTTTTTTCTTCGGTCCGTCTTTTGCTACACCCGGACCCGGTTTGTCATAATTAAAAAATCCGCCTAATCCCATACTGACTCCTTATTTAGATTTATAAACCGTTTTTTCGTAGACATTGATGCCCTTATACCCAAGCAGATATGAAACTGCACAAACTGCAAGGGTAAGCACTACAGGAAGAAGTGCCAAGGCAATGCCAAGCCAGCTGATCTCGGCAGGAGACGCAGCCCCGCTGAAGATAAGCTGCTGATAACCAAACAAATGGTAGTTACCGTATGCATAAATAGCCGTTCCGCCTACAACGATGCCAAGCTTACCGAGAATAAGGAATATCCATGTTACAAGGCTAAAAGCAGCGGGTACTATTCCCACCTTGAGACCGCACAGCAGATCCTCCTTGCCGTGTCCGCGGGAGATGTTACTTGCATCTATTCTTCCCTTTTTATTAAGTCCGTGAGAGATGATAAAAATAAAGAGTATCAGATTTATTATCTGAACGATAATGTGACATACGGTATAGGGAGTACCAGAAAGCTTTCCTGCAAACTCTCTGGTGTTTACTATATAGCCCTCTTTTTCGTATTCTGCTTTTTTAGTATCCTCGCCGTCACTGTAATAGTGAACATAGGAATCTATAGGCGTTTCTGCCTCTTCATTTTCGAGTACAGCCGCCTCATAACCTGCCATAGGCGGAGGCGCTATCATTGTGAAAATCGCAATAAACGAAAAGGTTATAAAAAAGCACATTATAAGGCAAACAACATATTTACCCAAAAGATTAAAACCAAGTTTAATGTTTTCCATTATAAGCCACCTTAGATGTATTTTCATCAATTATATAATATTTGACAAAAAAAATCAAGCGGATTTGCCCTGTGGAGTGCCTCCAAAGAACACCGCTTGATTTAAATTTACAAAAAGTTAAAAAACAATATCACTGCTGCGCACAAAATAATGCCTGCGGTAGTTGCTATAAGCAGTTTTTTTCTGTTTTTTCGCTTACACCGCTCCCTAAGGCTTACCGCTTTTTCGGTGTTTTCAGACAGCGTCCGCATATATTCCCTTGCCTGTTTATTAAGCTCGGATATTGCGGTTTCGCTTCTGCCTGCCGCCACAAAAAGCAATGCCTTTTCAAAATATTTATTGCCTGTATCGTTAATTTCAATTATTTGTCGGTTTACGCCCTTGACCAAATATATCAGCACCTTTACTAATACTTACGATCTTATTCTTGACAAATATTTGAAATTATATTCACTTATCTCTGTGTCCTGTAAGAAACTCTACTGTTCTCTCTATAGAATCCTTAGAATTGCCCCAATCGGCATCAGCACCCGAATTGCGATAATCGTACATTGAGCAGTACTTTTTAAGGTCTTCTGAGAGCGAGTTAAGATAGCTGCCTGTTTTATCCTCTAAAATTTCGGCAAATTCGCCTCCATACCGCTTCATATTCTTTTTAGAGGAGTTTGATACAAGCATTGAATAATGCTCTAAGCAAAACATATCCTGCTTTGCAAACATTTCGCGGAAATCACGGTCGGTTTCGAAGGTGCGGTAAATAGTATCGGTCATTCTTTTAAAGCCCCATTCTATTTTATCGCATACAAAACAGGTTTTGCGCCTTGCGTCGGCTTTTTCGGCATTTTTAAGCCTTCCCGACAGAAAACCACCCTTAAACACTGCATCGTGCAGATCTTTTGTGTGGGTCTCGAGCATAAGGGCAAGCTGAAGTCTGCCCCGACGCGCGGTCATCTGACAAAGGTGACGTTCACAAAAGCCTAAACGGTTGGTTTCTATTCTGATATCGGGCTCCATCATAGCGGCACCCATAATGTATTCTATAATTCTGTCCTCGACGGTGCGACGCATACGGCAGACGGGACAACCGTCATTTTCCTCAAACGCTTCGCTTACGGGTATGGTGCAAATATCTTCTCTCATATATAAACTCCTGAATTTAGTATATTGTAATTATAACAGAAAAATGGTATAATTCAAATACTTTATTATAAGAGGTTATGTATGAAAGTTTCTTTTACTGACGGAAATGTCGAAATACGGGAACTTGCTAACTTTTCACTTCCCCAGACCCTTGACTGCGGACAGGCCTTTCGCTGGCAGGAAACAGAGGACGGCTGTTGGCAGGGTGTTGCTTTCGGCAAATGTCTTAAAATATGCGAAAAAGACGGTGTTTTTACCCTTTTTGACACCTCTACCGAAGAGTTTGAAAGCGTCTGGCGTTCTTATTTCGATCTCGACCGCGATTACGGTAAAATAATTGAAGCTCTGTCTGAAAATGAGGTTCTTAAAACTGCGGGTGCCTTTGCCTCAGGCATCCGTATTTTAAAGCAGGACCCGTGGGAGGCTTTGTGCTCCTTTATAATTTCACAGAACAACAACATACCTCGAATAAAAGGTATTGTAGAAAGGCTTTGCGAGAATTTTGGAGAAAGGATAGCCGACGGGCTTTACTCCTTCCCTTCCGCTAAGCGTATAGCCGCACTTTCGCTCGAAGACCTTAGTGTGCTTCGCAGTGGATTCAGGGCAAAATACATCCTCGATGCCGCTAAAAAGGTAGCCTTAGGAGAAATTGACCTTGAGGTGCTTAAAACATCAGATCTGGATACCGCCCGCGAAGAGCTTATGAAGATATACGGTGTCGGTGCCAAGGTTGCAGACTGCACACTACTTTTCGGTCTTTCTCATCTTGAGGCTTTTCCAAAGGATGTGTGGATTAAAAGAGCAATGGAAAAGCTCTTTGATGGAGTGCTTCCCTCCTGTGCAGAAAACTATGCAGGAATTGCACAGCAGTACATTTTTCACTATGCCCGAATGACTAAGCTGGATATATAAAAATCGTGCAGAGTATAAAATATACTCTGCACGATTTTTATTTGGTTGGTATGATAAATTTCTTAGCTTCTGCGAGTACATCTTCACTGACTGCGTTAAGTTCTTTAATTTCCCTTACACTGCTGTTATACCTTCTTGCAATATCCCAGACCTTCTCTCCTTTTTCTGCAAAGTAGAGAACGATACAGCTTTTGCGGGATTCTTCATCTTTTTTCTCCGACTCTGTAACATCGGTAACGAGTGTATACTGATTGCTATCATACAAAGTTGCGCAAATCTGCGGCTCTACCGCAACCGATATGGTGTTTGCTCCTATAATAGTATAGGAACTGTGAGGAACTGTAAGGCTATATACGGCTTCGGGGAAAGAAAACGGATTATCGGTCTTATAGGTGTACTCAAAATCCACAGGACGTTCATAGCACTCGGGTTCTCCGTCGCAGTCAAATGCAAGAAGATTTATAAGTATTGTGCCAGCAAGCCTCAGGCTTTCCTTATCGCACTTGCAAACCGAGCTTTTGACCTCACACCACATATCTATAACCGAGCCGATGGCACCGTCTGTAAATTCCATATCCTTTTTTGCAATAAATTTATCGCACACCGTCTCTTTGATTTTTTTAAAACTGAAGCTGTTAGATGCAAAATCACAGTCGCCCTTGGTGGAATATGCATCCAGCACGACAGGAATATCATTATCGCAATATGCTTTTACCGAAACTCCCAGCTTTGCGGCAACCGAAAAGCTGCGTATTTCGTCCTGATCATCCGCCTTGGGTGATATATCAAAAAAGAGGATTTCGGCACGGCCTTCACATTTGCACTCATCGGTGACACCCTCAACATCTACAAGCTGACTGAAAAGGAAGCTGTCTTCAAAGCTCTGGGGTCTTGTTCCCTCCTCAGGCATATAAAGGACATACACCCTTACTGCGCCCTTTACCATAACCTTACCGCTGATTATTTTACTTTCATCTACCGTAGCGGTGGCGTTACATCTGATTATACTGCCCACAGAGGGCTGACCGTTGCCTATGGATATCTCCTCATCAATGATAAGGTTTTTCTCTCCCCTACCCATAGGCACAGTAGCTTCAGCCTTGCCGCAAAGCAGTTCGATATCCTTTCCCGTTATATCGCACATAATATCAAAGCTCGATTTTTCCGACGCACAAATTTTTACGCACACCTTACCGCTGAGCATAACAGTACCGTCACTGCACAAGGTTGAAGAGTATTTTTCGTCGGTTATACCAGCTGTTATTTCGGCACCGCTTAAAGAAATATCAGCATCCACAGTCTTTGAAAAAGGCATCGTGTGCTCATGGCTTGAGAAAATATTGTTCGAATCGATATAAATAATACAGAATGTGATTGTGCCTTCAATGGTGATGGTTCTGTCTGAGACAGTTTTCGAGGTCACTGCAGCTCTTCCGCTGGTTTTAAGAATTCTTTTTATATTCTTGCTCCGATCGATAACGGCAGTACCCTCAACACCCGCTTCTGCATTTGTACAAAATACGGTTGTTTCGCTTCTGACCGTTTGCCTTGTAAGATTTATATCCATCGTTTAATCTCCTTTTATGTTTTTAGTAAAGTATATTAAAGGAGAAGGTAAAATATGAAGAGCCCGAAAAAATTTTCGGGCTCTTATGTAATTATTCATTATTTTCCTTTTTAACCTTAAATATAAGTCTTAAGATACCTCCGAGTATTTTAGGACTTTTAACAAGAACTACCTTCATACATATCCTCCTAACAATGGTTTTTAGCCTGTGCAAGGCCTAAGATTATCACAGTAGCAGCAAGAATAACTACCAGCCATCTGACAGGCAGAAAAAATGCCAACATCAGTCCTACCCCGAATGCGGCAATGAGCACGCCGCTTTTATTACCTTTTTTTCTTCTGATAAGACCACCGCCTAACAAAAATTCTGCCTAATACATTATATATTCGTTTCGGTTTTAGGTTACAAAAAAACAGAAGGTTATTTTGTAACGCCCGCGCCCCATAGGGATGTATTTCCTTAAAAAGCGAAATTTTTGCGCCATAATTTGTTAAAAACCTCCGATACGCGTCAGCGTTATCGGAGGTTTTTGCCTTTTCTGTCACTAAAAATTTTCTTTTTAAGGTGCTTCACAGTTTCGTAGAAACCGAAAATTTCCTGTATTTAAGCCGTAAAACGCAGAAAGGCTGTCGCCTTTCGAGGCTTTTGGCAACAATATAGGGAATTTT
>JAZQGH010000070.1:0-2471 GCA_045539925.1 Acutalibacteraceae bacterium | reverse complement strand
TATTTAACTGATTAGCAAAAAAGCCAATCATTCCAGCACCACTAGCACAGCAAATTACTTGAAACACCTTTTTCATACAATTCCCTCCAACAAATTCTTATTTTCCTTTCTCTAAATACATCTCTTCTAAACAGAACCATTACAAACCTGTATGATTTTGTCTGCCGCACCTTTTGCACCCGAAGAGTTTTTAAAACCATCAGCAATCTTCTTGGCGTTATGCTTGTAGGTGTCAACACTTGAAATTTTATTTATTGCGTTCAAAATCGAAGTAGCATCCGGTTTATCAAGTTTTATACCCGCACCAAGTTGAGATACTCTCTCAGCAACACCTTTTTGTTCTGAGGTCTGTGGCAGCATAACAAGCGGAACCTCAAAATACAAACTTTCACTGACGCTGTTCATTCCGCAGTGTGACACAAAGACATCTGCTTTTTCTAAAACAGCAATTTGGTCAACATGTGAATAAATTGATATATTTTCCGGTAACTCTCCAAAATCCTCGATTGACACCAAATTGCCAACTGACATAATTACCTGATAATCTGTATCCCTCAAAGCAGATATACAAGCTTTGTAAAAAGGCATCATATCATTATTGACAGTCCCCATCGATATATAAATCAGTTTATCCCTCTTTTTTTCTATTTCTTCGGTTGCAGAACGAATTGAAGGGCCGACAAATGCGTACTTTTCCGAAAAAGTTTCTGAGCAAGGCTGAAATTCGGGCGAGGTATAGACAATCGTATGGGTGTTGTCGTCACTTGCGATAATATCAAGAATATTATTTACGGGATACCCCTTATCCTTTAATCTTTTGACTTGTTTAGATGTTTTTGGCATAGCGAAAAGCATCTTTAACAAATCTCCAAGACCTTGTTTCATAATCTTTGCCGAATGCTGATTAAATGCAAAGGTTGTTGTTGAAGAAACAAAGGGAATGCCGAGCTTTAATGCAACGGCTTTTCCCCATAGAGCCATAGAATCTGCCACGATACAATCAGGCTTAAGCTCTGCCATCTCTTTGCAAACCTTGTCATCAAGAGCCAGTGTGGTATCTACAAGTATCTTTGTAGAAAATGCCAAATCTTTTCCCACACGGGTAGAGTCTTTGGCACTAAGTTTCTGCTCCGTATCATAATCATCACAGGATATAAATGTTGCTCCTGCCGACTCAATTTTTTCACGCATAATGTTATACGAATAATACCACACCTGATGTCCGCGAGAAACTAATTCCTTAACAACGCCCAAGGTGGGGTTAGTGTGTCCGTGTGCAGGGATACAAAAGAAAACAATTTTGCTCATATTACTTCACCTGATTTCATTCTTCTATATCGCTAAAAATATGTTTAACATAATCTTGTTGCTTTGCTTTAGGAAGAATTGCTATTCCTCGCTGGGTGTCGCCAAGAACTAAAATTTCATCTCCAGGTTGTAAATCAAAAAGCTCCCTTGCTTCTTTAGGAATAACAAACTGTCCCTTTTCGCCGATTTTAACCATCCATGCATATTTTCCATCATGTATATTCATATTTGCATCTCCTTTGTATGATTGGTATGAATAATCATACCATAACTTTATAGAAATGTCAATAGAAAAAGGTGTGACCGAAGTCACACCTTTGCATTCTTTCTTGTACACCAGGATTTTTCGTTACATTCAGGGCATTTAAGGTGTCTTGTAGTTAGTGTATGCATACCCAAAATATATGCCTTGAAAGTCGGTCTGAATATGTGTCCGCACTTTCTGCATTTATAAACGCCTGTTTCGTAGTCAACCTTCGCAGCATAGGAAATCGCAATCAAAACTAAAACCACCGAAACCGCTATAAGAACGATTGCAGTCGCAGGATTTATAATTTTTTCTTCCGCCAAAATTGTGCTTACAACAAGCAAAGCGATACTTAACACCACACCGATAACGGATACTATTATTTTACCTTTATTTTTCATTTACATCATCCTCCTTTATACTAACCTGAAAGATGCAATATACTGAGCATCTGTTTCAAGTTTTGGATCATTTTGTTCAAAGATAATATTCAAATTATTCTCTTTCTCCGTCAGGTCAAAGTGGCAAAGGGCGATACCCATATCAATCATTTGCATATCAAGTTTTTCGTTATAGCTAAAACCTTTACTGCGTTTTAAGTAAAAGTGAACTGTATTGTCGGTTGCTACAACTCGCCAGGGTTGCTTGTTTACTGCCGATGGGGCAAGCCTTACCATTTCTAAGGCATCCGCCCATTTACCTGCTTTTTCTTTAGATAACGGCTTATCAAATGAGCCGTCAAAGAATAACTCTTCAAAAGGAAGACGCTCATCGGCTTTAACTCCTTTTCGCATCATACTCTCACGGATGGACATCTTTTTCGCAGGATATCCCAAAGGACTTGCGCAAGGCATAATTTCGTCACTATCAAGTTCCATTGCATCTTCAAAAGCAGAGCGATTCATAGTTCCGCCAA
>JAZQGH010000069.1:0-1545 GCA_045539925.1 Acutalibacteraceae bacterium | reverse complement strand
AAAAATAACTATTTCTCAGGTTTCAGAACCTTACCATTTCTGTGTTTGAACATAACGTCGTCGAATATCTTTCTTGGGATTTTGGATAGTTTGCCAACCTTGATACGCTCAACATGATAGGTTTTAAGGATATAGCAGAGTTGGTCTTTCGTCAGGTTATATTTCTCCTTTATCTCGTCTTGTGTATAGAGGGCTGGATCTGTGCCATCGCCTAATAATCCTTTCTTGCTGTCAATGTGCACCTTCGAATAGAGTGGGCTATAACGCTGCTTCTCTTTGTCCTTAATGCGAGGTATGCTATGGCGCATGACAAAAGAGATGACGGCAGTATAAGACATATTGAATTTCTCCATAATTTCCTCTACCGAGTACCAATCCTCACGATTGTACTCAGCTTTCAAATCTGCAAAATACTTGTGAATCAAGTCACGACTATAGAATACGTTACGACCTTCATAGATTTTGGGAATGTCGTATCGGTTGCATCTGCCGATAACGGCTTTCTTGCCGATGCTATACATCTTCATAATCTCTTGGGTAGAATAGACTTCGCTCTTTGGCTTATTGGCTCTATTCTTCTTTCGCATGGAGTACTCTGGTGCCTCGTCGAACATTTTTTCAATATCTGTACGTTGGATGATGGTCTTGCCTCGGAACTGGCGAGATTTAATAGTGTTGGATGATAGATAACGGTAGAGGGTACTTCTTCCAACTCCTAACAGTTTTGCTACTTCTGTGGGAGATAAAAAGTTCTTCTTGCTCACGATAGGGATATAGTCGCTATTCTTCAGTAACTCTATCTCATATTCTTTCATCTTTTTCATCCGCTCTTTGTGCTTGTAGGCAGTGTCAATACACTGCTTTGAGCAGAATCGAGCGTTGAAACTGTGGGCTATAAATGTTTTGCCGCACCACTGGCATTTCTTTTCGATGTCCATAATCTTACTGTTTTTATACCGTTGTTACTTTGATTGCGCATAAGCGTGATTTATGGGGCGTAGCACCTTTAAATGCTATAGGTCTTCGGCTTTCACAGTGTCAAACTTTTTTATTTTTACTCGCCTGAAAGTGTTGCATAGCGTCGCATCGTGTCGCACCATGTCGCACTTGTGCCCTCAATAGCGATTTTGCGTGTTTAAGAAGTGTCGCATCGTGTCGCATTTTTGCGAGGGTATAGTTCCAAAATGGCGATTTGCCCCTTTAGAGGTAGTCTGCTGAAAACCTCCGAGGTACAAATGTGGTACAAAAACAGGCTAAAAAAAGAAATTCAACGATTGGAATCGATGAATTTGGAAATAAATAAAGCACTCATTTAGAGTGCCTTATGTGATGATTAGTGATAAATGGTGTGCGTTGGTAATTGCTAATCACTTTCCCACGCAAAAGTGAGTAAAGATATTTCCTAGGACTTCGTTGGGGGTAATTTGACCGCCAGTGATTTCTGCGAGAGTGTCTAAGGCTTGGCGGAGGTCTTCGGAAAGGAGGTCTCCACTTAGTTGTATCTGCAGACCGTCGATAACACGCTGAATATGGTCGTGGGCGCGG
>JAZQGH010000068.1:0-1574 GCA_045539925.1 Acutalibacteraceae bacterium | reverse complement strand
CTTATTTTTATTTTCGAAAAGTTATTGACAAAGTTTTAGAATTATAGTATAATATACAAGTATCATGAATATTCTATTAGTGTGCATAAAAAAATAAAAAATATTTTTAAAAAAGTGTTGACAATAAAATATGAGTGTGATATAATAACAAAGCTGCTATACGAAATATAGCAACAAGGTCTTTGAAAACTAAACAGAAAAAATAACAGGTGGAGACAGGAAAAAAACTCAAAAACTTATTTTGATTTAAATTTAAAAAATATATTATTTGAGAGTTTGATCCTGGCTCAGGATTAACGCTGGCGGCATGCCTAATACATGCAAGTCAAACGGGACTATAGCTTGCTATAGTCTAGTGGCGAACGGGTGAGTAACACGTGGGCAACCTGTCCTAAAGACGAGGATAACAGTTGGAAACGACTGCTAATACTGGATAGTACATTTAGTCGCATGACTTTATGTTTAAAGATGCGTTTGCATCACTTTAGGAGGGGCCCGCGGCGCATTAGCTAGTTGGTGAGGTAACGGCTCACCAAGGCGACGATGCGTAGCTGCGCTGAGAGGCGAAACAGCCACATTGGGACTGAGACACGGCCCAAACTCCTACGGGAGGCAGCAGTAGGGAATTTTCGGCAATGGGGGAAACCCTGACCGAGCAATGCCGCGTGAATGATGAAGGTCTTCGGATTGTAAAGTTCTGTTGTTAAGGAAGAATTGTATGATTAGGAAATGAGTCATATTTGACGGTACTTAACTAGAAAGCCCCGGCTAACTATGTGCCAGCAGCCGCGGTAATACATAGGGGGCAAGCGTTATCCGGAATTATTGGGCGTAAAGCGTGCGTAGGCGGTTTATTAAGTCTGATGTTAAATCCCACAGCTTAACTGTGGTTGGTCATTGGAAACTGGTAAACTTGAGTACAGTAGGGGTAAGTGGAATTCCAAGTGGAGCGGTGGAATGCGTAGATATTTGGAGGAACACCAGTGGCGAAGGCGGCTTACTGGGCTGGAACTGACGCTGAGGCACGAAAGCGTGGGGAGCAAACAGGATTAGATACCCTGGTAGTCCACGCTGTAAACGATGAGTATTAAGTGTCGGGAGCAATCTCGGTGCTGTAGTTAACACAATAAATACTCCGCCTGGGGAGTACGGTCGCAAGACTGAAACTCAAAGGAATTGACGGGGACTCGCACAAGCGGTGGAGCATGCGGTTTAATTCGATGCAACGCGAAAAACCTTACCAGGTCTTGACATACCAGTGCCAGGACTAGAGATAGTCCCTTTCTTCGGAACACTGGATACAGGTGGTGCATGGTTGTCGTCAGCTCGTGTCGTGAGATGTTGGGTTAAGTCCCGCAACGAGCGCAACCCTTATCAATAGTTGCTAACATTAAGTTGAGAACTCTATTGAGACCGCCGGTGACAAACCGGATGAAGGTGGGGATGACGTCAAATCATCATGCCCCTTATGACCTGGGCTACACACGTGCTACAATGGTTGGTACAAAGAGCAGCGAAACAGTGATGTGGAGCAAATCTCAAAAAGCCAATCTCAGTTCGGATTGTAGTCTGCA
>JAZQGH010000067.1:0-1772 GCA_045539925.1 Acutalibacteraceae bacterium | reverse complement strand
GACAGACTTGTGGATTTTCTTATGGACAATATCTCCAATCTGACCTCAGCACGAAACATCACAAATACTTTCAGTGGCTTAAAGGAAAAGGTCAACCATGTTACCATCAGTTCGTATATTCAGTATTTGTGCAATGCCTTTGCCTTTTATAAAGTCCGCAGATATGACATTAAAGGCAAAAAGTATCTTTCAAGTAACGACAAGTATTATCTGAGCGACCATACTTTCCGCTATGCAAAACTCGGTACGAAGAATATGGACTATGGCAGAATCCTTGAAAATGTAGTTGCAATTGAACTGCTCCGCAGAGGGTACGAGGTCTATGTCGGTGTGCTTTACAAGAAAGAGATTGACTTTGTTGCCATAAAGCGCAACGAAAAGATTTATATACAGGTATCTGACAACATCAGTGATGATAAGACCTTTGAACGTGAGGTTTCTCCATTACTTCAAATCAAGGATGCATATCCAAAGATGATAATTGCCCGTACACGACACGATGAGTATCAGTATGAGGGTGTAAAAATTGTTGATATTGCGGATTGGCTGTTGAACAATTAGCCTGTTTACCGAAATTGAAAAAGTGAAACGAACGTAGTCGAACTGCGTAGCAGCGCCGTAAGGCGGAATCTCGGGCGGTCAATGACCTATCCCAATTATGGGATCCATTCGACTCGCTCCGCTCGCTCAGGAACCCCCAAAACTTACTACGTGCGTTTCGGGGAACCCCTCGCTGCTCAGGATGACATTTGAGACTTGAAGTATGTGGTTCCCTCGTTTATACAAACGGATATCCCAAAACAATACATCTTCAGAACCCCTTCGATAAAAGCATACTATAAATCACAGCACGTGCTTCACCTTACAACACCCGCAAGCCTTTGTTTTGCACCGTAGGTGCATAAAGTTTTATTTGCTTTATATGACAAGGTAATCGACTACAACAAAACCAACATATGACACAGAACGCATACGACATAAGTATACTTTACCTAGGACATCGGTCTATACGTATTCCCCGTACATTACTGCTATATGATCACATTAGACAATGAGATACTTTACCCAGGAAGTGGCAGGTTTCTAAAGGGACGCCAAGTCCCTTAGACGTTTAGGGGTTGGGTTCACAGGGAAGGGGGAATCGGAACCCCCTTCCCTGTGCGTTTTTTCTTTGCCACGCCTTTCTTTTTCGAAAAAAAGAAAGCGTGAATAACTCCTTCCTAAAGCTATCTTCCCAATTACTGCACTTACTTTCTTTCAAGAAAAACATTGCATAATCTTAATATATATGTTATAATATTAAGGAATATGCACAAAAAACACCATCACAGAGGTAGATCAATGAAAGACACATTAAGCAAAACGGGCTTTGTGACCGCGGCATTTTTTGCATCGCCTTTTTGTACCGGTCTTGTTTTTGAATATGTTTCCTGTATAGCATCGGCAGTATTTGTTGCATGGCTTTTTTTCAACCACATCAAGAAGAAAAGGACTGTAATTTACTGGAATCCCACTACGCTGACCGTAGGCTTGATCGTTTTGGGCTATGCTGTAACATCCATTTGGGCGGTTGATTCGGGAATAGCATTTATCGGCTTTATAAAATATCTTCCCCTTTTACTGTTTGCATTAATGATGATGCAGACAGACGAAAGAGCCATAACTATGTGGCTTATGCCGTACATAGTAAGCTTTATGGTAATACTGTCTGCGATACTGGCACAGGTACCCTCTTTGTCCGACGGGTTTCTTGTTGCGGGCAGACTGTCGGG
>JAZQGH010000066.1:0-62454 GCA_045539925.1 Acutalibacteraceae bacterium | reverse complement strand
CAAGCTGCAGGAAGCCGAAGAAAGTAACGAAGAAACTCAAAAAGCAGGTGCTATGACTATCATTTCTATGATGATAGATGATTGTCCTTTAGAAATGATTTATGACTCTCTTTTTGGGAGCCGAGCCGTTTCTATTGGACTTTAGTCAGATAGAAACGGCTCGGAGACGACGTCGGAGAGCCGCGATTAGCAGGGCATAATACCCCGCGTCAATAAAGAATCAGTAAGAAATGAAGGTTCGTACACACCTTTGACAGTGGGTGTATTATGCCCTGCGTACTTTCATTTAAAGAGCCATATAGGTTAATGATAGATTTATTATAGATAACATTAAATGATGATAATTTGTATTTATGATGTTACTAAATATGGCTCTTGTATGATTGATGATGTACTTTTCGATATGCTTGATGATTATAATTTCGATATGTTCTATGATAATAGTTTCGAGAGAATATTTCGAAATTACTTTCATTTCCCGTAAAAAAGGATTGTGCTGACCGTCCTTTCGAGATTACTTACTTTTCGATATCAGGTCAGCACAATCTCTGAAAGCAATTTGTTATGCTTTACGTTTTGATATGATATATGACTATCATTTGCAAATGAGCAGGGCAAAATTTTCGTACACAAAATTATTTTCGTCAGGAGAACTTTAGATATTTTATTGACGAAAATACTGCATTTTAATTATTTTTCGTACACAGTTTTTTGCGCAAGGATTGGTCCCTATCCTTGCGTTGAAATAAAATTTTTGAAGAAAGGAGACGGTTTGCTATGTCAGATTCTAATGATATTACAGTGTTAAATCCGGGGCTGTATAAAAACCTACTTGCTCAAGTCGAGTCTATCTATAAGCACAGCAACGAACTTAGCTTTAAAACAAGGGCTCGGTACTACGAAGCAACAAAGAGGTTTTGTAAGTTTTTAGCCAATAATTTTCGTCTGCAAAACTTTAAGAACGTTGAAGACAGGCACTTTAAAGCCTACGTGGAGCATCTAAAAGAACACAACTCTGCCGCGACTATACAATCCGATCTGTCGGGCATACGGTATTTCCACAGAAAATCCGGTAGTAAAAATAGACTTTCAAAAAATGATAAGCTATCACTGCCTAAACGAGCAACAGGCGTTAAAGATCATTCGTGGCTGAAAAGCGAGATTGATAATATGCGACAGTTGGCTACAGAGCAAGGCCGACAGGACGTGGTGGTTGCCATAGACTTTGCTCATGAGTTTGGTTTACGGCTTGAAGAAATTTGCACATTAAGAATAGAATACCTTATGTCTGCATTAAAAACGAGTCAACTCATAATAAAAGGCAAGGGCGGTCAGACAAGAGCCATTGATTTAAGTGCAAAGCAACGCAGTATTATTACTAAATATTTGGATTATGCGCGATGCTCGGGTCGATACCCGAGGGATTACTTAATCTCCGCAAGCGAAAAGGACGGTGTAAAACGTGAAAAGCGTTCGTTGCAAAATTGGATGAGCTATAATCGAAAAAGTTTTATAGCAGAAAATCGTGATGATTTATACGAAGACGGTAAAAAGAAAAGAACCGAGACAATTTCATGGCACGGGCTTAGACACACCTATGCACAAAGAACCTATGCCGAAGCGTTAGAAGAACGACCGAAAAGGGCTCGAAAGATTGTAAGCGAAAACTTAGGTCATCACAGAACCGAAGTAACAAGAATTTACTTGGCTGAAAAGCCACAGAAAAAGTAATCTATTAATTAAAATTGTGAAGGAAGAATTTAAATTCACTACAATATCCTGCTGACGAAAATATGCGGGATTGATATATAGGGACAATAAAAGGAAGTAAAGATTAGGCGGTTTATCTGCCTATAGTTTATGGCGGTGGCGTCAAGCTACCGCTTGTTAAGGAGAATTTATATGTTATATGTTTCAAGGCTAGCCTCCGGCGGAAATGGAGGCAAAAACAAAAGGAGGTAAAGTGTCCATGAAAGATATTAGCGTTCCCATTTGGCAGAAGAGTAATTTAACACTCGATGAAGCCGCCGCTTATTCCGGCATTGGTAAAAACACTATGCGTAATCTCTGTAACGCTGAAGATTGCGATTTTGTGTTATGGATTGGTGCAAAGCGGCTAATTAAGAGACAAAAATTAGACGAATATCTTGCGAAACACACTCGCATTGAAAGATAACAACTGAAAAGCAGGTTTTCCGTCTCAGTATGTGGCTCTCACACACGCCGCATACTGTGTTGGGAAATCATAGGACGAGGAAAGGAGCGTAGTTTAATGTCCCTTTGCTTTTCCAGTTATAACGAGGCTTATCAAACTATGTTTACCGAGTATAAAGATATTGTTTCGGTAAAAGAAGCATCCATAATGCTTAATACCGGCAGAAAACAAATTTATAAACTCTTAAAGCAAGGTAAGCTTGATAAACTCGAACATAACGCTAAAGGATTTTTAATCACTAAGCGTTCAATTGTGGCTTATGTTTTAAATGCTTCACAAGAAGTATCCGCATAATCCGCACCGCCTGATTTCAGGCGGCTTACATACTTTAAAACGGCCGTAAATCTATTTAATGCGGCTTTATGAAGGAGAAGTTCAAATTGTTAAAGTGTGTGAAAGGAAAGAAAAATGGTAAAAGGATCCGTACAGGAAAAAGGTGGCTATTTGCATACCGTAATCAGCTACACCGATAAAGACGGTAAGCGAAAGCAAAAGTGGCAAAGCACAGGGCTTACAGCCAAGGGTAACAAGCGCAAGGCTCAGGAGCTTTTGAAAGAACGCATTGATGAGTTAGAGATGACACTTGAACGTGAAGAAACTCAAATACCTGATATGCCGTTCTCGCAGTTTATGTCAAACTGGCTTGCAATGATTAAACCCACCGTTTTAATTACCACTTACTGCAGCTATCAGTATTTCATCGAAAAGAGAATCAATCCCTATTTTGATGAAAAGAATATTACACTGCAAAAGATAAGAACAGTGGATATTCAAGAGTATTACAACACAATGCTGTCGAAGGGTACAAAATGGAACTCGGTTGCAAAGCATCATGCGGTCATTCGCAAGGCACTCGATTATGCTGTTAAGATGGATTACATATTGGTAAACCCCGCAGTAAAAATCGAAACACCTAAGCGACAAAAGTTCATTGCCGAGCATTATAACCGTGATGAGCTTCAACAACTCTTTGAAGCAGTAAAGGGCGATTTGCTTGAAGTGCCTGTCATACTCTCAGCGTTCTATGGGCTTCGAAGAAGTGAGGCATTAGGACTAAGATGGAGTGCGATTGATTTTGAGCAAAAAACCTTGTGTATTAAGCATACTGTGTGCCGAATATCCGTTGATGGTAAGGATGTGATTGTTCGTAAAGACACTACGAAGAATAAGACAAGCCTTAGAACATTACCCCTAATACCTGATGTTGAAAAACTATTGCTGAAAGCGAAAAAGCAACAAGAGAGCAACAGAAGGAAATGTCGCAATGCATATAACAAGGAGTTTCTTGATTATGTATGTGTGGACGATATGGGGAATCTTTTAAGACCGGATTATTTGTCGCAGCATTTACAGACTGTGCTCAAAAGAAATAATTTAAAGCATATTCGGTATCACGATTTGCGACACTCTTGCGCTTCGCTATTACTTGCCAACGGTGTATCTTTAAAAGAAATCCAAGACTGGTTAGGTCATTCGGATTTCAGCACAACGGCAAATATTTATAGCCACTTAGAGTATGGAGCCAAGGTCAAGTCTGCTAACAAGATTGCAGAAAACTTGAGCCTTGAAGAAAAGACAAAGGACGGGTAAATCCCGTCCCATACATAAATTGTTTCTAACAGATTTCTAACGGATTTTTGGTAGAAATACCCTTATTTTTGACATTTAAATCACTTAAATTTTAAGGTGTTTTCAGATAAAGAAAACCTCTCAAACCCGCATAAACACTGGGTTTGAGAGATGATGGTGCGGGTAACAGGACTTGAACCTGCACAGCCTTGCGACCATTAGAACCTGAATCTAACGCGTCTGCCAATTCCGCCATACCCGCATATATGACTTAATTTCCTTCGAAAATCTTAGAACCTAAACGGTTTGTTAGAAATCCGTTAGAAATAAGTGTTTTTTCGAGATTTTTGAACAAATAGGAATCAAGGTCAAAAATCGTGAAACCCCTTGATTTTATGCGGTTCTTCGGAGAAAACTGCAGAGGTCTAAAAGAGCCTCTCGCGCGTTAGTACCTGAATCTAACGCGTCTGCCAATTCCGCCATACCCGCATATATAAAGTAATAAGTAATAGTGAATAGTGAAGAAGTATTCATATATTATTTTTGACCTCTAAATTTTACACGGCGAGGCCGTCCAAGGCGGAGCACATAGCTTAAATCCGCAAAAAATATTATACTGTCATAAACACAAAATGTCAAGTAAAATAAGCGCTATTGCCCAAAAAGATATTTAGGCAAAATTCTGAGGGCAACTATGCCGACACACCGAATAATATATTGCATTTAACCGAAATATATGATAAAATAACTTTTAATAATAAATTATGGTGAGATATTATGCGAAAAATTACGGTTTCAGGCGAACAAGGCTACGAAATACTGATAAACGGCGGCGTTTTGGAAAACTGCGGAGAGTATATCCGCAAGGTTACAAATGCCGAAAAGGCGCTTATTATTTCGGATACTAATGTTCTGCCTATTTACGGCAAAAAGGTTCAAAAATCTCTTGAAGCTACAGGCTTTGAGGTGTATACCTTTGTTTTTCCTGCAGGGGAAGAATCCAAAACCCTTGACACCGTAAGCAATATGATAAAAGCTCTCTGTGAGGCTCAGCTCACCCGAAAGGATATTGTCGTTGCTCTGGGCGGAGGAGTTACAGGTGATATGGCAGGCTTTGCCTCTTCGATATATCTGCGCGGAATAGATTTTGTTCAGATTCCTACAACTCTGCTTTCACAGGTTGATTCATCTGTCGGCGGAAAAACGGGATGCGACCTTTCCTTTGGTAAAAATCTTGTGGGTGCGTTTCATAATCCTCGTCTGGTGCTTATAGACCCCGAAACCCTTAAAACCCTGCCCGACCGCTATAAAAACGACGGTATGGGCGAGATAATAAAGTGCGGATGCATCCGTTCAGCCGCCCTTTTTGAGAAGCTTGAAAACTGCAGCAAATTTGATGATATTATGGTCGATGCAATTTTCGAATGTGTGGACATAAAGCGGGTAGTAGTGGAAAACGATTTCACCGAAAAGGGCGAGCGTATGCTCCTGAATTTCGGGCACACTCTTGCCCACGCTATTGAAAAGCATTACGGCTTTACGGGCATTGCCCACGGTGAAGCGGTAGGAGTTGGAATGCTTGGCATTACCCGTGCCTCTGAAAAGTCGGGATACACCGAAAAAGGCTGTGCTGACAGAATAGAAAAACTGCTCAAAAAGTTCGGACTTCCTGTTTCCTGTGAGGTAGAGACCGAAAAGCTTACGAAAATTATGCTCCACGATAAAAAGCGCAGAGGAAACAGCATAAATCTTGTCCTCCTTAAATGTATAGGCGATTCCTTTGTAGAGGCTTTTCCCACCGCAGAGCTGGATAGCTTTTTTTCGGAGGGTAAATAATGGATATAAAAATAATTCCGTCGGCACTTTGCGGAGAGGTGAGTATTCCTCCCTCAAAGTCTGCCGCCCATCGCGCCCTTGTCTGTGCCGCTTTAGCCGAGGGAGAGAGCCGTGTAGAGCCCTATTGCACATCCAAGGACATAAAAGCTACCGTTTCCTGTCTTAAGGCTCTCGGTATGAGGGTCGAAGAAGACCAAAAGGGTTATACAGTAGGTAGAAATGACACCTTAAAGGGTGGTGTGCTGGATTTTAATGAATCAGGCTCCACAGCCCGTTTTCTGCTCCCTGTTGCCGCGGCTTTGGGTGCTGATATAACCGCAATAGGGCAGGGAAGACTTCCCGAGCGTCCTATGGAGGTGCTGACCTCTCTTTTGAGAGAGCACGGCGTTAAGGTTTCTTCAGATAATCTGCCCATCACCTTACAGGGCAGAATGACCGCGGGCGAATTTCGTCTTCCAGGCAACATCAGTTCCCAGTATATCAGCGGACTGATGCTTGCTGCACCGCTTTTGGACCGAGATGTGTATATTGAGCCTACCACCGCCTTAGAGTCGGTAGGTTATATTGATATGACGGTTGATGCTATGAAAAAGCAGGGCGTTACCGTAGAAGAAACAAATAAAGGCTGGAAAATATCTGCAGCGCAAAGCTATAAACCTACAAATACCATTATTGAGGGGGACTGGTCTCAAGCGGCATTTTTTATGTCAGCTGCCGCTATCGGCGGAGATATTAAAATATCCGGACTTGATTTCACCTCCCGTCAGGGGGATATGGCGGCGCTTGATGTTTTTGCAGCTTTCGGTGCCGATATTACAATAAATGATAATGTCTTACATATAAAAAAAGGAACTCTTCGCGGAATTGAGGTAAATGCCTCTGATATTCCCGATATGGTACCTGCCATTGCCGCTACAGCGGCATTTGCTCAGGGCAAAACGGTAATCCATTCGGCAGAGCGTCTCAGGATAAAGGAAAGCGATCGCATAAAGACCACCCTTGCCGCCCTTACCGCTATGGGTATAAAAACCGAGGAACGTCCCGAGGGAATGGTGATATACGGCGGACAGCCCAAGGGCGGTATAATAGACGGCGCAAACGACCACCGCATTGTTATGGCGTTTTCGGTTGCCGCAGCATACGCTCAGGGGGAAAGCACTGTTATGGGTGCTGATGCGATAAATAAATCATATCCCGAGTTTTATAGGGATTTTGAAAAGTTAGGGGGTAAAACAAAATGAAGTCGAGCATAGGATCTAAGGTCAGACTTACCGTTTTCGGCGAAAGTCACGGACCTGCTATCGGCTGTGTCCTTGAGGGACTTCCCGCAGGACATAAAATAGATTTCGATTTTGTGGCTTGGCAGATGTCTCGCCGTGCCCCGGGTAAGGATAAAACCGCCACCCCGCGACGAGAAGACGACCTGCCTGAAATACTTTCAGGCGTTCTTGACGGAATAACAACAGGCGCACCCCTTGCCATACTTATAAGAAATAACGATACAAGGTCGCATAACTACGACGATTTAAAAACTCGTCCGCGACCTAACCATTCCGACTATGCCGCATACGTAAAATACGGCGGATATAACGATATTCGCGGCGGCGGACACTTTTCTGCACGACTGACCGCGCCCATAGTTGCCGCAGGTGCTATCTGTAGAAGCATCTTAAAGGAAAAAGGAATAACGGTAGGCGGACATATTCTCTCTATTGGTAATGTTCGCGATACTGCATTAAATCCCGTCAGCGTATCGGCAGAAGAGCTTGAGAATTTATCTACCAAGCTTTTCGCTCTTAATGACCCATCAAAGGAAGCACTGATGCGCGAAGAGATAGAAAAGGCAAAAATGTCCCTTGATTCGGTGGGCGGCTCGGTAGAACTTGCCGCAGTAGGTCTGCCCGCAGGTGTAGGAAACCCGATGTTTAGCGGAGTTGAAAATGTTCTGGCAAATATCCTTTACGGTATCCCCGCAGTAAAGGGAGTTTCCTTCGGCGCAGGTTTCGATTTTGCCGAAAAGCTCGGCAGCGAGGCTAATGATCAGATGTATTATGACGAGCAGGGCAATGTTAAGTGCCTCACCAACAACTGCGGAGGCATTACGGGGGGAATTACAAACGGTATGCCCCTGACCGTAAAGGTTGCATTAAAGCCCACCCCGTCAATATCCAAGCCGCAACAGACGGTAGATCTTAAAACAAAAGAAAACAGCACCTTAGAGATTGAGGGCCGTCACGACCCCTGCATCGTTCCCCGTGCACTTCCCGCATTAGAGGCGGCTATGGCAATAGGACTTGCAGACCTTTTGGCGGAGGATGGAAAGTTATGAATTTAGACGATATAAGAATAGAAATCGACAAAATAGATAAACAGCTCGTTCCGCTTTTAAAGGCAAGAATGAATTGTTCCCTTAAGGTAGCGGAGGCAAAGCGTAAAGAGGGTCTTCCCATATACCACCCGGGCAGAGAACAGGCAATCCTCGATAGAGTAAGTAAGGAGGGTGGAGAGTTCGGAAGCTATATCTCGGCAATATACCGTGAAATAATGGGCGTCAGCAAGGAGGCTCAGCAGGTGGAGCTTACACCAGCTGGAGACCTTGCAGGAAAAATCGTCAACGCTAAAGACGGAATAAAGGAAAATGTTACGGTTGCCTGTCAGGGTATTGAGGGTGCTTTCGGAAGTATTGCCTCTAAAAATCTTCACAAAACGGGTAAGATAAAATACTATTCCACCTTCGAGGATGTCTTTAAAGCGGTAGAAAATGATGAAGCGGTCTATGGAGTAGTACCTGTAGAGAATTCAAACGCAGGCTCGGTTATGGAGGTCTACGACCTTATACTGAAGTACAGATTTTATATAGTATCTGCGGCAGAGCTTGCCGTAAACGAAAATCTTCTTGGCCTGCCCGACGCAAAACTCAGTGATATTAAAACGGTTTATTCCCATCCGCAGGCACTCTCTCAGTCGGAGGAATTTATAAAGGCAAACGGAATAACACCAATTCAGTACAGCAATACCGCTATGGCGGCAAAGTTTGTCTCAGAAAAAGGGGATAAGAGTGTGGCGGCAATAGGCTCTGCTCTGGCAGGAAGCCTCTACGGACTTGAGGTAATCGTGCCCGATATACAGACCGTAAAGCACAACTCCACAAGATTTATAACCATTTCAAAGCAGCTTATCATCCCCGATGAAGCAAATAAGGTCAGCGTGGTCTTCTCGGTGCCCCACAGCGTAGGTGCTCTTAACCGCGTTCTCAACCGTTTCTGTGTAAACGGACTTAACCTTACAAAAATAGAATCCCGCGCGGCAAAAAACGGCAAATTCGACTATCTTTTCTATCTCGACTTTGCAGGAACCCTTAACGACCGCAAAACAATAGCACTTATCTCCTCCCTTGCCGAAGAATTACCCGATTTTACCTTCCTCGGCAACTACAAAGAAACAATGATAAAAGAATAACAGGTGATTAAAATGGCAAAAGAAAAACTTGTAAAATCAATAACCTCAATGGATGAGGATTTCGCAAAATGGTATACCGACGTTGTATCCAAGGCAGAGCTTATGGATTATTCCTCGGTAAAGGGTTGTATGATAATCCGTCCCTACGGTTGGGCAATCTGGGAGAACATACAGAAGATTCTCGACGGGATGTTTAAGGAAACAGGCCACGAAAATGTTTCAATGCCTGTGTTCATCCCCGAAGGACTTCTCCAAAAGGAAAAGGACCATGTAGAGGGCTTTGCTCCCGAGGTTGCATGGGTTACCCACGGCGGAAATGATGAGCTTGAGGAGAGAATGTGCGTTCGCCCCACCTCTGAGACCCTGTTCTGCGACCATTATAAGAATATAATTCATTCCTGGAGAGATCTGCCTAAGCTTTATAATCAGTGGTGCAGCGTTGTCCGTTGGGAAAAGACCACCCGTCCCTTCCTCCGTTCCAGAGAGTTCCATTGGCAGGAGGGTCACACCATCCACGCCACTGCAGAAGAGGCACAGGCTGAAACTATCCAGATGCTTAATATTTATGCCGAGTTTGCTGAGAAGCATCTTGCTATCCCTGTTCTTAAAGGTGTTAAGACCGAAAAAGAGCGTTTCGCAGGAGCTGTCAACACCTATACCATCGAGGCTATGATGCACGACGGTAAGGCTCTCCAGTCGGGAACATCTCACTTCTTCGGTGACGGCTTTGCAAAGGCATTCGGTATTCAGTATACCGACAAAGACAATAAACTTGCAACACCCTTCCAGACCTCTTGGGGTGTTTCCACCCGTCTTATCGGAGCTATTATTATGACCCACGGTGACGATAACGGACTCGTTCTTCCCCCCGCAATCGCACCCATTCAGCTTATCGTTGTTCCTATTGCTTCACATAAAGAGGGCGTTACCGAAAAGGCAAACGAGGTCTGCGACCGTATGAAGAAGGTCTGCCGAGCAAAAATTGACAATTCCGACAACTCACCCGGATGGAAGTTTGCTGAGTATGAAATGAAGGGTGTTCCCCTCCGCTTAGAGCTTGGTCCCCGCGACATTGAAAACAATCAGTGCGTTCTTGTGCGCCGCGATAACGGTGAAAAGACGGTGGTTTCCCTCGATGGGCTGGAAACCGTTGTTACCGAGATGCTGGATAAGGTAAGAGAGGGACTTTACAATAAGGCTCTCGCTAACCGTACCGAAAAAACCTATGTGGCAACAACATTGGAAGAAATGATTGACATCGCAGACAATAAGCCCGGATTCATCAAGGCAATGTGGTGCGAGGACAGAGCCTGCGAAGAAGCACTTAAGGAAAAAGCAGGAGTTTCTTCACGCTGTATGCCCTTTGAACAGGAAGAACTTGTCCCCACCTGTGTCTGTTGCGGCAAACCCGCTAAGAAACTGGTTTATTGGGGTAAAGCATATTAAGGCGACTTCGTCGCAGGGATAAACACGCAAATGGCTTTGCGTGTTAGGGATAAGTGAAAAGGGAAGAGGGGAGTTTAATTTTTATATCCAACCCTTTTAAGATCCCCTTTTCCCTCGTCCCTTCTCCCTAATGATAAAGAGTTTATTTTTTGATCAAAATATCCACAGCAGTCGTAGGGGCGGTCATTGACCGCCCGTTCATCAGAGGAGAATACTATGAACGAACAAATTCTTGAAATGATAAGGTCAAAAAAGGGCTTTATCTGCGATATGGACGGTGTTATCTATCACGGTAATCAGCTCCTACCCCCTGCAAAGGACTTTGTAGAGTGGCTACAGAAGGAAAACAAGCAGTTTTTATTCCTCACGAATTCAAGTGAAAGAAGCCGTACCGAGCTTCGTCAGAAGCTTCAGCGAATGGGCCTCGACATTCCCGAGGAGCATTTCTACACCTCAGCCATTGCAACTGCCCGTTTCCTCGCTAAGCAGAAACCGGGCTGCAGTGTCTACTGTGTAGGTGAGGCAGGACTGCTCAATGCTATCTATGAAGAGGGACTCACCATAAATGATGTCAACCCCGATTATGTGGTTGTCGGCCCTACCCAAAACTACAGCTCTTCCAATATGAATAAGGCAGTAAACCTTGTGCAGAAGGGTGCAAAACTAATTGGAACCAACCCCGATACAACCGCCCCTGCCGAGGGAGGCAGAATTATTCCTGACTGTGCCGCACTTGTGGCACCTATAGAGATAGCTACGGGTAA
The DNA here is from genome assembly GCA_045539925.1 of Acutalibacteraceae bacterium. GTDB lineage: Bacteria > Bacillota > Clostridia > Oscillospirales > Acutalibacteraceae > SFWF01. Next base: position 51,165 of record JAZQGH010000066.1, on the reverse strand, counting down.
AAAGGCGTACTATCTCGGCAAACCCAACCCCCTTATGATGCGTTCAGGCTTCCACCGTCTTGGCTGTAAGTCTGAGGATGCTGTTGTCGTCGGCGACCGTATGGATACCGATATTATCGCAGGTGTAGAATCGGGCGCAACCACCGTTTTGGTCCTTTCGGGCGTTTCTACCCGAGAAACAGTAGAACAGTTCCCCTACAGACCAAACATAATTCTTGATGATGTAGGATGTATTATACGATAAAAACCCCCTCACCTCGGTGAGGGATTTTTTATCAGTGAACAGTAGTGTAGGGCCGAGGGCTCAAGGCAAAGGGCTAAGGGAAATGTGTGCCTTCGGCACGAAAATATATACGGCAGCCGTAGGGGAGGGGTTTCTGTCCCGTGATGTATGTCAAATCCGCATAAGAAAAAGGCTCCCTTCCTATTTATATATATAAGGGCGCGGCGAAAACTAAATCTTGTGTTTAAAATTATTAAAAACACAACCCTTTGACAGAAAAATAATAACCAAAAAATTTTTAAAAAATTTGTGAAAAAATACTTGCAATTTAGATTTGTTTGTGTTATTATACCAAGGTACGCTATGATAATTAGCGTTGATATGCGTTGATGCGGGAGGTGGCCGACCGTTTGAGTCGGGAAATTTCCGCGGAGTATGTCCGATTTTAAACCGGGCGATGTAGAACTTATTCGGTCCTGCGGCAACTTGCGATGCCGTGTGACCAAGGCAGCACCTTTGCGCTGTCAGCCCCGGAATGACTGTGACCCCAGCCATCCGGTTTTATAATGTGTCGAGAAGAAACACTCGGTACGGTGTAAGTTTTGCCCGCAAATCCAACAAGGAGGAGCAAGTCAAATGGCAGTAAAGGAAAAAATCAGAATTCGTGTTAAGGGCTACGATCACGCTCTTGTCGATCAGGCAGCTGAAAAGATCGTAGAAACTGCAAAGCGCACAGGCGCTCGCGTTTCAGGACCCGTTCCGCTACCCACCGAGAAGGAAGTTGTTACCATCCTTCGCGCTGTACACAAGTACAAGGATAGCCGTGAGCAGTTCGAAACCAGAACACACAAAAGGCTTATCGACGTGTTAAGACCTTCCAACAAAACTGTTGAAGCTCTTACAAGTCTCGAGCTTCCCGCAGGCGTAGACATCGAAATTAAGCTTTAATCATAGTCTGCACCCGCAGGTCATGTTGGAGAAATCCAACCAATAACCTTAAGGAGGAAATAAAAATGCAAAAAGGTTTAATCGGAAAAAAGCTTGGCATGACTCAGCTTTTTGACGCAAACGGAAACGTCGTTCCCGTAACCGTAATTGAAGCAGGCCCCTGTGTCGTTGCTCAGAAGAAAACGGTTGAATACGACGGTTACGATGCAATTCAGATCGGCTACGGCGATCTTAAGGCATCCAAGGTAAACGGTCCTATGAAGGGTCACTTCGCTAAGAACGATGTAGCTCCCAAGAAGGTTCTTCGTGAGCTTCGTCTTGCAGACTGCTCTGCAGCAAACGTTGGTGACATCTTAAAGGCAGACATCTTCGCAGAAGGCGAAAGTGTAGACGTAAGAGGCACTTCCAAAGGTAAGGGCTACGCAGGCGTAATCAAGCGTTGGAACTTCAGCCGTCTTAAAGAGTCTCACGGTACAGGCCCTGTACACCGTCACGGCGGTTCTCTCGGTGTTATCGACCCCGCCCGCGTATTCAAGGGCAAGAAGATGGCTGGTCACCTCGGAAACGAGCGTGTAACCGTTCAGAATCTTAAAGTAGTTAAAATCGACGCAGAAAACAACATAATCGCAGTTAAGGGTGCCGTTCCCGGTCCCAAGGGCGGAATCGTTGTTCTCTTCGACAGCGTTAAAGCTTAAGGAAGGAGAGTGCTTTAAATGGCTAATGTAGCAGTACTTGATATGGCAGGCAAAAATGTTGGCGAGATGACTTTAAGCGATGCTATATTCGGAATTCAGCCCAATGCAGTAGTTATGCATGAGGCAGTAGTAAATTACCTTGCAAATCAGCGTCAGGGCACCCAGTCCACCTTAACCCGTACCGAAGTTTCCGGCGGCGGAAGAAAGCCTTGGAGACAGAAGGGTACAGGTCACGCTCGTCAGGGTTCTACCAGAGCTCCCCAGTGGAGACACGGCGGTATCGTTCACGCACCGAAGCCGCGCGATTACTCTTACGTAATCAACAAGAAAGAGCGCAGACTTGCTCTTAAGTCCGCCCTTTCCGATAAGGTGCTCACCGGTTCTCTTATCGTTCTCGATGCTTTAACTCTCGACTCTTACAGCACAAAAACTGTTGCAGCTTGCCTCAAGGCAATCGGTGCAGGCAAGAAGACCCTCATCGTTCTCGAGAACAATGACAGCTTCGCAGTTAAGAGCGCAGCAAACATCGAAGGCGTTAAAACCGCTCAGTACAACACCATCAACACCTACGACATTATAAATGCCGATTCTCTCGTAATCGTAAAGAATGCCGTAGCTAAGATCGAGGAGGTTTACGCATAATGTTAGCACATGATATTATCATCGCTCCGGTAATCACCGAAAAGAGCATGTCAGGAATAGCTGACAAGAAGTACACCTTCAAGGTTGCAAAGACTGCAGGTAAAGTAGAAATTGCAAACGCAATCGAAGAGGTTTTCAGCGGCGTTAAGGTTGCTAAGGTAAACACCATTAACGTACGCGGACAGGAGAGACGTCGCGGACGCTTCTCTGGATACACCGCAAGCTGGAAAAAGGCTATCGTAACCCTCAAGGCCGATTCTAAGCCCATCGAGTTCTTTGACGGATTGATCTAATAGCCCATAAAGCAAAAGCCTAATGTAAAAGGAAAATTAAGTTTTTCCGGTGATGTATGAAGTCGAAAACGACTTCGCTAAGCCTAAAACAGGAGAGTGAAACAAATGGCAATCAAACACTATAAGCCGACTACTCCGGGCCGCCGCAATATGACAACTATGGATTATTCCGAGTTATCAAAGGTAGCTCCCGAGAGAAGCCTGCTCGAACCTATTAAGAAAAATGCCGGACGCAACAGCTACGGCAGAATCACCGTTCGCCATCGCGGCGGCGGAAACCGCAGAAAGTACAGAGTTATCGACTTTAAGAGAAACAAGTTTGCAGTTCCTGCAACCGTTCTCACCCTTGAGTACGATCCTAACCGCTCTGCTTTCATCGCCCTCATCCAGTATGAAGACGGCGTAAAGAGCTACATCATTGCTCCCGTCGGCCTCAAGGTGGGCGATACCGTTATCAGTGGTCCTGATGCAGACATCAAGCCCGGTAACGCACTTCCCCTCGTAAACATCCCCGTTGGTACTGTTGTTCACAATGTAGAGCTTTACCCCGGTAAGGGCGCACAGCTTGCACGTTCCGCAGGTAACATGGCACAGCTCATGGCAAGAGAGAACGGAATGGCTCTTCTCCGCCTTCCTTCGGGTGAGCTTCGCAACGTACCCGAAAAGTGCATGGCAACTGTAGGTCAGGTATCCAATCCTGAGCATGCAAATGTAAACTACGGTAAAGCCGGCCGTAAGCGCCACATGGGATGGCGTCCCACAGTTCGCGGTTCTGTAATGAACCCCTGCGATCACCCCCACGGTGGTGGTGAGGGTAAATCCCCCATCGGTCGTCCGGGGCCTGTTACTCCTTGGGGTAAACCTGCTCTCGGATACAAGACCAGAGATAAGCATAAGCGCTCCGATAAGTATATCGTAAAGCGCCGCGATAAATAGTCAGGCGAAAGGAGTAAATTCTAATGGGAAGAAGCATTAAAAAGGGACCTTACGTGTTACCCTCCCTTCTTAAGAAGGTAAAAGAAATGAATGCTGCCGGCGAGAAGAGAGTTCTTCAGACCTGGAGCCGTTCCTCCACTATATTCCCCGATTTCGTCGGACACACCTTTGCCGTTCACGATGGACGCAAGCATGTTCCGGTTTATGTTACCGAGGATATGGTAGGACACAAACTCGGCGAGTTCGCCCCCACCCGTACATTTAAGGGCCACGCCGGTTCTAAAACCACTAAGAAATAAGCAGCGAAAGGAGTTTGAACAATGGAAGCAAGAGCTACACTGAAGTTTCTTCGCATCTCTCCCCGCAAGGTTAAGATAGTACTTGACCTTATCCGCGGCGTAGATGCAGCCAAAGCAATGGCAATCCTGAGGTTCACACCCAAAGCTGCGTGTGAACCCCTTGAGAAGCTTTTAGCATCTGCTATGGCAAATGCTGAAAACAATCACAACATGGACGTTTCCAAGCTCTACGTTGCAGAGTGCTTCAGCTGTCCCGGACCGATCCTTAAGAGAATCCGTCCCAAGGATCACGGCCGTGCACACCGCATCTTAAAGAGAACCAGCCATGTAACCCTCGTTCTTAAAGAACGCGAAGACTAAAACAGGAGGTTAAAGTTATGGGCCAGAAAGTAAATCCCCATGGATACCGCGTAGGTGTCATTAAAAACTGGGACTCTCGTTGGTTTGCCAAGGACGAAGTTTTCGGAGATACTTTGGTTGAGGACTACAACCTCCGTAAGTACCTTAAGAAGCGTCTTGGCGCCGCAGGCGTTCCCAAGATCGAAATCGAGCGTACCGCTCAGCGCGTACGTCTGCACATTCACTGTGCAAAGCCCGGTGTTGTAATCGGCGCAAAGGGAGCTGAGATTGAAAAGCTCCGCGTTGACGTTCAGAAGATGATCGGCAAGCCCGTTGTTATCAACATCGTAGAAATCAAAAATCCCGACCTCGATGCTACTCTCATCGCAGAGAACATCGCAGCTCAGCTCGAGAAGCGTGTTGCTTTCCGTCGTGCTATGAAGCTTTGCATCGGCAGAGCTATGAAGTTCGGCGCAAAGGGTATTAAGGTTAAGTGCTCCGGCCGTCTTGCAGGAGCAGAAATCGCAAGAAGTGAAACCTATCACGAGGGAACCATTCCGCTTCAGACCATCCGTGCCGACATCGACTACGGCTTTGCTGAGGCAGATACCACCTACGGCCGCATCGGCGTAAAGGTATGGCTCTACAAGGGTGAGGTTCTTCACGACAACCGTAAGGCTAAGAGAGAAGGAGGAGCTCGCTAATGTTATTACCTAAGCGTGTTAAATACCGCCGTCAGCAGCGTGGCCGTCTTACCGGTACTGCTTCACGCGGAAACACCGTAACCTACGGTGAGTTCGGTCTTCAGGCTCTTGAGCCTGCATGGATCACATCAAACCAGATCGAAGCTGCCCGTATCGCTATGACTCGTTACATCAAGCGTGGCGGTAAGGTTTGGATCAAAATATTCCCCGATAAGCCGATCACTGCAAAACCCGCTGAAACTCGAATGGGTTCCGGTAAAGGTTCACCCGAGTACTGGGTAGCAGTTGTAAAGCCCGGCCGTGTAATGTTCGAAATCGGCGGAGTAAGCGAAGAACTTGCAAAGGAAGCTATGCGCCTCGCAGCAAACAAGCTCCCCATCAAGTGCAAGTTCATTACTAAAGAAGAAATGGGTGGTGAGCAGTAATGAATGCAAAAGAAATCAGACAGAATACATTGCCCGAGCTTCAGAAGAAATTAGCTGAGCTTAAGGAAGAGCTTTTCAATCTTCGTTTCCAGCATACTATTAACCAGCTCGACAATCCCATGCGCCTTGTTGCTGTCAAGAAGGACATCGCTCGCGTACAGACCGTAATCCGTGAGCTCGAGTCCAAAGACGGCGCAGAAGCTTAAGAAGGAGGAACAGCTTAATGGAAAGAAACCTTCGTAAGACAAGAGTAGGCATCGTAGTCAGCGACAAAATGGATAAAACCGTAGTAGTTGCTATTAAAGACAACGTTAAGCATCCTCTTTACAAGAAGATCGTTAAAAACACCGTTAAATTCAAGGCTCACGATGAAGAAAACGCCTGTGGTGTAGGCGACAGAGTTCTCATTATGGAAACCAGACCTCTCTCCAAGGATAAGAATTGGCGAGTAGTCGAAATCATCGAGAAGGCTAAATAATCTAAAGGAGGAAAACACTGTGATACAGCAGCAGAGTTACCTTAAGGTAGCCGACAACACCGGTGCAAAAGAAATTATGTGCATCAAGGTGCTTGGCGGTTCCGGCAGAAGGTACGCCAATATAGGCGATGTTATCGTTGCTTCTGTTAAGAAGGCTGCCCCCGGCGGCACTGTAAAGAAGGGCGACGTAGTAAAGGCAGTAGTTGTTCGTTCTGTAAGAGGCCTTCGTCGTAATGACGGTACCTATATCAGATTTGATGAGAACGCTGCAGTCATCATCCGTGATGATAAAAACCCCAGAGGAACCCGTATTTTCGGACCCGTTGCACGTGAACTTCGCGACAACGACTATATGAAGATACTCTCCCTCGCTCCCGAAGTACTTTAAGGAGGTCGTGTAAGATGAATAACATGTTTGTTAAAACCGGCGATACCGTCGTACTTCTTACCGGCGACGACAAGTACCGCGGTAAAGAAGGCAAGGTTCTTGCCGTAAGCCCCAAGGAAGGCAAAGTTATTGTTGAGGGATTAAACGTTGTTAAAAAGCACGTTAAACCCCGCAAGGCTGGAGATCCTTCCGGAATTATTGAAACCGAAAGCGCAATCTATGCTTCTAAGGTTCAGGTTGTTTGCCCCAAGTGCAAAAAGCCCACCCGCGTAGGTCATAAGGTTGCTGAAGACGGCGCTAAAGAACGCATTTGCAAAAAATGCGGCGCCACACTTTAAGAGAAGGAGGAATATCACATGGCAAGATTACATGATGAATACAAAGTATCAGTTGCTCCCGCACTGATGAACAAGTTCGGTTATAAAACCGTCATGCAGATTCCGAAACTCGATAAAGTTGTTATCAACGTAGGTTGCGGAGAAGCAAAGGATAACTCCAAGGTTATCGACGCTATTATGTCCGACCTCGCAATAATCACCGGTCAGAAGGCTGTTCCCTGCAGAGCTAAGAAGTCTGTTGCAAACTTCAAGCTTCGTGAGGGTATGCCCATCGGTGTTAAGGTAACACTTCGCGGCGAAAGAATGTACGAGTTTGTTGACCGTCTTTTCAGCGCTGCACTTCCCCGTGTTCGTGACTTCCGTGGAATTAACCCCAACTCTTTCGACGGCCGCGGCAACTATGCTATGGGCGTTAAAGAGCAGCTTATTTTCCCTGAAATCGAATACGATAAGATCGATAAGGTTCGCGGTATGGACATTATGTTCGTAACAACCGCTAAGACAGACGAAGAAGCACGTGAGCTGCTCACACTTATGGGCGCTCCCTTTGCGAAGTAAGAAGGAGTAAGGAACTATGGCTAAGACTTCTATGAAGGTTAAGCAGGCAAGACCTGCAAAGTTCTCTACAAGAGAATACAACAGATGCAAAATCTGTGGCCGCCCCCACGCTTATCTTCGCAAATATGGCGTTTGCCGTATCTGCTTCAGAGAACTTGCGTACAAGGGCGAAATCCCCGGCGTAAAGAAAGCCAGCTGGTAAAGGAGGACGATTGGAATGCAAATTACAGATACTATTGCAGATATGCTGACGAGAATTCGTAACGCATCTGCTGCAAAACACGATTCTGTCGATGTTCCTGCTTCAAATGTAAAGAAGGCAATCGCCCAGATTTTACTTGATGAGGGATACATCAGCAGCTACACCGTCGTTGAAGACGGTAAGCAGGGTATGATTCATATCGTGCTTAAGTACGGACCTAACAAGACTCAGATAATCACAGGCCTTCGCCGTATATCTAAGCCCGGTCTTCGTATCTACACAAACGTTGAAGATATGCCCAGAGTAATGAAGGGACTCGGCATTGCCATCCTTTCCACCTCCAAGGGTATTATGACAGACAAGCAGGCTCGCGCTAACAATGTTGGTGGCGAAGTTCTCGCTTACATCTGGTAAGGAGGTCCTCTAAGTGTCACGTATAGGCAGAAAACCCATTACTATTCCTGCTGGAGTAGACGTAAAGGTTGACGGTTCTACCGTAACCGTAAAAGGACCCAAGGGTGAGCTCGTAAATACCTTTAACTCTGATATTGCTATCGCAGTTGAAGGCACCGAAATCATCGTTACCCGTCCTTCCGATAATAAAGAGCACCGTTCCCTCCACGGCCTCACCCGCACCCTTATCTCTAATATGGTAATCGGTGTAACCGAAGGCTACAAGAAGGAACTTCAGGTAAACGGTGTTGGTTACCGTGTACAGAAGCAGGGCACTAACCTTGTTATGAACCTCGGCTTCTCTCATCAGGTAATTATGCCAGAGATCCCCGGTATCACTATCGAGGTTCCCGGCCCCAACAGCATCATCATTTCCGGTCCCGATAAGCAGAAGGTTGGACAGTTCGCAGCAGAAGTTCGCGAGAAGCGTCCCCCCGAGCCGTATAAGGGCAAAGGAATCAAGTATATTGACGAGCATATCCGCCGCAAGGAAGGTAAAGCCGCCAAGGGTAGTAAGAAATAATAAAGGAGTGTATGTAAAATGGTTAACAAGCCTGATACTAATAAGGCTCGTATCCGCAAGCACATGCGTGTTCGCGGTAAGATCAGCGGCACTGCAGAGCGTCCGCGTCTTAATGTATTCCGCTCCAACTCAAATATCTACGCCCAGCTGATAGATGATGTTAAAGGAGTAACTCTTGCTTCCGCATCCAGCCTCGAGAAGGATTTTGGCGGAGCAAAAGGTAACTGCGAGGAAGCTCGCAAGGTTGGTCAGTTAATTGCTGCTCGTGCTGCCGAGAAGGGTATCACCGAGGTCGTATTCGACCGTGGCGGATACATCTATCACGGACGCGTTAAAGAGCTTGCCGAAGGTGCCCGCGAGGGCGGCCTCAAGTTCTAAGATAGGAGGAAAAACTTTTGGCTAATATAATTGATGCATCGACTTTAGATTTACAAGAGCGCGTAGTAGCTCTTAACCGCGTATCCAAAACCGTTAAGGGCGGACGCATTATGAAGTTCTCTGCACTTGTTGTTGTAGGAAACGGCGAAGGTATCGTAGGCTTCGGTCTCGGTAAAGCAGGAGAAGTTCCGGATGCTATCCGCAAGGGTATTGAAGACGCAAAGAAAAACCTTATAAAGGTTTCTCTTAAGGGAACAACCATTCCCCACGAAATCATCGGAGAGTTCGGCGCTGGCCGTGTTCTTATGAAGCCTGCTGCACCCGGTACAGGAGTTATCGCAGGCGGTGCTGCACGTGCCGTTCTTGAAATGGCTGGTATTCACGACATCCGTGCTAAGTCTCTCCGTTCCAACAACCCCATGAACGTAGTTCGCGCTACTGTTAAGGGCCTTTCCGATCTTCGCGACGCAGCAGAGGTTGCTGCTATCCGCGGTAAGTCGGTTAAGGAAATCTTAGGTTAAGGAGGAAGTAATAAATGGCTACAAAGAAGACTTCCACCGTTACCATTAAACTCGTAAAGAGCACCATCGGCTGCAAAAAGGATCAGATCGCTACTGTTGAGGCTTTAGGTCTTCACAAGATCGGCGAAACTGTTACTCAGCCCAAGAATGATGCTACTATGGGTAAGGTAAAGAAGGTTATCCACCTCGTTGAGGTAACCGAGGCTTAATTAGGCTATAAACTTGAAGGCTGACATTTGTTCAGCCTCACCCGAAAGGGTAAAAGGCGGCCTATAGCCGCGTACTTTAACAAGGAGGTGCGAAAAATGAAACTGCACGAACTTGCTCCCGCTCAGGGCGCTACTAAAGACCCGAAGCGTATCGGCAGAGGACACGGTTCCGGAAACGGCAAAACAGCCGGTAAGGGACATAAGGGACAGAAGGCCCGTGCCGGTCACGGACAGAGACCCGGCTTCGAAGGCGGTCAGATGCCTCTTCAGCGTCGTGTTCCGAAGCGTGGCTTCAACAATATTTTTGCAAAAGAATATCAGGTAATCAATGTTTCCGCTTTAGAGGTGTTCGACGACGGTGCTGTCGTTGATGTAGCTGCTATGGCAGACAAGGGCATCGTTAAGTGTGCTTACGTTCCCGTTAAGGTTCTTGGAAACGGAGAACTCACCAAAAAGCTCACAGTTACCGCTGCCGCATTCTCAGCTTCAGCTTCTGAAAAAATTCAGAAGGTTGGCGGAACGGTTGAGGTGAAATAATAATGCTTGAAACTATTAAAAACGCTTGGAGCATTGTTGAGATCCGTAAAAAGATTCTCTTCACCCTCTTCATTATCTTAATTTTTCGTATAGGAAGCGTGCTTCCCGTACCCTTCGTTGATCTTGCTTCCCTTCAGGCAGCAGATACCAACGATTTCTTCAACTACCTGTCGGTTCTCACCGGCGGCGGACTCCAGTACGGCGCGATCTTCGCAATGTCGGTTACACCCTACATCAATGCGTCGATCATACTTCAGCTTCTCACCGTTGCTATTCCTTATTTAGAGAGACTTTCTAAGGAAGGCGAAGAGGGAAGAAAGAAGATCGCACAGATCACCCGTTATGCAGCCGTAATACTCGGACTAATTCAGGGTACCGCATATTTCTTCTATCTGAAGAATTCGGGTCACCTTATCGATTCCGTAAAGGGCACAGGAGCTAACATTTTTGCTGCTATTGTAATCATCGCAGCATTCACTGCAGGTTCAGCTCTTGTAATGTGGCTCGGTGAGCAGATAGATGTTAAGGGTATCGGTAACGGTATCTCGATGATCCTCTTTGCAGGTATCATCTCCCGCGGTCCTGACGCTTTCGCAGCACTCTGGAGCTTCGCTACCAACAGCGAGAATCCTCAGCCCATCCCCGTAATTGCAATCGTTCTCATATTCCTGTTTGTTATCGCGTTCATCGTATGGATGACCAGAGCAGAACGTCGCGTTCCCGTTCAGTATGCTAAGCGCGTACAGGGTCGTAAGCAGTACGGCGGCTCTAACACCCACATTCCCTTCAAGGTAAATATGTCGGGCGTTATGCCTATCATCTTTGCAAGCTCTATACTGATGCTTCCCACGATGATACTTTCCTTTATGGATCTCACTAAGGAAAACACCTGGGCAAAGATATTTGCTCTCTTCAGTACTCAGGGTGTCTTCTATGCAGTGCTTTATTTCTTCCTGATTATCGCATTCGCATATTTCTACGCTCAGATCCAGTACAATCCTGTTGAGATCGCTAACAATATCAGAAAGAACGGCGGCTCGGTTCCCGGAATTCGTCCCGGAAAGCCCACCTCCGACTTCTTTGCTAAAATCATTTCCCGTATCGTGCTTATCGGTGCACTATTCCTCAGCGTTATCGCTATCCTGCCTATTATCGTAGGCAACATCGGAGGACTTAACATCTCCATCGGCGGTACTTCGGTACTTATTATGGTTGGTGTTGCACTCGATACCGTACAGAATCTTGAATCTCAGATGATGATGCGTCACTATAAGGGCTTTCTTGATTAGTGACAGGGAGGAGAACTGAATGAATCTTATTCTTCTTGGAGCTCCGGGTGCAGGAAAAGGAACTCAGGCAGAAATCATTTGTGAAAAAGTAGGCATTCCCGCAATTTCCACAGGAAACATCATCCGTGCCGCACTTAAAAACGGCACAGAGATGGGAATGAAGGCTAAATCTTATATGGACGAAGGAAAGCTTGTTCCCGATGAGGTCGTTATCGGCATCATCAAGGAGCGTCTTATGGAAGACGATTGCAAAAACGGCTTTATTTTAGACGGTTTCCCGAGAACAATTCCTCAGGCAGAGGCTCTCGAGGCTATGGGAGTTAACATTGACTGCGTATTATCCATAGAGGTTCCCGATGAAAAGATAGTTACCCGTATGTCAGGCAGACGTGTCTGCGCAGCCTGCGGAGCAAGCTATCACATCGAATACAAAAAACCGAAGACCGACGGTGTCTGCAACCTTTGCGGCGGAGCACTCTCCATCCGTAAAGATGATGAGCCTGAAACTGTCCTTGACAGACTTCACGTTTATCACGAGCAGACTGAGCCTTTAAAGGGCTATTACGAAAAAACCGGAAAGCTTCGTACCGTTGTAGGGCAGGAAGAGGTAGCTGAAACAACAAAGCTTACTCTGGCTGCTTTGAGGTTGTAGTTTATGATAGTGCTTAAAACCGTACGCGAGCTCAGCGTTATGAGTGAAGCTTGCAGAATTTCGGCCGGAGCATTACAGCTTATAGGCAAGGCTATCGAGCCCGGCGTTACAACCGCCGAGCTCGACAGGCTGGCTGAGGAGTATATAAGAAGTCAGGGCGCGGTTCCCAACTTCAAAGGCTACCACGGCTTTCCTGCAACGGCCTGCATATCTATAAACAATGAGGTTATTCATGGAATACCGACTGCAAAGCGTAAGATAAACGCAGGCGATATCGTCAGCGTAGATCTGGGCGCCCTATTCGAAGGGTATCACGGCGACAATGCTGCTACTTTTGCCTGCGGAGATATTTCTCCTGAGGCACAGCGGCTGATAGACACGACCAGAGAAAGCCTTTATGAAGGAATTAAAATGGCTCGTGCAGGTGGCAGAGTAGGTGACATCTCCTTCGCAATACAGTCGTATGTAGAAGCCCGTGGTTACTCGGTGGTACGAGATTTCGTCGGCCACGGAGTAGGCACAAGCTTACATGAAGCCCCCGAGGTTCCTAATTTCGGCACAGCCGGAAGAGGAGTTCGCCTTATGCCGGGTATGACACTTGCAATCGAACCTATGATAAATATGGGTAAACACGATGTAAAGGTTATGCCGGACGGTTGGACCGTTCTTACAAAGGATGGCTCTCTGTCAGCCCATTTTGAACACACCGTTGCGATCACCTCAGAAGGCCCCCAGATTATGACGAAAGCATAAGAGGACGGCCTATGGTGAAAGGACAGATAGTCTGTTCAAAGGCAGGCTCAGATAAAAACGGCTTTTCGGTAATAACCGAAGTCGGGGAGGAAACGGTTTATATCTGTGACGGTAAGCGGCACAAGCTGCAAAACCCAAAGAAAAAGAATATAAAACACATAGCTCCCACAGAAGAGGTCCTGAGTACGGAATGTATTTCGACCGACAAGGCTCTGCGAAAGGCGTTGGCCATATATCGCAGCAAAATTTAATAAGGAGAAAACGATATGTCAAAAGCAGATATGATTGAACTCGAGGGTACCGTAGTTGAGGCATTGCCTAATGCAATGTTCAAGGTTCAGATTGACGGTGGACACGTAATACTCGCCCACATTTCTGGAAAGCTTCGTATGAACTTCATCAGAATCCTTCCCGGAGATAAGGTAGTAGTAGAAATGTCACCTTACGATCTCACAAAAGGACGCATCACATGGCGTTCAAAATAATCTGACAAAATTTAAGGAGGTATATCCAAATGAAAGTCAGACCTTCTGTTAAAAAGATTTGCGACAAATGCAAAGTTATCAAGCGCAAGGGAAAAGTAATGGTAATTTGCGAAAATCCCAAGCACAAACAGCGCCAGGGCTAATCCTGTGCACAAAACTTTGGAGGTGCAATAAATGGCACGTATAGCAGGTGTTGATCTTCCGAACGAAAAGCGAGTTGAGATTGGTCTCACTTACATCTTCGGAATAGGTCTTACTACATCAAAAGAAATCCTTGCTGCAACAGGCATCAATCCCGATACCCGCGTTAAGGATTTAAACGAAGACGATATTGCAAAGCTTCGTGAGTACATCGAGCATAACCTTCAGGTTGAAGGTGACCGCCGCCGTGCAATCGCATTCGACATCAAGCGTCTTATCGAAATCGGCAGCTATCGCGGAACCCGTCATAGAAAAGGACTTCCCGTAAGAGGTCAGCGCAGCAAGACCAACGCTCGTACTCGCAAGGGTCCCAAGAAGACCATTGCAAACAAGAAGAAATAAGTTGGGAGGAAAGACATAAATGGCTACTAAGACAAAGGCTGCTGCAGGCCGCAGACGCCGTGAGAAAAAGAATATTGAGCGCGGTGCCGCTCATATCCAGTCTACCTTCAACAATACCATCGTAACCATCACCGATACTCAGGGAAATGCACTTTCCTGGGCTAGTGCCGGTGAACTTGGTTTTCGTGGTTCCAGAAAGTCTACTCCTTTCGCTGCCCAGAGTGCTGCAGAAACCGCAGCAAAGGCTGCTATGGAGCACGGCCTTAAGACCGTTGAAGTATATGTTAAAGGACCTGGTGCAGGACGCGAAGCTGCGATCCGCGCATTACAGTCCGCAGGTCTCGAGGTAAGTATGATCAAAGACGTTACCCCGATTCCCCACAATGGTTGCCGTCCTCCCAAGAGAAGACGCGTGTAACCTAAAAATTTGGAGGTGCTATAAATGGCAAGATATACCGGAGCAGTATGCAGACAGTGCCGCCGCGAAGGACAGAAGCTTTTCCTCAAAGGCGAGCGTTGTTATTCCGAAAAATGCTCTATAACCGTTAGATCTTATGCACCCGGCCAGCACGGTCAGGGACGCAAGAAGTCTTCCGACTACGGTCTCCATCTCCGCGCTAAGCAGAGAGCAAGACGTTTCTACGGCGTTGCAGAGCATCAGTTCCGTCACTATTATGAGATGGCAGTTAAGGCACAGGGTATGACAGGTACTAACCTTCTTCGCATCCTTGAAAGCCGTCTTGATAACGTAGTTTACAGAGCAGGATATGCTTCTTCCCGTGCAGAAGCTCGTCAGCTCGTAGGTCACGGCCACTTCGAAGTAAACGGTCATCGTGTAGACATCGCTTCTTACCTTCTTAAGGCAGGCGACGTTGTAACCGTTTGCGAAAAGGCTCGTGCTACCGATAAGATCAAGGCAGTAGTTGAAGCAAACTCTGCTAAGCCCGTTCCCGAGTGGCTCTCTGTAAATCGTGACGCTTTCGAGGTAAAGGTAGTAAACCTTCCCGAGCGTGAGCAGATTGAGGCTCCCGTTGAGGAACAGCTCATCGTTGAGTTCTATTCTAAGTAATAGAAATCCAGTCGGTAAAGCCCTTAATATTATCCGCATACAGTATTTGGGGCTTCAATAAAAAAATATGCGGAGAACGGAGCTTTTAAATGATAGAAATTGAAAAGCCCAGAATTGAAACACTGGAGTTATCTGATAACGGCACTTACGGTAAATTCGTAATGGAACCCCTCGAGAGAGGCTATGCTACCACTCTCGGCAACAGCATGAGAAGAGTTCTTCTTTCCACCCTCCCCGGTGCAGCTGTTACCACCGTTAAAATCGACGGAGTAGTTCACGAATTCACAACCGTTCCCGGCGTAAAAGAAGATGTAACCGAAATTATCCTTAACATTAAGGAACTCATCGCAAAGCTTTATTGCGACGGAGTAAAAACCGTTTATATCGACGCTGTAGGACCTTGTGAGGTTACAGGCGCGTCTATCAAGACCGATTCCGAGGTTGAAATTCTCAATCCCGACCAGCACATTGCAACCTTAGGCGAGGATGCAAAGCTTAATATCGAAATGACCGTATCTAAAGGACGCGGCTATGTTCCCGCAGAGGGCAACAAGCCTGCAAACACAGTTATTGGCGTCATTCCGATAGATTCAATTTATACCCCTGTGGTAAAGTGCAACTTTACCGTTGACGATACCCGCGTAGGACAGTCTATCGATAAGGGCCGCCTCACCTTAGAGGTATGGACCGACGGTTCTATGGGAGCAAACGAAGCAGTTTCTCTCGCAGCCCGTATTCTTATCGAGCATTTCAGCCTCTTCCTCGGTCTTGCAGAAACTGTAGGCGAGGGTGAAAGCATAATGGCTGAAAAGGGCGATCCCGAGAGAGAGAAGGTTCTCGATATGACTATCGAAGACCTCGACCTTTCTGTTCGTAGCTTCAACTGCCTCAAGCGCGCAGGTATCAATACTGTCGAAGATCTTACCAACAAAACCGAAGAGGATATGATGAAGGTAAGAAATCTCGGCCGTAAGTCTCTTGAAGAGGTTATTGCTAAGCTTGCAAGCTTCGGCTTCTCTTTAAAGAAGGCAGACAGCGAATAATTACTGTCCGTGACAGGGCGTTGCCCTGTCACACAAATAACCCGGTAAGGAGTGAAATAAATGCCCGGAACTCGTAAACTCGGAAGAACTAGCGATCACAGAACCGCTATGCTTCGCGCAATGGTTACCTTCCTTCTCGAAAACGGTAAGATTGAAACCACCGTTACCCGTGCTAAGGAAGTACGCGCAATGACCGAAAAATATATTACACTCGCAAAGACTGACAGTCTTACTTCTAAGCGTCAGGCTATGGCCTTTATTACTAAGGAGGATGTTGTAAAGAAGCTTTACACCGAAATCGCTCCCAAGTATAAGGAAGTTGCAGGCGGATATACCCGCATTACCAAAATCGGACCCCGTCGCGGTGACGCAGCTGAAATGGCTATTATCGAGTTAATCTAATCGGTAAAGAGTGAAAGACATTTTAATCCTCACGTCGAAAGGCAGATTACTGTCTTCTGACGTGGGGATTAAATTTTTATGCACCTATACGGCACTGCGGAAACGCCATCACCTGTCATTCTGAGCATCTGTGATGCGAAGAATCGCAAATTTGATGAAAACTTCACGGCAACCGTAGGGCGCGTCCGTCTCGGCGCGCCGTGAGATATCGCAAATTTGATAAAAACAACCGTATAAGCACATCACCCAGAGAGATTCTTACGATCCTACCGCTCCTCAGAATGACAAGTACAGTATACACAATAACTAAAAAACCTTCAAAAAAATCGTCGATATCAGGGTGTTCCTTGCGTTGTTTTTTATGCCTTGCAATATAGTTCTGTTTAGTATATAATTATCTGGTAATAAACTTTGGGAGAATTTTATGAAATATTATAAATCGGTAATAGATAAAGCAGAAGAAATAAACTATAAAAAAGGGGTTAACCGACTGGATACAAAAAGCGGTTTCTATTCCACGGCTAAGGTGCTGTATTATATAGCCTTTGCTTGGTTTACCTTTTTTCAGGCCTCATATCTTTTTGCCAATACTATGGCACTGCTTTTCTTTGAAAAAGCAGGGGAGAATGTGGACACTCCGCTTTTTGTCACATCTGTCATAGTTTTTGTTCTCACCGTTGCTGCACTGGTTTTTATAAAACTGAAATGGCATATTGCCGCCCTTGTTTTAAATATAGGCGCACCCCTTGCTCAGATAATTGCCTTAAACCGTAACGAGCTTGTCTCCCTTGCCTTTCTTGAGGGTGGATTTTTAAATAATAAGTATTTCTGGTTTCACTACGCCCCTGCAGGACTTATAATGCTGTTTACACTTGTTGTCTGCATTATTGGAATAAAAAGCTATGTCTATTTTAAAAACGATTATAAAAACGCTATGTCGGCTATGTATACAGAGTACAGCGAGACCCATTCGGGCATCAGCGATATAGAGTGGCAACAGCATTTAGAGGAGCTTGACGCTCAGCGTGGTTTAGAAAAGGGTAAGAAATAGAGGAAAACTATGGCAACACTTAATATTGTAATGGTAGAGCCTGAAATACCTCAGAATACAGGCAATGTTGCCCGTACCTGCGCCGCAACGGGGGCAAGGCTTCACCTTGTGGGACCTATAGGCTTTGCTATCGACGACAAAAAGCTTAAAAGGGCAGGGCTTGACTATTGGCATCTGCTGGATATTACCTTTTACGATAATTTAGAGGACTTTTTCGCTAAAAATCAGGGTGAATTTTTCTTTTTCACTACCAAGGCACTCCATACCCATACCGAGGTCTCCTATCCTGATAACGCATACCTCTTTTTCGGCAAGGAAACCAAAGGCCTGCCCGAGGAACTGCTCCTTGAAAATCGCGATAAATGCGTCAGAATACCAATGATTTCCGATGCCCGTAGTCTTAATCTTTCAAACTCTGTGGCAATAGGGGTATATGAGGCGCTTCGCCAGTGGAATTATCCAAAGCTTCAAAACTTTGGACAGTTGCACAATTATAAGTGGTGAAAAATCAATTTTTCTAAATAAATATATGTTGCAAAAACTACCAAAATTGTGTACAATATAAATAATGTGTTTAATTTTTAACAATCATTTTGGAAAGGAAAATTTAAAATGACAGCTCTTAACAAAAAAACAGTAGACGACATTAATGTAAAAGGCAAACGCGTTCTCGTTCGTTGCGACTTTAACGTTCCCCTTAAAGCAGGCGTTATTACCGACGAAAACAGAATCGTTGCAGCTCTTCCCACAATCAAAAAGCTTATCGCTGACGGCGGTAAGGTAATCCTTTGCTCCCACCTCGGCAAGCCGAAGGGAGAGCCCAAGCCCGAGCTTTCTCTTGCTCCCGTTGCTATCAGACTTTCTGAGCATTTAGGCAAAGAGGTTGTTTTTGCCGCTGACGATAACGTTGTTGGCGAAAATGCAAGGGCTGCAGTTGCTGCTATGAAGGACGGAGACGTAGTTCTTCTTCAGAACACCCGCTATCGTGCAGAAGAGACCAAAAACGGCGAGGCTCTCTCCAAAGAGCTCGGTTCTCTTGCAGATGTTTTCGTAAATGACGCATTCGGTGCTGCTCACCGTGCACACTGCTCTACCGTTGGTGTTGTAGACTATGTTGAAGAGTCAGTAGTAGGCTACCTCATTCAGAAGGAGCTTAAGTATCTCGGAAACGCTGTTGAAACTCCCGAGCGTCCCTTCGTTTGCATCCTCGGCGGTGCAAAGGTTGCAGATAAGCTTTCTGTTATCGAAAATCTTTTAAACAAAGCTGATACCCTCATCATCGGCGGCGGTATGTCCTACACCTTCGCAGTTGCTCAGGGCAATTCTGTAGGAACTTCTCTTGTAGACCTCGAAAAGGTTGACTACTGCAAGGATATGCTTAAAAAGGCTGAGGAAAAGGGTGTTAAGATCCTCCTCCCCGTTGATACTATGATCACTAAGTCCTTCCCCGATCCTATCGACGCACCCGTAGAGGCTACCTGCGTCCCCGTTGGCGAGATTCCCGACGATATGATGGGTCTCGACATCGGTTTAGAGTCTGCAAAGCTCTTCGCTGAGGAGGTTAAGAACGCTAAGACTGTTGTTTGGAACGGACCTATGGGTGTTTCTGAGAACCCCGTATTCGCAAATGGCACCATCTCTGTTGCTAAGGCTCTTGCTGAGACCGATGCTATCACCATCATCGGCGGCGGTGACTCTGCAGCAGCAGTTAACAACCTCGGATTTGGCGATAAGATGAGCCACATCTCTACCGGAGGCGGTGCTTCTCTTGAGTTCCTCGAGGGTAAAGAGCTTCCTGGTATTGCCGCAATGAACGATAAATAATTTATGAGAAAAATCCCTCCTCGAAAGTGCGGAATGAAGCCTCCCAAGCCTTTAGGGAGGGGGACCGCTTTAGCGGTGGAGGGATATTCATATAAAAGGAGAAAACCAAAATGAACAAAGCAACCCGTAAAGCAGTTATCGCAGGTAACTGGAAAATGAATAACATCCCCGCTGAGACTACTGCTCTTATCAGCGAAATGAAGCCCCTCGTAAAGGATGCAGACTGTGACGTAGTTCTCTGCGTACCCTATGTTGACATTGCCACTGCAGTAGAGGCTGCAAAGGGCTCTAACATAAAAATCGGTGCTGAAAATGTTCACTGGAAAGAGTCGGGCGCATATACAGGCGAGGTTTCGGCTGAGATGCTTACCGCTTGTGGCGTAGAGTATGTTGTTATCGGACATTCCGAGCGCAGACAGTACTTCGGCGAGACCGACCAGACTGTTAACCTCCGCACTCTTGCTGCTCTTAAAGCAGGTCT
The DNA here is from genome assembly GCA_045539925.1 of Acutalibacteraceae bacterium. Taxonomy (GTDB): domain Bacteria; phylum Bacillota; class Clostridia; order Oscillospirales; family Acutalibacteraceae; genus SFWF01. The sequence continues at coordinate 31,484 of JAZQGH010000066.1, read as the reverse complement.
TAAGGCAATCGTTTGCGTAGGTGAGACCCTCGAGCAGAGAGAACTCGGCTATACCGAAACTCTTTTAAAATTCCAGACCAAAATGGCTCTCACCAATGTTTCGGCTAATGACCTTAAGAATGTTATCATCGCTTACGAGCCTGTTTGGGCTATCGGTACAGGCGTTACCGCAACTGCTGAGCAGGCAGACGAGGGCAACGGCTTTGTACGTGAGGCTATCGCAGAGGTTTACGGCAAGGATGTCGCTGAAACCGTTACCGTTCAGTACGGTGGCTCTATGAACGCTAAAAACGCTGACGAGCTTGTCTCCAAAGTCAATGTTGACGGCGGACTTATCGGCGGTGCTTCCCTTAAGGCTGTAGATTTCAGCATCATCGTAAAGGCTGCAAGTAAATAATAAACCCCCATCGGCACACTGAAAGGTGTGCCGAATTTGTGAAATAAGAATAACGGAGAAAATTATGAAAAAACCTTTAGTTTTAACCATTATGGACGGCTTCGGCTTTAACGACAATAACGAGGTCAATGCCATTTATGCCGCAAAAACTCCCCACCTTGATAAAATTTTTGCCGAGTGTCCCACCACAGCTATCGGTGCTTCGGGAATGGATGTAGGTCTTCCCGACGGACAGATGGGCAACTCCGAGGTAGGTCATACCAATATCGGTGCAGGAAGAGTTGTTTATCAGGAGCTTACCCGTATCACTAAATCTGCAAAAGACGGTGATATGAAGCAGAACGAGGCTTTCGTCGCCGCTATTGATAACGTTAAGAAAAACGGCTCTGCACTTCACCTTATGGGTCTTCTCTCCGACGGCGGAGTTCACAGCCATATTGAGCATCTTTATGCGCTGGTTGAGATGGCAAGAGATGCAGGCGTCAGTGAGATATACGTTCACGCTCTTCTTGACGGACGTGATGTTCCTCCCGCTTCCGCTGCAGACTTTATTGCTGCCGCAAATGCAAAATTCGAAGAGCTTAAAGCAGGTAAAATCGCAACCGTTATGGGAAGATTTTACGGAATGGACCGCGACAACCGTTGGGACCGTGTAGAAAAGGCTTATGCGGCACTTGTTTACGGCGCAGGAATTCAAGCAGACGATGCCGAGGCTGCGGTTCGCGCATCCTACGAAACCGTTGACGGCGACGGCAAAAACCTCACCGACGAGTTTGTTCTTCCCACCGTTATTTCAGGCACTAAGAGAATTGCCTCGGGCGATAGCGTAATCTTCTTTAACTTCCGTCCCGACAGAGCAAGAGAGATTACCCGTACCTTTGTGGACGATGCCTTCGACGGATTTGAGCGCAAGGGCGGCAGACCTAACCTCTTCTATGTTTGTATGACCCAGTACGATGCTTCTATGCCGAATGTTGAGGTTGCGTACAAGCCCCAGTCCCTTAAGAATACCCTTGGTGAATTCCTTTCGGATAAGGGCCTCACTCAGCTTCGCATTGCCGAGACCGAGAAGTATGCCCATGTAACCTTCTTCTTCAACGGAGGCGTCGAGGTAGAATATAAGGGTGAGGACAGAATTCTTGTAAAATCCCCCAAGGTTGCAACCTATGATATGCAACCCGAAATGAGTGCTGTTCCTGTTTGCGATAAGGTGGTTGATGCTATAAAGAGCGGCAAGTATGACGTTGTTATCCTTAACTTTGCAAACTGCGATATGGTAGGACATACAGGAATATTTGAGGCAGCCGTTACCGCTGTTGAGACGGTTGACGAGTGCGTAGGCAGAGTTGCCGATGCCACAACCGAAATGGGCGGCGTAATGCTCCTTACTGCCGACCACGGTAATGCCGACTGTATGATAGATACCGACGGTTCTCCCTTTACCGCACACACTACCAACCCCGTACCCTTTGCCGTTGTCGGCAAGGACTGTAAGCTCCGCGAGGGCGGAAAGCTCTGCGACATTTCTCCCACAATCATCAAGCTCTTAGGTCTTACTCAGCCCGAAGAAATGACAGGAGAAAGCATTATTATCGACTAATAAGAATGACCCGTTTATACAAAACGGGTCATTTTTGTTTATTTTTAGGAGAAGGGAAACCCTTGCCCTACAAACGATTAAACAATTTCTATTACTCTCACCGCTATAAATATATTTGTTTACAAAAAGTCTTTATTTTTATAGTAATTTATGTTATAATCTATTATGTATAATTACGCAAACTGAGGAGGTGTGGCCTGTGAAACTTAAAAAGCTTATCTGTCTTATTCTGACGGTGATATTTATATGCTCTTTTGCGGGCTGCAGTCCGTTAGAGTCGAGTCTCGACGACCTCGTAACAGCGCCAAAACTTGAGGGTGATATGTCACCCGTACAGCAGGCACTGGAAGATGCAGTGGGTACCCAGATAACCCTTAAATACCCCACCACGGGAGACTACCGTTCGGCATTTATCTTAAAAGACCTTAACGGAGACGCCCGCAGAGAGGCTATTGCCCTTTATTCGGCTACTGCCGACGGTGCGGTTTCGGTGCACATAAACCTTATCGCCTACGACGGAGAAAACTGGAGCAGTATTGGCGATTTAAGCCTTGTGGGTAACGGTGTAGAAAGCGTGTCGTTTGCCGACCTTGACGGAGATAACACCTTAGAGGTTATCGTAGGCTGGACGGTCTTCGGTACGGTAGAAAAGCAGGTAGGTGTATACACCTACGACGGTAAAGCTCTCCTCCAACGCGCTATAGAGCCGTATACAAACTTTATCTGTAGCGACCTTAACTTAGACGGAATAGACGATATGGCGGTAATTTATCTTAATTCTTCCGAAAAAACCGCCTCTGCAAAGGTATTTTCGCTTTCAAATTCGGGTATCACCGAGGTGGGTATAACTACCCTCGACGGAGGAGTCAGCTCCTATTCTTCGGTAGTTGCAGAGCCTCTTGCCGACGGAACCCCCGCAATCTATATAGATGCCGTTAAGGGTACGGGAATGATAACCGAGATAATATGGTTTGACGAGGGCAGTCTCAAAGGCCTTTTCGACCCCACCCTTCCCGAAATTTCACTGACCTACCGCGCAGGCGCTGTTGCATCCCGCGATTATGATAACGACGGTATTATAGATATTCCTTTGTCTGAAATACTCATTTCCACCAAGGACCTAAACGAGACAGAAAAGGTGTATTTCACAAACTGGAGCGAGTTTGACGGCGAAAAATTCCTTCTTACAGCCTCCACATTTATGAACTATTCCGACGGATACAGCATAACTGTACCTGAGGAGTGGAAGGAAAAGCTTCTTCTCATCCGCAGAACAGAAGCCCGTATGCGCTTTTTCTACAGCTACGACAGTCAGACGGGTGTCTCGGGAGAAGAGCTGTTCAGGATAGTCGTAGCAACCAATACCGATTTGGAAAACGGAACCTATTCCGAGGAAGAATATTTTAAGCTCGGCAGTACGGAAACCCTTGTTTATCTTGCAAAGGTCAACCCCGACAACCTGCTTGGCATAACAGAGGAAGACATTAAGAATATATTCAGCCAAATAAAATAGGAGGAAGCTATGAAAAAAATACTTATAGTAGAAGACGAAGAGGCTATACGCAGCTTTGAAGCCATAAATTTAAAACGTGTGGGATATACCACCGTAGAGGCGGGAAGCGGCGAAGAGGCTCTCCAGATATACGATGCAGAGCCCGATTTTGATATAGCCCTGCTTGATATTTCAATGCCGGGTATGGACGGTTTTACCCTTTGTACAGAACTCAGAAAGAGAAGTCAGAAACTGGGCATTATAATGCTTACCGCCCGCACTCAGGAAATGGATAAGATAAGCGGACTTATGATGGGTGCAGACGATTATATAACCAAGCCCTTCAGCCCGACAGAGCTTCTTGCCAGAGTAGACTCTCTCTACCGCCGTGTAGGTATGAATACTGCCGCTGAGAAGACCGTATCGGATGAAATCAAAATCGGCGATTTTGTGCTTAATACCCGCCGTCACACTCTGCAGAAAAACGGCAAGAATATTGAGCTTACTCAGGTAGAGTTCCAGATAATCGAATACTTTTTCTCAAATCCCGACACCGCCCTCGACCGTACCGATATTTTAAACAGGGTATGGGGCACAAGCTATTTCGGCGAGGAAAAGATAGTCGACGTAAACATCAGAAGACTTCGTATGAAGATAGAGGACCAGCCCTCCTCTCCCAAATATTTAGTGACCGTGTGGGGAATGGGCTACAAATGGAACAGCGGTAACTAAAAACACAAAAAACGGAAGGTGAGGTGAGAGTATGGAACTTGAAATCAAGTTTAAAAGCGTTGCTTGGCGATGGGTTATAAATGTATTTCTTGTAATGTTTTTAATTATCTTTGCTCTCGAAATCATTTTCTGCGTTTTTATACGTTCTTACTATATAAACGAGGTGCAGACCAGAGCGGAGGAGTATGCCAGAACTATTTCTATTCCGCTTGAAAACTGTCTGCCCGAAAATCTCGAAAACACTGCTCGTGAGCACTTAGAACAGTTTGAATATAAGGATAAAATTGAGGTGCAGCTGCTTGATACCGCGGGGAATGTCAGAATTTCCACCAGCGGTTTCGCTCAGGCACTCTCTTCCGCCCCCGACTTTGAAAGGGCTGTTTCTTCAAACAGCTTCGGCATCTGGACGGGCAAAAGCTCGGTAGGGGAGAAGGTCTTCTGCCGAACAGAGCTTTTCCTTAACGATGACCGCGAGTTCTACGGCGCTATCCGTTGGGTAGTATCTCTCGAAAAGGCAGAGGCTCATATTTTCTGGGTCTCGCTTATAGCGGTTATTATAGGCATTGCGCTCCTTACGGTAATTGTTATTTCGGGTATGTTTTTCATCAATTCCATAGTCCGTCCCATAAGAAATGTAAGTAATGTTGCACGAAAAATCGCGATGGGCGACTTTAATTCCCGAATAGAGATACAGTCCAACAACGAAATAGGGGAGCTTTGCGACTCAATAAACTATATGGCAAGTGAGCTTGCATCTGCAGAAAACCTTAAAAACGATTTTATTTCTTCGGTCTCGCACGAGCTTCGCACACCCCTTACCGCAATAAGAGGTTGGGCGGAAACTGCAAAACTATCTATCGGATTTGATGAAGAAACAGTAGGTAAAGGGCTGGACGTAGTGCTTAAAGAAAGCGAAAGACTTCATAGCCTTGTGGAGGAACTGCTTGATTTTTCCCGTATGCAGTCGGGCAGACTTCCCATAAACTCTGTGGAGTTTGACCTTGCTACCGTTCTTACCGAATCGGCAGATATGTATAAAGAACTTGCAAAAAAACAGAGCGTAGAGCTTATTTACATCCCGCCTAAGGAGCAGATTCTCTGCTACGGAGATACCAACCGTATAAAGCAGGTGTTTATAAATATTATCGATAACGCCCTTAAATATAACCAACCGGGCGGACAGATACTTATCGAACAGCATACCGAGGACGGCTGTGTCCACATATCCATAAATGATACGGGCGTGGGAATTGCCGCACAGGATATCGACCGTGTTAAAGAAAAATTCTATAAGGCAAATAAGCAGGTAAGGGGCTCGGGTATCGGTCTTGCGGTAGCAGACGAAATTGTAAAACAGCATAACGGACTTCTGCTTGTAGACAGTACAGAGGGTGTAGGTACTACCGTCACCATAGTGCTTCCCATCTTAGAAGAAGATACCAAGGAGCAACCCAAAGGAGAAACAGATGAGCTGTAAAAAAACCAGTATCGGCGGACAGGCGCTGATTGAAGGAATAATGATGCGAGGTCCGAAACGCACCGTAATGGCGGTACGCAAAAAGGACGGTAGTATACATATAAGTGAGCGTGAGGTCAAAAGCCTGAAGGATAAATATCCTATTCTCAAATGGCCCATTATCCGCGGAGTTGCGGGTTTTGTAGAGTCTATGGTAGTAGGCTATAAGGCGATGATGGACTCTGCTGAAATTTCAGGCTATCTTGACGAGCTTGAAGAGGAAGAAAACAAAGGCCTCACCCCCGAAGAGATAGAAGAAAAGAAGAAAAAGGCAGAAAAGCAGAACAGTGCCCTTATGACGGTGATTATGATAGTTGCAACCGTTCTGGCGGTAATACTCTGCGTAGGTCTTTTCATTTATCTTCCCTCCCTTGTCTTTAAGGGCGTTAACTATCTTGCAGGAGGGGTGCTCAGCCCTCTGCAGTCCCTTTTTGAGGGTGTTCTTAAAATTATAATATTCCTCTGTTATATGATAGGCGTCTCCTATATGAAGGATATAAAGCGAGTTTTCGAGTATCACGGGGCAGAGCATAAAACCATCTTCTGCTACGAGGCAGGAAAGCCCCTCACCGTAGAAAATGTCAGAGAGCAGGGTCGTTTCCATCCCCGTTGCGGCACCTCGTTTATGATACTTATGCTTATTGTCAGCATTTTTGTCACCTTCATTCTCGACGCAATAGTGCCTTGGCTTAAGGGTGTGCTGTGGCTTCGTACAATTATTAAGCTTCTGCTTGTCCCCGTTATCTGCGGTCTGGGCTATGAGCTTATAAAAATCTGCGGTAGATACGATAACTTAGTTACAAGGATAATTGCCGCCCCAGGGCTTTGGATACAGCGCATCACTGTAAAAGAGCCTGACGATTCTATGATAGAAATAGCCATTGCCGCTATGAATGAGGTCATCCCCGAAAACGCGGAAGAGGATAAGTGGTAATGACGGTACAAGAGGCACTCCGCTTTGCACAGGAAGAACTAAAGCTCTTTTCGGACGAGGCTTTAACCGAAGCGAAAATAATCGTGTCCCACCTCGCCGATACCGAGCCTAACCGCCTTGGTTTTAGCGTGAAAGAGATAAACTCCGAAGATATAAAGGAAATCATCACAAAACGCAGACAGGGTGTACCCCTTCAGTATATTCTCGGTAAATGGTGGTTTTACAAAAGCGAATTTCTTGTGGGCGAGGGGGTACTTATACCCCGTCAGGATACCGAAATTCTGGTCGAAACGGGTTTAGAGCTTATAAAAAACATTCAAAACCCACAGGTTTGCGACCTCTGTTCGGGAAGCGGATGTATAGCTATAAGTATAGCTCTCGACCGACCCGACGCGACGGTCACCGCAGTTGAAAAATACGATGAAGCATACGGTTGGCTTTTAAAGAATATAGAGTATAACGGCGCAAAAAATGTCACACCAAGGCAGGCAGATGTTTTAGACCCGCCCTTTGGCAGCTTTGACCTTATTCTGTGCAATCCTCCCTATATTCCCGACGGGGATAAGGAAATCCTATCCATCGAGGTTTTAAATGAGCCTCATACGGCACTTTTCGGCGGAGCCGACGGACTTCATTTTTACAGGAAGATAACAAAACTGTGGAAAAAATCACTAAAGGCAGGTGGACACCTTGCCTTTGAGGTAGGCATCAAGGAAGCCCCCTTGGTGGAAGAAATACTTAAAAACGAAGGTTTTTCAGAAATTGGCACAAAAAATGATCTCATCGGCATCCAAAGGGTTGTTTTTGGGACAGCAGGTAATATATAATTAACTCAAATAATATAAAAGGTGGTAAAAACTATGTCACAAGATAAGAATAAAGCCTTAGCGACCGCCCTCTCTCAGATTGAAAAGCAGTTTGGTCAGGGTGCGGTAATGCGTCTCGGAGAAAATATCGGTATGCAGGTAGAGCATATTAAAACTGGCTCCATTTCCCTTGACCACGCCCTTGGAATAGGCGGTATGCCCAAGGGACGTATCGTCGAGATTTACGGACCCGAATCTTCGGGTAAAACAACCCTCGCCCTCCACGTTGTAGCTCAGGCGCAAAAGGCAGGCGGTACAGCCGCATTCATCGATGTTGAACATGCTCTCGACCCCGTATATTCAAAGGCACTCGGCGTAGACATAGATTCTCTCCTTGTTTCTCAACCCGACACAGGCGAACAGGCGCTGGAGATAACCGAAGCCCTTGTGCGTTCGGGTGCCATTGATGTGGTGGTTATCGACTCGGTTGCTGCTCTCGTTCCTAAGGCAGAAATCGAAGGCGAAATGGGGGACAGCCACGTAGGTCTCCACGCACGTCTTATGTCACAGTCTCTGCGTAAACTTGCAGGTGCTATATCCAAATCCAACTGTATCGCAATCTTCATCAACCAGCTCCGCGATAAGATTGGCGTCATCTACGGAAGCAGTGAAACTACTACAGGCGGACGCGCCCTTAAGTTCTATGCCTCTGTTCGTATAGACGTAAGAAAGACCGAGACCATCAAGGTAGGCGGAGAGATGATAGGCTCACGTACCCGTGCAAAGGTGGTTAAAAACAAGGTAGCACCCCCCTTCCGCGAGGCAGAGTTCGATATTATGTACGGCAAGGGAATTTCCCATATCGGCGAAATTGTGGATTTAGGTCTCAAGTTCGATATACTTAAGCGTTCGGGCGCGTGGTTCTACTATGGTGATACCCGACTTGCTCAGGGCCGCGATAATACAAAGGCACTTTTTGAGGAGAACAGTGAACTTGCAAACGAGGTAGAGGCAAAGATAGTTGCCGCTATGAATTCTACCGATGACGGCTCGGCAGAAGAAGCTGCAGCCCCCGTAGCATCAGCTGAAACCGTTCCCACAACACCCCGCCGCAAAAAGGTGAATATCGATATCGCGGTTGACGACTAATGAAAATAATCGCAATCAGTGTCCGCAGAAAGCACATAACCGCCCTAAAACTTGAGGACGGGACCGAGCTTCTGCTTGACAGTGACATCGTAGCAGAAAAAGCTCTTAAACCGGGCGGCTTTATAGCCGACCCGGACGCTCTGCTTTATGAGTCCGACCTTAAAAGGGCAAAATCCCGTGCCCTTTGGTATCTTTCAAGAGGTGACCATAGCCGCCGCGCTTTAACCGAAAAACTTATAAACGGCGGTTTTTCAAAAGAGGCAGCTGCCGCCGCGGTAGAGCGTATGGAAGAACTTGGTCTCATAGATGACCAAAGATACGCGGCGCATCTTTGCCAAAATTTAAGCAGTTCGGGCGTTTCTAAAAAAGAGCTGTACTATAAACTCATAAATAAGGGGATTTCGTCAGAACTGGCGAAAAAAGCGGTACAAGAGATAGAGGAAGAGGAATCCGAAAAGATACTCGGGCTCCTAAAAACAAAATATTCTTCAAAGCTTAACTGCGAGGAGAATATCCAAAAGGTGTTTGCGGCTCTTGTGCGAAAAGGCTTTTCTTATTATGATATTAAGGATGCTTTTAAAGCATATAACGAAGAAATAGAATGTGAAGAGGATAACTAATGGCGTATAAGGTAAGTGTGGTGTCCTTAGGATGCCCTAAAAATCAGGTAGATGCCGAAATGATGTTGGCAGCACTGCTATCAGGCGGATTTGAGCTTTCGGTGGTTGAAGCCGAGGCAGATGCAATAATAATTAATACCTGCGGCTTTATTGAAGATGCAAAAAAAGAGGCTATCGAGAATATTCTTGAATGTGCCGCATATAAAAAAGAGGGAAACCTTAAGGCACTTATAGTCACAGGTTGTCTTGCCGAAAGGTATAAGGACGATATTACCGAAGAAATACCCGAGGTAGACCTTGTTGTCGGCATAGGCTCTAACAAAAATATTGCAGAGCTTACCAAAGCCGCTATTGAGGGCAGATGTGAAAACTCCTACGGACCCAAAGAAGATCTCGACTTAAATGCCGACCGACTTTTGGGCGGTTATCCCTTCTCTGCATATATAAAAATTTCCGACGGATGCGATAACTGCTGTACCTATTGCGCAATTCCAAAGATAAGGGGAAGGCTTAGAAGTCGTAGGATAGAGGATATTGTAAAAGAGGCAGAAAAACTTGCCGACGAGGGAGTTACCGAGCTTATTGTTGTGGGTCAGGACACCACCGCCTACGGAGAAGACCTCTACGGAGAAAGTAAACTGCCTGAGCTTCTGCGTGAGCTGTGCGGCATTGAAAAGCTTCACTGGATTCGTACCCTTTACACCTATCCCGAAAGAATTACCGACGAGCTGCTCGACACCATCGCAGAGAATAAAAAGCTGGTGCATTATCTTGATATGCCCCTTCAGCACGCCGACGGTGAGATTCTTAAAAGGATGAACAGAAGAGGCGATAGGGATTGCCTTACCGCCCTTGTTAATAAAATTCGTGCGAAAATCCCCGACATCACCCTTCGCACAACCTTTATAACGGGCTTCCCTGGGGAGACCGACGAGCAGTTCTGCTCCCTTCACGAATTTGTAAAAGAAACCCGTTTTGACAGGCTCGGTTGCTTTACCTACTCTGCCGAAGAGGATACTATAGCAGCCACCTTTGACGGTCAGATAGACGAGCAGATAAAGGCGGACCGAATGGAGCTTATAATGGCAGATCAGATGACCATTGCTGCCGAGAAAAACGAAGAGAAGATAGACTCTGTTATAGAGGTGCTTATAGAGGGCTGGGACGATTATATCAAGTGTTATTTCGGCAGAAGCCCTGCCGATGCCCCTGAAATAGACGGAAAGGTCTTTTTTACGTCGGAAGAGCCCCTTGTTATAGGTGACTATGTATATGTCAGAGTAAATGATTGCCTTGAATACGACCTGTTAGGAGAGAAGATAGATGAACTTACCGAATAAACTTACACTGCTGCGCATAATCCTTACACCTGTTTTTATGCTGACTCTGGTATGGGATTTCCCCTTCCATTATTTTATAGCTATGGTGATTTTTATAGTGGCATCACTTACCGATATGCTTGACGGAAAAATCGCCCGTCAAAGGGGAATAGTAACCGATTTCGGCAAGTTTTTAGATCCCCTTGCCGACAAAATGCTTACCACCGCCGCATTTATAGGCTTTCTCGCCCTTAATATCGGCGAAGGTATGGTGTGGATACTCTTTATTGTCCTTTTCAGGGAGTTTATGGTCTCTTCTATCCGCCTTATTGCAGTATCATCAGGCGGAAAGGTCATTGCCGCAAATATCTGGGGCAAGCTTAAGACGGTATTTCAGATGATTGCCATAATTTTCGGTCTGGCAGCCCGACAGCTTATAGAAATTCTTGTTATGTTCGGTGTGTCAAACAGCATTGTTGGTATATTCTATACCGTGCTCTCGGCACTTACTACAATACTGCTCTGGATATCTGCCGCAATATGCGTCATTTCGGGCATTATCTATCTTTTAGATAATAAAGAATTTATAAATCATACAAAATAATTGTAGACAAAAATGAAAAAATAAATATAATAGATATAGATATTGATGCGTTTATCGGGTAGAGTAGCAATTTTACCGCCCTAAGAGAGAGGACTTCATCGGCTGAAAGAGCCCTCGGGTAAGGATTTTGTGAAGTGCGCCCGTCAGCACACAGGGGGGAATTTTCAGTATCCCTTGTGCGACCACACCGCGTTAAGGTGACGAGCTATAAACAGGAGTGGAACCGTGGTTTTACCGCCTCCGTCGGAGTATATCCGTCGGAGGCTTTTTTGTTTTTCCTGTTTTGAAAGGAGCAAATATGCTGTTTGAAAGAATTCGCGAAGATGTAAAGGCTGTTATGGATCGCGACCCCGCAGCACGAAATTTCTGGGAAATATATTTTCTGTACCCAGGCGTAAAGGCACTCAGAATGTACCGACGCGCCCATTACTATTATAAAAAAGGCTGGTTTTTCCTTGCCCGATATGTAAGCCAGAGGGCAGCAAGAAAAACAGGCATTGAGATACATCCGGGTGCCACCATCGGCAGACGACTGGTTATCGACCACGGCACAGGTGTCGTAATAGGCGAGACCACCGAGATAGGCGACGATGTTCTTATCTATCAGGGCGTGACCCTTGGCGGTACGGGTAAGGATGTAGGAAAGCGCCATCCCACCATAGGAAATAATGTTATGATAAGCTCGGGCGCAAAGGTGCTCGGTCCCTTTAAGGTAGGGGATAATGCACGTATAGCGTCGGGTGCCGTAGTGCTTGAAGAGGTGCCCGAGGGTGCTACTGTAGTGGGCGTTCCTGCCCGTATTGTACGGCTTAACGGTGAAAAGCTAAAGCCTCTTGATCAGATACATATTCCCGACCCGGTTCAGCAGGAAATCTGCCGTCTTGAAGACGAAATATTCGGTCTGAAAAAACAACTAGAACAACTTAAGGAAGGAAAATAAACTATGAAAATATTTAATACTTTAACACGAACTAAGGACGAACTTATTCCCTTAGAGGAAAACACCCTTCGCATATATGCCTGCGGACCTACCGTATATAACTATATCCACATCGGTAATGCCCGTCCTCTCTGCGTTTTTGATGTTCTCCGCCGCTACCTCGAATGGAGAGGCTATAAGGTAAATTTCGTACAGAACTTTACCGATATTGACGATAAACTTATCAAAAAGGCTAATGAAGAGGGAATTACAGTAAAGCAGGTTGCCGAAAGATATATTGAAGAATTCTGGACCGACGCTAAAGGGCTTAATGTAAGAGAAGCCACCGTTCATCCTAAGGCCACCGAGAATATCGACGCTATTCAGGATATTATCACTTCTCTTATCGAAAAGGGCTATGCCTACGAGTCTAAGGGAGATGTTTATTTCCGCGCAAAGAAATTTAAGGAATACGGAAAGCTTTCTCATCAGCCTCTTGACGATTTAGAGGCAGGCGCGCGTATAGATGTTACCGAAATTAAGGAAGACCCAATGGATTTCTGCCTTTGGAAATCGGCAAAACCTGGTGAGCCCTATTGGGAGTCTCCTTGGGGTCAGGGCAGACCGGGTTGGCATATTGAATGCTCTGCAATGGCAGGACGTTTCCTCGGTAAGACTATTGATATTCACTGCGGCGGTCAGGACCTTATCTCCCCCCACCACGAAAACGAAATTGCCCAGAGTGAGTGTGCAAACGGTTGCGACTTTGCCCGCTACTGGATGCATAACGGCTATATAAATGTTGACAACCGTAAGATGTCCAAGTCACTGAATAACTTCTTCACCGTCCGTGAGGTGGCAAATGTCTACGGATATGAGCCGATAAGATATCTGATGATATCCTCTCATTACAGAAGCCCGATAAATTATTCTACAGATATTTTAGAGCAGGGTAAAAATGCGCTCGAGCGTCTTTATACCTGCCGTGATAATCTCGATTTTGCCCTTAAAAATGCGGCAGAGGGCGGAGAAACACCCGAGTTTTTAGAGAAATATAAGCAGGAATTCATCGACGCTATGGATGACGATTTCAATACCGCCGATGCAATGGGAGTGCTCTTCTCTATGGTCCGCGAGATAAATACTATGGTTGCATCAGGCCCCTCAAAGGCAGAGGTTGAAGCGGCTATAGCCCTCTTCGATCAGCTTACCTATGTTTTAGGTCTTGTATATAACCGCAAAACAGACGACCTTGATGCCGAGGTAGAGGCTCTTATCGAGCAGCGTACCGCCGCCCGAAAGGCAAAGGACTTCAAAACCGCAGATGCCATCCGTGATAAGCTTAAGGAAATGGGTATCACCCTTGAAGACACCCCCCAAGGCGTAAAATGGAGCAGAAGCTAAAAAACACCCCGCAAGGGTTGTTTTTTAGTGGTCAGTGGACAGAAGCCACAGCGCCGAGTGCCAAGGGCTAAGGACAGAGCAGCACCTGTGGTGCGAGTAAAAAGAGTAACGCCTGCGGCGTGAGTAAACGCTTTGTGGCTACCGTAGGGGACGGGTCCTCTTACGGAGGCCGTACCCCTCTGTCGGCTACGCCGACATCTCCCCTTCCCCGAAGGGGAGTCTTCCCGTCCCGTAAAATATCGCAAATTTGCACAAACCAAACTGCTCTCGCCGTGATAAGAGCACAATAAATTCTTTTTATTTTGACAATAAAGATAAAAGGTGGTATCATTATATAGTTAAGAAGATTTAAGGAGTGAGCACCGTGAAAAAAGAGCCTCTTGGAAAAGGTTTTTTTATAAATGTTTCAAAAAATCATACCTTTGGTACAGATGCGGTGCTTCTGGCAGATTTTGCATCGGTCAAAAAGGTAAAGGACCACTGCGATTTAGGGTCGGGTTGTGGAATAATATCTATGCTGCTTCTTCGCGACAATACTGCCGAAAACTCTGTTGGCGTTGAGATAAGCGACGAAGCGGTAGAACTTGCAAAGGCTACCGCAAACGAGTTTGCTAAAGACAGATTTACTGTACTTCACTCCGACCTTTTAGAGCTTAAGGGAAAGCTTCCCTTCGGCGTATATGAGCTCGTCACCTGTAATCCGCCCTATAAGGCAAACGGTGCAGGAATACTCAGCGACGGTGCAAGAGACAAGGTTGCCCGTCACGAAACTATGTGCACATTAGAGGATGTTATAGAAACTGCATCCCATCTACTTAGGTCTTCGGGTAGATTCTGCCTTTGTCAGCGCCCCGAAAGGCTCTCGGATATAATAGACCTTATGCGCAAACATAAGGTAGAGCCGAAACGCCTTCGAATCGTCTGCAAAAAGGCGGGAGAAGAGCCGTGGCTGGTGCTTATCGAGGGCAGAAGAGACGCAAAGAGCGGTATGAGGATAATGCCACCCCTCTTTGTTTATGACGAAAAGGGAAATTTGTCAGAGGAAATGCTCGAAATTTACGGACCATACAAGGAGGCATACCTTTAGTGAACGGAAAACTTTATGTTGTAGGCACACCTATAGGAAATCTTTCGGATTTTTCGCCCCGCGCTATTGACACCTTACAAAATGTTGATTTCATTGCCGCAGAGGACACCCGTGTTACGGTAAAACTCCTTAATCATTTCGGCATAAATAAGCCTATGCTTGCCTACTACGAGCACAATAAAATGCAGCGCGGCGGAGATATTATAGCAAGGCTTCTCTCAGGGGAAGACTGCGCCCTTGTGTCTGATGCAGGTATGCCCGCCATATCCGACCCAGGTGAGGACCTTGTGCGTATGTGTTACGAAAACGGCATACCTGTAGAATCGGTCCCAGGCCCCAGTGCCCTTACAACTGCACTTGCAATTTCGGGTATGAAAAGCGGACGCTTTTGTTTTGAGGGCTTTTTGTCGGTAAACAAGCCCAGCCGCCGAGCACATTTAGCCGAGGTAAAAAAAGAGCCTCGCACAATGATATTCTACGAAGCCCCTCACAAGCTGACCTCCACTCTTCGGGATATGCTGGAGGCTTTCGGAGACCGTAAACTTGCTTTAGTTCGGGAGCTTACAAAGCTTCACGAAGAGGTGATACATACCACTCTCAGCAAAGCAGCAGAGATGTACAGTGACGAAAACAAGCCCAGAGGAGAGTTTGTTCTTATTGTTGAGGGCTATAATACCGAGCAGGATAATACCGAATACACCTTAGAAGATGCGGTAAAAATTGCCGAAAAATATCTTAAAGAGGGCTTGTCTGCATCAGCGGCAGCCAAAGAGGCTTCGGCAGATACGGGACTTAAAAAGGGCGATATTTATAAAATGCTGGTTAAAGCATAAATTACAATTTTTTAACTTTTGGTTAAATATATTAAATCCCCCTTTAAAAAAACAGCTTGTTAGTGTATAATATTTGACGAATATTGTAAAAGGATGCTGAAAATGGATATAAATTCAAATAAGAGCAAGGGTGAACATTTAAAACCGCGCTCTAAAAAGACCAAATCTCGCAAAAATAAAACAAATAATAAGAATATTTTCAAAAAGCTTAAAGAATGGTTTCTTGAACTCCCTAAAAAAAAGCGTATTATCGTAGCAACACTGACCTCGATTATTCTTGTGCTCACCATCGCTATAGGTATAGTTCTCGGCGTAATTGCCGACCTGACAAAGGATCTCAACTACAATGATCTTGACGACGAAGAGCTGGATAAAATTGTCCCAATTTCTGAGGGAGTTGTCAACATCGCTCTCTTCGGAATCGACTCAAGAAGCACTAAAGAAGAGCAAAAGTTTGAGGGTCTGTCCGACTCGATAATGATACTTTCGATAAACACCGATACGGGAAAGATAAATATCATTTCGGTAATGCGCGACTCTCTTGTAGAAATACCGGGCAAAAAGGTCAACAAAATAAACTCTGCCTACGCACAGGGCGGAGCTGCGCTGGCCATCAAGACCTTAAACCACAACTTTAATCTTGATATTAAAGAATATGCTACCGTAAACTTTTTCGGAATGTCTGAAATAATTGATGCGGTAGGCGGAATAGAGGTTGATGTTCAGAAAAATGAGATAGACGGTTACAGACGTCTTAACGACCTTATTTATGAACTCGCAGGCTATATGGGAGTTAAGGCAACCCCCGTTAAAAAGGCAGGACTTCAGACCTTAAACGGAATGCAGGCGGTTTCCTGGGCGAGAATACGTGCTGCCGCTACTGCCGACGGTGAGGCTAACGACTACGGCAGAACCGACCGTCAACGCTTTGTTATGGAACAGCTTCTCAATAAGGCTTTAGCTACCAGTGTAAGCGAGTATCCAAAGCTTATAAAGGCTCTGCTTCCCTATATGGAAACCTCCCTTTCTTATTCCGAAATAATAAAACTTGCAGGTGTGCTTACTAAGGAGATAACCTTTGAGCAGACCCGTATTCCTCAGCACTCCTACACTCTTACTCCGCCCTCAATCAGCCGTGTGGGCTCCAGCGTTTATTATAATCTTGATTTTGCTACCGATATAATCCACGCACTTATCTATGACGGAATATCTCAGGATACCTATATCGAAACCAACGGAGTGGTTAAAAAAGGCTGGTATACAGGTCCCACCTCAAGCAGTGGCTCAGGAAACAATTCAGATAGCAGTGATGCCTCATCTGACGATACTACCTCAGGCGATATAACTTCAGATAGTGACAGTTCAAAAGACGACAGCTCCAAGGACGATAGCTCTAAAAATGACAGCTCTAAGGACGGCAGTTCCAATGATGAGAGCTCTAAGGACGATAGCTCCAAGGATAACAGCACAAATTCAGGTTCAGATGAAGATGACGGAGAGCAATCAGGCAATGAAACAGATGATTCTGAAACAGGAAACGACCAGACAAACGAAACGTCACAACCCAATTCAAGTGAAACTGATGATACCGACAACGAACAATAATAAAAATGGGCTGACTCACTAAGCGCAGACCAAAAGAAAAATGTAATTAGAGAACAAAAATTTTAAGTCTTGCAGAAGATAAATTCTTTTGCAAGACTTTTTTATAGGAGAAATTCTTCGAATTT
The DNA here is from genome assembly GCA_045539925.1 of Acutalibacteraceae bacterium. Taxonomy (GTDB): domain Bacteria; phylum Bacillota; class Clostridia; order Oscillospirales; family Acutalibacteraceae; genus SFWF01. Next base: position 14,342 of record JAZQGH010000066.1, on the reverse strand, counting down.
CGAAAATATATTTTCTTTTTAAGGCTTTTTCCGGCACTCGGAGTACCTTTGTACGCCTATCGTACCGGAGAAAAGCCTTTCTGCATCTTAATGAGACAGCCCATTACAGCTTGTATTCAATGAGTTATTATGAATTATTTGAGCTTAACCACACATCCTGATTTTTATATGTCGGTTGCTTTGAGCTGTTTTATAAACTGGGTTGCCGTTCTGCCCGAATATCCTCCGTGGGCAACACCCCATTTTCTCGCCTCAGCAATAAGCACATCGCGGTCAAGGGTTATTCCTTCGCGCTCTGCAAGATGCTCCACAATGTTAAAGTATTCCTGCTGCATTGGTTTTGGATAGAATATCGACAGACCGAAGCGGTCGGAAAGAGAAATTTTTTCCTGAATAGATTCGTTTCTGTGGATATCGTCACCGCCCTCACGCTCGGTAAAGGTCTCTTTAATAAGATGGCGGCGGTTTGAGGTTGCATATATAAGCACATTCTCAGGCTTTTCTTCAAGACCGCCCTCAATAGCGGCTTTAAGATATTTATATTCAACCTCAAAATCCTCAAAGGAGAGGTCATCCATATATATAATGAAACGGTAGTTGCGTTTTTTCAACTGCTCTGTAAGGGCACCCAGATGAACAAACTGATGCTTTTGCACCTGTATCATTCGCACACCTTTGTCATAAAACATATTAAGTATTGCCTTTATAGCGGTAGATTTACCCGTTCCGCTGTCTCCGTAAAGGAGAACATTGTTTGCGTCTCCTCCGTTTGCAAAGGAAGCGGTGTTGGAAGTAAGAAGCTCCTTCTGACTTTCACAGCCGTAAATATCAGCGAAGGTAGTGCTCCTTATATGGGAAACGGGGATAATACTGCCGTCGTCCTGCATACAGAACGCCTTGTTGATTCCGAAATCACCCACACCGTATGTAGCGTAAAATTCCTTAACACAGTCGAAAAATTCTTCCTCGGTAGCGGTAGCGTCAAGCTTTTTCACAAAGTCAGATATCATACCGCCAATGCGCTTTTCTTCTCCCGAAACGCGTGCATTGAGAGGGGAGTAGTTTTCTAAAATCTCGTCGGACGGGGATATAAAGAACAGACGGCACAGCTCGGCAATATCCTTTTTTGCATACCACTCGGCACTGCCCGAAGAACAGCTGCGTTCTGCTGAGAGAGAAAAAGGATTTTCGTCACGCATTATAAGCCATGCTATTTTTGCCTTTACAAGGTTGCCCGAAAGTCCGTATTTCTCTGCAAAAGAAAGCAGAGAATGAAGATTTTCACCGTTTTCGGGCAAAAAGGTTTTAAAAAGCTCGTTTTTTCCGTATATAATCATTTAAAACATCCTTTTGTTTTATATATCAAGTTCTTTTCCGTCTTTAATATAAATTCGCGGAACCCTTTTTGAAAGGCCGCATACAATTTCATAGTTAATGGTCTGGGCAGCAGTAGCAAGTTCCTCTACGGGAAGTTTTTTGCCGAAAAGAATAACGGTATCTCCCTCTTTTACATCCTCAATATCCGACACATCTGCACAGAACTGGTCCATACATATTCTGCCAACAATAGGAGCCCTCTTTCCGTTTATCAGCACAAAGCCCTTGGAAGAAAGCATACGGGGAAAACCGTCAGCATATCCTGCGGTAACAGTGGCAATCTTCGTAGGTCTTTCTACCTTGTAGGTCCTTCCGTAGCTTACAGTTTCATCATTTTTCATTGTTTTGACCATAGAAACTGTGGCTTTAAAGGTCATAACGGGAATAAATTTGCTACTGAAGGTAATATCCACCGAGGGAGTAAGGCCGTAAAGGATTATTCCGGGACGGATAGCGTCCATATGCATATCGGGGCAGAGCAGTGTAGCGGCAGAATTGCAGCAGTGCTTTATTCTAAACTTAAATCCGCCCTCTTCCAGAAGACCTATACACTTTTCAAATCTTCTGTACTGAGAAAGTGTATAATCGCGGTGGGGCGTATCTTCACTGTCGGCAACGGGGAAGTGGGTGAATACTCCCTCGAACTCAAGTCCTTTAAGCTTGAGGGCAGAATTTGCGCTTTCAAGCTCGGGCAGAGCATCGGTCCTGCAGTCGAAGCCTATTCTGCCCATACCTGTATCGAGCTTTAAATGAGCCTTTACGGTCTGTCTGTGTTTAATAGCCGCCATACTCAGCTTTTCGGCATATTCCAAAGAGAAAACTGCCTGAGTAATATCGTATCTGCAAAGCTCCTCGGCTAAAAACGGTGGGGTATAGCCTAAAATGAGAATAGGCTTATTTATTTTAAGAGCCCTGAGCTCTCTTGCCTCGTCAATATTCGAAACGGCAAAATAATCGGTTCCGCACTCATCTAAAAGCCTTGGTATCATAGGTACACTGTGACCGTATGCGTTGGCTTTGACCACGCTGAATATTTTGCTGTCGGTCATCGAGCGGATTGTTTTAAAGTTATGTACAAGGGCGTCAAGATCTATTTCCGCCCAAGCCCTGTGCAGATAATTCATCATAGTAACTCCTTTCTGCAGTGAAATGTCCCGTTTTGAGTTTTCGCATAACCAAACCCGAAAAAGGAATGGCAACAAGGCTTAAAAGCCCCCACAAAACCGAGAATAAAAGGCATATCTGACCGTGAAAGTTAAGGGGAATGTGGCTGTAATTCCATACCCTCATATCAAGGGCAATATTAAAAACAGAGCCGAAAATCAGCTCTACAAGGGTTACGGTAAGGCTTCCCAGTATGCATTTATACAGAAGATGTATGTGGGAAAGCTTTTCGGAGATAAAGGTAAAAGCAATAAAGCAAATCCCACCTGCAATCATCATGGTCCAGTGGGAATTTCCTCTCCACAGCACCTCTATAAGTCCGTAGAAAAAAGCACCAATCCCAAATATTATTAAATAGTTTTTCATAAAATCCCTCCGTTTTTATCTTGTGAGGGATTTTGTGAATTATCAGCGTCTTCTTCTGCCGAAAATTGCCAGAAGTCTTATAAGCTGTGCTATCGACATAACTACCGCCGCAAGATAGGTCATAGCGGCAGCGGTAAGCACCCGTCTGGCACCCTTTACCTCTTCGTCCTCTCTCAGCAGATATTCTCCCTTTATAGTCTCCATAGCGCGTTTCGAGGCGTTAAGCTCTACGGGAAGGGTCACAAGCTGAAATAGGGTTGCAAAGGAAAACAGACCGATTCCTATAAGCACAAGGGGCTGAAAGCTGAATAGGAGACCCAGCATAAGCGCAATCCATGAAAAACGGGAGCCCAAATTTACCACAGGCACAAGCAGATTGCGAAATTTAATAGGGGCATAGCTTTGGTCATACTGTACGGCGTGACCCGCCTCGTGGGAGGCAACTCCTACAGCCGCAACGCTGGTGGCATCATAAACCGAATCGGAAAGGCGGATTACTTTTGCCTTAGGGTCAAAATGGTCGGTAAGATTTCCTCCTACACGCTCAACCGTTACATCGTATACGCCATGGGCAGAAAGCACCCGTTTAGCCGCCTCGGCACCTGTAAGTCTTGTAGAACTGAGCATACCCGAATACCTTGAAAAGGTAGATTTCACCTTAAACTGCGCAAAAAGGGACAGTAAAAGGGCGGGGATTATAAGGGTAAGATAATAAATGTCAAATCCGTAATAATAACCGTAGGGCATTGAATTCTCCTTTATACTCGGTGCAAACCTTTAAATACGCGGACGAAGTCCACAGATCTATTATGCACCCGACATCAAAGTTTATTACACATTGAAACGGAAGAGCACAATATCTCCGTCGTTCATAACATATTCCTTGCCTTCGCTTCTAACCAGTCCCTTTTCCTTTGCGGCGACCATAGAGCCGCCGCATTCCATAAAGTCACTGTAGGCTATAACCTCGGCACGGATAAAGCCGCGCTCAAAGTCGGTGTGTATCTTTCCTGCCGCCTGAGGAGCCTTTGTGCCTTTTGTAATGGTCCAGGCACGAACCTCGGGCTTTCCTGCGGTAAGGTAGGAGATAAGACCCAGCAGAGAGTAGCATTTTTGTATCATTCGGTCAAGTCCCGAACGCTCGAGACCCAGTTCTTCAAGGAAAAGCACCTTCTCATCATCGTCAAGACCCGAAATCTCTTCCTCAAGAGCGGCACAGATGGGTAATATCTCAGCCTTTTGACTTGCGGCAATCTCCTTAACGGTGTTGTAGTGAGTATTTCCCTCAATATCCGAAAAATCGTCCTCACTCATATTACAAGCATATATTACAGGCTTTGCAGAGAGCAGGGAGGTGGTATTTAAAATTTCGGTTTCGGTCTCGTCCTTTATTTCGACACTTCTTGCAGGAAGTCCCTCCTCCAAGTGACCAATCAGTCTCTTAAGGAATTCAACCTCGGTAGCAAAGCTTTTGTCACCCTTCATTGCCTTGGTTGCCTTGTCGAGACGGCGGGTTGCAATTTCAATATCCGAGAAGATAAGCTCTAAATTGATGGTCTCAATATCACGGGCAGGGTCAACAGAGCCCTCAACGTGAATGATGTCATCACTTTCAAAACAGCGTACAACGTGAACGATAGCGTCCACCTCGCGGATGTTGGCAAGGAATTTGTTTCCAAGACCCTCACCCTTGGAGGCGCCCTTTACAAGACCTGCAATGTCAACAAATTCGATAACAGCAGGGGTGAATTTGTCGGGGCTGTATATTTCGGCAAGTTTTTCAAGACGTTCGTCGGGAACACTTACCATTCCCACATTGGGCTCGATGGTGCAGAAGGGGTAGTTGGCAGACTGTGCACCTGCGTTTGTAATAGCATTAAAAAGTGTGGATTTTCCAACATTTGGAAGTCCAACCATACCAAGTTTCATAGCAAAAACATCCTTTGAACATAAAATATCAATTTATATTATATATTCTCTTACAATTTTAATCAAGAAAAATCAAAAAAATCTTTTAAAATTTAAAGTTTTATTATATAATATAGTAAAATGCACAGAAAGGCGGTTTGTTATGGCTACCCAATATACTGTAGAGCTTACCCGTATAATAAAAGAGTTCTCGCTGGAAACCTTATACCTCCCCTTAGAACCTGAGACTATACTTATCAAAAATAATGATGTGAACCGTCCGGGACTTCAGTTCGGCGGATACTATAAGTATTTCGACAATACGCGAATTCAGATAGTGGGACGCGCAGAAGAAAGCTACCTCAAAACCTTCGAAAAAAATAAGTATGACGAGCTGGTAGAGACCTTCTTTGCCTCGCAGCCTGCCGCAGTAATAATCTCCCGCAGTATTGAGGTTGACGGATTTGCCGATATGGCAGAAAAATACAAGGTCCCCCTCTTAAGAACGGCAGAGAGCACATCAGAATTTATGGCTTCTCTAATTGCATTTTTAAATCTGCACCTTGCCCCCCGTATAACCCGTCACGGAGTTCTGGTTGAGGTCTACGGTGAAGGAATTCTTATCTTAGGTGAAAGCGGCGTAGGTAAGAGTGAAACGGCTATAGAGCTTGTAAAACGCGGACACCGTCTTATTGCCGATGATGCGGTAGAAATACGCAAGGTATCAAATAAATCCCTTGTAGGAGCCGCACCCGGAAACATCCGTCATTTTATAGAGCTTCGCGGAATAGGCATTATAAACGTCAGCCGAATTTTCGGCGCAGGTGCCGTAAAACTTACCGAGAAGATAGATTATGTTATCAATATCGAATCCTGGGATAACGAAAAGGTCTACGACAGAATGGGTCTGGAGGAACAGACTACCGAAATACTCGGCCTTAACATTCCCTCTATAACCATCCCTGTAAAACCGGGTAGAAACCTTGCTGTAATTATTGAGGTTGCCGCAATGAACAACCGTCAGAAAAAACTTGGATATAATGCCGCAGCTGACCTGCTTTCCCGTCTTGGAATGGCAGAGCCCCGCGTAGAGACAAAATACACCGAAGAGGATGTATTTGATTAAATAAAGAACAACAATATTTTGGAGGAAAAATTATGTACCGTTTAGGAATTGATCTTGGAGGAACAAATATTGCTGCCGCTGTAGTCGACGAAAACTATGCTATTATCGGTAGAGGAAAGGTTAAAACCTCTCTTCCTCGTCCCGCAGACGAGATTTGCGATGCTATGACAGAGGCTGCAAAGCTTGCTGTTATTGATGCAGGTCTTAAAATGGAGGATATCTCGGCTATGGGAATCGGCACACCGGGTGCTGTAGAGCCTACCAAGGGCATTGTAACCTATTCCAGTAACCTCGGTTTTCATAATACCCCCCTTTGCCAGATGATGAAGGAGCGCACAGGTGTTGACTTCTATCTTGAAAACGACGCTAATGCCGCAGCCTATGGCGAGTTTTTAGCAGGCTCTGGTAAAGGCACTAAAGACTTTGTGGCAATCACCTTAGGTACGGGTGTCGGCGGCGGAATCATCATCGGCGGAAAACTTTTCTCAGGCAGCAACTATGCAGGCGGTGAGCTTGGACACATCGTAATAAATGTTGACGGTGAGTACTGCAACTGCGGAAGAAAGGGCTGCTGGGAGGCTTATGCATCGGCTACCGCCCTTATCCGTCAGACCAAAGCCGCTATGGAAGCCGATAAAGATTCTGTTATGTGGGAGCTTGTCAATGGCGACATAAACGCAGTAAGCGGACGCACCGCTTGGGACGGTTGGCGCAAGGGTGACAAAAACGCTACTGAGGTGGTAGAGAACTACTGCAAGTTTGTTACAGAGGGTGCAGTCAATATAATCAACATTTTCCAGCCTGAAAGAATGTGTATCGGCGGCGGAATTTCTAACGAAAAGGATAACCTTATCGTTCCCGTAAATAAACTTGCTCGCGAACGCATTTACACCCGCAACACCGATAAGGAAGACAGAATTTGTGTTGCAACCTTAGGTAACGATGCAGGTATCATCGGTGCCGCATTCCTCGATACCCTGTATAAATAATAAGCAGCATACGGAGAGTTTTTATGAGAGTCGATAGCCTTATTAGGTTGGCACGTGAGCAAAAAATCAAATACAGCATAGATGAGGTTATGGCTCTCCATACCTCCTTTAAGTTGGGCGGAAAGGCAGATATTTACCTCTGTCCCGAAACCGCCGAGCAGATGGCAAGTCTCTTAAAACTTGCAAAAAAGGACAATATTCCCTGCTTTATTCTGGGCAAGGGCTCTAATCTTCTTGTTTCGGATGAGGGTATCGAAGGTGCCGTAATAAGCACCGACCTGCTTAATAAAATAAGCCTTGTGGGAAGCTCCGAAATATATGCCGAGGCAGGTGTTACACTGGCAGAGCTTTGCAAATTTGCCAGAGATAACGGTCTTACAGGGCTTGAGTTTGCATACGGTATACCGGGCTCTGTGGGCGGTGCCCTTTATATGAACGCAGGTGCCTACGACGGAGATATGTCGCAGGTGATAGTGTCGGCAAAAAGCCTCGATAAGGAGCAGAATATCATACTCCGCGATGTATCGCAGATGGGTCTCGGCTACCGTAAAAGTATATACAAACAAAACGGTGAAACGGTTATCGACATCACCGTAAGGCTGTCAAAGGGAGACAAACAACAGATTACAGAGGCAATGAACACCATAATCAATAAGCGCATAAAGAGTCAGCCGTTAGATTTTCCCAGTGCAGGTTCTACCTTTAAACGTCCCGAGGGATATTTTGCCGCCGCACTTATAGACGAGTGCGGACTTAAGGGCAGAAGTGTGGGAGACGCTCAGGTAAGCGAAAAGCACGCAGGCTTTGTTATCAACAAAGGAAACGCAACCTGCAGCGATGTGCTCAGCCTTATTGAAGATATTAAAGAAACCGTACTCGAAAAAAAGGGTGTATCCCTTGAGACCGAAGTTATATTTGTAGGGAGGAAGTAATGGAACTTGTCATTGTCACTGGTATGTCGGGCGCAGGAAAGTCTACGGCAGCTCATATGCTAGAGGATATAGGCTACTACTGTGTAGATAATATACCTCCGCGCATCATTCCCTCATTTGTCGACCTTTCTCTTCACGGAAACAGTAAGCTTAGCAGAATTGCAATAGTTACCGACCTTCGCGGCGGGGAAATGTTTAACGATATTATCGAGGTGCTTGAATCTGTTGATACTGAGGCTGTGGACATCAAGGTATTATATCTCGAAACTGCTGTAAACGAGCTTGTGCGACGTTACAAGGAAAACCGTCGCAGCCATCCGCTGTTTGATAAAAATTGTTCCTCTATCTCTGAAGCGGTGGAGAAGGAGAAAAAAATTCTCAGTAGTATCCGTCAGCGTGCCGACTATATTATAGATACCACCTTTATATCCTCGTCTCAGCTTAAACAGAGAATAGGTGACCTTTTTACAGGTAGCACGGACGGAGCTATGAGAATACACTGTATGTCCTTCGGCTTTAAGTACGGCACAGCTGCAGAGGCCGATCTCATTTTTGATGTGCGCTGTTTACCGAACCCATACTATGTAGAGGAGCTGCGTCCTTACAGCGGTCTGAACGAGGACATAAAAAATTTCGTTCTGGAGGGTACAGAAGCACAGACATTTACGGCAAAACTTCTGGATTTTATCGACTACGCAGTGCCTCTTTATAAAAAAGAGGGTAAGGCGTCTCTGGTGATTGGCTTCGGCTGTACGGGCGGACAGCACCGCTCTGTCACACTGGCAGAGCTTGTATGTGGGCATTTAAATAAAAGCGGATACAGTGCTACCGTCAGCCACCGCGATATGAGTAAAAATCACAATAAATAAACGGAGAAAAAACACTGATGTCTTTTTGTGCAGATGTGAAAAGTGAACTGTGTTCTATAAGAACCGACAATGCCGCAGCCGAGGCTCAGTGTCACGGTATGCTGGTTTTATGCCGTTCTTTCTCATTCGATAAAATACTTTTTCAAACAGGGTGTAGAGAAGCGGCAGAGCTTTTTGTAACCCTGCTGCGTTATAGCTTTGATGTTATAACCTCGGCAAGGGTGGGCGGCAGCAAAAAGCCTACCTATACTGTCGAGGTAGTAAGCGCAGCCGACCGCAAAAAAATACTTTTCAGACTGGGCTACAAGCTCAGCGAAACACCCTTTATAGATTTTGCAAAGCTTAAAACTGACGGAAATGTAAAGGCGTTTATAAGAGGCGCATTTCTAGCGGGAGGCACCGTGTCCGACCCCGAAAAAGAATACCGCGCCGAGTTTTCGTTCAGGCAAAACGATACCGCTGCCGATTTTATCGGAATTCTCGATTCTAAGGGCTTCGATTTTACAATGACCTACCGCGCAGGTAAATTTTTGGTGTATACTAAAAACAGCACCACTATTGAAGAACTGCTTACATATCTGGGAGCAGGAGCCGAGACACTTAACCTTATCGGCGTAAAGATATATAAAAGTGTGCGCAACCGCACCAACCGACAGAATAACTGCGAGACCTCAAATATACTTAAAGCTGCCGACGCGGCTTACGAGCAGACCTGCGCTATCGAAAAGATAAAAAAAGCAGGTAAGCTGGAAACTCTGCCTCAGGAGCTTTTTGAGGTGGCAATGCTCCGCCTTAACAATCCCCAGACCTCTCTTAGTGGGCTTTGTAAGCTTTCAGGGACGGGTCTTACCCGCTCGGGACTTAATCACAGAATAAAAAAACTTATGGCAATAGCCGCAGAAATAAAGGACAAATAAAATGAGCTTTGTGCATCTCCACCTTCATACCGAATACAGCCTCTTAGACGGCGCTTGTCGTATAGGAGAGCTTTGTCGTGCCACAAAGGAGAAGGGACAAACCTCAGTGGCAATTACCGACCACGGGGTGATGTACGGAGCGGTAGAATTTTATAAGGCGGCAAAAAAAGAGGGCATAAAGCCTATAATCGGTTGCGAGGTGTATGTGGCACCAAACAGCCGTTTCGACCGCGAAAAAAACGGTAAATATAACCACCTTGTTCTCCTTTGCGAGAATGAAACGGGTTATAAGAATCTTATTAAAATGGTGTCTCTTTCTTTTACCGAGGGCTTTTATTCAAAGCCCCGTGTGGATAAAGAACTCTTAAAGCAGTACCACGAGGGGCTTATTGCCACCTCGGCTTGTCTTGCAGGCGAAATTCCTGCAAATCTTTTGAAAAACGACTATGACGGGGCGAAAAATGCCGCCCTTTGGTATAAAAATATCTTCGGAGAGAACAATTTCTTTCTCGAACTGCAGGACCACGGAATGTCCGAGCAGAAGCAGATAAATCCCTTTATAAAACAGATAGCAAAGGAAACGGGCATCCCTCTTATTGCTACAAATGATGTGCATTACACCTCAAAAGAGGACGCCAAGATGCAAAAGGTGCTCATCTGCGTTCAGACCGCAAAAAAACTCAGTGAGGACAACCCTCTTGCCTTTCCCACAGAGGAATTTTACCTTAAAAGCGAAACCGAAATGCTGGAGCTTTTTGCAGATACCCCCGAGGCAATAGAAAACACTGCAAAAATTGCCGAGCGTTGCAGCTTCGACTTTGAGTTTGGCAAAATTAAGCTCCCCGTTTTTGATATAGGGGATAAGGACCATTTCGAGTTCTTCCGCGAGAAGTGTTTTGCAGGGCTTCACCGTATATTTGGAGAAAATCCGAAAAAAGAGTATGTCGACCGACTTGAGTTTGAGCTTGACACCATAAACAAAATGGGCTATGTTGATTACTTCCTCATAGTTCAGGATTTTGTAAACTATGCAAAGGACCACGGAATACCTGTAGGTCCGGGACGAGGCTCGGGCGCAGGAAGTCTTGCCGCCTACTGTATAGGTATTACGGGTATTGATTCTATAAAGTACAACCTCTTCTTTGAGCGTTTTCTAAACCCCGAACGCGTCTCTATGCCCGACTTCGATATAGACTTCTGTTACGTCAACCGTCAGAAGGTTATAGATTATGTTGTAAGAAAATACGGCAGTGACAGGGTAAGTCAGATAGTGACATTTGGTACAATGAAGGCTCGTGCTGCAGTGCGTGACGTAGGCAGAGTAATGGATCTGCCCTATGCCCTTTGCGACAAGGTAGCAAAGCTTATCCCAAGAGGAATAGGCGTTACTATCGAACAGGCACTAATAGATTCTCCCGACCTTAAACTGCTTTACGATACCGACAGCGAGGTTACCGAGCTTATCGATATGGCAAAAAGGGTAGAGGGAATGCCCCGAAATGCCTCAACCCATGCTGCAGGTGTAGTAATTTCCGACAGAGCAGTTTCGGAGTATGTTCCTCTTGCCGTAAATGATGAAACGGTGGTCACTCAGTATACTATGACCGCCCTTGACGAACTCGGTCTTCTTAAAATGGACTTTTTGGGACTGAGGAATCTCACCATTATAAGAGATACCGAAAATTATATCCGCATAGCCGAGCCGAATTTTTCCATAGATAAAATCTCTCTTGAGGATAAGGCTACCTACGAGATGATGTCGCAGGGTCACACCGACGGTGTGTTCCAGTTCGAATCCGACGGAATGAAAAATGTTCTCCGTCAGTTCCGTCCCGAAAAGATAGAGGACCTTACGGCTATTCTTTCCCTCTACCGACCTGGTCCTATGGATTCTATCCCAAAATATATCCACAACCGTCATAACCCGCAGGATATAACCTACGATACCCCGCTTTTAAAGGAGATACTCGACGTTACCTACGGCTGTATTGTCTATCAGGAGCAGGTAATGCAGATATTCCGCACACTTGCAGGTTATTCGCTTGGCAGGGCAGACATCGTGCGCCGCGCTATGTCTAAAAAAAAGCACGATGTTATGAAAAGTGAACGGGAGGCTTTTGTATACGGACAAAAGGATGAGCAGGGAAATACTATAATAAAGGGCTGTGTAAATAACGGAGTCAGCGAAGCCACCGCACAGAAGATATTCGACGAAATGTCGGCATTCAGCTCCTATGCCTTTAATAAATCCCACGCAGCGGCATATTCCTTTGTATCCTATCAGACTGCATATCTTAAATGCCACTATCCGAAAGAGTATATGGCGGCACTTATGACCAGTATGCAGGAGGATACCGATAAAATTGCCTTTTATACGGGTGAGTGTAAGCGAATGGGCATAAAGGTGCTCCCACCTCACGTAAATGAGAGCCGCGAAAACTTCACCCCCACCGAGCAGGGCATACGCTTCGGTCTCACCGCAATTAAAAACATCGGAGAGGGCTTTGTACTTGCTCTTATAAGAGAAAGAGAAGGAGGAGTGTTTACCTCTCTTTACGATTTTTGCAACCGTGTTTCAGGCAGAGACTTTAACCGCCGCGCCCTTGAAGGGCTTATAAAAAGCGGAGCCTTGGACGGACTGGAATATAACCGCAAAACTATGCTCAGAGGTGCCGACGGGGTACTTGCCGCCGTAGGTGACCGCCTTAAATACTATAGCTCGGGTCAGATGGACCTTTTTGGTGATGAAAGCGGCTCGGAGGGTTATTATATAGAGCCCTGCGAGGAAATGCCTAAGGAACTGCTTTTAGCGGCAGAAAAAGAGGCGACGGGTCTGTATCTGTCGGGTCATCCTATGGAGGAATACGAGGGCTATGCCGCAAGAATAAAGGCCCCGACCCTTCGCAGTATTACGGGAGGCAGTATAGAAGACGGCAAAAAGGTAAGCGTTGTAGCAATGCTCACCTCGGTGCGTCTGCGCAGCATCCGAAATGACGGAGTTATGGCAAATATCGTTGCTGAGGATACTACGGGCAGTATAGGTATTACTGCATTTAATAAAACCGTAAACGACAATAAGCATCAGCTCGTCGAGGGAAATATTCTGCTTATAACAGGCAGGGTGCAGGAAAGGGAAGACCGTCCCTTTGAGCTTATGGCAGACCGTTTTGAGGTAATACCTAAATCGGCTATCACAGCACCTCCTAAACGCAAAATAAAGCAGGGGCTTTATATCCGCGTTACCGACGTGAATTCTCCCGAGATGGACAGGGTAAAGGAAACACTGGCAGAATATTCGGGAGATACGCCTGTTTATGTTGCAGAATTATCGGGCAAGAAGCTTTTAGCCCCTCAAACCCTGTGGATAACCCCCAAAGAGGGTCTTATTTCTGCCCTCACAGAAATTTTAGGACAAGAAAATGTAAAACTTATTGAATAATATAAAAATATATTGTATAATATTTTGAAAAAATGTTTCACAACGGAGTGATATGTATATGAAAACTATAGCTGTTTTAACGAGCGGTGGAGACGCACCTGGAATGAACGCGGCAATACGTGCCGTTGTCCGTGCGGGAATCGCTTTGGGAATGACCGTTAAAGGAGTGCGCAGAGGCTACTCAGGTCTTATCGAAGGCGATATAATTGATCTTGATGCCCGCAGCGTTTCCGACATTATTCATCGCGGCGGAACAATGCTTTATACCGCCCGCTGTCCCGAGTTTAAAACTCAAGAAGGCATTGATAGGGCTATCAAGACCTGTAAAGAATTCGGTATAGAGGGTATTGTTGTTATCGGAGGAGACGGTTCCTTCCGCGGTGCACGAGATCTTTCGTTAAACGGAATCCCCTGTGTTGGCGTACCCGGCACTATCGATAACGACATTTCTTCCACAGAATATACCATAGGTTATGATACCGCTATGAATACCGCAATGGAAATGGTAGATAAGCTTCGCGATACAGCCCAATCTCATGAGCGTTGCTCGGTAGTTGAGGTAATGGGCCGCCGTGCTGGCTATCTCGCTCTGCAGACAGGTATCGCCTGCGGTGCAGTATCTATTCTTGTGCCCGAGGTAGAGTTCGACATCGACAAGGACGTTATCCACAAGATAAAGGAGATTAAAGGAACAGGCAAAAAGCACTTTATCGTTGTAGTTGCTGAGGGTGTAGGCGGAGTTGAAGACATTGCCGAACGAATTGAGAAGGCTACGGGAATAGAGTCCCGCGCCACCATTCTCGGTCACGTTCAGCGCGGAGGAAGTCCCACTGTACGCGACAGAGTAATGGCAAGTCAGCTCAGTTATCACGCAGTTGAGCTTTTAAAGAACGGTATGGGCAACCGAGTTGTTACCTTCCGTGATAATAAAATAGGTGACGACGACATCTACGAGGCACTTGCTATGACAAAGGTATTCGACTTAGACGAATACAATATGGCAACCGCTATTTCTATCTAATAAAAAACTGTCTACTGAAGGTTGTACCATTAAGTAAAGTAAAACGGATGTGCTTTTCGCCCGCGCCTCATAGGGCAGTATTTGTTTCTCGAGCAAAATTCCCTATATTGTTGCCAAAAGCCTCGAAAGGCGACAGCCTTTCTGCGTTTTACGGCTTAAATACAGGAAATTTTCGGTTTCTACGAAACTGTGAAGCACCTTAAAAAGAAAATTTTTAGTGACAGAAAAGGCAAA
>JAZQGH010000065.1:0-4595 GCA_045539925.1 Acutalibacteraceae bacterium | reverse complement strand
GGTGTAGGTTTTATCGTAATCAATGCCTGCCGCAGTAGCCGACTTTTCGTTAAGACCTGTGGTAGCAACGGTCATATCAAAGAGTTTTAACACCGCTGAGCCTTGCGTGCCGGTATAAACGCTCTCAAATCCTGCGATATTATCGGCGGCAATTCTGCCTTGTTTATTAGCAGGCCCTGCAAGAGGAATAAAGGCAGGTTTTTTTGTTATAAAATCCTCCACCTCAACTGCATCACCGACAGCATAAATATTCGGTATATTGGTCTGCATTTTGTTGTTTACAACAATGCTTCCGCGCGGGTTAAGCGCTATTCCGCAGTCTTTTGCAATAGCGGTTTCGGGACGGACACCGACAGACATAATGATCATATCGGCGGTAATCTCGCCGTTTTGCAAGATGACAGTATTTCCGTTTATAGACTTTACACCGTTATTAAGGTGCAGATAAATTCCTTTGGATTTAATATAGCGGTGAACGTCTGCCGCCATATCAAAGTCAAGAGGCGCTATCAGATGGTCGGCAAGCTCTACGATTGCAACCTTTAGCCCTGCCTGTGCTAAATTTTCCGCCATCTCGACACCAATATATCCGCCGCCGATAACCACAGCAGATCTCGGCTTTGTCGTATCAATATAATTTTTAATTTTTAAGGTATCGGGAATGTTACGAAGTGAGAAAACGTTACTACCGTCAGCACCCTCAATATTTGGTCGTATCGGTTCTGCACCCATAGACAAAATAAGGTTATCATAGGTTTCTTCATAGGTTTCGCCTGTACGAAGATTTTTAACCGTAACGGTTTTGGGATCAGGGCTTACCTTAACCGCCTCATTTAACACTCTGACGTCAATATTAAAACGCGCTTTAAAGCTTTGGGGTGTTTGCAAAGTCAAGTCCTCACGGTCAGTGATGACACCGCCGATATAATACGGCAGACCGCAGTTGGCAAAGGACACATATTCGCCACGCTCTAAAATAATGATTTCGGCTTTTTCGTCCAGTCTGCGAAGCCGCACCGCCGCCGTTGCACCTCCTGCAACACCACCTATAATAATGGTTTTCATCATTGTCACCTCTTTATAATGGTTTTTACATAAATAGGATTATTGTAATTTTCCTTAAAAATAAATTTTATTTACTGCAATAAACTTTTATTGCCTCACTTATAAACTCTGCCGTTCCGTCATTATGTTTATTGATATTGTTTTTAAAGCGTTCGTCGGCAACGTACATTTGACCAAGTCCCGATAGAATTTCATTTGTGCAGGTGTAGTAGTTAGCGGTAATATATGCTTGCAGTTCTTTTACAAGCTCCTTTGCTTCAACAGAGTCGGCGGCGATGCAATTTTGCTTGCACTCGGCAAATTTGGCGAGGACTGACATTAAGCCATCGTTTACCTCTTGCCATTTGTCCGCGGTATAATCAGCAGTTTTTTCCGCGTGTTCTTTATAGGCTTTTGTTTCGCCCCAGCGTTGTTTCACTTCTAAAACATAATTATCCATAGCTTTTACACCTCATCTGTTACCATAACGATTTTTATATTGCATATAATTCGGCAGTTTCTTGATTCCTGTATTCGTGTTTTTCGTAATAACCTATAAGCGCTCCGTTATCGTCACGTAAGGCGACCATATAAACGTCTTTATTTTCCTTATCGTTGCGAGAAGTATAAACCATATTATTATCCTTACTCTCAGCAAACCAAGCGACTACTCGGTCAATTTTGGCGCCAGATTCGGCATTATGGCAAGCCTTTAGGCTTTTACCTGTAAGGTCGGTGTGATAACGTGAAATAGCTGCGGGATTCATATAAACCACCGTATGCTCCAAATTGCAAATAACAATAGGTGCAGTATCTTGTTCTAACACACTTTTGAAAAAAATTGATAGTTCCATTTATTTTTCACCTTATTCTTTTTGGGTTTCATTGCTGTTAAATCAAAACTCACGGTTATTTTAAATTCCGAACTTTTTCTTCAATCTGTTTAATTACTTTAATAAAAAACTCATCGTTTTTTCCTGTTGGGTCGGGCAGATTCCAGTTATCGTCAAATGCTCTGCCGATATAGGGGCAACCAACGTCGCAACCCGTTGAAATTACAATATCGGGTGTGGGTATTTTGTCAATAGTTTTACTATAATGTGTTTGCTCCATATCAATACCGTAGAGTTGTTTCATAAGCCGAACGGCATCCTGATTAATTTGCGGTTTGGTTTCAGTTCCTGCTGAGTAAAAGTCAAACTCATTGCTACGCAGGTGTTTACCCAGTGCCTCGGCAATTTGACTGCGACAGGAATTATGCACGCAGAGAAAGGCTATTTTCTTTATCATTTAAACGGGCACCTCACACCGATGCATTGATTATTATGTGCTGAGTGAATGCATTTAATTTCATCAAGTTCCATCTCAATACCGAGGTTATCTTTGACAAATTCCACCGCCTTAGTTATAGCAAGGTAAGAATCTCTTTTACAGCAACGCGGACCGCCGACCTCACCAATTGCACCAAGTGCGGCAGAAGTCATTTTGTTGGAGAGTCCCCACGATTCGTTTGCGAGTGGCGTGGAGCCGGTTATGATAGAAACTAACATACCTGCACTTATACCTGCACCGCAAGCGCCCCAAAAACCGCAAGCTCCGCCGGGAACTTGTTTGCCTCGCGATTGCATTTCCACCAAGGCTTTCGGTAAATCAATATTACCGCCTGCGTACTTATATGCAGTCAGTAGTGCCGCACCCACCATAATATGATGCTCGGGGCCGTGCATATGGCAAAACGGCAGAGCCATCAGCTTTTGTAAAATCAGAATCGGATTCTTTGAGGTTTCGGCAAGGCAAACAGCGATAATGGAATCAATTCCGCCGGTATGACATTCGTTACAAACATAATGTCCCTTTTCGCAAGCAGTCTTGCTATTTTCTTTTTTATGACAAAGGGCACATTCCATTTGCGTTTCGTTTTCTAAATATGTAAGCGGTGCTCCGCAAATTAAACATTCGTCTTTCATAAATTTTCCCTCAAAAATATTTGAATTTTGTTATCAGTTCAATATATTATTCACTTACTTAAATTTATAATTGAATAGACCATAATGCCAACACCAATACCAAATAATACACAACCATATACTTCGGTTAACTGGTTTGCAAAGAATCCTACTGTTCCACTACCCAAAGCACATAATATTGCAAATAACAATTTCTTCTTTTTCATATAGGTATACCTCTCTATAAATTGAATTCATCAGAAAATTCCTTTATTATATTTAATCATCGCCTTAAAGCTTAAAACAAGCCCTACAATAATACCAACAATTAAAAAGGCGGTTCCAATTATAACAAAGATGTTATTTTCGGTATATAAAGTTATAGCAGACAAAATGCTGAATATTATTATACCCACACCGATAATAACAGTACCTAATCCCACTTGCTTTCCAAACGGAATCCTATCTTCTTCGGAAACTCTATGACGATGATATGAATGTAGTGATGAAATATTTCCCCGCATATTCGAAATGCCGAGAGCAATCAATACAACTCCAACAATAAAAGGAACTATAAATTCCATCATAATTTCCTCCGTTATTTTTTTATCATTAAAATAATTATACCACACAATTATTAAAATTGCTACATATCCGTTTATTAATTGGTAAGAATAGTTAGTAGAAAGTAAACGGAGGTAAGTTTATGTTTAAACACGAAAAAATGCTTTTTCATCCTGTAGCAGTAGAGAAACCCAATCCGCAGTATGCGGCACTTTTACAGGAACAGCTTGGCGGAGGTAACGGTGAGCTTAAGGCGGCTATGCAGTATATGTCGCAAAGTTTTAGAATCAAAGACCCTGAGATTAAAGATTTATTTCTTGACATTGCCGCCGAGGAACTTAGTCATATGGAGATGGTTGCGCAGACCATCAACCTATTAAACGGACACGATGTTGATGCCGAGAAGGTGCCGTCAGGTGAGATTCAGTCCCACGTGCTTTTAGGTCTTAACCCCGGTCTTATCAATGCTTCGGGTTACTCTTGGACGGGCGACTATGTAACGGTTACGGGCGATTTATGTGCGGACCTCTTAAGCAATATCGCATCCGAACAACGTGCAAAGGTGGTTTACGAATACCTTTACCGCCAGATTGACGATAAAAAGGTTCGTGAGACTATCGACTTCCTTTTAAACCGAGAGGAAGCACACAATCAAATGTTCCGAGATGCATTTAACAAGGTGCAGAACTCCGGCTCTAACCGAGATTTCGGCACAACAAAGGCTGCTAAAATGTATTTTTCCATGTCTGATCCCGGTCCAAATGCTTTTGCGACAAACGATTCAAAACCTGTTTCTTTCGAGTAATAACGAAAAGCCGATGAGGAATCGCAAGATTTCCCATCGGCTTTTCTCATAGCCATACTTATTTACAGTCTTTACAAGAGTATTCAGGGACGGTACGCTCGTTTATGACCGATTCATAGAGCCGCCATCCGCCTGCAAGGTTATAGCAGTCGTACCCGTTTCCTATAAGAATACGGCAAGCAAGGTAGGAACGAAGTCCCGAATGGCAATGCACGTAGACTGGTTTGTCTTTCGGA
>JAZQGH010000064.1:0-2127 GCA_045539925.1 Acutalibacteraceae bacterium | reverse complement strand
ATAATAGACACCAAATAATGCGTTTATTTATACCAAAGCACCCCTATATATAGACAAAACCACAAGTCCACCATCGAGTGGGAATAATTTGAAAAAGCCGAAAAACCCAGTAATTGCAAGGCTTTTCGGACTTCGCCCACTCTCTCTGATAAGGTTTTGATAAGAATGCCCTCCAATGCGATTATTCTGCGTTGCGAGTGGCTTGTGAGTAAAGAATAATTTCAACCACCTCACAAAAATCCCATATTAACATTTAAGCCCGTACTGATCGGATGTCAGTACGGGCTTTTTGTCGTTCATTTTTACTTGATGTCCTCTTTGAATGCTTCTACAAGCATATCGCTGAGTGCTTGGGACGGAACTTTCGCCCAAATCTGAGTGGTGTCCTCTGCCGGGAATGTATAACGCCAACGGTCATACTGATCTTTGCTGATCTCGCCCTTTCTGAGCTTTTCAGATTGGTCAGCCCATGCGGAAAGCATTTTGAAAATGGACTCGTCCATTGTGCGTTTGCTGCCATCAAAGACGATATGTACCTCGTCCCCCTGCTTCTTTGCTCTCACACCATGAATGTCCTCAATAGCAAAAAGCGTATGGATAAAGCCCAGATCGCTGTCAATGTCGGGGATGTTCAGAGCCAAAGGAGAAACCTCCAAAACATTCGCAAGAGCTTTTACTAAATCTTCCTTGGGTGTTCTGGAGCCGGACTCATACTGAGCCATACGAATATCAGCGGTCTTTTGGGGAAATCCCACGGCTTGACCGAGCCACTTCTGCGTCATGCCACGCAGGTTGCGTATAAAACGGATTCTTTCACCGATTGCCATAGTTTTCTCTCCCTTTCGGATTGTTGTCATTAGTATAACATAAATGTTTAGTGATTGTCAAGATAACTTAAACAGAAATATTTAATATTTTCTCCAAAGCCTCTTGACATAACGGAATTTGTTTAGTATAATGATGATGCATACTTAAACAAATAAGTTTAAGATGTCCGCCCGGGCAAATCGGATGGCGGCCAGAAAGTATTCCGACACTAAATAAGGAATATTATACCCAAAAATCAAAAAGGAGGAATTGAATGGAAAAGAAGTTCATCAGAGTGGACGAAGTTGCAAAGGAGTTGGAGATTTCGGAATCCCACGCATACAAGATTATGCGTAAGCTCAACCGAGAGTTGGAGGCGAAAGGCTAGCAAACTATCAGAAACCTTGTTGTTCCACTTATATCCCGTATATTATTCCTTTTTCTTTGCCGCACATAGCTCCAGAAAAAAGCTGATAGCGGTGTCTACCTCTCAAAGAGCCTGCACAATTTGGCAATAACAACTCATAGTAGAAATCTTCCTGTTTTCGTGCTATAATAAAGGCGCTTCCCTTGTGATTGTGAGAGACGGGTCGCAGGTTTTACACGGTCGCTGCAACATAATGCGACAAAATGATGGAGGTACATGGATATGGCAAATGAAAAAGATATTCTTTATACCAGAACTTGCTCTTTATGCCGCAACAAGCTGAAACTTTTAGACAGGCATCATCTGCATATACTCAGTGACGGTACCTTGTGTCAAACGTGCCATATGACCATTTTGCAAATGCTGAGCGAAAGACACTGCTGGATTTCCGAAGAGGAATATATGAAAGTTATGCAGAAAAAGTATAATTTCCGGGAGCATCATAGTATGCCTCTTGAAAAGGCGCAGGATTTGTTTGCGCTGCGTGATCGCGTATGCAGCAGATTCTTGGAAACCATTGATCTGAATGAAGGTAATGTATTTGTTGCGCAGAAGCTGTTTGCAATGCCAAAGAGCCCCCCTATTTTCATACTCAGAGCCATGAAACTGAGAAAGAAAGTTGTATTACAGGGATTTTCCCTAAAAGGTAAGCTACAAAAAGGAGACCGCGTACGGATCAATGTTGCCGGTACCATCCGTGATTTTACCGCTCTTGATGTCGTTCCGCGAGAAATGGGTCCGCTGGAAAAGGATACTTTCTTTTCGCAGCTTGGAGCGAATGTCCACAACCATAAAATCCTGGAGGGCGGCGACGGCTGGATCATTATCGATACAGAAGAATCCGGTTTCATTCCGGAGAACACTTTTGTTGCCGCTTACAAATAACGGCAACG
>JAZQGH010000063.1:0-1571 GCA_045539925.1 Acutalibacteraceae bacterium | reverse complement strand
TATTTTTTACGGTTATCGCAAGGACCAGTTTGACTATTACATCGTGCAAGAGGAAGCCTTGGTTGTAAATAAAATCTTCCGTGATTATTTATCCGGTTGTACACTCTTGGAAATTGCCAAAGAGCTGACTGCAAAGGAGATTTCCTACTATAAGGATAAGACTCAGTGGACCAAAAATATGGTTTGCCGAATCATAGAAAATGAGCATTATTGCGGAGATGAGGAATATCCGCGTATTATTGATAGGGAAACCTTTGATAAGGCAGTCAAGCAAAAGGCAGAAAAGGGCGGTGTCAGAGAAAAAGACACCGAGGAGATTGCCTACCTTAAAGCCACCACTATATGCGAGATGTGCGGGAAACATTTTACCCGCAAAAGTAAGTATAAGGTGCGTGAGCGTTGGCTTTGCTTAGGCGGGTGTCCTGCTACAACCCAATATTTGGATGACCCGCTGCTGTTTTCGAGGATACAATCGGTTATGAATGCGGTGAGAAATCAGCCTTACCTCGTTATGCTACCTAGGGAAGAAAGCAGATATGTACCATCAAAGGACATTCGGCTTAAAGATAGGCAGATAAAGTTTATGCTAACAGAGGCAAGCCCGATGTTTCATCCGATTATGAAGATGATACACGAAAACGTGACGGACAAGTTTTCGGAGATGTCAATTGACCCTTCCGCAAGTGTTTCGGACGAGCTTTTTGATTTGTTTTCGGAATACGAGCCTGAGGATGAACAGGTGTTAGATATTCCTTTTATGAAAAAGACGGTATCTGCTATTATCATTCAGTCGGATGCCAATATCCGCATTCGCTTCATTAACGGTAAAGAAATCGGTAATGAGGAGGTGTGCGATAATGGTTGAAACCGCTGAAAGAAGACGGGTTATTACTAAAATTCCTGCTGATGCAAGTAAAACTTCCCGCGTGGAGTTTGGTAAACGAACCAAGGTTGCCGCTTATTGCCGTGTGTCCACCGATGATGAGGATCAGCTTAACAGTTACCGCGTTCAAAAGGATTACTATACCCGCTATATTGCCAATAACGAAAAATGGGAGTATGTGGACGTATACGCTGATGAAGGTATTACAGGAACACAGGTCAAAAAGCGTGATGAATTTCTTCGTATGATAAAGGATTGCGAAAAGGGTAAAATCGATATGATCCTGACCAAATCGGTTTCCCGTTTTGCAAGAAATATCGTGGATAGCTTGTCTTATGTGCGTAAGCTCAAGGCGATGGGCATTGCTATCTATTTTGAGGAGCAGAATATCAACTCGCTTAAAGAAGACAGTGAAACTTATATCGGCATTTACAGCGTTATGGCGCAGTCGGAGAGTGAGAACATCAGCGCCAACGTTAAGTGGGGTATATCCAAACGAATGGAGAACGGTACCTACTGCAGTAATATGAATATGTTTGGTTATCGACGCGATAAGATTACCAAAGAAATAACCATCGTGGAAAGTGAAGCCGAGGTAGTTCGCTGGATATTTAATCTGTATCTTGACGGCAAAAGTGCGTTTCAAATTAAGCAATGGCTTGAAGAAAATAATATTAAGACTTACACC
>JAZQGH010000062.1:0-3168 GCA_045539925.1 Acutalibacteraceae bacterium | reverse complement strand
TTGGTGAGCGTCCTAATGCGTTCAAATTAAAGGACGGACGCTTGCTGAAAGAATATTTTATGCAAAAGGATTTGAGAAAGAAATGAAACTAATACTATCGTCTTGCGATTTCGGCAATCCAACCTCTGCAAGATTTATAATCGATAATCTTTGTAAGCCGATATCTGATTGCAAAGTGCTGTACTTTCCGAATGAGAAAGTCACACCCGAAAAGATAAAAAGCGGCAAGTATGAGGCTCGTGTGGCAGCGTTCGGTTTTCAGAGAAAGAACATTTATGTGGCAAACTATTATGATCCTACACCGTTTTTCAATCTTGATATTGATGTAATCTATATAAGTGGTGGGAATACATTCGGTACGCTCAAACTGATTCGCGATTCTGGATTTGATAAAGCAATCGTTGATTACGTTCACAGAGGGGTTATCTATATTGGCGGTAGCGCAGGTGCACATATTGCAACCGCAGATATTACTCACGTGGCAAAGTATGACAAAGACACTTTTGGTTTAACCGATTTTTCGGGACTTGGTTTGTATAAGGCCATCTTGGTTTGCACTACACTGAAGATCGAAAATCGGACTTCGATACCTTGAACTCTTTAGGTAAATATCGTGCTATCGCGTTACGTGATGATCAGTCAATTATTATTAAAGATTAAGCTAACAACACCGCCGAAAGTAAGCGTTTGGTCGCTCTCGGCGGTGATTTCTTTAGTGATAAATTACCTCATTTAACACGATTTCTTCTGCGTCGTGTTTGGCATTATTCATTTCCTGCACCCACAGGAGAGGGGTTGTGGCTTTGATTTCTTCGGTGATGAAGCGCTCTTTTACTAACCGGGATAGGGTGATATCGATCTGACGCTTTGCCTCCTGTTCGGTTTCGTAGAGGTGTTGATTGAGCGTACACGAGGTGAGAAGCGTGGTATAGGTGCCGCGGCGGTGCTTTTTGAGATAGTCGCGGCGCAGTTTGCCGTACTTGCCGATGGGATGGTTGGTCTGCTCGGGGAGAGCTAAGTCGGGATACATAACGCCGTTTCTTTCTGTGTAAGTGAGTTCCATAATTTATCCTCCGTAATTCAATATTTTTTACATAGCCATTCTACCATATTTGTCCTCAAAAGACGAATGTGCGGAATGGCTTTTTTCTTTTTACCTTGTCGCAGTTTGCGACAAAGTTAGCGGTCGAAAAAATATTTTTTTGCTCAGGACATATTTAGCGTTTTCGTGTCGGATATAGAGTGAGGAGGAGATTTGAAAAATCACTTGGCTGTTTTGACCAAGTGTTTTTCATCGGGCGAAAATCGCCCCTTGATATGGTTTGGTTGAAAATCAACCGCACCACTTTAGCAGAAGAAAGTGGTATGGGTCAAAATGACCCATACCACTTCGTGTGATAACTTATCTCAATTGCTCGATTCGCTTGTTGAAAAATCCAACATATACATCATATGCGCTGTTTTCAACGAGATCAATAAATTTTAATGCTTTCTCGCGTTCTTTGATAGCTTCCGCTTTCATTCCTTGAGATTCATAATATTCTGCAAGCTTTTCCATCATTTGAATGAGATTTTCAAATGATATCCATTTTTGCTTTTCTGCTGCTTCGTATTTAGGTTTGCCTTCCAAGAGGTATGCCATTTCTGTAAGCTTAGTAAAATAAATCTCCGGTA
Organism: Acutalibacteraceae bacterium; assembly: GCA_045539925.1. Lineage (GTDB taxonomy): Bacteria > Bacillota > Clostridia > Oscillospirales > Acutalibacteraceae > SFWF01. The sequence goes on along the minus strand of JAZQGH010000062.1, from coordinate 1,494 downwards.
TTTGCTCAATAGCCGCTTCTGCACTTTTTAAATCGCCTTTAACCTTATATGCATACGCAAGAAATCTTAATGCATCGTACTTAATATCAGCTTGATTTGTTTTCTCAATCAAGGAACTTGCTATTGAAATTGTCTCATCCGGATCTTTTGTGTAATTCAATACATACAAAAGATTGTTGAGCAAAACCTCGTTATCGGGATATTTTTTCAGACCTTCTTCAAGAATATCTCTGCTTTTCGGTGGATCTGACTCTCTGAATTTGTATGCCTCATTTACAATGGAGTCGATGGCAGATTCAATTTCTTTCAGATTAAATTCAAACAATTCATCCATCGAAACACCAAAATAGCTTGCCAATATGGGAGCGAGTGTAATATCGGGCAAAGCAATACCATTTTCCCATTTACTTACGGCTTGGAAAGAAATCCCTATGCTGTTAGCGAGTTGTTCCTGGGTAATCCCTCTCTGCTTTCGTAATTCTTTAATTTTATTTCCAATATTCATGTTGTACACCTCCAAATAATCAAAATGGCGCCTATCTTGTGATGTAATTATACCACAGAATGTCTATTTGTTCAATAACCGCCTAAACGACCTTGTTCAACTCACGGTTGAAATCGGAATCCTTTAACACTTACATAAAATATTGTAAAAGAAAGGACGTGATCCAATGGATACCAGTTAAGAGAAGTGGCGGACGATGTCCGATACTTTAACGAGCATAGCATTCGTGCTAACGCCCGAATGCGTCGAGTTTGCTTCGACGGCTAAACACCGTCGTTTTGCCAAGGCAAAAACAGCAAACGTCGCAGCCAAGCAACCTTGTTGGGTTGCTTTTTCTTTAGGGATGTATCCCTAATACCCTCAATTTAGAAAGGACAAACAAATGAGCAAAACAGAAAAAAAGACCGAGCGCGTCACGGTCAAAATGGACGCGAATCTGAAAGCAAAGCTGCAACGCGAAGCCGAGCGGTGTGGCGGAGATATGTCGGCGTATATCCGTTCCTTGATCGAGAACCGACTTTCGCAGGCGGCGGGAACTTGCTACAACTGCATTGGTCGGCTTGAAAAGGCGTTGGATGCGGAGGACGTCGGGTATGAGCTTCATGCCTTTATCCGCTCCAAGTACAAGGCAAAGGACGGTGAGAGCTGATGGCAACAACATCGCTATGGGCGGTTAGAGGGACGATACGAGACGTTGTGGCTTACGTCAAAGACCCGAACAAGACCGCCAATCCCGATTATGATCTCAAAAACGTGCTGACCTATGCCGCCGATAACGACAAGACCGAAAAGCAGTATTACGTTACGGGGGTGAATTGCTCGCCCCATTTTGCCTTTGAGCGTATGACGGCGACTAAAGAGCGATACGGCAAGCGCGGAGGCATCGTCGGATACCACGGGTATCAGAGCTTCAAGCCGGGAGAGCTAACACCCGAGGAGTGTCACAAGATCGGTGTGCTGACAGCCAAGCGAATGTGGGGTGAGCGCTT
>JAZQGH010000061.1:0-5022 GCA_045539925.1 Acutalibacteraceae bacterium | reverse complement strand
ATTAGCCCTTGATAGCAGCCTGTGCTGCTGACAGCAAAAAGGGGAATATCCTTATATATTTACCGCATAATCCTTTTTGAACCCATGGGCACCGAAGATCTGCCATTTTCCTACACCCAGGCGTTGTAAAACCGCATTTCTTTCCTCTGAACACAATTTGGGGTCTGTATCAACGGATGTCATCAATATGGGCGCATATCTGTTATACTTTTCCTGTTCCGCTGTAAGACCGTGTGTGTTTATATAAACATCTCCTGTAATGGCAATATGATGGGCATAATCTATTAAAATGATCTCTCCCGGCAGATGCCCACCTTTTCCCTCATACACTTCAAAATTCAATTCCCCAAAGTTATAAAACCCTATTTGGGTCAGCGGATTGTCATAAAAATTGGCGCTATCCCACAATTTGACAACTTTTTGAGGATTTACTGCCTTATACTCGGTGAGGATTTTGCAGATGTTTATATACGGCTTGTGCAGCGGGTTTTCCTCGCGGTATCCGTCAAGTCCATGATATTCCTTTTCCAGGCACTTTGCTGTTTTTTCGTTTGTGATCACCTGGTCAAACATGGGCAAAAGTCCGCAATGGTCTACATCTGCATGGGTGACAAGTATTTTCTTTTTTATGGTATGGAATTCCGGAATGATTCTTTCGAAAATATCGACCATTTCCTGTTGATAACACGCATATCCGCTATCAATGAACAAATACGCACCGTTACTGTTTATGATGATCGTGTTACTGCCGCACGGCGGCTCAATTAACGTTATTACCGTGTTTTCGGATATTTGATGTGTGCTTATGCGTGGCGCAAAGTTTTTTCCTTTTGAAACACTTAAAAGCTCAGCAAACTTACTTATGCTGTCAAAGGTTCTGTAAGGAGATAAACCTTTTTCGTCTAATGTTTGCATAGCAAGATTCACATTTATCAAGAGTTCCTCTTTTGCCTGCGCTGACAGCCCCATCATTTGTGACAGGCCAAACACATAGGTATTATAAAAAATACTATTATCGTATATATTTTGGGAACGGTTATAGTCAATAACCCGCACCTTGCACAGCTTTTCTGCCTTGCTTAAAAAACAGGCAATTTTATCAGAATCATCAACATATAAACCCATTTTAAAATATTGATAATCCGTTCCGTTTTCTTGTGAGCTTATATACGAAATATTAAAATTAAATTCATTTATAAGCTTAAGAATATCTGTTACGCTTCCGGGAACATCTTTTAAGCAAAACTCCAGCAAAACAACACTTGTTTTGTTATCCTTATCATTGCCCAGATATCCGATCTTTTCAAGTTCCAGGTCTGCTTTTTTAAGTTGCTCCTGTGTACCCTCAGCATCAATGAATAATATATGAGAATCAATAGCTTTATTATAACTGACCCGGGTGATATTGATCCCTAACGAGGAAAAACACTGGCTTGCTTTCAAAAAAGCGCCAATATCGTCCGGCATAGATGTTATATAGGTTTTTTTCATAGCGATCATCCTTAAAAACAAAAAGTTTTCATGTTTAAGACTCATTATATCATATTCGTTACAAAACGCAATGGAGATCCGCTAGGATTTATATCGTTGCTAACAAAAAATGCTGACCCGAAGGTCAGCATTTTTATAGTTTGAATTATTACCCCTTAATGGCGGCCTGTGCAGTATAGCATCAAGGGATGACTTTTTACCACACTTACCAACGGTTGTGATTATACCATTCTGATTTTCGTTTTTCAATAGGTTCGGGAAATATTGTTGTAATTCAGTCAAACCGATTACATCCCCGATATGTAGAGGAGGTTCATCCTCCTCGTCATCATTGAAACTGATAACGGCATTGTTTTTTCTACCCTCTGTTACCATATCCAATGTTGTGGTATCTTTTCCGTCTAAATTCATATACCAACGAAAATGATTTCTACCGTTTGGCACGATCTTGGAAACAAACTTACGAATGATGTGTCGGTCAATTTGCGGGTTGGAAAAGTCTATCATAGCGTCGAGAGAAGATTGTATTTCATCCCAACATATATCAGGATTTTGTATTGCATCTTCGGTTGCAAGCATACGCTCATATTCTTCCGTGAGTTCCAAAAGAGCTTTTTCAATTTTCTCTTTTTGCTCTTTATATTCCTCTTTGCTAATTTCACCGTCTGTTCTCATCTCAAGCAGCGTGTTCTTCTTGTTTTTATAACGCTCTATTTGAGCTACAATTCCGGTCAAATTAACCTTCTTAGGCTTCTCAACCTGATAGCACTCCTTGATTAGCTTGCAGACTGTATCGACCGTTTCTTTTCTTTCTTGCCATATCTGCTCAAAGATCATCTTTGCCATCATTTCAAGTTTCCAATCGGCAATCATTGATTGGTCGCAATATCCGGTATCATCAGCTCCCGCTTTTCTTCGTTGACTTGCCGAACCATTGTTAAGTTGATTGTAGCATTGATAACCATACGACCAAGGCATACCTTTGTTTTTGTGCCATCTGTTTTTTCTGAAAGAGTGACCGCAAGTGCAGAGAAGTTTGCTGCCCCACAAGTCTTTGTTTTCCTTAATTCCGTGAGTGGATTTTTTCTTCTGTGTGGCTTCATTAGCACTCTTAAATGAAGTCCTTACTCTGCGAGCTTTAATCTCTTGACACTTATGCCATTCTTCCTCTGATACAATCGGTTCAAAATCTGCTTTAACACACATATAAGTAGAAGCATCGTGATTATTGACTCTCTTTTGCTCCAAGTAGTTATTGCTATACGACTTGCCGTATGCCATAACCCCCATATATGTTTGGTTATTAAGAATACGGGAAACCACTCCTGCGTTCCACTTGACTAAGCCTGAAGCGTTTAGGCGTTGCAGACGAGTAAGTTCATTCGCAATAACCATAGTACCTTTTCCACTAAGGTACATATCATAAATCATCCTGACAGTTTCGGATTGGTCGGGGTTCTTAACATAAGTATCTCCCACACGGTCATAACCGAGGATATTTCCGCATCCATAAATCGTGCCGTTAATTCTGCTGATCTGTTGTCCCGCTTTCACTCTTTCGGAAACCTTGCGGCTTTCTTCCTGCGCCAACGTTGCCATAATGGTTAAGCGAAGTTCTCCATCGCCATCCATAGTCCAAATATTGTCCTCTACAAAATACACTTCCACGCCAATGTTCTTCAATTCTCTTGTTGTAACAAGTGTATCTACGGTGTTTCGAGCAAATCGGCAAACCTCACGTGTAACGATAAGGTCAAACTTTCCTGCTTTGGCATCTTCAATCATTTGCAAAAAAGCAGGTCTTTTTTTAGCTTGTGTTCCGGTTATGCCCTCATCAATGTATTTATTGAGAACATTCCAATTAGGATGATATTTTGCTTGGTCATCGTACCATTGGATCTGATTTTCAAGGGCAGATAACTGAGCTTCGTGTTCTGTTGATACTCGACCATAAAAGACCATATCTCTTGTTCTGTTACGGTCTAAAAAAGCGTAAGGGTTTCCAACCCTTTGTGGACTGTTTACATTTAACATCTTTATTACCTCCTTTGTTCTGAGTCTATTATAGAAATTATTTAGAGGTTTGTGAAATGTGCGATTGCTCGTCTTGCAGCTGTTGTTTGATTGCTCTAAGTGTAGGCTCGTTTATTAGCTTTTGTTCAAACAATATTTCTGCTAAGGCAATTACCGCATAAGTTCTGTCGATTTTCTTATCCATCACAACACCCCTCAGATGTTGAAGTGCGAGGTTTCTTTTTTATGATAAGATAATCATATCCAAAGGAAGTTTGGCATTTATCGCACCTCTCCTTATCTACTTGAAGCGGATCAACACGGCGTAAGATATTCTCAGGAATATTCATAAACTCAGCTCTGCATTTAGGACAGAGTGTTAATATCAGTCCGGTTCGTCTTGGCTGCGGTCTTTTAATCAGTCCAAATTCGGTTAAAACACCTTGCTTAATTGCATATATGGTTTTTTCATCTCGAACTTCACCAATGTATTCAAGCAGTTCTTTTTCCTTGTCAACAGTTCGGATCTGTTCGAGCATTACAACGGAATCCTCTCTTAATCCGCAAGATGTATCAAGTAAAATATGTGTGGGTTGATTTAATTTTTTCAAAACGCTTGAGATAGTTGCAACAACAGTAGTTGGACCATTATTGTTTCCAATGTTATTTTGAAGAACAAGTACAGGTCTTTTGCCCGACTGAACCGAGCCTTTATTGCTTCCGAGATCACAAAGATAAATCTCGCCCCACTTTACGTTAGTTATGTTTGCATTTTTCATAGGTTTAACCTCATCTTCCATTTTTTATGGAAGGGGGCTGTTCGTATCCGGAGTTGAATACCCCCTTCACTTATTTGCAATGGGAAGGGGTATTTTTTAAGTCTGTTCGAGAAACTTTTTCAAATTTTTTATTCCGCATTGGATTGAATAATAAACTGCGGCACAACTCGTCTTATCCTCATCTGCAATTTCTTGTAACGTTTTTTCTTGAAAAAAGTACCGAACAATTCGACTCTTTTGAAGCTCGCTCAAAGTGTTAATGGCTACTTTAATAAAGTCCATTTCTTCCTTTTGGACAATGTTTTCTAATAAGTCATTTTCAATTAGTTCGGGATGATATGCTTCAATACCATCTTCTGCACTATAAACATCACCGTACAATTTTCTTCTCATTTCGTGTTTATGCTCGTTACGGATATAAGTATCTCGCACTTTACCAAATGCGGATGATAAAACGACGAAAGGTCTAAACGTAGCTACTTGTTCGGCATATTTAGCACAAAGTTCTTCTTCAGATAAGTCCGTTATAATCGCCCATTGTTCAATCCCCGTGTAACCGGGATACTCATATTTAAGGTTGATAACCTTGCAGTCTTTTTTGAATTGCTCATCAAGAGCAGAAATAATTATGTTATTCATTATGTAATCTCCTTGAAATTTGAATTTTTGATATAAAAGGTTGAAATCAAAAATTCGGAGATTACGGGTACTTAGCTATGTAACAGAGCCATTTCTTGAA
>JAZQGH010000060.1:0-2669 GCA_045539925.1 Acutalibacteraceae bacterium | reverse complement strand
GAAGCTGAGTTCTTCTGCTTCGGCACCAATGACCTGACTCAGATGACCTTCGGCTTTAGCCGTGACGACGCAGGCAAGTTCCTGAACGCTTACTACGAGGCCAAGATCTACGAGAACGATCCCTTCGCCAAGCTGGACCAGAACGGTGTGGGCAAGCTGATGGAGATGGCTGTTTCCAACGGCAAGAAGACTCGCGCGTCCCTGCACTGCGGTATCTGCGGTGAGCACGGCGGCGACCCCATGTCCGTTGAGTTCTGCCACAAGATCGGCCTGGACTACGTGTCCTGCTCCCCCTTCCGCGTCCCCATCGCCCGCCTGGCCGCCGCACAGGCTGCTATCAAGGGCTAATTGCTAACAATAAAATGCCACTCTTCGGAGTGGCATTTTTTGTTAGCAGCGATATAAATCCCCAAGGGGATTTTCGATATTTCCCTTCGGGAATCGATATGTGCTCCGCACTCGATATGTTTGCTGCGCAAACGAGGATGTATATCGAACTCGTTGCCGTAAGGCAACATATCGAAATTCAGCAAAGCAAAATGATATCGATTATGCCACCGGCAAAAATATCGAGCCGCAGGCATATCGACAAAAAGAAAAGGCAAGGAAGCTACGGCAGCCTTGTGCCCTCGCTATTGTGCGGAATCCTCCCAACAACAGTATAGCTATGAGCATTTGGTTTACAATATTTTCCCTCTTTTGCGTATTGCGCCGCACAGGCTGCTATCAAGGGCTAATCTAAGTAATTAGGTTTATAGAGCAAAACTTATCGCCCTGCCGAACTCTCGGCAGGGCGATTTTTATTAAACATATTGTGCTTATGGCTAATATATGATATAATAAACCAAATAGAATTTATGGTGGTGCAAAGGTTGAATTCACACAAAAGGAAAATGATTGCTCCGATTATCATTACAGTCATTATGATACTGTATTATATTGCGTATTTCGGATTTTTGATTTCTTTACTTGGTGGTTTTTGGAAATATGTTTTGGGTATTATCCCGCTTGTTTTTTCGGGAATTATGATTTATGTCTGCATAGAAAGAATAAATGAAATAAAGAAAGGTGAAGAAGATGATATTAGTAAATACTGATTACATTAGCGGAAAAGAACTGGAAACCTTATCTCTTGTAAAAGGAAGTACAATCCAGTCTAAAAACATTGGTAAAGATATAGCGCAAAGTTTTAAAACTTTGGTAGGCGGAGAACTCAAAGCTTATAATGAAATGATGAATGTAGCACGCGCTCTTGCAACAAAAAGAATGGTTGCGGAAGCAGAAGAATTAGGTGCAGACGCAGTCATTAACATCCGCTATGCATCTTCTGCGGTTATGCAAGGCGCCGCGGAGGTAATTGTATACGGAACAGCCGTTAAGTTTATAAATAAATAATTTCCCTCTTTTGCTGATAGCACCACAGGCTGCTATCAAAGAAAGCAAGTAAGCTTTCAAAAGTCCGGTATTTATGCGGGTTTTACGGCATTCTGATCGCCTCGAAACCTTGCTGAAATACTGCTATAAAACAAGCAAACACCCCGTGTTCGACACGGGGTGTTTTTATTTGGAGGACGTATATTTTTTTATAAAATTGGTGGGGGATATTCCTACGTATTCTTTGAATTGACGGCTGAAAAAGTAAACATCGTTATACCCACACAATTCCGATGTTTGGGTAACCGTGTAAACCTCTGAGCGCAACAGATCGCAGGCGTAGTTGATTTTCAACTGAATGCTGTATCGGATGGGTGACATACCAAATTTCTTGACAAAAAGCTTTTTGATATACGGATAGCTGATAGCACAGCAGGAGACAAGCTCCTCCGCAGTTATTTTTTTATCCAAAAAATGCTTTTCGATGTATTCAATGGCGGGTTTGATGGAACTATACTGCGACTCGGGAATATAATTCTTCTTTTGCAGTTCGGCAAAGATTTTATAAAGCAGAGAAATGCACTCGAAATAGTATCCGTCATCCTTGGCGACCCAAATCGCAAACAGCTTTTTGAACAGCGCTTTGATCTTCTCAGCTTGTATGGGGCTTATTACAAATGCCGAATCGGAAACGGGTATATCTGTATCAAAAAATACATCGATACACTCTCCCGGTGTTTTTCGCTTGACGATATATTCCCGGACCTCGCCCTGCGGCAAAAAGCGGATACAGTCTTTTGTGACAACCAGCTGCTTCCCGTTGAACAGAACGGTTGATTCCCCGGAAAGATGAAAAATCAGTTCATTATGACATGTCTTATTCTTTGAGAAGGAGGTAACGGTTTCTTTATATTCATCTTTTCCAACCAATATTACCCGCCTGATATTTGTTACCGTAAAGCTGTCCTTCATATCATCACCCGTTGACAGTTTACCATAAAGGGATATAAAATGCAAGAAAATAGTATCAAAAAGTGCAAATACGTTATTTCATGTATGTTCTTTGTCGCCGGCTGATAATAGAATATTCTTGAAAAATCCTTGCGGAGGTTATTTTTATGAATGAACGAATCAGAAAGCTTGCCGAGTTGACCTTAAAGGGCGAAATGTATGCCCATCCAACAAAAACAGAGTATGATAGAGAGGACCTGTTTTTGTCCCGTCAACAGCGGGAATCCAAGCAGCTTTGTCAGTTTATTTTAAACCAACAGCCCGTTTTGACTGAGTACTCAAAA
>JAZQGH010000059.1:0-1551 GCA_045539925.1 Acutalibacteraceae bacterium | reverse complement strand
GTTTCGAACACAAGGTAATTGTACATCAAACGCCCCGTGTTGTCAAGTACTTATTTAATTTTTTTGTAGAAAAATCCATTTTTCAATTTTTCTTCCTATTATATTTATATCCTACACGGCTCACTCTATAATTTATCCGATTCAGGATCTTATTTAATTTTGCTTTTTTATGGACGCTGCTTGCAGAAAGCCTATACTAATAAATATCCACCGGCATAGCCGGTGGTTTTTCCTTTTCGGGCATAGCCCTAACGCTACCGGCAATGCACAAGTGCATCGTTTATTGGCCTGCCAGCCATGCACGGATTACTTGCTACCCGTAAACGGGTCGCGTGGATCAAACAAACTTAACTGGTCATCTTTCCTATCCCGTTCTAACTGGTTGGCGATGTACTGTTGGATTGCTTTTGTGTTTTTTCCCACCGTATCTACATAGTATCCCCTACACCAAAATTCGCGGTTTCGGTACGCAAACTTCATATTCCCAAATCGTTGGAATATCATCAGACTGCTCTTCCCTTTCAGGAAGCCCATAAATCCCGAAACGCTCATTTTGGGAGGGATACTTACCAACATGTGGATATGGTCCGGGCATATTTCTCCCTCTATGATCTCTACGCCTTTCCATTGACACAATACTCGCAAAATCTCTCGTATCGCCTCTCGTTTTTCAAGATAGAACACCTTTCTCCGATATTTCGGTGCAAATACGATATGGTACTTACAATTCCATTTGGTATGTGCTAAACTATGTGTGGCATTATCTTGTTCTTTTAACATCTTAATGTCCTCCTAACGTGTTCGTCATGACTGGCAGGTCATCGACATTCTAACACGTTAGGATTTTTTTGTTTCGTTCCACACTCACCGCTAAAGCTCCACGGAACCTCGCCACTATGGCGAGGTTTTCATAGAGACAAAAACCGGATTGCTGTTTGATGGGCAGTCCGGTTTTGTCAGATGTTCTAAGATCGATATGGAATTCACAAGTTTTCTGCTTCGAGATCCTTCTGATCATCTAATTTCCTGATAGGCAGCCTTGCTCTCTGCCGCCGTCGCATCCATCTCATGCATATCCACCTTCACCTGCTGTGATTCTTTGCTTCAGAAAGTTTGGACAATAGGCCTACAGTCTTAACATACCTCAAATTAAAATTTGAACAGTCAGCGCTTTTAGTAATTATACCACGCAGCAGACTTCCCTGTCTTTTAATTTGCCGGGCTCCTTTTTTCCGCTCATACACACAGTATAAAACAATTCCGCCCCAACTATATAACAGTTACAGCATTTATATCAACCAAGGATATTTCACCCATCAGTTGCACCAAAGATAGTATAATGATAAAATAAATTAACCCCTAAAGAATAATTATTTTAATGTAAAGGAAGGGATTCTATCATGGCGCTTCTGGAATCCGGCGAAAATTATCTGGAGACCATTCTTATCTTACAGCAACGTAACGGAAACGTCCGCTCTATTGATATTGCCACCGAAATGAATTTTTCCAAACCCAGCGTATCCCGGGCAATGAGCATCCTGAAAAAGAACG
>JAZQGH010000058.1:0-3219 GCA_045539925.1 Acutalibacteraceae bacterium | reverse complement strand
ATTGTTGACGGTCTTACAATTACTTATGATGTATCAGGCAATGTAAACACCGATGCCGGAGATTATACACTTACCATCACAGGTAACGGAAACTTTGAAGGAACTGCACAGAAGGCATACACAATAGCAAAAGCGGATGCAACTCTTGGAACTGCACCTTCAGCAATTACTCCTCTTACATATAATGCAGCGGAGCAGACTTTGGTAAACACAGGAGAAAATGTAGTTGGCGGTACACTTATGTATAAGCTCAGCGAAGGCGAATATTCTGCAGAACTTCCAAAGGCAACAAATGCCGGAACCTACACCGTGTATTATAAGGTTATGGGAGATAGTAATCACAATCACACAGCAGAACAAAACTTTACAGTTACAATCGCTGAAAAGGTTGTAAGTCCGGTAGTTGTGCTTACAGCACCGGCTTCTAACCAAACACCCGTAACAAGCATTGAAACAGACGAATACACAGCAACCGTTACATGGTCTCCGGATGTTACGGACAAATTTGCATACAGTACTGATTACACAGCAACAGTAACCATTACACCGAAAGCAAATTACACCTTAACAGGTATTAGAGAGAATGAATACACCATTGAGGGTGCTACTGTGACAAACTCTGCTGATTCGAGCGTTGTTACAGCGGTATTCCCGAAAACAAATTCAAGACCATCAGGCGGTTCTTCCGTAACACGCTACACTGTTAAATTCGATACTGACGGCGGAAGCAGTGTATCAAGTGCGACAGTTACCAAAAATGCAAAAGTTACCGAGCCGAAAGCTCCTGAAAAAGAGGGCTACACCTTTATGGGCTGGTACACAGACGAAGCGCTTACCGAAGCTTATGACTTTGACAGCAAGGTAACAAAGAATCTCACTCTCTATGCTAAGTGGGATAAGCACGATGATGAGCAGCCCGGCACAGACACACATAACTGTCCTTCAAAGGCATTTGATGACCTTGACATTACAAAGTGGTATCACCTCGACACCGATTATGTAATTGAGAATGGAATCTTTAAAGGAACAACAGAAACAACCTTTGAACCTGATGCTGCTCAGACAAGAGCAATGATGGTCACTGTTCTCTACCGTGTAGAAGGCGAACCTGCTGTAAACAAGAGCATCCCATTTGCAGATGTTGATATGGGTGCATACTATGCAAATGCAGTTATCTGGGGACAGCAGAACGGAATCATCAAGGGCTATTCCGAAACAGAGTTTGGTCCCGATGATAAAATCACCCGTGAACAAATTGCAGCAATTATGCACCGCTACGCACAGTACAAGGGTTACGATGTCAGCGTAGGAGAAAACACAAACATCCTCTCTTATGACGATTTTGACAGCATTTCCGAGTACGCAATAGCAGCTATGCAGTGGGCTTGCGGTTCAGGTCTTATTAAGGGTAGAACTGAAAGCACCCTGAATCCTCTTGATAACGCTACAAGAGTAGAAATTGCAGCAATCCTTCATAGATTTATTGAAGCGAATAAATAAACCATAAAAACAAAACGAGCCTCCGGGGAGAAATCCTCGGAGGCTTTCATCATATATTTCAGTTTTTGTCGCCGTATATAATCCAGTCTTTATCATATCCAAATTCAAGGGCGATGAGCTTTGCAAGAGTTTCGGATATGGTGGTCAGCTTTTCTTGGCTTCCTGTGAGCTGATAGATGTAGTTTTCGCTGACACCCAAAGTTTTTGCAAACGCTCTTTTTGTAAGTCCCTGTTCATCAATGATTTTATTCAGTCTGTCTGCAAGTGTCATAAAACTCCTCCTTCTTTTTTAAGCATAGCAGCATAAAGCAAAAGCTCTTTTCTGCTCGTAACACCGAGTTTTGAATATAAGTTTTTGTTATGATACTTGAGTGTGTTCTGATTGATTTCCGTTATCTCCTGAATTTCCTTTGCAGTTTTTCCCTCAAGATAGAGCCTGAATATCTGTGCTTCCTTTTGAGTGAGCTTGGATACATTTGACTTGAATATCTCATAAAATTCAGGATCGGCACCGGATTTATGTCGTTCTACCACCTTGTCAAGCTGCGTCTGAATCTTTGTGTATTCATCCTTTGCCTCGTTGCGGAGGCGTGTAAGCTCGGTTATTTCGTCCTCGTGACCTTTATCCTTATCTGCAAGGAAACGGAAAAGGTCGTTGATTTCAGGAATTTTAACCTGATCTGCGGGAACGGAATTTGTCTTTATATGCTCAAAGCTTTTAAGAATCGGCTTCATATACTTGTGGCTGAAATAAAGGCAAATCAAAACCATCAGCATAAGAACAATAATGAGCACCGCAAGCATTCTGATATACGATTCGGAAAGCAAGGACTGATATTCCTTTTCGGGAACCATAACGGTTAAAATATGCTTGCTGTTGCCCAGTGTAATCTCTCCGTACTTACCGATAAAGGTTTCGTTTCCGTATGTAAAGGTGTCAAGATTTTTGCCCTTCTTTATTGTCATTACGCCTGTGTCGGACGGAGAATACCCCGAATGATTGACGGACATCTGCCCGGTATATGAATCCTTCTCGCTTTCTGTAAATAAACCGTGAATGATGTTGTCAAACTCGTCATTATGTGTTTCGTAGGTCAGGCTGAAATAAAGGCTTGAGATTTCAAAGCCGCATACACCGATAAGCTTGTCGCTTGTGTCAAACACGGGAACACATAAAAACCTCACATTTTCCCACGTGCCGGGAATCTGATATACACCCGTCAGCACATAGCTGTCATTAAAGTCTGCCTTTGAAACATGAAACACATCATCAAGCTCGTGATAAATGCCCTCCGGCATCTCTAAGTGCCATTCGTTGTAATAATCCGCACCATATTCCTTTGCAACGGCAGACGAGCCGTAGAGCATTGATGTTTTGTGGTTTACCATACTGTTTGAGTGAAGATAGGAAAACTTCAGGTAAATGCCGCTGTGGTATTTTTCGGGAAGCTTACTGTTTACTGTCGTGTTAAGCATAAAGAATGCACCGCTGCAATCGGCATACTGCATATTTGCAGCTACAATATTGTAAACCTCTGCCTCAAGCCCGTCAATCAGCGCCGCATTGTTTTCCAAAGCTTCAAAGCTTATGTTTTTTGCGGCAAGATAATGCTCTGTTTCCTTAGAAAGATGCTCTGCAAACAGAATTGCATGAGCAGCATTTGTATCAATAGAGGTTTCTGCACGGTAGTTCGTTTCTTTAAGCTCCCGATGAAAGGT
>JAZQGH010000057.1:0-8778 GCA_045539925.1 Acutalibacteraceae bacterium | reverse complement strand
CTCCAAAGACTATTTCTATAGTCTATACTATCACAATAGTCTGGCTTTGTCAAGTGACGCGCTTTTTCTTTATTGGAAAACAATTTAAGCGAGGTGAAATTCACCTCGCTTTTGCTATGTATCGGTCAAAATGTGCTGTTTTTCGTTAAAAATTTTTCTTCAAAAATTGCCTGAAATCCCAGTATTTATAAGGCTTTATCACATTTTTGTGTTATTATAACACGAGCCTCTATTCTTCTCACAATTCCAGTTGCTTTCATTTATTTTACTCCTTTTCTCTACTCTAAAAATGTGCCAAAAGCCCAGTATTTATGCAGGTTTTTTGGTTTTTTTGTTTTGTTCAAATCAAGCCTCGTTCCATCCAAAAAGTACGACACTACCAAGGTCCTTATCTGGGTCGAGTTGTTGTTTTTGTTCTTTGTTAGTATCACACTTTTTGTAGAAATTATGAGTAGAATTTCCAATTGTTTTTTTTAATTTCAAATTGAGATGTGAAAAGGGCGATAACGGATTCTGTCATCGCCCTTTAGGGCTAATCTCTATTTATCTTTTGCTTGCCATTCTTCTCTTTCTGTCAACTACGGTCAGTGTGATAACTGCGCCGCCGCTGATGAAGAGAAGTGCGATCCAAAGGAACATATTGCTGTTATCTCCGGTTGCAGGAGAATTTGCCTTTGCATGGACGTTGAAAGTACCATCGGTACTACCGTCAGTGTAGACAACGGTGATGGTGTGTTCACCAACTGCGAGAGTATCCAAATAAGATGCCTTCAGAGTGATGATGGTGCTGCCAGCCTTGACCTCGTAGTTAGCCTTGTCAACATCCTTACCATCAACCTTGATGCCAACAAACTTGCTGAACAAACCGTTGACGACGAAGGTGATGTTATGGTCGCTGTCCTCTGTCCAGGAGCTGCCGTCGCCCTCTACGATGTCGTAGGCCACAAGAGCGGCCACCAGCTTATCCAGATTTGCCTTGGCAGCTTCATCCACAAGGGACTTCTCGTAGTCGGTCAGAGCATTGTAGGCGGTCTGTGCATCGGCGATCGCCTTGATCGCTTCTTCATCATCAGGCTTCACGGTATCGACCGCAGGCAGCTTGGAGATGCGTTCTTCGACTGCTTCTACATTGCCGATTACTTCGAGGGCATCATCAATCTCGTCGATAGCTTCCTGAATGTCCTTCTTGGCATCTTCGGTGTAGTTCTCGCCGTCAAGCATATCTTCAAGCTGCTTCTTGGTATCCTCAAGATCGGTTTTATCTTCTGGTTTCACTTCATTGGGCTTTACAACAGGAATTTCTGTATAAACCACCGTAATTGTTGTATCACCGGTGATGTTCTTGCCGTCGCTGTCCCACTTGCCGACGTATCCGTTCTTTGCAGGAACAGCGGGAAGGTTTGCATCCTTGCCGTGTCCAACGGTTTCGGTAGAAATCGGCTCACCGTCAGCCTTGTAGGTTACGGTGTAGTTCTTGTATACCATCACCTTGTATTCGGTCACGTTGCCCGCCCTGTCGGTTACGGTGACGATATGCTCGGCATTATCGGCAGCGATCTTAAACTCGGCATCTCCCTCGGTGGTATCGGTAATATCCACACCGTCCACCTCGATCTTGAGGAAGTTTTCGTCCGTAGCCTTAAACACCTTATCGCCGTGGTATACGCCGCCGTTTTCAATGCCGTAAAGCACGGGAGCGGTAGCATCCAACACGATACCTTCGGAGTTGATATATTCTACATTACCAGCATTATCGGTCACTTTTACATAGATCACGTAACGGTTGTCGGGATTGATTTTGAAAGTGCCGTTATAGTCGATCCAATCAGTGATTGACCTTACTTCGTCGCGTTCCAGTTCTCTGTCGAAAAGATAATACTGAATGCTCTTTACGCCACTGCCTTTATCTGTTGTGGTAATGGTAACATCCTGCGTTTCCTTGAAGAACAGACCAAAGGTGAGGTTATTCCAGAAGGAAGTCCACTTGTTTTCTTTTACCTTGATTTCAGCAGCAGGCGGAGTAATGTCTGCAACGCCCTGCACCTCAATAATCTGGTCGGCAATGGCATTCATATAGGTTTCTTCAACGCCTGCTTGTTGACCGCATTCCCAGTTTGAGATGATGATCTTGAAATCCTCTGTAGCGGTATAGCCTTCGTGGATTTCGACCTTGAGCGTATAGCTGCCCTCGTATTCCATCTCAGTCTTATTGACCGTTACTGTGTAACCCACTTGATTTTGCGGAACAACGATCTGCAGTTTTCTGCCAGCGTTAACGGTTACAACTGCATCGGGAGACGGATTGTGGTTCGCATCACCCTGATAGCGCACATAATAGGTTCCTGCCGCAAGATATTCGAGAGTTCCATTGAAACCAGCGGTATAAGAGGAATCTCCTTCCTTGCGGAATTCCATCGCAGATGTAAGACCGGAGATTTTACCGTCTGCTTTGCCAAAATAAGTTGTATCAGTCTTGGTAAGCCCTGTCGGTGCCGCTTGGTCTGCCTTTGCGATGGTGAAATCAACCGATGTTTCCAGACCCTTATAGTCTTCCGTTTCCTGTACGGTAAAGGTGGCTTTGTAGCTACCCGCCTCGGTCGGTGCAGTTGTACTGCTGTATGTTGCTCCGCCGTTTGTCGTGCCGGAATATTCCACGGAAGCCTCACCGAATTTGGCTTCACCTACAGGCTCGTTTGCGGTTTCACCGTAAATCCAGTCGCTGATTGACGGGTTGACTGCCCATTCGTTTTCTGCACGTGTAATCGCAAACTGTAGAGTAACCTGTGCATTATCAGTGGTGCTCCACTTGTAGTTTGCGCTATCCTTCAGCTTAAGAACAACGTCGTAATAACCGTTCAGCTTTACTCCCGTACCGCCGTCATTTTTAACGACTGTGTAGAGTTCTGTATCTGTGATGTCTGCCGTCTGTGCAGAGCCAGTGTAAGGCTTGCTTGCGATAGTCGGTTCGGTGACGGTAGCTTTTTCTATCTCCACAAGGAACATGCCGTAATACGTATTATGGTTATCTGCAGTGGCGATATAGTAAACTGTATGCGCCCAGCCTGCATTTGTGAAGGAAGGTATTTCAGTACTGTATGGACCTTCCGACTCCGTGCTGTAGGTAAAGGTAATCGGCTGATTATTGACGGCGACCGCATTTGCAGAAACGGCAGGGGTCAGCGCTTCGCCGGTATAGGTCAGCGTTCCGACCTGCTCCACCTTAACATCGGCAAGATTTGCGGCATTGATCGTGAACGTCCGCTCTGTCGTGCCTTCAAAATTGCCCTCGCCGGTTACGGTAACGGTATAAGTATCTGCGTTTGTAAACCCAGTTTTATTCCAAGAAAGGGTGTAATCCGTACCTTCTACAAGTGTACCAAAACCGTCAAGAGTAACAGAAACAGACGGGTTATATGCTGTTCCGGTATAGGTGCCGCTTGTGGGGTTAAGGGTGACGGCAGCACCGGAAATCTTTGCCGGGTTGATCTTGAAGGTGGTGGAAGCGGTTACACCTCCTGCGGTCATTTTTGCGGTGGCAGTACCAATGTTGATGTGGTTGTTATAAGTAACGGCAAGTTCACCGCTCTGCCAGCCGTCGGAGTATTCCACGGTGGCGATCTTCTTTTCGGTTCCGTCGTAAACAACACCCTCAGGTGCGGAAAGCGTGGCAGTGCCACTATATCCACAGTCGCAGGTGGCGGTAATTGTGCTGCCGTTTGCGGTGCAGGCAAGCACTGCATTATAATGGGTGGAAATCGAACGGAAGGTGTAGCCGACAAAGGAGTTGCTGGTGGTATCCAAAGTGTTGCCGGTAGGCTGCCAGTAATTGCCGTTCTTGGTCAGCTCCTTTTGGTCGTGGCCAAGGCGCAGATCAATCTGATTGACGGAGCTTACTCCGTGGAAAATGCCGAAACCACCATGGTTGACCGAGGTGACGTTGCCGAGAGTCAGGGTTCTGAGATCGTTGCAGTTCTGGAAAGCGTATTGGCCGATGGAGCTGACTTGGTGCAGATGAATTGTCCTGAGATTCAAACAGACAAGGAAGGCAAATTCGCCCAAAGATTCAGCCTGGGGCGCAGAAAATGCGCCGAGAGCATCGCAGGACTCAAAGGCGCGGGTGGGGATGGCGGTGGCACCGAGAATCGTCAGATCCACGCTGCCGCCGGGTTTGGTTGCCCAGTTCAAGGCAGTGCGTATGGCGTTAAAGGCGTCCTCGCCCGCATTGCTGGGCAGGATAACGGTGATTTTATCAAATTTATCCAAAGCGCCGATCAGAGTCTTCATAAGATCCGCGCTTTGCATTGAGCCGGATGCGGCGTCAATGGTACCGTCGCCGGTGTATTCGGGGATATCCAAGACACCGAAGCAATCCATCCATTGCCCATGGGCGCAAAATGAGCACTCCATATTAATAGTATGCTCAAAACACTTCGTGGTGCAGGTGCATCCGCCGGGAGCCGCAGAGGCAACCTGCACACCGGCCGAAAGCATAACAACGCAAAGCAGACAAGCCATCATTCTTTTAAATATCTTCGTTTTCATTAAAACTCCTCCAAAACGAGAACTTTGAACAACATTCAAATATCGCTATAATCAGATTTCCCTTTTGGTAAAAATACTTAAATAATCTTACCACAGAAGCTCCCAAAAATCAATATGCAAAAGACAGCGAGGGCAAATTTCCCTCGCTGTTGCTATGTATAGATATTTTGTGCAAATTGAGTCTAATCAAAAATGTCGGAAAAGTCAGTATTTATGCAGCTTTTGTCGACTTTTGTCCTATTATACCATATTCCTCTATTCTTCTCACGATTCCAGTTGCTTTCATATATAAATCTCCTCTTTTTACAATTTTTATGTGATATTAGTATCACACTTTTTGTAGAAATTATGAGTAGAATTTCCAATTGTTATTAAATTTTTAAATCGATATATGAAAAGGGCGATGACCTCAAAAGCCATCGCCCTAATTGAATAACTATAAGTAATTTCCGTGATAAAATATCCTCATTGAGCCCATGTGCTGACATCAATGGAATACTCAAGTGTTCCTGGGGTGTTTTCTGCCCCAAAAGCACGTAATAATTTGGTTTGCGCATAACCGAAGTAGCTTCTTGGCGCACGCCAAATGTCCGTCTTTTCAATAACCGTTCGATACACCGGCATCACTGTAGCCGTACCTTTTACCGAGTTCAAATCACTAAAGGAAAAGGTGTAGGCATAATACATAGTTTCGCTTATTTTTTCTACACAATAGTACAGTTGATTTGTTTCATCCGATACAAATTTCAAATTTCCTCCTGAAACCTTTTGGTTAGAAAAAACAAGACCATACTTGTCCAAATATCCTTCAAGCACGTGTTTATTGTCGTAATTCAAACCATATCCTTTGTTATTTTCATTCAGAATAAGTTCAATCAAAGCCAAGTGATTTTCGCCGATTTTCGATTCTGTCGGAAGTATTTCTTCCGGTTTCCACTCAAAATCTGACAGAGAAACACTCAAATTTTCTTGCGCATTCGGAGCAGTTTCATAGGTGTAATACCACGTGGCGAAAACTCCGCCTACAGAGGCAAGAACAAACAAGCTGCACAGAAACGCCGTATATCGCACTATACTTCTGCCCATTCGTATTCCTCCTCTTTTGCATCTTCCTGCAACTGATCCGAAAAAGCAGAAATACGTTTTTTCGTTGCTTCTTTTATCTTCTTTTCCACAATCGGCGTTACTACCATAGAAAAGATTACCAGCAGTACACACAGCCATCCGGCAGGCGACTGTAAAAACAATATGAAGCTACCGATAAACGGAATACGATTACCTTCATAAATTCCTTGCATCTGACTATATAGCACAGGGAATTTGTCCGGATTTTCCACCGCATCACCCTGAAGCAAAAAATGCCTTACGCCCGGATGGTTTTCATTCGGCTCTTCAATGCCAACGATACGGTGAATTACATACATATTCTCCTGCTTGTACACCACAATGTCATATAGCTTCAGTTCATCCTCAGCACGAAGGTGATTACAAACCACGACATCAAACATCTGGAATTGATCGTTAAGGTTATTGTCGGACAAATAAAAATTGTCCCGATGTTTCTTTGACATAGACTCGCTTTTAACCACCTTAATGGATGGAATACCGTTAGCAGGGCGATCTTGCGTTGCACGAATATACACGGCAAAAGCGAATGTTGTTACAAAAACAGCACACAACAAAAGCGAGACGATTCTGTTAACCCAGAGGAAAACTCGGTTTTCTTTTCTCTTTTTATTCAGTTCTTTTTTGATTGCTTCATCTCTGTGTCCGTGCTGAATCAACTCCAACTCCATTTTGGTGATGGATGTGATTAAATAGGTAAACATCGCCGTCAAAAGCGAAAACACAATAAAGCACAGAATGAAGACGTAAATCTCATACGGTGTCATTTTCATACTGAACTTTCCAAAAAAATAATAAACACCGATATAGCTATTTGACGGCCATATCGGTGTTAGATTTATACTTAGTTAGCGTTAACAGTACCGTCAGTTACTCTAGCAACAATATTTCCTACAAGAGCAGAACGGAAAGCATCATGCTCTGCCTTGATATCCAAAACGAATGTTTGAGAGAGGGAAATCTGGTCCTTCAATGCATCCGCATTTAAAGTATATGTAAAGGTGCCATCATCGTTCTTTGTCCATGCAAATGTATTATCAAGTTGTCCGTTTCCGGAATTTTTGAACTTGAAGATATCAACAGGTGTTCCGCTTTCGGAATAATTGCCATCGGCATCCATTTTATACTGCATAAGTGTTGTAACACCGAAATAAAGTTCGGAAACAACTGCGTTTTCCTTAATAGCCTTAGGTGCATTTACACTCGGTGTGAAGGTTACCGTTAAATAAACAGGCTGGTCGTTGTTAGAACCAAAAACGAGTTCTGCCTCGTGGTTATCGTTTGCCTGGTCTACAGTAAGAACAAGATTGCTATCAATTTTGTAAATACCGTAAGTTCCTTCAATTACAGCATCTGTAATTGTTACTTTGCTTTCTGCAAAGGCATCAATAATATCTGTTGAGCCAACATAGGACCAAGTTGCATACACACCACCAATAGTGAGCAACATACAAAGTGCAATTAAAAGACTAAGTTTTTTCATAAATAAGCATCTCCTTATCTTCCCGGAAACAGTTTAATTTTGCCGAGTACCTTTATTATACTACTTATTTATGCATAAATCAAGATGATTAGAAATTTTTTACAAAAACACAAAGCCGAATGATTTTGAACGCTCATTCGGCTTTTCTTGTGACAGTTTGAATATTTAGTTTTGACTGCTCAGAGTATGTATTTCTGACGCATATTTAGAATGTTATTCTGCTCCTTTCTAAAACCGACAGAATCCATAAAATCAGAGGCTTGTGTTCAATAGGGCAAACTTGCAAAAATCCTAGTGTTTATGCAGGTTTCAGGCGGTTTGCCCTATTATAACGCATTCCTCTATACGGCGTACAATTCCAGTTGCTTTCATATATAAAAACTCCTTTTTACTATTTAATGGTGTGGAGTTAGTATGTGGAATATTGCCATTATTATACTCATTTGACACGATTCTCAGGATTTGTTTGAAGATTGACACCGTCTCATCTTCGCGTTCCATTCTGTTCAAAGTGTTCATTAATTGTTTGATACCAAAATCTTTCCGTCGATTTTCAACTTGGTATTCCGGAACATCATACATGCGAGCAATAAACGCATCAGAAGCATGCTCGAAAAGTTTTTCTAACTGGCTTTTGCTCATCCTAAAGAAATCCGCCGGCAAACTAGATATCGTTAGATGATGAAAACCCCAATTTTTCAAATCTTCT
Organism: Acutalibacteraceae bacterium; assembly: GCA_045539925.1. Classification (GTDB taxonomy): domain Bacteria; phylum Bacillota; class Clostridia; order Oscillospirales; family Acutalibacteraceae; genus SFWF01. The sequence goes on along the minus strand of JAZQGH010000057.1, from coordinate 919 downwards.
TTAATTCTTTTTCCTTCTTTTCCCGAATAATCATAATATTCTTCTTTATACATAGCATATCCTACCTTTAATTTGTCCCTTCATAATATAAACACAACTGAAAAATTCAAAATATAGTCGCTTTTCAAAAAAATTTTTCAAATTATATTTTTCCACGATAACAATTATATATGATTCATATCACAATGTCATCGGCAAAGAATCGTCTTTTTATGGGCAAAATATAGGCACAAAATAGGCAAGAGCACCGCTATAACAATTCGCTCTATTTAAAGAGTGTATTATGTGGTTCCTCTCATCAGATGTTATAACACTTTCCTTCAGTGCTACAAAACAAAGAAAATGCTATATGATGAAACATCACATAGCATTTAATTCAGCAATTATTAGGGTTTCATATCGTTTACCTCCTCGGAAAAGCAAAATGCTCCCGCATATGATAACGGATACACAAACCGGGTTCCCACCTTAAATAAATAATCCTTCGAAAGCGCTCTCAAAGCAAAGCCCTTGTTCGATAACAATTCGATCATTTTTCTAGGTGAGCGATAAAAAAGCCTTACGCGATCAAAAGTTGCATCCCAAAAGCAACCGGGAATTGGATCAATGATTAACACAGTTGTCTTTTTGTTCGCTACTTTTCCTAATATTCTTAAAAGCTTATCGTTAGAAAGATAACACGAAACATTACATAGAACAACAAGTTGGTTATTAAATGGCTCATTGAAGTCGAAATCTTCTAAATCAGATTTGACAAGCTTAAAATCCTTTCTCGTTGCAGTATCTTGAGTTGCAAAATCAACACCAATATATTGGTTGAATTTAATCTGTTCCTTTAAAAGAAATTGATAAAACGAACCATTACCACAACCGCAGTCATAAACACAATCATATTGCACTGTTGTGTCTATAAAACCTT
>JAZQGH010000056.1:0-2075 GCA_045539925.1 Acutalibacteraceae bacterium | reverse complement strand
TATCGGTTCAGCACCCATAGACAAAATAAGGTTATCATAAGGTTCTTCATAGGTTTCGCCTGTACGAAGATTTTTGACGGTAACGGTTTTGGTATTGGGGCTTACCTTAACTGCCTCATTTAAAACTCTTACGTCAATATTAAACCTTGCTTTGAAACTCTCTGGAGTTTGGAGAGTTAAGTCCTCTCGGTCAGTGATGACACCGCCGATATAATACGGCAGACCGCAGTTAGCAAAGGACACGTATTCGCCGCGCTCTAAAATAATGATTTCGGCTTTTTCATCCAGTCTGCGAAGCCGCGCCGCTGCAGTTGCGCCGCCTGCAACACCGCCTATAATAATGGTTTTCATCATTGTCACCTCTTTACAACACTTTTTATATAAGTATTATATCATTTTTTGCGAATTTTCTCAATCCCTAATTCTTTGAATATCCGCCTTTTAAAATGTGAGGGGCTCTCAAACAGTTGTCCTGCGTTGCCTTTAACGAGGCGCAAAACTCCGACCCAACACATTTACGACGGGTGATACCAAGCCTGTTTCTTTTGATAAGTAATATTAAAACCGCTGAAAGTTTTACGCTTTCAGCGGTTATTTTCTGCAAAATATTACTTCGTTTTTAAATTGCATAACGAATGATACATCATTACAAGTCCAGCGCTAAGTAATGCGCCGCCGACAATGTCCGTGAACCAGTGAACACCGCAAATAAGTCTGCCAATTACCATAAAGGCAATAAATGTGATGTTTGCAACAGCAATGATATTGCGAAGCACCTTGTTCTTTATGCGGTTACCGAACTGCATTATAGCCGTCGGAATAACGCACATCACCAGCATTGTTGTTGAAGACGGATATGATGCTTCCAAACTCCCGCCTATCAGTACCGGTCGGTAATTGATTACCACGCTCTCAAAAAGCAAATAGGCGGCAATCGTAACAATATAAAACCCGCCTAAGACAAGAATGTCGTAATCTACCTTACATATACTTTTTCGCTTGATCCACTGTATAAGTCCAAGTATGCTAAATCCCATACACACAAAAATCGGCACAAGTCCGAGCCAATCGGTTATGTTGTAAAGTCCCCAATGTACACCCGCCAGATTATGAACGAAACCATTGATGCCGGCAAATCCCACAAACGAACCTTGCGGGCCAATCGCACGCACATCCAGAAAGCAAATTGCTATTGTCCACAGCACAAACGCCGCAAGCAAACACATTGAAACTATAAGGTTTTTTCTAATTCTTTTCATTTTCTATACCATCCTCATTGGCTTGTATTTGGCTTTCACCTGAATACAAGTTTAGGGAAAATAATAAAAAACGAAAGAATTTATCCGTCACATCGATGATACGCTTCGTATCATTGCCGTTTTATCAGCATTAAAGCCTTAATAATCAAAAATGCAAATACAAATACCGCTGCATAAGGTTGCTGACTTATAATGAATAGGCAAACACCGCCGGCACTTAATGACAGCGACAAAACGCTCTTGCTCTGAGTCCAAAGTCTTTGATGGCAGTTTTGCAGAGCAAGCGTCATAATGCCCAACACTATCATAATGCCTACAAAAGCAATGTACACAGTTTTTAAATACGGCTGAATATCATACAAAGCAAGAAGCGATACCTCTCTGATAACGCCATCCGCTTTTTGACCGAAGAAAGGTAAAAAAAGAAACAATGCCATACCGCAGTCAAGCAAGCCGAAAATTAAATCTCGGAGCGTTCTTTCTTTTTGCTTGTTATCATTTTCGGCAATAGCCAGGATTTCTTCGCCAGACAACAACTCGTCCAAAGAAACGGAGAAATATTTTGATATAGCTTTCAATGACTCTATATTTGGGAATCCTCTATCGGACTCCCACTTTGATATTGCGGTTCTCGTAACATAGATTTTTTCAGCTAGTTCGTCCTGTGTGAGTCCTTTATCTGTTCTGAGTTTTTTTATTATTTCGCCAAAAGTCACGGTGTGTCCTCCTTGTTTTTATGCTCTCATTATATCAATTGCAGTTTAATATGTCACGACACCGTCCGTCACATTTACATCTGTTGCCGATTTCATCATA
>JAZQGH010000055.1:0-1545 GCA_045539925.1 Acutalibacteraceae bacterium | reverse complement strand
ACACTTTGAAAACAAAAAAGGGCAATGATGCTTTAATGCATAAACATTAAAGACGCCATTGCCCTTATATGCTATTCAGTTATTGATAAAAAAGAGACAAAGACACTTCAAGCTTGTAACTCAAAGACGCCTTTGCCTTTTACCCAAGTATTATACTATTTTTCAATCGATTTGTCAACTACCAAAGGAAATGTTTTGAAAAAAGTTTGTAAACCTATAATCAGAGAACATTTACAATTCAGCTCGCAAATACTCATGCATTGTGCACAACAAGAACTTGACACAACGATAAAATTAGCACTCTCGGTATTAGAGTGCTAAAATTCACAGGTTATTCATAATAGTGTAACACATTATCTTATTTTGAGGTCTATACTGAAGATGTCGAAAGGAAGAAGAGCCTTGAGACGAAAATTTAATAGAAAAGAGATGGTTTCCGATGGGTTGTGCCGCATGTCCGACTAATGCCGACCTTGTCGGATGAAAACGTAAAAGGACGGCATACTATACTTATAAACATTTTGGAGGTATCGTTATGTTCGAACTTACTCGTAGAAACAACAATCATGTAAACCCTTATAACCCCTTCCGCGAAATGGAAGAACTGGAGAAAGCATTCTTCTCTAATCCCTTCGGTAGCTTTTTTGGCAGCAACTCGTTGGCTGAATTCAAAACCGACGTCACCGATGAAGGCGACCACTACCTGCTTGAAGCTGATCTCCCCGGCTTTGATAAAAAGGACATCACCCTTGATATCAATGGCGACATCCTGACTGTTCACGCTGAGAGACATTCTAAGGTCGAAGAGAAGGATAAGAAAGATAAAGTAATCCGTATGGAACGCTCCTACGGCTCCTACTCCAGACAGTATGATATTTCCGGAGTTAAGGTGGATGAAATAAAGGCCAAATATGATAACGGTGTTCTGAAGCTCACCTTGCCCAAAAAGGAAGAAACCCTACCGGCAAGCAAACGGCTTGAAATTGAATAATAATGGCGCGAGCCACTCTGCAGTAATGCAGAGTGGCTCGTGTTTTTTATACTTATTCTTCGCTGAAGTTATCTTTGCCTACACCGCAAAGGGGGCATTCAAAATCATCGGGAAGATCTTCGAACGCAGTGCCTGGCTCAATACCCATATCCGGTGCGCCTTCCTCTTCGTCATAGACCCAACCGCAAACTTCACAAACATATTTTTTCATAATGTTCACCTCCGTTAAGAACAGTATACCACAAAAAACTCATAGTTCAATGAAAATTCCGTTAAATATCCTCAATCTTAATCAAATTAGTAGTTCCGGAGACTCCACTGGTGTTACCGCCGGTAATGACGATCTTCTCCCCCTTATTCAACGCAAGGTTTTGTTCTGCAATTTTCTTTGCTGTGTAGAAAAGCACGTCTGTGGAGGAGAATTTCTCACAAATGGCAGGGATAACACCCCAAGACAAAGCGAGCTTACGCCAGGTGCTTTCATCTGTTGTCAGGCCAATAATAGGCACAGGCGGACGGAAACGGGATACCATTCGTGCAGTCATACCCGATAG
>JAZQGH010000054.1:0-1610 GCA_045539925.1 Acutalibacteraceae bacterium | reverse complement strand
CAAAAGACAAATGATTATTGTACCAGTAAAAGAAGGCGAGAACATTGAGAAGGCTCTCAAGAAGTTTAAGAGAAAGTTCGAGAAAACAGGTGTTGTGAAGGAGTTGCGTCGTCGTCAGCAGTTCGATAAGCCGTCTGTTTTGAAGCGCCTGAAGATGGAGCACGCCGTTTACGTACAGCAGCTTCGTGCTAACGAGGAATAAAAAAGTTCCCAAAAATTTGGTAGTTTCGAAAATTATCCGTAAATTCGTAGCCGAATACCAGTAGGTGGCGATTTATGATGTTTAACCAGTTTCTGAACTACCTGCGCTATGAGCGGAATACATCTCCGCAGACAGTGCGGACATACGAGGAAAGCCTTCGGGAATTTGAATCGTATCTGAATCTTAGGGATAACGGACTCTCTATAGAGAAAGCAGATGCTGACTTGATCCGTGACTGGATGGAGAGTTTGATGGATAAAGGAAACACTGCCTCAACTATTAATAAGAAGTTGAGCGCTCTGCGTTCCTTTTATCGCTTTTCCCTAAAACGGAAATTGGTTGAGAAAGATCCCGCCCATTGTATTACGGGGCCCAAAAAGTCGAAGCCACTGCCGCAGTTCCTCCGTGAGGGTGAGATGAATCACCTGCTTGACGGTTTGGAATGGGATTATAATAATTATAAAGATGTACGCGCACGTACCATATTATTATTATTCTATGAGGCGGGACTGAGACGCGCCGAGCTGATAGGACTTAATGATGCTGATGTGGATTTTGTAACAGGCCAGTTGAAAGTAACTGGTAAGCGGAATAAACAGCGCATCGTGCCTTTCGGCAAAGAGTTGGCAGAGACCCTGAGTGGTTATCGGGCTGTTCGTGATGAGCAGGGGGGGAAGAATAGCGATGCTTTCTTCTTGAATGACAAGGGAGACCGAATGACGGCGCCGCAAGTGTATGCTTTGGTTCGTAAGTATCTCTCAGCAGTTACATCCCTGAAGAAGAAGTCGCCTCATGTGTTAAGACATACTTTCGCTACGGCGATGTTGAATCACGGCGCAGACTTGGAGAGCATCAAGAACCTGTTGGGCCATGAGAGCGTCAGTACGACGGAAATCTATGCCCACACGACGTTCGAGCAGTTGAAGCGAATTTATAAAGAGGCTCACCCTAGAGCCTGACTCTTTTTATTAACTATTTAAAATAGGAGGTATTTATGGAGATTAAGATTCAGTCGATTCATTTCGACGCTACCGAGAAGTTAGAGGCGTTCATTGAAAAGAAGGTCGCCAAGTTGGAAAAATCTTTTGAGGATATACAGAAAGTTGAGGTGCAGTGTAAAGTAGTGAAGCCCGCAACCGCCCAGAATAAGGAAGTAAGTCTGTCTGTGGCAGTGCCAGGAAACACGTTGTTCGTAGAGAAAGTAAGTGATACATTTGAGGAAAGTGTTGATCTTTGTGTGGATTCTATGCGTGCTCAACTACAGAAATTTAAGGAAAAATTGAGGAATCGATAAAAAAAACTTGGAAAAGTTTTGGTAATTCAAAAATAAGTAGTAACTTTGCAGCCGTTTTCCGATAGGTCGTAAATCTGAATCAGAGAGCGGCTGCTTAGAAAAGCCTCTTTAGCT
>JAZQGH010000053.1:0-3105 GCA_045539925.1 Acutalibacteraceae bacterium | reverse complement strand
GGTTGCAAAGGTAACAGACAGTAAAAAAGTATCAGACCACCACGCAATCATTCCCACTATGGAGCTTGCAAAGGCTGACCCGGACGCGCTGCCGGAAAGCGAGAGAAATATCCTCACCCTTGCGGGGGCGCGTCTGCTCCTTGCCACCGCCGAGCCGCATATCTTTGAAGCGGTTACGGCGGTTTTCTCATGCGCCGATACGGAGTTTACGGTGCGGGGAAAGACTGTTATTTCTGACGGTTGGAAAGAGATGGAACGCAGATACCGGGCGACGCTGAAAGATAAGCCCGAAGCGGAGGACGGGGAAAATGCAGACGTGACGCTGCCGGAGCTTTCCGAGGGACAGGGCTTTCCTAACCCCGCCGCAAAAGTAACGGAGCATATCACAACGCCGCCGAAGCCCCACAGCGAAGCAAGCCTTTTGTCGGCTATGGAACGCGCCGGGAACGGGGACACCGACCCGGACGCGGAACGCCGGGGGCTTGGCACTCCCGCCACCCGCGCCGCCGTCATTGAAAAACTGGTAAAGGGCGGCTTTGCAGAGCGCAAAGGCAAGCAGCTTATCCCCACGCAGAATGGAGCCGCCCTTGTATCAATCTTGCCGGATATGCTCACTTCCCCGCAGCTTACCGCAGAATGGGAAAACAATCTGACGCAGATAGCAAAGGGAGCCGCAGACCCCGGCGAATTTCTGTCCGGCATTGAAGCTATGGCGCGGGAGCTTGTGCAGACACACGCCGCAGCACTGGACGGGAAAAAGGATTTGTTCCGGGAGGAAAAGCCCTCTGTCGGCAAATGCCCCCGTTGCGGTTCCCCCGTCCATGAGGGGAAGAAAAACTATTATTGCAGCAACAAAGAATGTGCCTTTGTCATGTGGAAGAATGACCGCTTTTTCGAGGAACGCAAGACCGCTTTTTCCGCGAAGATTGCCGCCGCGCTCCTTAAATCCGGCAAAGTGAATGTGAAGAAGCTCTATTCCCCGAAAACAGGCAAGACCTATGACGGAACTATCGTTCTGGCTGACACTGGCGGGAAATACGTCAACTACCGTATCGAAGTACAGAAGAACTAAAAACTTGAATAGCAAGCATAGGAAGCGGGTACCCACTTCCGTATTTTCCCCCTCCCGCGCTGCGGCGCGTCGGTTGAAAATGGCTTGTTGGGAAGTGTCCCAAACCCTCGGAACGGAAAGGAAAGGAGCGAACACATGGACGGACGCAAAAGGACAGTGCAAATCAAATTCAGAGTGACGGAAGCGGAACGGGATTTAATACTGGAAAAAATGAAGCTCGTACCCACCCGGATTTTCCCCGGCTCATGGCCGACCTTGAAATCTATGTGAACGGCGTAGCGGGAAAGCAGGTGCAGAGCGCAAACGCCATTGTGGACGCTGTGAGTGCAACGATTATGAAACAGCACAATCCCGGCTTGACTGACCCGCAGTTAAGGCAGCTTATCGCCGCCCATATTGACGACGACAGCTTTTGCCGCTATGTGATACAGCAGGATATAAACAAGATAGCCCTCGACCTGCGGGAAGCCCATAAGGACGATTTTTTCAGTGTCCCGGAGGACAACCCACTGGAAGATTTCTTGCAGACCGCAGAGGAAACCACCAGCCCGGACAGCGACCCGGAGCAGGCGGCGATGGCGTTTATTTGCAAGCGGCTCAAGCTGAACTATGGGAAGCTGTCAGAGGAAGAAAGAAAGTGGCTAAAAAGAATTGCACAGAAGTCGGACCTGCTGAAAAATCCAAAGCCACAACGGGGGCGAAAGTAAGAGAGTTTATTCGAGATTTATGGAGAAATTATGAAAAATTTATATCAAATTGCGTTACAGACTGTATCCCCTATAAAATTAAAGAAAAATGGGGAAGCAGGGCATGTAGGTTGTGCATTGGAAACAGTTGGTGGAGTAGTATTTACAGGCATTTGTATTGATGTGCCTTGTTCTATCGGTATATGTGCGGAACAAGCGGCTATTGCCGAAATGCTTAAAAATAGGGAAACAAAAATTAAGAGGATTGTAGCTGTATACGAAGATGGAAGCATTTTGCCTCCCTGTGGAAGATGCAGAGAATTGATGTCACAATTAGACCTTTATAATGAAAACACAATGGTTGTCGTCGATTTTGAAAAGGAAGTAAGGCTAAAAGAACTATTGCCGGAAAGATGGGACAAAAAATGGGATTGAAAAATCTGACCAAAAATATTTACTTTTTGCCGCATGAGCCTGAAGTTGACAGGCCAATGCTGGCCTATGTAAAAGGGGATAAATTTTCCTTAGCCGTTGACGCAGGATATTCAAAAAAACATGTGCAAGATTTTTATAGAGCATTAAGAAGTTGCGATTTGAAAGAACCCGATTTTACGGTCATTACGCATTGGCATTATGACCATACATTTGGCTTACATGATATAAGTGGAGTTAGCATCGCACACCAGAAAACGAACTTGTTTTTAAGAGAACAGCAGGATCGAGCAAATGATAAAAAATATATTGACATCCTAAAAAAAGATGATACTCATTTTGCTAAAGAATATGCTGGGGAAAATGAATTGAATATCGTAATAGCTGATATTGAATATGTAGAAAAAATGACATTAAACTTAGGGAATATAACCGCTCATATTTTCCATACTGTTTCACCACACTCCGAAGATACAACTTGTATTTATATCCCGGAGGAGAAAGTTTTATTTTTAGGTGACTCTACAAGTGAAGATTTTTTTAATGGCGGCTATATGGACAAGAGAAAATTACAGCATTTGATCGAGAGAATATATTCCATAGATTGCGATTATTGCGTGTTAAGTCATTGTGAGCCATTAAAGAAGAATGAGTTACTTGCATATTTAAACACGTTAAAATAATCAAAATTTCTTATTTATCGAGAATGGCAAAGCCAGCCGAGCCAGTCAACGGTCAAGATGAACGGCGCATAAATGCGCCGCCGCTGACAGCCCCGCCCGTCTTTGCTAAAGGGTAATCAAGGCGGGAAAGCCCTAAAATGGTTTCACACCTATTTCAATAATTGGAGGAGATAAAAATGAGATCAGAAAAGGAAGTTTATGATATTGTTTTGAATTTTGCAAAAACAGACAA
>JAZQGH010000052.1:0-3665 GCA_045539925.1 Acutalibacteraceae bacterium | reverse complement strand
CCTTGCCGTATTCTTTGCGGCATTGAGTTGGTCTTGATAGGTAGGTTGCATTATTCCCCTATCCCAATTACCAAGTATATCAACCATATATTTCACCTCGCGAAGTTTTTAAAAGAAGTTTTCTCTACGCCAAAATTCCGTTACATTCTGATTTTGCGGTATAGCGTTTTGCAAGTTCCATTTATCCGGCGAAAAAGCCTGCTCTATATTCTTCATTTCTTCTTGTGTTTTTTTCTTTTCCAATGCGTCTAAATTACCGAATAACCCCTCAAAAGGTTTTCCTCCCGCTAGATAATTGTTCCAGTCAAGTTTCTGTTCGGGTGTCATATTGCTTGTATTGACATTTGCTAATTTATTTCTAGGGTCTCCACCGCTACGGTTAAGCCACCTGTTTATGGAGTCTCCTAAAATCCCGCCTAACATAAAACCGCCTATTGTAGCGGGGTTGAAATTGGACTTATTCATTACCCATTGCATTTGCGCCGCTCGCCTTTGCGCCTTTTCGCGTTCTTCTCTTTCTTTCATTATGTTATCTATTTCCCATTCCGTTAATCCCGTCATTTTTGCTAATCCCGATGATACTCCAGCCATTATTCCTTATCCTCCTTCCACCATTCAGCCCCGCCGCCTTGCGCTATAAATCCGCCGTCTACGATATAATTGTTGTCGCCGTCGGTTTCAAAGTCATATACCCTCATATAACCTACACGCCTTATGCTTTCTATCTCGCCCATATTTAAAAGTATATCGTCGGGGGTTAAATAGCGAAGTTCTTTTTGACTGCCGTCCTCTAAGAAGAAAGGTTGCGTTGCGGTCGTTCTCGTCTTTGCGCCGTCTTTCGTCGTAAGCTCCCATACGTCGTTATCGCGTTTCGGCAATAGCAATATAACTTTAGCCGTCTTGCCGTCCTTGTCAATGACTTCATCGCCTACTACAATATCCGCTATATCCTTTATACCGCCGTCAACTAAATGTACCATTGTACCTTTGGGGAAGCAAGCGGGGAACGACAAACTTAAACCTCCAAGCAAGCCGCCGAAAAGTCCGCCGCCTCCGCTTGTTGTAGTCGTTGTTGTTGTTCCTGGATTTGCCGACGCTAACGCCGATAGAGTAGAATTGCCCGTGTTTGTAAGACCCATTGAAGCGTTCCACAAATTCGTCGCCGCGCCTTGCGCCGCTTCCTGCGCTCCCGCCGCCGTTGTGATTGGCGTTGCCGCTCGGCTTGCTATATCTCCATATAGTCCTGCGTTTTGAGCGTTCGCGGCTAATGCGTTTTGACCCTTTTGTTGCGCTAGTTGCGCTTGTTGTCCTACTGCGTTTGTATAATCGTTGTATTGCTGACCATAGATATTCCCTAAATTCCCAAGCATACCGCTTGTGTTTCCAAGTTGTTGTTGTGTTAATGTTGAACCTGTATTTATTGCGTCTCGCGTGTTTCCATACTGTTGTTGAATTAAGCCCGTTTCCGTACCTATCGCGCCCATTATATTATTTAATTGCTGTTGTGTAAGACTTGCCCCTTTATCCGCATTTTTGATAATGTTATCAAGTTGATTCTGCGACATCTGCGCATTCGCGCTTGTGGTCGCGTTATTATCAAGAAAACGTTGCTGTCCGAATTGCCCCACGGTGTTTAAGTTATTGATGAAATTTTGCGCTACTGCACTTGCCGCATTTGCCGCTATTGCATTTTGCGCCGCTTCATTTACGGAAGAATTTATTACTCCCCTTTGCGCCATACTATTTAAATTCTCGCCCATTGTCTTTTGCAAGACCCCGCGTATGGTATCTTCCATATTTTGCGTATATGCGGAAGGAAGATTGCCATTTTGAAGTCCCGCAAGCAAGCCGTCAACCGTTCCTAACGCTCTATTGTTCTGATTTATATATTCGGATAAATCCGCATTGGTCTTATTGGTTGTCTCGTCCGTTGAATTTTTATAGTTAGTGTCTGCCAAATAACTAAAAATCATCATTAAAATAGCATAATCTCAAGTAATTTTCATAAAAGCATGATATAATAAATGCAAATAAAAAACCTGATACGTCAATTTATCTTTGCATTTTGGAGTGAAATATCATGTATAAATCAATCAATACTGTTCAAATTTCATTTTACGATTTTAATCAAGATCTTGGTTTTCAATTAAGCGAAGATAACGAATGGGTTAAACTTGCTCAGATTATTCCTTGGGGCAAGATTGAAGAGCTGTATCAAGAACACTTTCCTTCGAATACCGGCAACGTTGCTAAATCAGCTCGTATGGTTTTAGGCTCTCTCATTATTCAAAAACGCAAAAAACTCTCGGATCGCGCATTGGTCAAAGAAATCACTGAAAATCCTTATCTTCAATTCTTTATCGGTATTCCTCGTTTTCAAACCGAAGCACCGTTTCGCCCACAGTCGCTCGTTAACTTCCGCAAACGTATGGATTGCGATATGGTTAATACAATCAATGAAATGATTCTTGCCAAAATTTCAAAAAGTGAAAAACAAAGTGAAAACAATGATACTGATGAAAATGCCGGAACTCATATTTTAGATGCGACATGCGCTCCTGCTAATATCCGCTATCCACAAGACTATTCTCTTTTAAACGAGGCAAGGATAAAACTTGAAAAGATGATAGATTTTTTCTCTGAAAACTACCATCTTCAAAAACCTCGTACATATCGAAGAATTGCCAGAAAAGATTATTTGAGCCTTGCTAAAACAAAGAAGCCCAACGCGAAGAAAATTCGCGCTACAGTTCGTCGCATGCTTGGCTATGTTCGCCGTGATATTCATTATCTTGAAGAATTTATGGCGAAAGGCTACGCTATTGTCTCTCATGATGTGGATATGTTTTTGACAATTTTAAAACTTTATGAGCAACAGAAGTATATGTGGGATAACCACACTCATAGTGTGGAAAATCGCATTGTTAGCCTTAGCAAGCCCTTTTTACGCCCCATTGTACGCGGTAAAGTTAAAACTCCGGTTGAATTTGGAGCCAAATTTGATGTTAGCATAGATGAGCACGGCTTAGCTCGTATGGAGAAAATATCTTACGATGCGTACAATGAAAGCACCATTTTTCAAGCTACCGTAGAGCGTTATAAAGAGAGGACAGGACACTATCCTAAGCGAGTACTGGTTGATCAAATATACAGAACGAGAGAAAACCGCAAGTTTTGCGATGACCGCGGTATTCGTATGTCAGGTCCTAAACTTGGCCGCCCCGGTAAGGAAAAAGCGAAACAAGATAAAATATCCCGCCAAGACAATATTGACCGCATTGAAGTGGAACGCTTCTTCAGTACGGGCAAACGTTGTAACGGCATGGGGCTTATTGTAACGCGCCTATCCGATACAATCCTTAGCAGCATAGCGTTATCGGTACTGGTGACAAATCTCTTTGCATACAAGACCGCTAACTTTTTTTGCTTATTTTTATTTGACAATAAATTTGACGATTATAAATCGTATTTTGTATTTTTTGACGATTTTACCATCTGAAATTATCCTATTGTTGGGCAGACACTAAGTACATAAACCCCATAAGGGGATACCTTCCCCAACTCTGGTAGCGGAAAATCATGGTCAAGAACAAGACGTGGATTTCCTTTCGGACGATATTCAGAACCATTATTTTTGAAGTTGCCTATATTCTCCTTTTTCTTTG
>JAZQGH010000051.1:0-3069 GCA_045539925.1 Acutalibacteraceae bacterium | reverse complement strand
TGACTAATAAATGCGGTTTAGACGCTTTTTTTGCTGTTCGAATCCACCATCCCCCACCATTAAAGGACGACAGGTTCGATAGAAACTGCCGTCCTTTAATCATTTTTAACGTCATTTTTGGGCGGGCTTGACTGCTATCTCCCGGTGCCCGGGCGTGGCCAGTTTGGGAGTGCCGGGGTATGCTGCTCCATGTGAAAGAGCGGAGTCGGGAGTTTTTTGCTTTTCACCAAGCGAAAAAACGGTATTTTAAGGCGAAAAAGCCGCCAGACAACGTGAACGATTATGGGGACAAAGTGAACGCTTGCAGGGGCAAGGTGAACGCTTGCAGGGGCAAGGTGAACGATTGCCGGACAAAGTGAACGATTATCGGGGCAAGGTGAACGATTGCAGGACAAAGTGAACGATTACCCGGCAAGGTAAACGATTCCATCAGAAAACGCTTACATTTTTGAAGGTTTTCACTACATTTTTGGTGTACGTATTTCATTACCATTTGCCCTGTGATACAATAGGAGCGGAAAAGTTGATAGCCGAGTTTGCTATATTTTCAATCCATAATACGGGTATACAAGCCGAGCCTTGTCGAAAATCATTTCTGCGAATCACGCATGTTTTGCATCGGAGGGTTATTATGCAGTCGAATTTGTTAAAAGACAATGTCGATCTGATGAAAGAATACGATTACGATAAGAATGCGAACATTAGTTTAGATAGATTAACCCTTGGATCACACAAAAAAGTGTGGTGGAAGTGCGAAAAAGGACATTCATGGGAAGCTGGAATCAGAAGCAGATATTTAGGTTCGGGCTGTCCCTTCTGCTCAAACAAACGAGTTCTCTATGGCTACAACGATCTTTACACATATTGCATTGAAAACCATAGAGAACAATTGCTCAACGAATTTGACAGCAGCAAATCCGGACCGTCGATGAAAGATGTTACTGTAGGTAGTCATAAAAAATTGTGGTGGAAATGTTCAAAAGGACATTCATATCAAGCCTCTCCATATCGAAGAATTAAGATTGGATCAGGATGCGGTATTTGTGGTCATAGAATTCTTGCTGAAGGAGAAAATGATTTATTAACTACTCATCCAGAAATTGCAAAAGAATGGGACTATAATAAGAATCAGGTTAAGCCAAGCGAAGTTATGGCAGGGAGCAACCATCGCTCCTATTGGTTTATTTGTCCCAAAGGACATAGTTATAAAGCTACTTTACTGAATAGAAAGAAAGGTACTGGCTGCCCTAAGTGTTCAAATGAAAAACGGACCTCCTTTCCCGAAAAAGCAATTAGCTATTATATGAAACAATACTTCGGGAATGTACAAGATAACTATCACGACTCCGCATTAGGAGCGATGGAAATAGATGTATATCTTCCAGATTACAAAATTGGAATTGAATATGATGGTGTGGCATGGCATAAAGATTATAAAAGAGACTTAGAAAAAGACGCCAGATGCATGAATAGCGGGATACTTTTACTTAGAATCCGCGAAAAAGGCTGTTTTGAATACGACAGTTACTCCGTGAAGAAATACGTGGAGCCGTATAGTATGCGAGAACTAAGTGAAGCAATTCTATTCGTATTTGACGTCCTAAACCAGCAACGAAATTTGTCAATTAAGGCAAACGTAGATGTTGATCGAGACCAGACGAATATTTTGGAACATTTAAATCTATCAGAGAAAGAAAACTCCATTGCAGATTATTGCCCAACAATAATAGAATTTTGGGATAAAGAAAAAAATGGGAAAATTATGCCAGAGCAAATCCCCCATGCAAGTTTTAAGAAGATACATCTCAAGTGTTCCTTAGGACACGAATGGGAAACAACCGCACATAATTTTCCTTCCTATCCGTGGTGCCCTTACTGTTCAGGACGCAAAGCATTTCCCGGATTTAATGATTTATTTACCACAAACCCAGATTTGATTCCTTTATGGTCGAAGAAAAATACAATCGACCCTAAAAAAATTAAAAATGGATGTAATTCAAAAGCGATTTGGAATTGCCCCAAATGCGGCTCTGAATATGAGATGTCCGTAATCAGCAAGGCCAGCGGGCAGGGGTGTCCATATTGCTCTGGTCATAGGGTTCTGAAAGGGTATAATGATTTAGGAACCTTGTCGCCCGAGTTGCTGAAAGATTGGGATTATGAAAAGAATGCCCCATTGACGCCCGAAAGTGTAACCAATGGATCAAACAAAAAAGTATGGTGGAAATGTCATGTTTGTCATCATGAGTGGAAAACAACGGTTAACAACCGCACTGGAAGTTTAAAAAGAAGCTGTCCAAAATGCGGAAGAGAAAAAAGTCAAAAATCCACCTCAAAAACAGTCCTTCAGCTAACATCAGACGGCAAGATAATTGCAGAGTATAAGAGCGCAATGGAAGCAGAAAGACAAACAGGAATTAAACATATTCCCAGCGTTTGCAGAAAAGAGAGGAAAACTGCCGGAGGCTATAGGTGGGAATATAAGGAACCTGATTGAGCTATGCTCGCTATCAATGCACCCCCTTAGTGGTTTTGCGCCCCGTGCGGGATCCTATCAAACCTGCATGCTTTTCCAAAATCGCATCCGAAAGGATGCGGATTATTCTCTACCATTACAATAATTAAAAATCCCGGTGAGTTTTATGCGTATACGGTCAGCGAAGCGACACAGCATGGCTTCCGACGAGCTTTTAAATGGCATGGTGAATAATGCTTTATTGAAATAATAGAAAAAGACCTGCCCCGCAAATGTGAGGGCAGGTCTGCCAATCATAATATTGAGAGCCGAGGTGCCAAACTCGGTCCAATGCATTGCATGGCATTGCGGCGATTGTGATCAATGATACATGCTCCTAAATTCAGTCGCATCTGAGTGATCTTGAGAATAATCTCAATAATCGTAAGCATGGTCAGTGCTTTATTGATATTTTGATCACTTATCATTGCATCACCCCCTCAAAAGTATTGGCTTTTATATTATGGCACGGACATAAGCCGCATGTCAATGCACCCCCCCTATGTACAATATGCACCCCCCATGTCATGATTTTGCACCCCCCCTAAGGGAAA
>JAZQGH010000050.1:0-6494 GCA_045539925.1 Acutalibacteraceae bacterium | reverse complement strand
GCTGTGTGACCCAAGGATTTGAGTTGCCAATTTGTCTTCCTAAGACCGCTTGGCCTCCGACTCCAGGCAAAAGGCCGCGGGGGGGGAAAAGGCGGCGAAAGCCGCCCCCCCGCCACGTGCTTTTTGCGTGTCTGTTTTTTTCGCTACTGCCCCTTTTACCTATCCTAAAATCTGCGTACTGGCTTTTTACTGCCCCTTTTACCTTTTTTAAATCCCCCCCATTTATGGGGGGGATCTTTAACCTGTTTCAAGTTGCCGCGAACCTAGCCTATAAAGTTTGTCGTTCTTGCCTTGTTTACAATTTATAGTTTGCGTCTTCGTAGCCCAGCCCCCCGCGGAGGGAGCGGACGGGATATCTAGTCTTTATCTTGCGGTGACTACTGGACTAGCGGACGGAGCGGGGGGCGGACGGGACAGCAAGTTTTTATTTAGAAATACAGTCTTTCCCTTACGCTCGCCGCGTATGCGGCGAAAAAAACGGAGTGGGGGGCAACCGCACGAAGGGCGATTTAAATGAAACAGGGTTGCCCCCCACGGAGTTTTTTTAATTTTCTGTATGCCACTTTCTAAATTTTGCCGCAGGATGCGGCAACTGACCTTTCCCATTAGTCCGCGAATTACAAATTTGTCGTTCTTTGCCTAAGATGTCGTTCTTCCCCACTTCGTACTATAAGCACTCTCTTTCTAAATTTCGCCGCAGGACGCGGCGACGTAACCTTCTCCTTTTATGCCTAGAGTTTAGTTGTCCTAAATTTCGCCGCAGGACGCGGCGACTGAAACTTCTCCATAAGGACACGAACACGAACGAGGAACAGGCACGAACAGACAGAACGAAACGGAAACTTCCCCATAAGGACACGAACACGAACGAGGAACAGGCACGAACAGACAGAACGAAACGGAAACTTCCCCATAAGGAGCGAAGGGGCGGGACGGGGACACGAACAGACCCACGAAGACGAAAACTTTAGTTTACTCCACGGCGGGCGCGCGACTAATAACCTAGACCCTTTTATCGAACTCGCGCGCACGACGGCGAGAGCCGAAGGCGCGAGCTCGCGCGAAAACAGGCACGACGAAAAGACGCACGCGCCGCCGCACTCCCACGAAGACGAACAGGGGCGGGACGGTAGCACGAAAGAAAACCGAAGAAACGCAACGAGAAAAGCAGGTCAAGGCGGCTCTGCCGCCGTATAAAGGAAAAAGAGGAAACGGACGAACCAAAGGGGCGGGGGGGACAGAACGCGAGAACGCACCCACAACGGGACGACACCGACACCACAAAACGAAAAAGCACCACGAACCCCCGCCCCAACCACGAAGACGAAAACCGCCCCACAAGGACACGAACACGAACTATAAAGAGTCACGAACGAACAGAACGAAACGAACACCTCCCCACAAGGACACGAACACGAACGAGGAACAGGCACGAACAGACAGAACGAAACGGAAACCCACTCACTAATTCGGCGGCGACAGCCGCAAGTTCGTCTAGCCAAGCAACAACTGCAAACTTTATTTCGGTTGCGATGTAGTGCCGCACCTCCCGCGAGAACGAACACTTTGAACACTGTTACACCCTCTCAGCCCGAAGGGCTTTTTAACTAGAAAAAAACGAAAAGACAGGCACACAGAAAACCGAAGAAACGGAACTAAAAAAAACTTAATAAAATGACTTAATAAAACACACTCGCGTTCGCTCGCGTGTTTGCGGGGGCGATATCCCCCCGCCCCCCCCTATCCTTAAAGTGAAATCTCGCGGCGAAAATAAACAACGGCAAAGGGGCAAAAAAAAGAACCGCTAAATTAGCGGCTCTTTTGTAGAGTGTAGGAAAGTCTGTCAACCGCTCTTGTAAGTGCTTGTAAATTGTTGTTAACTTTTACCAACACATAAAAGGCGATTGCAGAAGGAACGCCGATATTAGAAATAATGTTAATAACGTTTTCTTCACTCATACCTCCACCTTCTTAAGTAAGAGGTATTTCGTTTGTATTGTAGATATAACCTTCTTCGGCACTGACGGGATAATAACCGTTGTACCTGATAATTGCGTTATTAATAACGTAATTCGTAAAAGTGCTTACTTCCGTTTGCGTAATGTTAGTTTTAGGGTCTTGTAAAGTGATTGTGATTTTCTTACTGTTTTCTAAGATGATAGGCATTTTTAAAACCGAACTCATATATATCCCCCCTTAAGACTGTTGCTCTAAATTATATCGCTCCATAACTATGGTCTGTAGGAATGGATGCGTTTGTGCCGCCGCGACTTTTTGCCCTAAGGTGTAGGCTTTTTCTTGGTCTGCTCCGCTCGAACTTGTCGCACTGAATAAAGTGGGGTCTAATGCCCAGTTGGTTACGTTTATTTTTTTAGACTTCGGCTGGCTCGTAGTGCCAATGTTAACAACGACTTGAAGTTGTGCTTTTCTTTCCGTTCTTACGATTGCCATAATATCACCTCTTAATCAAAAACTATCTTTTCCGTATTGTAATAGTACGGCTCGCCTACTCCAGTTGCCGCGATTCCGTCTTTACTTATGAGATTCTCCGAAACGATATAGAAAGCAAAGTTTTTGTCGCCCGTGCTCCCCGTTATGTCGTCTTTACTTAGGTTTGGTTGCGGGTCTGGAAGGTTTACCGTTAACTTATTTCCGTCTTCAAGCGTAAACGGGACTTTAAGCACTGAAGTTGTGACTGTTGTACTCGTTAAATCTGGCATAGTTTAACACCTCTCTTATTATCCTTCTCTGATTGCTTCGGCTTTTCGCTCTGCCCAAACTGCGGTTACTGGGTGAATCTGTAACGCTCCAAAATATTGGGCGGCTTGATAGGCTTTTTCGTTGTCTACCATAGTCCCATCGGGGTTAATGATGTAGCCTGTCCCTATTGGGCGATTTTTAAGTGTGGGCGATTCTGTCGTTCCTGTGTTAACCTGCACAACGACTTTAAGTTCTCTGTTAGTGATGTCGTAGGTTGCCATAGGTTATTACCTCCTTAAATTTTGTTACTTTAATTATACTAAATATTTTGAGAATGTTCAATAAAAAAAGCGTCCCGAAGGACGCTTTTTTATAAGAAAAGGGTTGAAGAAAAATGCAGTTATATAAATTTGGGAGTTGAACTGCCTAAGTTAAATGTTCTGTACGCGGCAATACTGCGCTACTAGCCTGTTACTGATGTGTAACTCCTTAGCTATATCGTTAACCTGCCATTTATACTTGCTTAAGTCCATTTCGACCCCCTGCGGCTTTTTCGGTAGAGAGCGTTTCGCGATAATAAACTTGATGTGTTCGGGGTTTATCGCTGGTAACTGCTCTTTATCGGGCAGGTCAAAGGCTGTCTGGGTCATATCGTAAAGCGGGAATATGGCACATTCCACGTTGCTTATAGCCAGACCCCCCTCCGACTTTTGGTTAGTCTTAACTTCACGGGTGATAATGGCTAGGTTCATCAGTCCCGTTGAACTCACATAGTTTTTGAAAATAAACATTCGGATAGTGTCAGAAGACCCGTTAAAGGGTTCTTCTACTTCGGTAAGCGAAGACTTAAAATAAGTGTTTGTTCGTTCTTGGTATTCGGCGACGCGTTCCTCGCTATTATTCCAGAGTTGGTCAAGTATTGCGTATTCCATTCCTATTCACTCCTTGTTTTCTTAGTCGCTTTAGCGACTGTTAAACTCCCCCCGCCTTTCAAGGCGGGTTAGTCTGAAAGTAAATTTATAGGCATTATAGCAAAGGGACAAATAATTGTCAAGAGGGTAATTTAATTGTTTTAAATTGTAAGTTAGGCATATTTACAATTATACGGAGTTAAAAATATACGTTATTTTATACTTTGTAGAAATTTAGTTGACACTATACTATATATAACTACTATTCTTTAAATCTTACAATCTAAACCCATTCTAAATAATCTAAGATGCCCCGCGAGCCCTTGCGGCTGTAGGGTTGACTTTTTGACATATCCCGCCCATTATTCCACAGGTTGACAAAAAAAGGAGTTATGTCCTATTATAAAAGACATAACTCCTGATTAAATTATATATTACTCCCGCTAAAAAAAAGTTATCCACAGGTTATTCACAGGTTATCCACAGACTTATCCACAATCAAAATTGACAATTTTCTAAAATTAGTTATTGACAATTTTAGCAATTTATTGTATCATTTAACTAATGACAATAAAGACAATATTTTAAGGAGGTGATTTTTTTGACTGACAATAAAAAAAGTTTTTTTAAAGTTTATAACGATAGTGTGAAAATCATCTGGAGTTTAACAAAAAATGAGTGTCGATTATTTTTGTTATTATGTTCTTCTATGGAGTACGGAAGTGGAGAAGTTATTTTAACCGCTCATTTAAGAAGAATAATGGCAGAAAATTTATCTGTCACTCGCAAAACTTTTTATAATTTGATAGGTGGTTTGAAAAAGAAAGGTTTAATTTCGACACGAGATGAAGTTTATTATTATGTTAATCAGAAGGTCGCGTCTAAGGGTTGATAGGGAGTTGAGGAAATGTCTAGGAGATATTTACGAGATTTTGACCGTGGTTGTCACTCTGTATATTTGTTATATTATCATTTTTGTTGCGTTACTAAATATCGAAGGAAGGTTATTAATTCCGATGTTGCAGAGATTATTAAAAGCAATTTGTCTGTTGTTGGTAGCCGTTTTGATGTGCGGTTAAATGAATTTAACGGCGAGCCAGACCACATTCATTGTTTACTTCAAGCCGCTCCAGATACGTTGATGAGTAAGTTTGTAGGACAATTCAAGGGTCGGAGTTCGCACGAGATTTTGAAAACTTATCCCGAATTGGCTAAAGAAATAGGTCGCGATGGTGTCTTCTGGAGTCCGTCTTACTGTCTTTTGACAACTGGCGGGGCTCCTATAGACATAATTAAAAAATATATCGAAAGTCAAGAAGGTTTTGAATTTGAGAACTTTTTCAAAAAGGATGGTGTTGTAAAATGAAATTTTGGTCGTATATGAATGGTGATGAGAAAAGGAACGAGTTGAAAACCCAGTTATATAATTATAAGGTTAAGCTGTCTGATGATGAACTTGATTATTTGGTTTTTGTTATAGACGGATATTGTAATAGGCGCTTGCTTAAGAGGGCTGATGATATCGACGAGAATGATATTCCGTTTTGAGGAGGTGGCTCTTATGACTGATATTCAGAAGTTGCTCGCGGTTCTCCATTTTTACAACGACACTAACGTTGCTGAACAATTAACTTCGCTTGCTCGGACGTTGCGGAGATATTACTGTGGCTATAGGATATGTATATATCTTGACTCTGACGGTACTTTGCTTTTTTCTCGTTCTTCCTGTTGTGATAATTTTTATTGCTATAGAGAGTCTTTGTTTCTGGTGATGCAGTTTAAACCCGATAAGAAATTAGACCGAAACTATTTATTTCATCTCTTAAAAAATTCTTTGTATAAGTCAATCAAGGAAATAGAGGAAAATTTACAATAAAGACAATTTTTCTTGACAAACCTCCTTTTTTGTGTTACAATAAAGACAATGAAAGGAGGTTTTTTGATGTTGTGGTATGCAGTTATAATTATACTTTTTTGGTTGATAGGTGCGATAGGGGGGTAATATTATGGTAGTCGATATTATGAGATTTTGGCAAATGGACGATGAGGATTTGAAACATTATAATGAATGGATTAAAACTCCTTTAGCGGAGAAAATCGACGCGGTTATTGACGCGAACGGTTACAAATATGATTTTTTTCTCGTTTATAACTGGGAGGATAAACACTATAGGCGAGTCGTTGATTTTGTTGATATTAGATATAATGAACTTAAACTATATAAGCAGACCCCGCACTGTTTGCTTGAAACAGAGTCGGACGTTCTGAGTCTGATTAACGATGCTATAGAGCAGGTAAAAATTGCGATAGACCACAAGGACGCTCCAGACCTGATAGACGCCCGATTAGAACGGGCAAAGAAGGGACAATGAGAACGAGAGAGCCGCCCCCGCAGGGGGGCGGCTCTTATGTTCTTTTGTTCCTGTGTAGGTATATTTTTTTGACAAAAAAGACAATTTTTTTAAAAAAAAGACTTGACAATTTATTGTTTTTGTGATAATATTGTCTTAGGATTTAAGAAAGGGGCGACCAAATATGACCAAGACAAAAAGCTTTTACAAAAGCGAAGCCGAAAAATGGGAGCGGACAGCGGAAAACTTGAAAGAAACCCTCCACTTTTACGCCGAATATTACCACGTGACCTACGAGGAACTGGAAAAGACGAGAAAAGCACTCTGTATCGCAAAAGCAGAGCGGGAAGTGGCGAGAGCCGAACGGGACGCGGCAAAAGCCGAACGGGACGCGGCACTGGACGAAGCGAGAGCCGAGCGAGCCGGAAGACAAGAGGCGGAGAACAACCTTTGGGCGGCTTAGAGCCGCCCCCCGCCAAAGGCGGAAAAACCCCGAAAGTAGAGCCAGCCGCCGCCCCCCACCCAGAAACAC
>JAZQGH010000049.1:0-1797 GCA_045539925.1 Acutalibacteraceae bacterium | reverse complement strand
CACCAGTGAAACCGGTCGGAACCTGTGTGACGAATAGCGAAACGCCTAGCATTACAATCGCAACGACAATGGCAATAATCGGAATCGTCTTTAAGTGGAATAGCTTCATGAGTACTAAAGCAAGGGCAATCAGGGCAATACCAATCAGTACAAACATAAGAACCTCCAAATATTAAATTTTTTAATATATATTCTTTAAGCTCTTATAGAGCATAAAGTCAGTTGGCTGTCCCTGCTGGATTCGAACCAGCGATGCCGGAGTCTGGCCGTAAAAGTTAGAATTGAACTAACATTTTTTCGCATCTTTACGAAATGTTTTACCTTTAAACTATTTTACGAAAGTCCGGTGCCTTACCGCTTGGCTAAGGGACAATATCAGGCCAGATTGAGAAATCACTCTCTTACTTTCAGGTATTCTGGCGATACCCATAGTTCGCATAACTCTCTGTGAACTGCCGGTATGATTAACCCTCACATACTATAGGATTCCTGTGATTAACCGGGAATATCGGTATTGGCGATGCGTACGGGGCTTGAACCCGTGACCTCCAGCGTGACAGGCTGGCATTCTAGCCAACTGAACTAACGCACCATATAAGTTCCGCTTAAGCGCGGAAAGCGTCTACAAAGCTAGGATATACGCCATTCTGAGTTTCATTTACCAGATACATTTCATCATGATAATCGCTCATGGCGTAAATAACACCAAGCAGAGAACGAGCATTTGCGCGATGAACGCCATTAAAATCTTCGATAGAATACTTATCAGCAGTACCATCGGTATTCAGCTGAGCCACAAAACGACTGGCATCCTCAGTAGTATTCAGACGAATATGAGTTCTAGTATGAGGCATAATACATTCTCCTTTATTAAATCAATTTCAAGGTACACTCTTTTAGACTGTTGCTCTACCTGCTGAGCTACTCGATAAATATCGAGGTTAGAATCGAACTAACGACACACGGTTTTATAGAAAAGATTTGCTGTTTGTACCTTATGTATATATTATATAATATTTTTTTTAAAAAGTCAATTACAAATGAAGTTTTACTTTACGAAAATGACCGCATTTAGTGCAAACATAAAGACGAGACACTGTTAAATAACTTTCTAGTTTATCCAAGAGGATATAGTCATGTGAATCACACTTCATTTGCCGAATAAAATCTTTCCAAGTTCTCATAAATAACTCCTTAAGACTAGACGGTTATTTAGGTCGTTTGATTAAAAGTCAAATCCTTGAAAATATTTTGCTGTATCCGTCTAAAAAATGGCGAAAGGGGTGGGACTCGAACCCACACACCGGATTTCTCCGATTACTGCTCGCTTTCCAAGCGAGTGCCTTACCAGTTAGGCTTACCCTTCCATAAGCCCCAGGTGCCGAAGCGTTTCCACAACCTTTGGACAGTTGCTTTAATTCCTGAGGACAAACTAACTAATCAATTTACAAGGCACATTTTTAGGGATTTGAACCCATTCATAATTTCAGCAAAAAGAAAATATTTAATCCAAAAGAAGTCTGCTGTGTGTGCCTTAAAAGTTTTATAAGGTTAAAAATATGGCGGGGAGCAAGGGACTTGAACCCTCGCACCGGTAAAACCGACCTAGCAGATTAGCAATCTGCCCTCTTCACCAACTTGAGTAACTCCCCATAATTAACTAGACACATCGCGGGATTTGAACCCTGCTCATAACTTTTTTAGAAGAAAAATTACTTTAACCAATTAAGTTTAGCTGTGTGTGTCTATTGGCAAGGGCTGAGCGATTCGAACACTCACTCCAAGGTTTTGGAGACC
>JAZQGH010000048.1:0-3971 GCA_045539925.1 Acutalibacteraceae bacterium | reverse complement strand
TGGCAAACATTTTGTTTATTTTCGATATTTTTTATTGGAATTTGATTTTTAAAATAAAATTTTGCCAATATCGCCAATTAAAAATTGCGTTTTGACGGGGTAACCATAACATTTTGTAGCATAATAATGAAGTGGTTTCTTTATAAAATGACTAAGTTATTTTTCTACAGTTCCTTAGCGGAATCCGCGCTTGCGGTTAATGAGTTTTCTCACAATGCGAAAAAGCGAATTATGGCTTGATTCTTGCTCATGTCCACAAGTGGAAATTTGTGGGCATTATGGAGGAATCAAACTCCAATGCAGACAAGTTGTGAGAATTTTACACAGGAGGTGGTTACTTGTTTTTAAAACTTGTCGGTGAAGAACCGAGTGGCGGTTTCGGTAGTGAAAATTTTATAAATTTAGACAATGTTCTAAATATAACTTATCATTACTACTGAAATTGTCAATATTACTTGACAATTTTTTCTCACCAATTTTTAAGCTGAAGAATTAAGAGAATAAAAATATTGATTTCTCTTAGCTATAGGGGGTATTCCACCGTTTGAAGAACAAATGCGTCGATTATTCCAATAGCTTATGAAGTAACGCCAGACGATTGTTTTTATTTCTTCTATGGTCATATACTTAGTTTTATATCTATCGTATAAGAGTTCCTCCTTCATTCTTGCCCACATACTTTCACAGCGGGCATTATCGTGGCAACGCCCGCCATCGCTGTTCATGCTTTGAATTATGCCATATTTCCCTATAATAGCGCGATATTCTTCACTGGTATATTGACTTCCTCTATCGGAATGTATTATAGCACCTTTTATCTCAGGATAGCTCTCGTAGGCATTTATAACGGTTTGAACGCAAAGCCCGGCTTTCATGTTATCTCTCATACATAGTCCGAGAACGGAGGCATCGAAACAATCAAAAATTGCAGAGACATAAAGTTTGCCGTCTTTTGCCGGAATTTCAGTAATATCGGTAATGCACTTTTGAAAAGGCGCATCTGCTTTAAAATCTCGCTTTAGCAAATCATCTGATTTCCGCGCCTTTTTATCTGCCTTGGTTATTCCATTTGGCTTGTGTTTCTTTTTTCGAGCAATACCCAGCATTTTCATAATTCGATATACCGTGCGTTTACTGGGAATTTTAATGTCCAAATTCTCTGTTTCCTTCTTAAATTTAAGGGCATCATACATTCTGTTTCTGCCATAGCTATCGTTAAATATATCCTCTGCCAGTATTTCTTTTATTAGCTTGGCTAATTCCTCATATTTCCAAGGCTTATTTTGACGCTTACGGTATTCATAAAAACCTTGCCGACTCACCTGCAATACTCGGCAATAGAATGACAGTTTGCCTTTATTTTTGCCGTCAGAGAGTTTTAAAGCTATAAATTTCATTCTTTCGCTTTTTTTAACTTCTGACGGCTCGCGGCGAAAAAAGCACTGGCTTCCTCCAGAAATTCGTTTGTTTCTCTTAATTCACGAATTTCTTTTTCTAGCTTTTTTATCGCTACGCGAAGCTGCTGATTTTCTTGCGCTAAACTCATGACATTTTCCGGGGTTCTTGAACCTTGTCCCAAGTCGATGTAGCCGGATTTTTCTTTTTTTAGCCATGTGCGAACAGTATTGTCAGAAATTCCAAGCTCTTTTCCAGCTTTTGTCGCGCCTATTTCCTTTGCAAGCTTTATAGCTTGTTTTATATATTCTGGATCATAGCGTTTAGGTTTTGCCATTTTAATTGCTCCTCTCACTTTTATAAATATTTTAATTTCGGTGAGGGAAATGTGTCAATTAAAATTGTACAACTTCAAATACAGCTATGCCCTTGATTTTGACACTTCTAAAACATTGGTGGTTTATATCAATAACGCCAACGGCGCAATCTCAAACCTTATTCTCTCTGACTTGGAAATTGATAAAAAGGAGCAAGTGGCAATTTTACCCATCAGCGCAACCGAAACCACCATGACGCAGGGAACTGACGGAGAATACATCGCCGGAGCGGCAGGGCAGACTATCCTTCAAACCGTTAATGTTGCTTCGCTCATTAACGATTACGGAGCGGATACGGACATCAAGGGTATCGCCGTTATCGGCAATCCTGCCTATCGCACAGCGGAAGGCTTGTCGGAATTGACGGCTCTCCAACATGACGGGACTACGCTTACGGAATACGGCACTAAAACCGCTCCATCAAGCACCACCGGCATGGTGATAGACGGTCATGCATTATCCATGAAACTTCCCGCCTTGGCAAATTACAAATTCGGGTGGAAGGCTGGTGTCGGCTCATGAGATACATAAATCCCGGCTTTGCCGAATTTCTCGATGCGGACGGCACTACCATTGAAAGCGCCACATATAATCCCACAAACGGCGTGGCTCTTTATCAGCCAACGGATATGGAAGGTGTAAATATCTCTAATACCGTGAGCGAGTTTTACGGCAAGTTTGATATTTATCTCCCACAAATAAGCTCATTGCCGTCAAATTTCTTCGCTAAAGTGGGTATCTTGAAACCGGGGAGCGCTAATGTCGGATTGAACGGCGTGGGACTATATAAATACAGCAGTTCCTATATCCATGTCAAATCTATCGTAGGCGGTGGCAACGATAAGACGGTCACTAACAGCGACATTGCCTTCAATTTCGGTGGCATCAACAGTTTCTACTTTTACTTCAAGGCTCGAAGCGAAAACGCCGCCGATGGGGAGTATTTCATCTACATGAACGGCGCGAAGATAATGGAGGCTACGGGAAAATGGATTTATATGGACAATGCTTCCAAGTTGGTAATCTACGCTTGTGATGTGACTCCCATCTCCAATATTATCCTTGCCGATGAGGAAGTGAGCATAAGAGAGCGCATCACGGCAATTCCTCTCGGCTCTCCCGTAACGGACATGATTGACCTTGAGGACGGCAGTTATCTTGCCGATACAGCCGGACAGCAAATTTTACAGACCGTTGATGTGGCTTCGCTCATTTCTACCTACGGCGGCACATCGCAGGTGACTGGAGTTGCTATCGGGGGAAATCCAGCCTATCGGACGGGAGAAGGAATTACAACTCTCACGGGAATTTCCAAGGCGAGTGGCGGTTCGCAGGTGGAGCATGGCGCAAAAACGCTCAAAACGAGTACCACAGCAGGAACGGTGGATTGTTATTCCGTGAATACCACTATTGCAAATATGGTGGGATTGCAGTTGGGGTGGAAAGCCGGGGTGTAGCAAATGGGAATCATCGTAAAGCCGACAGCATATATTACTTGGATTCCCAAAGGAGATATTTTCCTCAAGCCTTCGGACGCATACATCACTTGGTTGCCCCTCGGCACGGTTCACATTAAGCCGCAGATTGCAACGGCTTGGGTGCCGATGGGAACAATTCATCTCAAACCGCAAATTGTCGGTAGCTTTGTCCCCGACAGCATACAGAGAGTCAAAGCCGATACAAAAAGAAGCCTTGGCAAATCTCTATCCGTTTTGGGAGATACAGAAAGACAGACGAGAACAGAGGTTGCCGCTCTTGCCGATACTAAAAGGGCGGTTGGCACAGAGGTTTTGGCAAGGGGTGATACCAATCGCAGAGTCGGCGAACATCAAAGCGCATTGGGAGATACTCTGCGTCACCCCTATCTGCCCATCGGTGTATTCGTAAAGCCAATGGCATATATCTCGTGGCTCCCAATGGGCGAGGTGGTCATCAAACCGCAAATCGCTACCTCGTGGATGCCAATGGGAAAAATCCATCTCAAGCCGCAGATTATTGCCTCTTTTGTAACGCCGTGGCAGTGGCATACAACGATACAAGCCGATACCTTCCGAAAGCTGGCGCAAGCCAACTCTGTATCTGCTGATACCCACCGAGAAGTCAAATATGTCAATACGGTGGCGGCAGATATGCGGCGGGAGGTTTACTCCAAATTTATCGCCATAGTCGTTGCGGATTTGTTGCGGAAGGTAGAAAAGC
>JAZQGH010000047.1:0-2160 GCA_045539925.1 Acutalibacteraceae bacterium | reverse complement strand
CAGTTAAGGCTCTCATCGACAACTACTCTGACGCTGAGTAATCAGGCGGAGGATGTCAATGATAGATCTTGTTCGTCTTCTTGAAGACATGGCAAAATCGATCGTTGATAACCCTGACGAAGTTAAAGTTACCCAGGAGATCAACGGCGACAATGTCACGCTTACCCTCAAAGTCGCTGAGAGCGATATGGGAATGGTAATCGGAAAGCATGGCAACATCGCTAAGGCTATCCGTACTGTAACTAAGGCAGCTGCAAAGCTCGCTGATATGAAGGTTACGGTTGAAATCAGATAACAAGAAGGGGCTGTAAAAAAAGTTCCAGAATAAAAAAGAAAGACTACTTTATCAAAAAAAGATGAAGTAGTCTTCTTTTTGTGGTAAAATTAGGTGTCCAGTCCAATGAAACCACGAAAGAATTATACAACATATCAACTGAAAATGCCAGTAGATATTGAAAAAAATATTGAAATTACAGACGCGGTATTCACATTGGCAGAGGTAGTCGATCGTATTGACCTGAGAAGATTTCTTGCGGTAAAGGACAGCAGGATGGGTCGAGCAAGATACGATGGGATGAAATTGCTGAAAGTAATACTGTTTGCATTTATGGAAAACGGATACGCATCAACAAGACAGATAGAAAAGCTCTGCAAAAATGATATCCGATATATGTGGCTCCTTGGAGGAGATAAAGCTCCCAGTCACATGACGATAGATAACTTTATGAATTACGGACTGACAGCATCTATCGAGGAAATCTTTAACGAGATAAACAGCTACATTTTTGAAGAAGAAAAGGTTGATACGAATCACGTTTACATAGACGGAACCAAGATCGAGGCTAACGCAAACAAGTACAGCTGGGTGTGGAAAAAGAGCTGTCTTAAAAACCGTCAAAAGACCTTCACCAAGGTTACCGTTATCATCAGCGAGATGAATAAGACTCTCCTCACTCACGGAATGAAGATAGAAACAAGAGACGAGTACGCCATAGAATATCTTGAGGAGATCGCCGGGGAATACATTGCAGTTGTCGGCATAGAGCCCTCCAAGGTAATACGCGGACGTGGGCATCACAAAAGCTGTGAAATGAGGCTTTATGACAGGCTGTGCGAGTGTATAGAAAAGCTGAAGAAATACTCAAAGCATATACAGATATGCGGAGATGAGAGGAACAGCTATTCAAAGACAGATACCGACGCAACCTTTATGCGTATGAAGCGTGACTATATGGGAAACGAGCAGCTGTTACCCGGGTACAACGTGCAGATGGGTGTTTGCGATGAATACGTGGCAATATTTGACGTAAAGAGATATGCATCAGATATGGATTGTTTTCAGCCTCTTATGGAGAGGTTTTACAAAGCATACTCAAAATATCCCGAATATCCCGTAGCAGATGCAGGGTACGGAAGCTTTAACAATTACCTGTATTGTGAAGAGCACGGAATGAAGAAGTATATGAAGTTCACTATGTACGAAAAAGAGACAAAGGATAAGGATTACAGAGAAGATCCGTACCGTGCAGTAAACTTTCCGATCAATGAAAACGGTTGTCCCGTGTGCCCCAATGGGAAGGAATTTCACTATCTAAAAACGGCACCTGTCAAGGGGAACAAGTATGGCAGGACGGAAGAATACTATCAATGCGAGGATTGCAGCGACTGTCCGCATAAAGCAAGCTGCTGTAAGTCCGAAGGAAACAGAACTGTCAGATTAAACGAAGAACTGACGAGCATACACAAAGAAGTTCTTGAAAATCTGAACTGTATCCACGGAGCACTGCTCCGGATGAACAGGAGTATACAAGCCGAGGGAGTATTCGGAGTTGTCAAATGGAACCGAGCATACTCCAGAGCAAGAAGAAGAGGGCTTAAAGGGATGATTTTGGAGATTGGATTGATTTTTTGCGGTTTTAATCTTCATAAGTACCACCTGAGCAGGCTCAAGGCAAAAAAGAAGGCAGCTTAATTCTCAAAAAAGCAAAAAAGTTTTCAACAGACAAACCATTTTTGAACTCAAAAGCAGAGATGGTTTTGTTCTTGTACCCAAAATTTCTTGTTTTTTTCGTTTTCCAATATTCGTGCATAAAAACAAGGTTCACCGTTTACGATGAACCTTGTCTTTCTTTTTCAGGGACTTTTTTTACAGCCCCTTTT
>JAZQGH010000046.1:0-6751 GCA_045539925.1 Acutalibacteraceae bacterium | reverse complement strand
AACTCAACTCCTTGGCTCACAGAACGACATGGCTACGATCCGACTTGACGGAGAAAGGCGGCGAGCGCAACCTTAACAGGGCTCGGTTCCCGTCAGCCTAATAAAAAGAAAAGGCGCTCATCTCAATGTAGAGTTTCTTCTACACTGAAATGAACGCCTTTGCTCATTTGCAAATATTATACGCCTAAAATTTATTTTTGTCAATACCAAAACAAAATTTTATCGAGTTAGGTTAATAATGTCTGTATTTAAAAAGGTGTAATGCAGATATTAACGTCTATTTACAGTAACATTCAATATATCTTTCAATACAGCTTTCGATGGTCTCCTTTGCCTCATCTACTCCTCTTATGTCGTTAATAACTGTGTCTTTGTGCTCCAACGCCTTGTAGACTGAAAAGAAATGCTTCATTTCGTCAAAGATATGTGCCGGAAGCTCCGATATTTCCTTATAGACATTGTATGTGGGGTCGTTAAACGGGATGCAGATGATTTTTTCATCAGCCGCACCGCTGTCCTCCATTGTTATCATGCCTATGGGATAGCAATCTGCAATAGAGAGCGGAACCAGAGTTTCTGAGCAGAGAATGAGAACATCCAACGGGTCACCGTCTTCAGCAAAGGTTCTGGGAATAAAGCCGTAATTTGCTGGATAATGGGTAGAGGTATAAAGTATTCTATCCATTTTCAGCAACCCCGTTGTCTTATCAAGCTCATACTTGATTTTTGATCCCTTGGGTATTTCTACGACGGCGGTGAACTTATCTTTTGAAATTGATTTGGGTGAAGCATCATGCCAGATATTCATTTATCGTTACCTCTGATAATTTTTTATCGGAAAGATCGATCTTTCTCACGGTATCTCTCAGTTTCAGAACAAAGGAGGGCGAAACCGAAAGCTCATCAATACCCATTCGCAGAAACGTCTTAGTAAGGGATGTATCGGCCGCCAATTCACCGCAAATACCTATCCATGCACCGGCTTTATGGGCGTTTTTGGCGGAAAGCTCGATAAGGTGTAGCACTGCCTCATGATGCGGATCACAAAACTGCTCCAAATGAGGGTTTTGCCTGTCACATGCAAGAGTATATTGAACAAGATCATTGGTGCCCACACTGAAAAAGTCTACCATCTCAGCCAGCTTATCGCTGATCAATGCAGCAGCCGGAGTTTCGATCATAATGCCTATTTCAATATCGTTGCTGAATTTGATGTCGGCCTCGCGCAGCTCGGATCTCACTTGATCGCATATGTCAAGTATACTTTGAAGCTCCGAAGTGCTGGTTATCATCGGAAACATGATTCCCAGCCTGCCGAAAACCGATGCGCGAAACAGGGCACGCAGTTGGGTCTTAAAGATATCGGGTCTGGTTAGACAGATACGAATGGCTCTGAGTCCCAAGGCTGGGTTTTCTTCTTCGTCTAAGTTAAAATAGCCAACCTTTTTATCCGCGCCGATATCGAGGGTGCGGATTATGACCTTTTTGCCCGACATGCTGACGAGCACCTTTTTGTAGGCTTCAAACTGCTGCTGTTCAGTAGGATAGTCGGTACCCTCAAGATAGAGAAATTCGCTGCGAAAAAGCCCAATGCCGCCGGCGTCGTTAGCAAGCACCGCGCCAATATCGGCTGTGCCACCGATATTGGCATAAATTTTGATCTCTGTGCCGTCAAGGGTGATGTTTTCCTTGCCTTTGAGCTTTTTTAATAGCTCTTTCTTTTCAAGGCTTTCCTTTTTCTTGCGTTCAATATGCGCCAGCGTTTCTTCGTCTGGATCGATAAAAACTTCTCCGGAATATCCGTCAACAGCGATTAGATCGCCTTCCCTGATGGATGTCAAAAACTCTTGGCCTACGCCGATAACAGCGGGGATGTTCATAGTTCTCGCAAGAATGGCGGTGTGAGAATTTGAAGAACCAAATGCGGTTACAAAGCCGAGAATCTTTTCTTTGTCAAGCAATACTGTCTCGCTGGGAGTAAGGTCGTCACTGCATATTACCGAAGGCTCGTCGGATGATACCGATTCCTCGCCGCCTGTGGTCATACAGGCAATCAGACGATCTGAAATATCCTTAACATCGGTGGCTCTTGCCTGCATATAAGAGTCGTCCATAGCCGCAAACATCGAAGAGAAATTTCCGGCGGTCAGATGTATCGCATATTCGGCATTGACCGATTGAGTCTCAATGATATGGCGGATGGACTCGTTATAATCGTCATCCTCAAGCATCATCATGTGTATCTCAAATATCTGTGCGTTTGTTTTGCCGACCTCTCTGAGGGCTTTTTCATAGATAAGAGAAAGCTCCTCCGCCGCTTTGGCTTTTGCGGCTTCCACACGGGCGAATTCCGCTTCGATATCAACGATACCGGTGCGGCGAATCTTGGTTTTCTTCTTTTTGAAAAAAACAGAAGCTTTGCCCACAGCAATTGCACCGTATACACCTTTTCCTGTAAACTTCAACATATCGCCGCCTCCTCTCTCAGCTTAAAGGTTTGCGGCAAAAAAGTCCTGTAATGCGCAGGTCGCCGCTTCCTCATCCTCACCGGTGACGGTGACGGTGACGGTATCACCGCATTTTATACCCATGCCCATAAGCATCATCAGTTTGGTGGCGTTTACGGTCTTTCCATCTTTTTCTATGATGATCTCGCTCTGAAATCCCTTTGCCGTCTTAGCTAGCATACCCGCAGGCCTTGCGTGAATGCCGACTTCGTCTGTAATTGTATAATTGAATTGTTTCATAATGTACAGCCCCTTTGATTTTATTTAATTTCAAGTATTTTATCGCCCTTGGATATTTCGCCCTGGGAAACAGCTTCAACCGAGGTGTAATCGTCGGTGTTGCATATAACCATAGGAGTGGTCACCTTGTAACCTTCGCTTTTAATTCCCTCAAGGTCAAAAGAAATGAGCAGATCGCCCTTTTTGACCTCGCAATCATCTTTTACATGGGCTTCAAAATATTTCCCGCCTAATTTTACGGTGTCTATGCCTATATGCAGAAGTATTTCACAGCCCTCTTTGGATACGATGTTGACGGCGTGATTGGTATCAAAAACCATATCCACCTTGCCGTCGCAGGGAGAATAAAGCTTTCCTTCTATCGGCTCAACGGCGATACCTTTTCCCAGAACCTCAGAGGAAAATGCCTCGTCTTCAACATCTTCCAAATTAACAACGGTGCCGTTCATATGCGCCGCTAGCTCAAATGAAGCTGTCGCGTCTTTTTGAGTTTCGGGATTTTCTTCTTTTAATAGGGTGTTATCGGGTTCGAATTTGAATGGCTCGTCTGATTTCGGAGAATCCAAAAAGTCTTCAAGATCGGATTTAACTACCGACACCTGTGGTCCGTAAATTATTTGTACGCCCTGACCCTTGTGAATAATACCCGAAGCACCGCTTTGCTTTAAAAGTGCATCGTTTACGAGAGCAGGATCGCTGACGGATATTCTCAGTCTGGTTGCACAGCAATCTAAATCAACAAGATTAGCTTTACCTCCCAGCCCCGCCAGTATTAAGGCGCTCACCGTGTCTGAGGTGCATTTGTCGGCGGCCTTTAATGCCTCATTTCGAAGATTTAGATCCTTGCGCGTAAATAATTTTGTTTCTTCGTCATCGGCTTCCCTGCCGGGGGTCTTGTAATTAAACTTAGTGATCATAAAGTAGAAAACAAGGTAATAAACTACGGCATAAATAAGGCCGATTATCACTATCCATATCCAATTGGTTTTAGCATTACCCTGCAAAATTCCGAACAATGTAAGATCTATTGCACCGCCTGAGAAGGTCATGCCTACGCCCACATTGAAAATATGCATAAGCATATATGAGAGACCGGCAAGAATACAGTGCACTACATACATAGCGGGGGCCACAAATAGGAAGGTGAACTCTAACGGCTCAGTAATGCCGGTAAGCATGGCGGTAAGAGCCGCCGAAAGCAGAAGACCGCCGACCACCTTTTTCTTTTCGGGGCGAGCCGCTTTATACATAGCAAGGGCCGCCGCGGGCAGACCGAATATCATAAAGGGGAATTTGCCCGACATAAATCTTGTAGCAGATACAGAGAAATGCATGGTGGAGTTAGAGGCAAGCTCTGCAAAGAAAATGTTTTGCGCGCCGGTAACGGTGACGCCGTCTATCAACAATGCGCCGCCAAGCTCGGTTTGCCAGAAGGGCATATAGAAAACATGGTGAAGGCCAAAGGGAATAAGAGCGCGTTCGATCACACCGTATATCCAGGTTCCGGCATAGCCTGATTCAAGCACAAGCTGGCCCAGCGCGGCGATACCGCTTTGAATCAAAGGCCACACGAAAAACATCACAACGCCCACGATCAGATAAACGATGCTGCACACGATGGGCACGAATCTTGTGCCGCCGAAAAAGGATAATACCTGTGGCAGTTGTATCTTGTAGAATCGGTTATGTAGTGCCGCTACACCGAGTCCCACAATAATTCCGCCAAAAACACCCATCTGGAGCGTGGTAATGCCCAACACAGATGTAGTGGTATTTGCGGCCATTGCGTCTACACCGCCTTTGGCGGAAATAAGCGTGCTTATAGCCGTGTTCATAATAAGATAAGAAATAGCACCAGACAGCGCTGCTACCTCTTTTTCCTTTTTTGCCATACCGATGGCAACGCCCATAGCAAACAGTAGCGCAAGATTATCAAATACAATGCTGCCGGTTTTGCTCATGATATCAAGAAGGGTAAATAAAACTCCGCCTTCCTTGATGACGTTGGTAAGATGGTACGCTTCAAGAGTGGTTGGGTTTGTAAAAGAACTTCCGATCCCGAGTAGCAAGCCCGCAATGGGGAGCAAAGCGATCGGGAGCATAAAAGATCGTCCGACTCGTTGTAAAACCCCGAAAATTTTGTCTTTCACAATCGTTTCCTCCGTTTTATTTTTTTGTGCAGCATCGTTATGATCGGCGCCTGATCACGCCGATACTGCAATCAATATGAAAAATCAGTTTACCGAACTGACTTTTTTAAGGTGGATGGTGAGGGTCAAAAGCTCGTCCTCGGAAATATTTTTCTGATAAGTTTTTAAAATGTACTCCATAATGCATAATGCACACTTATAATGTTTGTTACACGTTTTTTTAATCATTGAAGCGAAAGCATCATCTTCGCTTAACGCCTCGGGTAAGGGTTTGTTTTCAAAAAGACGTCCTGCCAGATATTTTAAGTGTGTAAGAAATCTCTCATAGCAGGGATTGGTCCTATCAAAGCTTTTCTTATAATAATGTTCGGATATTTCAATGCATCCGTTTATCATTTTTGTGATATCATATACATTGCCGATGTTTGTATCTAAACGTGCATTTATTATATGCATTGCAATAAAGCCGGCTTCATCTTTTGACATTCTAATGCCTAATTTTTTATCCATTTGTTCTATACAATATTCGCCCAACCGCAGCTCCTTAGGAAAGCATTGGGCTATGGAGTCAAGCAACGGGTTGGTAAATTCCATTCCGTTTTGCTTTCTTTCGATCGCAAAGGCGATATGGTCGCTTAATGTGACAAGCAAAGATTCCTTAAGTTTTTCACTGTAAGCGGCATTTATATATTCAACAATATCAACGGTGAATGTTAAATATTCTTCAGGTATTTCTCTAAGAAGGGCGATCATTTTCTTTTGAATAGAGTGGTCGGTGATAAGATAGGTCTTTTGAATCAAGGATTCATCTACATCGTCGCCGTATTTTTTTCCGAAACCGATGCCTCTCCCAGAAACAATCTGTTCTTTTCCGTGCTCGTCCAAAACACAAAGATTATTATTGTTGATGGCTTTTATAACTTTCATATTTGTCTCCCAATCCTGAAAATAAAAAAGCCAACCTTAAGCACCCGTGCCGAAAGATATACAGAGGTGCAAAAAGTTGGTTATGCCCATACGGTAACACTCCAATAAAATTGCAATATATTTAATTCAATCATATTTTACATTAATTATTCGTATTTGTCAATAAGGCGGCCTTTAAAACGGCGATTTGCCTAACCACAAATTCTACAAGTTGTGAAACTTGCACAAAATTATTTCTAAATTATCGGCATGAATTATTTACTGTAAGCGAATTTTTAAATTTTTTAAGAAAAGAGTTGACAAATAAATTTCACAGGTGTATAATGCAGAATGTAAAGGCAAAGGCGTCTTTGAGTGTTAGTGCTCAAAGACGCTATTTTACTTTCAGAAATCCAAAAAACAATTTTATATATGAAGAAGGCAATGACGTCTTTAATGTTGTAGGGGATGCCCCTACCGTTAAAGGCGTCTTTTCTTTTTTCATAAAGGAGGAAACAGTATGTCGTATGTAGATGAAGTAATCGAGCGAGTCGTAAAAGAGAATCCGAATGAGCCGGAATTCCATCAGGCAGTCAAGGAGGTTCTTGATTCTCTCCGTCCGGTTGTTGATGCCAATGAGCCAGAGTTCCGACGCGATGCGCTGCTTGAAAGATTAGTAAATCCCGAAAGGCAGATCAAGTTCCGTGTACCGTGGATCGATGATAACGGTCAGGTTCACGTCAATACCGGATACCGCGTTCAGTTCAATAGCGCCATCGGTCCCTACAAGGGTGGACTGAGACTTCATCCCTCCGTTAACCTTGGTATTATCAAGTTCCTCGGTTTTGAGCAGATCTTCAAGAATTCACTGACCGGTCTTCCCATTGGCGGCGGTAAGGGTGGCTCGGATTTCGATCCTAAAGGTAAATCCGACCGTGAAATTATGGC
>JAZQGH010000045.1:0-2431 GCA_045539925.1 Acutalibacteraceae bacterium | reverse complement strand
AGACTGGCTTTATTCTAAGGATTATGGGATTTAAAGGATTTCCATCCCCCTCTACCTCCCCCTTTCCAAGAGGGAGCACGGTTAGCATGGCAAGCAAACCCTGTCCCTCCCCGTAGTAGGGGGAGGTTAGGTGGGGATTGTTAGGCTTCCACGTGTCATACGTATTTCCACGGATTATTTATCCTTTACAAATAAGATACGTGAAATCCACGTGATATGCAGAAGAGGTTTAGGGATTGTTGCCAACTCTCACAAAATAAACTCCCGCTTCCAAAAGAAACGAGAGTTTATTATGCAAACAATATCTTTATTTCTTATAAGTCATCGCCGTTGGCTTTGTTGTATATGTTGTCGTAGAACATGATTATGCGATATTTAGCTCCATTCTCAACTATCATAAACCATACACTTTTGTTTTGTTGAATTTTAACTGCATGATTGATAAAAATATAATCATATTTACCTTTTATGTCTTTAGCAATTTCCTCGGTTGGATTTGATAATTGCTCTTTAGTATATTTATTTGATAAGTATTCGTGGGTCTGTCTCCATATTGCCGCAGTGTCAATAAGTTCTTCTTTATACTTTTGTGTGTATGATGCTTCATACCTCTTGTTGTTCACTATCATCTGATAACTTATGTCTTCATCATCAGGTATACTCTGTTTCTCAAAGCTGAGAGAATACCTTTTGTTGTTCTCGAATTGTTGACAAAGATTGTTAAATCTTATCTTGATATCAGTTTCGCTGACAGCATTTTTGTCCATCAACCCAATTCGATACACTTTGTTATTGTTTGTAACTATTTTTACAGAAACAGGATAACCATTGAATTCACCTTCAAATAGTTCATAAGTGCTGTCATAAGTAAATCCTTTCTCTATCAGCTTTTGTTTCATTTCATTCTTGTATCCATCAACAGGTATGCCGAGAAAGGTTGTAACATCCTTCTGGGCCAATGATGCCATACTGATTAGAAAGGCAGCAAACAAAAAACATATTTTTTTCATAATCATTGTTTTAAATTTTCCTATGCAAAAGTAATAAATTCTATTTACAACAGCAAGAAATAATTCCTAATTTCTCATTTCTCATTTCTTCACTCCATTTCCCATATCCAGACTCTCATCCCTCATATAGAATTGGGAGTGAGGTAGTGTAGGTGTTAAAAATTTGTGTTAATTAGCGTAATTAGTGGTTTAATTATTTATGTTCTAAGGTTATGAGGTTCTGAGGTCAAAGCCCCCTCTCCAAGGAGAGGGCGGGGGGAGAGGCTTTGAGAGGGCGGGGGAGAGGCTTCTTTCACCTTCTCGTCCCCTTCACCATCTTGTTCCAGTTGCTTTCCGACGCCTTATAATAACCATGGCGATGGAGAAGTTGGTAGAGTTCGCGCCCTGCAGACAAATCCGAAATCTTCTTGGCATCAATAAGATTGTTGACCGCCAGAGTAACATCCTTCGGCTTCAGCCCCTCTATTCGCTTCAGAAACAGCTGAGCCTCGTTTCTGTCGTTCCAGAATATGGGAGTGAGACCAGACAGCAGCTCATCCATGGAGCTGCACTCTTCTGCCTCTAGGCAAACCTCCTCACACTCCACCACCTCGGCATCGCCCAGCGGCTCGCCCTTGCCTTGCTTGTAGTCGTTGTATACCACCGTGCCCTCGTTTACAGCTATAAACTGCTCTACCTTCATGTTGGCACCTTGAAACATTGCTGCTATCAGCGCTTTCTTCTCTTCACTTTTCATCTTTCTCGCTGCTTATGTAAACTTGATTTGAACCAGGCTCGTTTACACCAGACATCTGCCCGATGTGAGCATTATTAATAATAGTGGTGCCAGCGGAAACTGCTCCGCCGACTGCCTTCTCCTTTCTCCTGTCCTTTGCCAGCTGCGCGATGTTTTTCTTCATGCGTCCAGCCACTTTGTACCACTGCGACGAGCTCGACAAGGCATCGTTGGTATATTGCCACCATTGCAGAGCTGTCTTTTCGTCGACAAAGGCGCACAGCTGGCTGAATTTCTCCCACATCAGGTCGGAAAATTCGGCTGCGGTAACACAAAATTTCTCCTCCTCCATAACGCCGATTGTTTTTTAAGTGTGTATATCTATGTCATAAATCTCTCCCTTGAATATATTGCGTTGTTTTGATTACTGAACACATTATGATGCCCAGCTTTTTGTTACTCGAATATGATACTATCTGTTTTTTTGACGGAAGTTTTTAGGTTTGCTGCAAATGTAATAAATATATCAGATAAAACATAATACTTCTAAAGATATTTTCACAACTCTTGATTCAGGTCAATATAAAAAATCACATTTCACATTTTGCATTTACTGTTTTCGAAAAAAAATCATAAATATTTTATATTATATATATTATTATAATAATATATATAATATAAAGGTTGAATCCACATAAAATGCAAA
>JAZQGH010000044.1:0-5033 GCA_045539925.1 Acutalibacteraceae bacterium | reverse complement strand
CTTGTTCCAGGTCTCTCTGCCTACAATTTCGTCGGCAGTAAGACCGTAAAACTGCTGAAAAGCCCTTACCGCATCGGCAGTTGTCTGGTCGTAGGTTCCGCTTATGGGTATAATGTTAAAATTACCGTTAAAATAGGCAATGACGGCAAGATAATACTGTATAAGCCGCACGGGTGTTCCCGTAGAGCCGATGGTGAGCAGGTCTTCGTAGGGCACCTCAGCCTCCTGTAGGCTTACACCCTCGCTTATAAGCTCCGAAAGACTTTTGACCCCCGTATAATACCGTTTTATCCTGTACCAGGTGGCTTTGTCGACCTCTCCGGTAACGGGCAGGTCAAATATCTCCTGAAAGCTTCGTACCGCCGCCTCGGTAGCGGTGTCGAAAACCCCGTTAGCTTCGTATAGATAGGGTTGTCCGTTATTGCTGGTAGTAGTGATTTTATGATATGTTCTTTGTACGGTTTTCCACAGACCTGTGGCGGTTTATGCTACGTCTGAGTTAATGTTTGAATTGTTTAAATTGCCGTTGACATAAATGTAGACTTCACAACGCTTAGAGGTTAGATTGTTATGTGAAACAATCTGTCTGCCCTGTATCTGAGGCTTAATTAGATATTTCTTCCTTAAACCGATTGTAACGCTCATAGTATACATCACGATAGGCATATACGGCTTCTTTATTGGAAATATATCTTTTGCCGTTTATGTTAAAAAATATTTATCCTCAGACATAATACAAGCAACATCAAAGCATTTACCGTTTGTGAGTTTTATTCTGGCTTGAAATGCTTAACCGCCCTTGATCTCTGAAAACTTTTAAGTAGAAAATAAAACTTTAAACTTTGCAGTGTTTACAATTTCTATAACTTTATCGGCTTATTCCTCAATACTTCTTATTAAACAATCCAACAACACCTAAAATCCAACCGGTCACAATAAGAGCGTTGCCCATATAGAAGAAATACATCTCAGAAGACATTGACGAAATTATCAACTGACTAATGCCCCCCAATTCACATATAATGCCTAATAATATTACTTTCATAATCCACACACCTATTGGTTAATATTTAACACAGAATTGTACGCGTCAAGACAGCCTCCAGATATGCACAGCGTTGTAAGATTGGGCAAATGTACCGATGATTTAAGAATTACATTCCTAATTTGTAAAGGGGTCAAGGTTGCATCAACCGAAAGCATAAGTGCACTGGTTGCTGTGACGAACGATGTAGCAATAGATGTGCCATCAATATATGCAAGATCGTTTTCAGGCATTATTACTTGAATATCTTTTCCTGGAGCTGCTATATGAACACTTTTTTGCCCAAACCCGCTTGACGCATATCTTTCTCCGCGATTATCAATAGCCATGACGCTAATTATGTTATCTAGATTATAGTTACAAGGATAAATGGGAGTGTCGTCTAAATTTACATTATTATTACCCGCCGAGCAAACAAATAGAACATTAGGATTGTTTTTAATAATATTATAAAGTTCTTCATTATAATTATCAAAGTTCCAACTACAGTTAATAATTTTTGCACCTTTTTCAATAGCAAACTTGATTGCCAATATGGCATCATCTATAGACCCAGAAGCTGATTCCATAAATTTAACCGGTAATATAGATATGTTGGGTGCTAAGTGCGATATTGTTGTTGCAATATAAGTACCGTGATAATCGTGCAAATAACTGTCATATATAGAAACATCGTTGTTATAAAAATCATACCCAAGTAAAATATTATTCTTCTCAAATGTTTTGCACTCTATATCTACGCCTGTATCTACAATCGCTACAATAACACTTTTGTCGCCAGTCTCAATAGTAGTTGCTTTATAGAACTTTGTATCTAAACCTTTTTTCCCTTTTACTCCCTCAATTTTTTGACCATAATTATATATGCCCCAACGATTGCGGTGTTCAATTTTTAAGGACACGTTTAACGGTTTATATAAAACTATACACAATGTAGACAAAATTACAACTATACAGAATAATATTATACGTATTTTATTTTTGAGATAACACATAAATTACACCTAATCACAAAGTTATTCAAATTGCGTTAATATTGTATGTTCGAAGATCTTTGTGTTGTTCTGTCGTAACCCGTGCCAATGGATACACTAACCGAAGGTCCGGATGCGCTTATTGAAATAGAATGATTTCCTATAAGTTTTTTATGACAGTAATATGAAATTACTTTCGTGTCGTAACCTTGAAATCGGGTTTGGTAAAGAACACACTGAGCGAAGCCTTTTTTTGTTTTTGCGGTTTTGCCAATGGAATAGTCGACCATCATTGTTTGAGGAAAACTAAATTTAATTCCTTTTTGTATATCTTCTTCGGTCGTCATATTCTGATTGTCAAAAAAAGAACCAAAATCGGCTAAAAGCGATGTCCAATGGTAATAGTTAGCAGATGACGATATTTCCTTTGTATTTAAACCGCCTCCCCATGCAACAACAATAACGTCTTCATAAAATTCTTGACCGTAAACTTCTTCCCAAGTATACATAAAACGAACCCTGTAACTAGGAGCGGTTGAAGAAGACTCATTGGTGACCACTTGAGTATAAGTCATTTGAGAAGCACCAATAGTTCCAGACGCATATACGTTATTTTCTTCACTTCGTGTGTTTTTCTTGTTCTGTATGCCTTCTGCAATAGCCTTTTTTAACATAGTAGCCTCAAAAGCATCAATTTTCAACAAATCAGATAATTCTTCCACACTAATTCTGCTATAATGTTGGAACTCTTGTCGTTTTTGGAGAATTGTTTCAGCATCTACACCGCGGTTAACTAGATCATCATTACTTAACGACAAAAACAATTCAATTTCTGAAAGAATATCAGTCTCCATACAGGTAGTTGCAACAGCTACTTTTTCGGGGGCACTTAGAAGTTTTTTTGCAATATCCATCTGATCTTTGTAAGGAAGAACTGTAGCATTTTCTTCTGGTATACCGTTTTGAATTAAAATATTGATTATTTCCTTTTGACTAAGCTGCTGTGCATCTATTGCATATGCAGAAAAAGATAATGTGAAAAATAAATATATAGCCAATGTAACAGACAAAATTTTGCGCATAATAGTCTCTCCTTTAATTTGATAACATATTGATAAAACTAATTGATACTTTTCTGTTACCCATCGGACTCACCCCATTTATCACTCTGTGTTCACCATAACACAGAATTTTCCATTTGTCAACAATATATTTTGGCGTATAGTATTGACAACAGGATATATTTGCGGTATATTTAAATCAAACCTATAGGAGAGAAATAGATATGGCTGTATCAGATAATGTCAAGCGTGGCAGCTTGGATGTTGTCATGCTCACCATTTTAAAAGACGGTGATATGTACGGATATCAGCTGGCACAGGAGATCGAAAAACGAAGCAATGGCAGATATTCTCTGCTCGAAAGCTCTATGTATCCCACCCTTTACAGAATGTTGGATAAGGGCTTTATTTCCGACCGTCATGAGAAGGTGGGAAAGCGCAGGATAAGGGTTTATTATCATCTGGAGCCCAAGGGCGCAGAGTATCTTGCTGCCGCAAGGAAAGAGTGGCTTTCCCTCACTTTGGGTGTTCTAGAGATTCTGGGCATAAAGAGTCAGGAGGAAATGGCAGATGAGTAATAGAATAATATCAAAATATCTGAAAAATTCGCTCAAACACTGTCCTTTAGTCTTTCGCAAAAAGCTTAAAGAAGACCTTTATGATTCTTTACTTGAATATTTGGCGGAAAATCCCGAAGCAGACGAGGACGAGCTTGCTGTTTGCTTCGGTACGCCGGAACAGTACACAGCGGAGTACATAGCATCCCTCGACGGTGACGAACAGGTGAAGTATTTATCTAAAGCACAATTTGTCAAGCGGATAGTTGCTATAGGCATTGCGGTAGTAATGATGCTTGTTGCTGTAGGAGTAGGTGCGGTTCTGTATGATATGCACCATAGCTCAAACTATTATTATGAAATTACGGTTGAGCAAGAATAAAGGAGGTTGTTTATGAAAAAAATATTATCATTGATATTAGCTTTAGCTTTTATGCTTTGTATGACATTGTCTGCAAATGGGCTGTCTGCAGATGCCCCAATAAGTGAAATAATAGTAAGTCAGACTACTGAGTATTTAGACGACGGATCGGTACTTACAGTAACCATAACAGAAGAGATAAGTGATGTGATGCTTTTGTCCGACACCTATGTAAGAAGCGGAACCAAAACATATACCCTCAAAGACGCTGACGGAAACGAACAGTGGTGGTTCAAGCTCAGAGGTCAGTACAATGTGACAACAGGCGTAAGTGCTGTGTGCACCGTTTCATCGTATACCCATAGTATTATGGAAACCAGATGGTCTCTTGATTCTGCCAGCACTTCGAAGTCGGGTAATAAAGCAATGGGTGAGGCCACATTTAAAAAGAAGACCTTATTTATCGTAACCGAGACTAAGGATATAAGCCTCACACTCACCTGTGACACAAACGGAAATCTTTCATAATCTATATTTTACCTAAAAAGCAGGGAAAGGAAGCCCAAGGCTTCCTTTCCCTGCTTTTTACAGCTCGGTTTCTACTAAAAAATCATATTGTGTTGCTATCTCATTCCAGGTTACCGCGCCTACCGACCCTAAGGGCTCAAGACCGAAAAGCCGCTGAAACTCCTGAACAGCCGCTTTCGTCTGTTCTCCGAAATATCCCGTAACGGGGATTTTCGGAATATCGTTATAATAGTCAGCAATAAAGCTTAAATAGGTCTGAAGGTCGGTAACATC
This sequence comes from Acutalibacteraceae bacterium, assembly GCA_045539925.1. Lineage (GTDB taxonomy): Bacteria > Bacillota > Clostridia > Oscillospirales > Acutalibacteraceae > SFWF01. The sequence goes on along the minus strand of JAZQGH010000044.1, from coordinate 234 downwards.
CTGACCGCGCATACCCTCGCTTAAAAAATATCCTGGGTATAGCTTTGCTCTGTTTCCGTAAAAGGTGGGTGGAATACTGCCTATTGTGTTTCGGTAGACCTCTTGCAGCTTGTTCCAGGTCTCTCTGCCTACAATTTCGTCGGCAGTAAGACCGTAAAACTGCTGAAAAGCCCTTACCGCATCGGCAGTTGTCTGGTCGTAGGTTCCGCTTATGGGTATAATGTTAAAATTACC
>JAZQGH010000043.1:0-2872 GCA_045539925.1 Acutalibacteraceae bacterium | reverse complement strand
GACATGGCTACGATCCGACTTTGGCTTCTTTTGCGGTAATCTGCTCGTAGGTTGGTGTGTTACCGTCGTCACCCTGACAAGCAGTTAAGCCGAACAACGAAAGTGATATTAAAAGCATTAAAACAATTCCTCTCAGTTTTTTCATAGCATTTCTACTTCCGAAAATAATTATTTACAGTCTTTGCAAGAGTATTCGGGGACGGTGCGCTCGTTGATGACCGATTCATAGAACCGCCAACCGCCTGCGAGGTTATAGCAGTCGTAACCGTTGCCTGTGAGAATACGGCAGGCAAGGTAGGAACGGAGTCCCGAATGGCAATGAACGTAGATAGGTCTATCTTTCGGGATTTCGTCAAGGCGGTCACGCAGTTCATCCAGTGGAATATTGACAAAGCCGTCGATCTTGCCCTGCATCACCTCAAACGGTGTACGGGTGTCGAGCAGGAATACGCTGCCGTCGCGGGGGAGATTTTCCACGTCGTGCCAGAAGAACTGCTTGAGCTTGCCGCTGACGATATTTTCGGCAACGAAGCCCAGCATATTGACGGGATCTTTGGCACTGCCAAAAGGAGGCGCATAGCAAAGCTCAAGGGTGGTAAGGTCGGTGATTTTAGCACCGAAACGGATAGCGGTGGCAAGCACGTCCATACGCTTGTCCACGCCGTCAAAACCGACGATCTGCGCACCGATGATTTTAAGCGTTTTCTTATCCCAAAGCGCTTTTATTGACATCTGTGCCGCCCCCGGATAATAGGTGGCATGGGATGCCGAATAGGTGTAGGTCTTATCGTAATCAATGCCTGCCGCAGTAGCCGACTTTTCGTTAAGACCCGTGGTAGCAACAGTCATATCAAAGAGTTTTAAAACTGCCGAACCTTGCGTTCCTGTATAAACGCTCTCGTATCTCGCAATATTATCGGCGGCAATTCTGCCTTGCTTGTTGGCAGGCCCTGCAAGTGGAATAAAGGCAGGTTTCTTTGTGATGAAATCCTCCACCTCGACCGCATCGCCTACGGCGTAAATATTGGGAATATTGGTCTGCATTTTGTTGTTTACAATAATGCTTCCGCGCGGATTGAGTTCTATTCCGCAGTCTTTTGCAATAGCCGTTTCAGGACGGACGCCAACAGACATAATAATCATATCGGCGGTGATTTCGCCATTTTGCAATATGACGGTGTTTCCGTTTATAGCCTTTACACCGTTATTAAGGTGCAGATAAATTCCTTTGGATTTAATATAGCGGTGAACGTCTGCCGCCATATCAAAATCGAGGGGCGCTATCAGATGGTCGGCAAGTTCTACGATTGCAACCTTTAGCCCTGCCTCGGCTAAATTTTCCGCCATCTCAACACCAATATATCCGCCGCCGATTACCACCGCCGAGCGAGGCTTTGCCATATCAATATAATTTTTGATTTTTAAGGTATCGGGAATGTTACGAAGTGTGAAAACATTGCTACCGTCAGCACCGTCAATGTTTGGTCTTATCGGCTCGGCGCCCATAGACAAAATAAGGTTATCATAAGATTCTTCATAGGTTTCGCCTGTGCGAAGATTTTTGACCGTAACAGTTTTGATATCGGGGCTAATCTTAACTGCCTCGTTTAACACTCTAACGTCAATATTAAATCTTGCTTTGAAACTCTCTGGCGTTTGTAGAGTCAAATCCTCGCGGTCAGTGATGATACCGCCGATATAATACGGCAGACCGCAGTTGGCAAAGGACACATATTCGCCACGCTCTAAAACAATAATTTCGGCTTTTTCATCCAGTCTGCGAAGTCGCGCCGCTGCCGTTGCGCCGCCTGCAACACCGCCTATAATAATGGTTTTCATTTGTGTGCCCTCCTAAAATTTAGTTTATATATTAATTATACCATTTCGTATGATTTTTCTCAATCCCTATTCTTTGGTTACAGGGATTGTTTGAATATCCTCCTTTTAAACCATGAGGAAACGCACAACCAGATCTTCCGCGATGCATTTAACAAGGTGCAGAACTCAGGCTCTAACCGAGATTTCGGCACAACAAAGGCTGCTAAAATGTATTTCTCAATGTCAGACCCAGGTCCTAACGCATTTGCAACAAATGATACAAAGCCTGTTTCTTTTGATAAGTAATATTAAAACCGCTGAAAGTTTTACGCTTTCAGCGGTTATTTTCTGCAAAATATTACTTCGTTTTTAAATTGCTTAACGAATGATACATCATTACAAGTCCAGCGCTAAGTAATGCGCCGCCGACAATGTCCGTGAACCAGTGAACACCGCAAAAAAGTCTGCCAATTACCATAAAGGCAATAAATGTGATGATTGTAACAACAACGATATTGCGGAACAATTTGTTCTTTATTCGATTATCTAATTGCATAATAGCCGTTGGCATAACGCACATCACCAGCATTGTTGTGGAAGACGGATAGGATGCTTCCAAACTCCCACCTATCAGTACCGGTCGGTAATTGATTACCACGCTCTCAAAAAGCAAATAGACGGCAATTGTAATAATATAAAATCCACCTAAAATAAGAATGTCGTAATCTACCTTACATATACTTTTTCGCTTGATCCACTGTATAAGTCCAAGTATGCTAAATCCCATACACACAAAAATCGGCACAAGTCCGAGCCAATCGGTTATGTTGTAAAGTCCCCAATGCACGCCCGTCAGATTATGGACAAAACCATTGATGCCGGCAAATCCCACAAACGAACCTTGCGGGCCAATCGCACGCACATCCAGAAAGCAAATTGCTACTGTCCACAGCACAAACGCCGCAAGCAAACACATTGAAACTATAAGGTTTTTTCTAATTCTTTTCATTTTCTATACCATCCTCATTGGTTTGTATTTGGCTTTCACCTGAAT
>JAZQGH010000042.1:0-4541 GCA_045539925.1 Acutalibacteraceae bacterium | reverse complement strand
GTCTCATAATAAAATCTCCCGAGGAATTTGAAAAAACTGGATTATGTCCAGTATAGTAGATTCTCCTCAATAAACAAGCCAGGAAGGAAAAAATTTTACTCACGGAAACAACGTTTCCAACTTCATCTCAACCTTCTACGTACGTTAAGTTTCCCCCCAAAAGGAGTCAAATCTGTCGTCTCCCAGACCACAAACGGCGGAATACACACCACGCAAAAGTATGAAATCGTGCGCCACTGCCGCTTCGTTAAATGAAGTATTCATAATGCCCCGATTTTATCTTTTCATCAAAAGATTCTGATTCGAAAGCCGACACCCAAATCTTTCAACCGCCTGAACCGCAGGAGGGAATCCCAGCCGGACAGAAAGGCGAATAAAACACGATTTTGGATCCTGGAGAAAACTATTTCTTTTTTATTGTACATAACACACGAAACAATTGCAAGCCCCTCCTCCAAAAAATTCCAGAAATTCAGAACTCACCAATGAGTTTTCTTTTACTTTCCACTAAACTGCTCCAAAGCCCTTTTTACGTATTCTGTCAGCTCCATTTTTCAATCAGGAAAAAATGAGTCACGAATCCAATTTGCCTGACTTCCGGACTGCTCACGCTCTCTGCCGTGAATCTCTTCGAAGAACCGGATTTACCATTCAAAAGTCTCCTGCTTTTGATTTTGTTCCGACTTATCAAAGGAACGTTCTCTGGAAATTCTGGTTCTCAGATTCGCGTCATACGTTTTTTTCATCTCTTCAAGAATCTTTTTTTGCATAACTTTTGGAATTTTCTTATCATCCAAAAGTTTTCGCAGTTCTTTCATGTTTTTTTCCAGGATTCATAGAAAAACGCGAAAGTATTAAAAATTTTCGGCTCAATTTCAACATACGCGGCCCGTAATTTCTTAATCTCATGCAGCTCCTGGCGATGTTCCTGAAGAAAATCCGCGACAAGCGGCAGCCGTACGGGATAGTTCCTCAAAAGCCGATGCACTTCTTTAAAACGTTCGTATTCCGGCAGGGTTGAGGACAAATAATTTTCCACATAAATTTTAACGCAGAACTCTATAACAGCTCTGTTCGCGTCACATTCGCCTTTATATTGTACAAAATATAAGAAAATCCTGGAATAAGTTATTGTGCATTCCCAGTCTTTAAAACTTTTTAACTTTTGTAAAAGAAAAGTCCGTAATTCTTTTCCCGCGCAAGAAACAAAAAAACGCCAATTTCAGGCGTTTAAAATAAAAAAACCGGCAATACCTACTCTCGCACTTGCAGTACTACCATCGGCTCGGAAAGCTTAACTACTGTGTTCGGGATGGGAACAGGTGGGCCTTTACGATATGGTCACCGGCTAAAAATCATCGTATCAGTCAAGACACGACAACTTGAACAATTCAGCAAGCAACTGAGCGTCCTGCTTATGCAGGAAAGCATTAAAAACATGCGATTAAGTGATCGTCCATTAGTAGCGGTCAGCTAAATACATTACTGCACTTACACATCCGCCCTATCAACCTGATCGTCTTTCAGGGGACTCAAACGAAACCTTATCTTCGGGCCAGCTTCACGCTTATATGCTTTCAGCGTTTATCCATTCCGCAGTTAGTTACCCAGCCGTGCCGCTAGCGCGACAACTGGAACGCCAGAGCTGCGTCCAACCAAGTCCTCTCGTACTAAGGTTAATTCCCGTCAAGTTTCGTACGCCCACACCAGATAGGGACCGACCTGTCTCACGACGGTCTGAACCCAGCTCACGTACCACTTTCATTGGCGAACAGCCAAACCCTTGGGAGCTTCTCCACCCCCAGGATGTGATGAGCCGACATCGAGGTGCCAAACCGCTTCGCCGCTATGGACGCTCGGAAGCGATAAGCCTGTTATCCCCGGAGTACCTTTTATCTGATGAGCGATGGCCTTTCCATTCAGAACCACCGGATCACTATGACCTACTTTCGTATCTGCTCGAGTGATCGCTCTCGCAGTTAAGCACACTTTCTACCATTGCGCTCGACGCCTGATTGCCAAACAGGCTGAGTGTACCTTTGCACTCCTCCGTTACTCTTTGGGAGGAGACCGCCCCAGTCAAACTGCCCAACAGAAATTGTCCGCCGCCCGGCTCACGGGAATCGGCGTTAGAACTAAAGTAAACTCAGGCTGGTATTTCAACGTCGGCTCCATGAATACTAGCGTACTCACTTCATCGCCTCCCAGCTATCCTACACAAAATTTACCACAGCCCAGTATCTGCCTACAGTAAAGGTTCACGGGGTCTTTCCGTCTTGGTGCGGGTACGTGGCATCTTCACCACGACTACAATTTCACCGGGTCACTAGTTGAGACAGTATAGCTCTCATTACGCCTTTCATGCGGGTCGGAACTTACCCGACAAGGAACTTCGCTACCTTAGGACCGTCATAGTTACGGCCGCCGTTTATTGGGGCTTCGGTCGCCAGCTTCGCCTTTCGACTTACCGTCTTCCTTAACCTACCAACACCGGGCAGGCGTCAGACCCTATACGTCCACTTACGTGTTTGCAGGGTCCTATGTTTTTGATAAACAGTTGGAGCTATCGATTTACTGTGGCCTCTCCCGAGGCATCCCTTATCGCGAACTTACGGGATCATTTTGCAGAGTTCCTTAACTAGTGTTCTCCCGAGCGCCTTAGACTACGCGTCCCACCTACCTGTGTCAGTTTTAGTACGGTTGATGTACATCTAAGTTTAGAAGGTTTTCTTGGACGAGATCCATGAGACTTCCGGATAAATCCAGTCGTCCTGCTTCTGCTGAACCATTGACGCATTTAACTATCAAATAAGCAGAAGAATTCAACACCACTTCTGTTCGGTGTCTCTCACTTCAATCGCCGTCACTCCATCACAATATACATCAGCTCAGGAATGTTGACCTGATGTCCATCGACTACGCCCATCGGCCTCGTCTTAGGTACCGGCTAACCCTGGGCGGATTTACCTTCCCCAGGAAACCTTAGGTTTTCGGCGAGCAGGATTCTCACCTGCTTTATCGTTACTCATTCCGGCATAATCACCTCTAACCGCCACCACGACTCCTCACGGTATCGCTCGTTTCTCGGTTAGAGCGCTCTCCTACCGATGCTTGCGCATCCCACTGCTTCGGTGTATTGCTTACTCCCGTTCATTATCGGCGCAGAATTGCTCGACCAGTAAGCTATTACGCACTTTTTAAATGATGGCTGCTTCTAAGCCAACATCCTGGTTGTCTCGGCAATTCAACTTCCTTAGTGACTTAGCAATACTTCGGGACCTTAACAGATGATCAAGGGTTGTTTCCCTTTCGTCCGCGGAGCTTATCCCCCGCGGACTGACTCCCAGGATAGTCTTTACGGTATTCGGAGTTTGGTTCAGGTGAGTAGGTTTTGACGCCCCTCGACCCAATTCAGTATCTCTACCCCCGTAAAGTAGTTGCCTGAGGCTAGCCCTAAAGCTATTTCGGAGAGAACGAGCTATCTCCCAGTTTGATTAGACTTTCACTCCTCCCCACAAGTCATCCCCTCGGTTTTCAACCCAAGTGGGTTCGGTCCTCCACGCAGTTTAACCCGCGCTTCAACCTGCTCATGGGTAGTTCACTTAGGTTTCGCGTCTACTACCAACAACATCCGCCCTATTAAGACTCGGTTTCCCTGAGGCTCCGGCCCGGAAGGCCTTAACCAGCTGTTGACAGTAACTCGCCGGATCATTATGCAAAAGGCACGCCGTCACCCGTTCAAATCGGGCTCCGACCGCTTGTAGGCACACGGTTTCAGATTCTTTTCACTCCCTTTATAAGGGTTCTTTTAATCTTTCATTCGCATTACTGGTTTACTATCGGTCATTAGCGAGTATTTAGCCTTGCGGAATGGTCTCCGCAGATTCAGTCGGGGTTCCACGTGACCCGACCTACTCAGGATACTTCAAGCTCATTAGTCTTTTCACTTACGGGACTCTCACCCTCTGTGGCCGGCCATCCCATGCCGTTCTGTTAAGACGCTTGATACTTTATGAAGTCCTACAACCCCAGAACGAAAATCGCTCCGGTTTGGGCTCTTTCCCTTTCGCTCGCCGCTACTGAGGAAATCGATTTTTCTTTCTTTTCCTGCAAGTACTTAGATGTTTCAGTTCCTTGCGTTTGCCCCGTATGACTATGTATTCATCATACGGTAATTCAGGGATCCCCGGATCAAAGCTCGTTTATCAGCTACCCGAGGCTTATCGCAGATTGCCACGCCCTTCTTCGCCTGCTAATGCCAAGACATCCCCCGTATGCCCTTAGTAACTTAATCACATGATTTTAATGCTTGAACTACATTAAAACAAGCTCACAGCTACAAAGTGTAACGTTTTATGCTCGTCTTCGCGCTCTCTTAAAAAAATTATAATCTTTTTAAGATGTCACTTACCAAATTGTTCGTTATCTTTTCAAAGATCAGCCAGCCTCTTGAGACTTGACTTTTCCTTAAGTGTCATTGCTTTCACTTAAGATGCGAGATAATATACCACAATCCCGATTTCCTTCAAGGGGGGTCCCCT
>JAZQGH010000041.1:0-11885 GCA_045539925.1 Acutalibacteraceae bacterium | reverse complement strand
AACTCGGAGCACCGTATGGTGTACCGAGTTTTTTCTTTCTTTGGTTGTCGAAGCTTATGGGATTTTGAACCTCACGAGCTACGCTCTATGACCGAGCGCACAAGCGCTAAGCGACGTGCGCGTCGGGGTCTATGCTTGCCGCCATAGACGGCAACATACTGCGTTATTCGTCGTGTCCGCCCGACGAATAGCAGATAACCCCTTTTTATTCTTGACTTATTATCGGGTGTGTGATAAAATTAAACTACAGCAAAGGAGAATCAAAATGAAAGATAAAAAAGATATTTTCAATGGCAAAATCATTGAATATGAAATTGAAAGAGTAAAATTTACAATTATATATATACCAGCACTTCTGTTTCTTATAGGACTTATTTCCCTTTGGATTGCTATAACAACCGAATCTACTGTTTTAATTTTGGCATATTTTATATCTTTTTTTGCAATTCTTTTTGCTTTTATTTATGCTTTTGCCGTGCCACCTCTTATTAGATCTTATCCTAAATACAAAAAACTCACCCATGTTTTCATTCGTAAAGAGTGCTTTAAGGCAAATCATGACAAGCAAATATTTGAGATAATATCTACAATAAGCAAATCGATGAACAAAAATAAAAAATAGTGTCGTTTTACGTTCTACTTGCTCAACCAAATAAAAAAGGCTCCCTTGTGTAAAGGGAGCTGACGCCGTAGGCGGCTGAGGGATTGTTTTATTGAAAATTTTTGTTTTTCACAATCCCTCCGTCACGCTTCGCGTGCCACCTCCCTTTACACAAGGGAGGCTTTTATCGAGTAACGCTTAAACGTTTCTTTACAAATTGAGATTTTTTAAACAATCCACTCGTATTCGATATAGTCGGTTGCTATGTCGAGAGTAATATAAGTTTGGCTAAACAACTTGATAATCATAGATTGATATCCAACATAATGGTAAAGATATTCGAGTCTTTCCTTTTTAGCAATTTTTTCAAGTTGGGCGTTATCAATACGGGAATAATCCCCTCTACACCAAGGCTTTTTATAGTATTTCATTTTGTATGTATCAAAATCATTAACCAAATGAATTTTGATGACTAAGGATTTTGCATCGGGGTTGAAGTGCCGAATAGAATCATGATACGAAATGTCATCCTCAAACTCAAATATAATATAATCTCCTTGTATAGTCACTTTCTTTATTTCACAATCGTGCGGTGTAGGTATTGTTGGAACTGTGTCTTTGTTTAGATAATAAAACATATTGTTTATCTCCTATACAAATCATTCGTACGTATAAATTATAGCACAAAAACTGCAGAAAATCAATCTGCAGTTTCTATGTTTTCAATTTTTGTTGGGAACGATAGAAAATTTGAGTTTCTTTCCTGTCGGTAGGTAACGTACAATCAAAACTGTTCTTAAGAGTACGTTCCCTTGCGGACTGCTTTTTTATGCGGTGGATAATTTATTCCACAATAGGTGAAAATTCGGGAGGTGGTTTTTCGTCACTTTAACCTATGCTTGCGGTTGGTTTGATGCGCGAAATGGGTAATTCGACAATTTTTTAAAAATGGGTTGAAAAAAAGGTTTTATTGTGATATAATTAACAAAATGTATCGTAACAAGAAGCCTATGAGCCGAAAGGTCAGCTATGAAAGGTCAAAACCGATAAAAATAAAAGAGTATTTTAATTTTAAGGAAGTATATATTGATGTCTATGAGAAAAATAAAGAAAGTTGCAATTCTTACCGCGGGCGGTGATTGCCCCGGCTTGAACCCTGTAATTCGTGCGGTTACCAACACCGCGATCAGAAAGTACGGACTTGAGGTCTACGGTGTCCGTCACGGTTATTTCGGTCTGTACCACGGCGATTTTATCAAGCTCGGTCTTGAAGACGTAGATGACATTTTCACCAAGGGCGGTACCATCCTTTACAGCTCTAACAAGGATAACCTGTTCCAGTATCCCGTAAAGGACGAAAACGGAAATCTCCTTCGCGACGAGAACGGTAAGCTTATTTACGAGGATGCATCCGACGTTGCTGTAAAGAACCTTGAGGATGCAGGCATTGATGCCATCTTTATCCTTGGCGGCGACGGCTCTCTTACCTCTGCGAGAGACTTCTCCCGTAAGGGCGTAAAGGTTATCGGCATTCCAAAGACTATTGACAACGACCTTGCGCACACCGACTACACCTTTGGCTTTGATACAGCGGTTACCGTTGCTACCGACGGCCTTGACAGAGTAAGAACAACAGGTATGTCTCACCACAGAGTTATGGTTGTTGAGATCATGGGTCGCGGCGCGGGCTGGATGACTCTTCACGCAGGTATTGCAGGCGCGGCTGACGTAATTCTTATCCCCGAGATCCCCTACGACATTAATAAGGTTGCAGAGAAGATCAACAACGATAAGGCAAACGGCAAGAACTATTCCATAGTTGCGGTTGCCGAGGGAGCGAAGGCTCTTGGCGGCAAGCAGATCGTTTCCAAGGTTATCGAGGACAGCGCAGATTCTATCCGCCTTGGCGGTGTAGGCGCAGTAGTAGCAGATCAGCTTGAAAGACTTACCGGCTCCGAGGCAAGAGCAACAACCCTCGGTCACATTCAGCGCGGCGGTACACCTACCTCCCGTGACAGAATCCTTTCTGCCCGTTACGGATATGCGGCAGTTGAGCTTTGTATGAAAGGCGGCTTCGGCAGAATGGTTGCGCTCCACGGAGATAAGATCATTGACGTTTCTCTCGAGGACGTAATCGGTCAGAAGACAAAGAACGTTGATCCGAACGGTGAGTACGTTACTCTTGCAAAGGCTATGGGCATTTGCTTCGGTGACTGATTTTATTTGAATACAAGGGACGGGGCAGAGCACCTCGTCCTTTTTTATATAATAGACTTTTTGCCCGCGAGGCGGAATTGCCATCTTGTAAGGGGGCGCTTCCTTTATTCTGCCTTCCGATTTTTGAAGGTGCACGTAGAATATCGCGCTTTACAAACTGCAGAGGATGTGTTATAATGAAAATAGAGTTCTGAAGTATATAAAGAGAGGGCTTAACTATGAGAATGATAAACATTACTGTTCCGGGACATGAGGATGCCACCCTTGAGGGCTATATCCTGGATTGCGAGATAACTCTCGGTCAGGAGAGCGAGCGACCTGCGGTTGTTATTTGCCCGGGCGGAGGCTATCTTTACTGCTCGCCAAGAGAGGCAGAGCCGGTGGCGCTTGCCTATGCGGCAAGGGGAATTCACGCCTTTATTCTTCGTTATTCCACGGGTAGAAATGCGGCAGGCTTTTCTCCTCTCGCGGAGATCGATTGGACTGTGGGATACCTGAGAGAAAATGCAGAAAAATGGCATATTAATCCTGAAAAAATTCTTACACTCGGCTTTTCCGCAGGTGGTCATCTCGCCCTTGCGGCAGGCGTTTTGTCGAAAAATCGCCCTAACGGTATGATACTTTGTTATCCTGCCACCTCTATGCCCAATATTCCAGGTGCGGATATGATGCTAAAGCTTCTTGTGGGCAAAAGCGAGGTCACCGATGAGGATGCAGAGGCCCTTGAGCTTATCTCCAAGGTGACAGCTGACACACCGCCCGCCTTTATCGTTTCCACCGCCGAGGATATGCTGACTCGCTTCGGTGCTATGCCGCTTGCAAAAAGATACAGCGACCTGGGTCTTGGCTACGAGCTGCATATTTTCCAGCACGGACCTCACGGCTATTCGCTTGCCACCGACGTTTCGGCAGACGGAAGCTCCCAGGTGCTTAACGACTCTTATGCAAAATGGCTTGATATGAGCGTCCGCTGGATAAACAAGCTGTTTGGCGAGCCTACCTTCGTTGACAAATCTACCAGCAAGATCGGAAAGTATATGGCAGAGCTTGGAATCGATATGAATGGCAATTTCGGCAACGCGTAATTTAATGGCGATATATGTAAAGCTTTATTATAAGGCTTGAAACCGAAAGCCACTGCCGCGCTAAAGAGAAGCTGACCCGCGAGGCCTTTGACACTACCTTCCCACCAAGGGAAAAGGCATGGCGTCCCAGCCAGGAGGAGTTTTATATTTACAGTCATTCCTCCGTCGTCAGATAAAAAATGCCGAGGCTTTTCCTCGGCATTTTTTTATCTTTTTCTGTAAAGAAGAAGCTTTGGATTTTCTCCGTTTTCCTCATAGCTGCAGATCAGCATAAGCTCGCTGTTTGCGGCAATTCCGTAGCAAATTCCACCATCTCCCTCGAGCTGACTGCCAAGATAAGTGGCTTTGTCATCAAGGAATTTTGCCTTTTGTCCATTTGGGAGAGTATATTCCATGTTGATAAATTCTCCCGATAATACGTTAAGATCCCGGATCTTCGGCAGTCCCATAGAGGGCAGAATCAGGTTAAAATCGCTTATAAGCTCCTCCTTGAAGGCGAGGAACTCCTCTCTCGTGGGATTACCGCCGTATTCCCGCCAAAAATCCAGGGTGTATTCCCCCTCGGAATAGCACCATTTGCAATAATCCTCGTTGAAATGCCCATCGTTCTCTCGGCTAAGATGCTCGTCATCAAGAGGCATTCCACAGCATCGACAGACAAGTTCTCTCGGAGAGCCGAGTAGGGTGTTAATAGATACGTCAAAAAAACGTGAGAGCAGCTTCAGCGTTTCAACGTTCGGTACGGTCTCGCCCATCTCCCATCTTGAAACCGCCTGCCTTGTAACGAAAATTTCCTTTGCCAGCTCCTCCTGTGACAGTCCTTTTTGATTTCTGAGCATTAAAATGACATCTTTTGTTTGCATAATGGCAATTCTCCCTGCTTTTTTGATTATAGTTTACCATATACTTTCTTAAAATGCAAGCAACTCCTTGTTGCGGTAAAGCCATAAATATTTTATGTTGATTTAAAAATATTGCAAAAATCCTCCCGTTGTGATATAATAAAACAAAAAAGCATCAGGAAAAAGCTATGACCAGATTAGAATTCGAGGCACTTGTGCTTGACAAATACGCAATAAAGGCAGATTATCCCTTTGAGGAGGATTTTGAGACGGGAGTTTTTCGCCATGAGGAAAACCAAAAATGGTTTGCCATCGCTATGAATATTTCATACGGCAGGCTTATACCCGGAAGAGAGGGAAGCGTAGACGTGGTTAATCTTAAGTGCGCGCCCGAGGTTATAGAGTCTATTGCAGGCGTTGAGTCGGGAGTGTTCAGAGCCTATCATATGAACAAGACCCATTGGCTTACTGTAGCCCTTGACGGCAGCTGTGAGGATGATATGATTGATTGGCTTCTCGGCATCAGCTATGATCTGACAAGCAGAAGAATTCTTAAGAGGAAGAAATAACATGAAAATTCTTAAAGAAAAAGTAAACAAATACACCGTGATCAATATCCTCGCTATCATCCTTATTTTCACGCTGGCGACCACGGTAGTGGTTCTGGCCGTAAATCCCGGAGGAAGTGAGAATACCGACGGTCGAACCGATATGCAAAAGTATTATGACAACAAATGTCAGTCATATATTACCCAGAACGTTAATTCTGCCAATGGGCAGATAGTATTTATCGGTGACTCTATAACAGATCTTTATATTCTTGACGAGCATTATGCCGATCTTCCTCTGGCCTGCTATAACCGTGGCATTGGCGGAGATACTACGTCGGGTGTTCTGAAAAGGCTTAAAATCTCGGTATTCGATATCAAGCCCTCTGTCGTGGTGCTTATGATAGGCACTAATGACATCAACGGCGGTCTTGACGAGGAGGGGATCGTCGAGAGATATGAAAAAATTATTGATGAAATATATGGAGCTCTTCCCGACGTGGAGCTTTACTGTATGTCCATAATACCGCAGAATTCCCAGATCGAGGAGTCGGGTCACGTAAGGATTGCCGAAACCACACCCAAGATCCTCAGCATCAATGAAAGCATCCGCCGTATTGCGGGCGAAAATGGCGCTACATATCTTGATCTTTTCTCGCTCCTCGCCGATGAGAACAACCATCTTATCAGAGAATACAGCGATGACGGCCTGCATCTTAATTACAAGGGCCTGTCGGTATGGACACAGCTTATCAAGCCCTATCTTTCGGGCGAAAAATAACGGGAAATGGGAGGCATTATTATGTCTTGCGATCTTCATACACATACCAATCATTCCGACGGCAGCAGCACTGTATCCGAGCTTGTTTCGGCCGCTAAGGAAAAGGGGCTTATCATAGCTCTGACCGATCACAATACCGTGACCGGACTTCCCGAATTTCTATCCCTGGCCGAGAGGGAGGGGGTTGTTGCCATCGGCGGCACCGAGCTTTCCACCGAGCACGAGGGTAAGGAATTCCATCTTATAGGTCTCTTCATTCCGCCTGAGAATTATGAGAGGGTAGAGAGCCTTTGCGCCGAGTTTATCAGCCTTAAGGAATACAGCAATATTGAGCTTTGCAAAAAACTTGCCGAGCGCGGAATGGTCATCGATTATCCTACCGTCAAGGCGAGAAATATCAAGGGCAACGCCAACCGCGCCCACATCGCCGCAGAGCTGGTGGAGAAGGGGTATTACTCCTCGGTAAAGGAGGCCTTTGAAAAAATACTTGACGAAAAATGCGGTCTTTACGTTCCTCCGAGACGACTTAAATTAACCGATGCCATAGGCTTTTTAAAAGAGATCGGCGCTCTGCCTATCCTTGCCCATCCCTTGAAGGAGGTCGCGGCGGACAGGCTTCGTGAAATTCTTCCCGTGCTTATTGATTCGGGCCTCGTCGCCATCGAGACCATGCATTCCTCTTATTCGGATGAGGATATTGCCGCGGCGAAGCAGATCGCCCATGATTTCGGTATTCTTGAAAGCGGTGGCAGTGATTATCACGGAGACATAAAGCCGGGTGTCCGTCTCGGCGTTGGTAAAGGAAATCTCAGCATTTCAGATGAGGTATACCACGCCCTTCTCAAGAAGCACAGGGCTCTCTATGGAGGAAAGTAATGAGTAAAATTAAAATAATAAATGCCATTTGCCTTGTCATCGTGTGCGCAATAGCGCTTTTGGCTACTCTTCCGCTTCAGTCGGCAGGTAAGGATAACAGCCGCTGGATGGGTGAGCTTGATGACTCCAGAGAAATAAAAACCCTCTATATACCGGGAACACACGATTCGGGCGCCACCCACTCCATCGCAGATCTGTCGGGTAAGTGCCAGTCACTTTCCATATCCGAGCAGCTTCGCCTTGGTGTCAGATTCTTTGATATCAGGCTTCAGCTTAAGAATAACAGACTGGTGGTCGTGCATAGCTTCGTGGATCAGAATACCGATTTTGACAACCTGCTGAGAGATATGACTGATTTTCTTAAGGAAAATCCCGATGAGTTTATTTTTGTATCCTTTAAGGAGGATAACTCTGCCGCAAACTCCGACGTTGATTTCACGGAGACTCTCGAAAAGATGCTGAAGGGCGAGAGTGTCGTAAATCAAGAAAGCACCCTGCCGAAAACCGTAGGCGAGGCAAGAGGCAGGCTTCACGTTATTTCAAGATATTACGGCTCCACCATAGGTGTCCCCGCATATGATGGCTGGCAGGATTCTACCTCCTTCTCTCTCGGAGAGCTTTACGTGCAGGATAAATATCAGGTAGATTCCGCGGATGAGAAGATCGGCGAGATCGGGTCGGCTGTGACGGTCGCATCCTCAGGCGAGTATGCTCTTGTTCTTAATTTTACAAGCTGCTATTATCCCGACGGCTTTCCGCCCACTTATGCAGGTACTCCCGCACTTAAGATCAACCCTTGGCTTATTGATAATCTTCCGTCGATGAACGGCGGGTGTGTATTCCTCTGCGATTTTATTACCTCCGAGCTTTGTGAGGCTATTATAGGGAGGAACTTTGCATGAAAACTCTGACACGTATACTTAATATTGTGACATCCGCCCTTGTTATGCTGATCGGCGCGGTGTTCGTTTTCATAGAAGGATATCTGCTTTTCTCGGGTGATTTCCTTCTCTTTGAGTCGCAGGCGCTGGCATTTATACAGATGCTCCTCCGTCTCATCCTTGGTGCGGGCGCTTTTCTTCTCGGTCTCTTCACCGTAATAAGAAGGGATAGAAGCCTCCTTCCCGAGAGCATCGCGGCGCTTCTTGCCTGCGGATTTATGTATCCGTTTCTTTCTAACGGCTTTGGGCTCTATTTTACTATCCTTGCCACTCTTCATATGCTTACATCATATCTTTACTCAAGGTCCCTTGCAAACCAGGAAGCCGTAAAGTAAAACAGAAAACAAAAAGCAAACTAAAAAGCCGATGAGCAAATGCCCATCGGCTTTTATTATTCGGTGCTTTCGCCCGCCAACTCCTTTAATAGTTCATCAAATTCTTCCGAATAGCCGTAAAAACAATATCTGTCGGGATCTATGGCATTGCCATCAATATCAAGATTCTGTCTTGTATTTAAGTCTAATACAGAACTTTCACCATCGGTGTACTCTATGTACAATATATATCCGCAGTACTGAAAGCTGGGAGAGGGAGCATTTGCTATAAGTAACATTGTAAAATCAAAGGAATAGCCTTCAATTTTTTCCATAATATCCGAATATCTTTCGGGGTGGATCTCACAGACAAGATCACTATAAGGAAGATCCTTCGGGTGGCCAACACTGTCGAAGGTGTTGTATACTCTCATAAAACGAACATTATCGGGAGAGTGCGAAAATGCGAAGGAAAAACTCTCGCTTATGCACCCGGTAAATGAAAATAAAAGCAAAATACAAAGAATCATCAAAGAAAAACTCTTAAGCAGAATATTTGATTTCATTTCATTACCTCCCATTTTTCTTTTTATGCTGAGTTAGTACAGCTTCGAGAAGCCAAAGCTGTTTACCAAGCCCTGAAGCCTTTCGCCTTTTCTGCACATAGGGCACTCGTGGGGAGCAAAGGAGCTGTATCCCGGCAGGTCATTGGGATTGAAGGCCGAAACAACCTTATGACCGAGGTAGTTGTCAACGGTAGCAAATATTGATGCTATGCCTGCAACCCTTCCTCCGTAGTAGGTGATGGCCTCCATAGCCGACTTTGCAGTATATCCGGTAACCACCGATGCGGCAAGGATCAGCACGTTTTTGCCTGTTATCGCAGGTGCGATATTGTCGCGGAAGATGATCTGGCTGCCGGAGGTGTGCTCGGGAGTAACCACGTATATAGTCTGGTGCGCGTTAAGATTCATAAAGTTGTTGCTTGTCAGCAGCTCTCCGAGGCAGGCGCCTACAACCTCCATACCGTCAAGGCAAAGTATAGTATCGATTACGGTAGTGGTCTGGTAATAGGAAAGTATCTCCTCGGCAACAGCCTTCGCCTCCGAAAGACGGGTCTTAAGCATAGTAACGTCGATAAAGTAGTTAATATGGCTGTGGCTGGTGGCAAAATGTCCACGCTGAATTCTCAGGGGAAGATTCTGCCTTTTGGTGGTTATGGTGATATTGTTGTCGGAATACATAAGACTCGCTCCTTTTTATAAAAGTGAGATTGATGTGTCTATTTTACAATATTTTTTCGGTTATGTCAACCCTTGCGGGAAAATCACTTCACTTAGTTTAATTAGCATAATAATGAATAAAATAAGGCCTTTTTGCGTTTTTTGTGTGTATTACCGAGATTTGTATTATCTATGGTATTTACAAAAACGGTTTGAAAACGGTATCATAAAATCATTTATAGAATTCATCAAATAATTCAGATGACTTTTCCTCTGATATTTGAGATTCGTTAATTGTAACCATACCATTCTTTACCTGAATATCAATTTGCAAATCAAAATCCAAATAATAAACGGTACGCTCATAATCGGTAGGCTTGAATGCATTTACATATTCAACAAGAGCATTTGCTGCTTGTATAGTAATTTCATCTCTTTGAGAGGCTCCTATGTGAACGACCCCCACACTATAAACATTTAATACAACACTACGTCCATCGTTTGCGGTGGCACGTATAAAATAGTTAAATGAGTTCTCATAGTTTTCAGAGGTTTCTACGGGGCTTCCAAACGCGGTAAGCAATTTTCCTTCAACGATAGCGGCATCTTCCTGCGAGGACATTTCACCAAAATCCATTAAATAAGCTCCACCGTTATATGCGGAAAAATCAAGCGACTCAAAATTGAACTCCATAGTACCATCCTCCTTTTTTCTGTCGCAACAGGTTAATGATGTGACTGCCATAAAAGCAACTAATATTATACAAAGTAGTTTTTTCATTTAAAACCTCCCAACCGCTTGTAGCTTATTTCACCTCTAAAGCAAATTTTAATAGGGGTTATTTCTAGTGTGTTTTAGTGTGTTTTGCGACTGCTTTTGCTTTATTTTATCTTCATTATCCACAATATATCTTCAAGCTGTTGTCAAAAGCGTTGCCATGCTATGGTATCAAATTTCGCAACAAATTATCTTAATCCAAGCTTTGTGGCTAATTCATCAAGGTAATCAATATGCGCGTGATTTGCTCCGCGTAAAGATACATACCCATCTTTTTCTGCGGTAATTACTTGTCCCATATACACAATTCGATTGCCTTTTTTTAAGTAGTATTGTATACCGTTTTGCATCTTATCGTTATAATCATCAACAGCGGTTTTGTAATATGCTTCAAACAGTTCTGTTGCCTTTTCAATATCGCCTAGATGTCCGTTTATCATGCATTCGTCTAAAAGTTTTCTACTACTAAATGTATCAAATGAAGAGTATTTTTCTCTAAATTTAAGTATAGATTTTCTGTTTTTCAAAACTTCAAACACTGGCAAAACAACATCACGTAATTCTTTAAGAATACTGTTTATAATTTTATCAGTTGGTTTTGTAAGGTCGTACCAAGTTTCTTTTTGTTGACTAACCGTTCCCAATCTTGAACGAATTGTGCATTCATACTCTTGATAATACTTTTTATCATTTATGGGATGAAAGGTTCTTTCCGAACATTCTGGAATGCGAATACCAATATTTACGCACAGAAGCCCTTTCATTCCTTTTGTGGGCATTCCGCTTTGAAAATGAATCACTTGTGAAATGTCTCCCGAAACAAAACGATGTAAAGTTCTTCCATGTTTCTTGAATCCGTAAGGCTTCACGAAATCTAAGACCGCCGATTCAATTTTATCCACAATTTGAGTTGTGTTAATTTCGTTCGTTTTTTTGCTAAGCATTTTATTTCCTTTCGTAAAAATCCAAACTGTTGTCAAAAGCGTTGCTACGCAGATCTATAAAATGTGCAAAAGTGGCTATTAAATCCTTATTAAATCACTCTACCTCGATAAGCTCATATTCGCGGCTTCCGTAGCCAAGTGCGGCTGCCGCCTCGATGGTATGAACACCGTTTCTCGACTCAATTCGTTCGATAAGGTGGGGCTTACCGGGATCGGAGCAGGCATAAACGAGATCAATGCAGGCCTGGTCGATAGCGATAGGATCGTCGGATACAAGTATACCGATATCAGCAATGCAGGGATCCTCTGCAACCGCACAGCAGTCGCAGTCAACGCTCATATTCTTCATTACGTTGACGTAGAGAATGTTGCCCTTAAAGTACTCGACAACCGAGCCTGCCGCGTCTGCCATAGACTCAAGGAAGGAGTCGTGATCGGCGGTCCAGATGTTCTCAGGAACGCCTGCGCCGTGGATGTACGCCTTGCCAAAGGAGGATGCAACACCGATAGACAGCTGCTTCAGCGCGCCGCCATAGCCACCCATGGGATGCCCCTTGAAATGGGAGAGCACCAGCATGGAATCATAATTCTGAAGATTCTTGCCAACATAGTTCTTCTGGATCCGCTTGCCGTTGGGGATATCCAGCTCCAGGTCCGGGCCCTGGGCATCCATCAGATCTACAGGGAAATATGCGTTCCAGCCGTGATCCTTCAAGAGCCGCAGATGGAGATCAG
>JAZQGH010000040.1:0-14250 GCA_045539925.1 Acutalibacteraceae bacterium | reverse complement strand
CCGGAAGACTACCGGGTTGATAGGCAGCATGTGTAAGTGTGGTGACACATTCAGCTAGGCTGTACTAATAGACCGAGGGCTTGACCTTTTTCGTTCCTCTAACTTCTTCCATTTGCTTTGTTCAGTTTTTAGGGTGTGATTAAAAGTCACAACTCAATATAGTTGGTGCTGATTGCGGTGAGGGTCCACCCGTTCCCATCCCGAACACGGAAGTTAAGCTCATCAGCGTCGAAGATACTTGGCGGGCAGCTGCCTGGGAAAATAGAACGGTGCCAACAAAAAAAGACAGACTGAAAAGTCTGTCTTTTTTTGCATCCAATGATTCGTATTGACTTCTTATAGACACCATCGCTAATGCGTTATTATCAATCTCAAAGGTCTTTGTTTCAATGCCGGTTGTAGTGCTGTCGTAGAAGCAGATATAGTAATTGTTTTCTATAATGGATACCGAGCTTACTTTAGTCGCATACTTGCAGGCGTCAGGGAAAACAGGACTACACAAATGAGCGGAAAAGAAATAATTTTTTTCATAAAGAATTTGTTATATGTTTTTTTAAAAAAGAGCTAAAGAATTTAAAACAAATATAAAGCCAAAAAGGGTTATAAGACATGCTGCAGAGGAGACAACAACAATTTGTGCGGCAAGTTTTTCGTCTCCGCCCATCTGCTGAGCCATTGCAAAGGAGGATACCGCAACGGGGGAACCAAAGGCAACCAGTATGCAGGCAAGAGCCTCTCCCCGAAAGCCCAGAAGGGCAGCTACCGTAACCATAACGGCAGGCACCAGCAGGAGTCGGGCAGAAACGGTTACCATAAGCTCCTTTGTCCTGCCGCCAAGACCCGTAAAGGTAAAACTTGCGCCAAGAACAATCATTGCCAGAGGCGAGGCGATGGATGAAGCACTGCTGACGGCACTATCGAGAAAACGGGGCAGTGTGATACCGCTCAGCAGGAAAACTCCCCCCAGCACACAGCCGATAACTAGAGGGTTGGTGATGATACCCTTTAAAAGCTTTAGGGGATATATCCTTCCGTCGCGAAAGCGTTCAAGAGCAATTACCGCAAGGATGTTAAAGAGGGGAACTATTATAGCCACCATTACCGAAGACATTCCACCCGCGGCATCTCCGCAGACATATCCCACTATGGGAAGTCCTAATATAGCATAGTTTGAACGGAAAAAACCCTGCAGCATAACTCCCCGCACACTGTTTTCCTTGGAAATCAGCATTACCGCTATGTAAGAGAGCGCAAAAATGCAGAGAATACCCAAAACCGTAAATAAAATGAGCTTTGGATAAAAGGCACCGCCTATATCGGTAGTGTAAATGTTGTAAAAAAGCAGAGTAGGCAAAAAAACCTTGAATATCAGCTTGTTCATCGCGTCGAAATGCTCTTTTTTTGCTGTTTTGAGGGCTTTAAGGGCATACCCTAAGGACATCAGCAAAAATATCGGCATTACCGACTCAAAAGACAGTTTAAGACTTTCCATTATTCCAGCACATCCTTGAAGTTTGCAGAGAAAACTCTGGGCTCAACATTTTAGCAGATGGTAACAACTGCCGAAAAACATCCTCGCAGAACCAGCCGTCGAGAACGGCACCAGCAGTCACTGAAGACAGGCCGGTATTCAGAAGGGGGTCTCCTGCCAAGGTCAGACGGGATACATCAATAGGGGCACCTTCGGTATCTCCCTTTTTAAAGAAGAAAACCAAATTGCGCCCGCCGCGATAACAACGGGAAGAAAAACAGAAACAATAGCAATAATGAATCTTTTGCCCGTATACAAACCCCATTAAGATTTGCGAGTATTTTTAACAATAGCGTTTTGTTAATTGTACCACAGTGTAGCGCAAAAGAACAGATTTTTTTAAAATTTCTAAAAATTTTCGGCAAAGTACTTGTTTTGGGACACGCAGTTTCATATACTTATTACAAAGCCAAAAAATTAAAAAAACACTTGACATTTTTCGGTACAAATATTATAATAAAAGTACACCGAACAAATGTTCGACTGGAGGTAAAGCATGGAAACACATTTTATTTTACAAACTGTTTTTGAAATTGTTGTTGCAGGTTTTATTATGTACGGCCTTTTCTTCGAGGCAAGGTTTGCCGAGACCGAGCGCAAGGTTATGCGCTATATTAAACGCGCCCTTCGTCGCACCTTCTGCGAGGGCTCATTTAAGTCTGACCGAATATAGGCTATCCCGAATTCATTTTTTATTCTTCTTTTTACACAGACAGGGTGGTGAAAACCGCCCTGTCTGTGCTTAGTGCAGTTCACATCGTGAAACGATTTTGGTAAAATCGGGATATAAGCATACGTGAGGAACGGATAGAAAGCATCGGAAATATAAAGAATAAGTAATAAAAAAGGATGGGCGTTGGGACACACTCCATATTTAAGCGAAATTGCCCTATGAAGTGTGTCCCTTACTCATCCTTTTTTAGTGAACAGTTTACAGTATAACTCCGTTTTTAATAAGATACTTGACCTTAAGCACTGCTGTCTGTGTCTTTCCGTCGGGGATTTCTCCCGCCATTATCATTTCACAGAGGGTATCAAGGGGATATTTTTCTCCCTCTAAAAATTCATCCTCGTCGGGGTTAGTCTCCCCGAAATCCAAACCCCATGCGGCATACATATATATTACCTCGTCGGTGTAACCGGGGGTGGGGTAAAATTTGCCTAAAAACAGGAAGTTTCGAGCCGTAACCCCAAGCTCCTCCTTAAGCTCCCGTTTGCCCCCCTCAAGAGGGTCTTCGGTAAAGCTGTCACGCTTTCCTGCAGGTATCTCAACAACCTCTTCGCCGTAGGGGTATCTGTACTGACGCACCATAAGAATTTCCTTTTTATCGGTTATGGGGACAACGCATATCCCACCCGGATGCTTTATATATTCTCTATACGAACCCTTTCCGTCGGGGAGAATTATCTCGTCGTTATACACCTTTATTATTCTTCCGTCGTAGTGCAGTGTAGAGCTTACCTTTTCTTCTTTAAGATTCATTTTTTACGCCTCTTTTACATATATTTTTTAGGGAGTGAAAATTTATGGATTTTTTTGAAGATTACGATTATTTTAAAAGTTTAAGGGAAAAAGACAGAATATGTGAGGCTTTTCCCTTTGTCAGAACAGAAAATATAGGCAAAACCGTTATGGGTAGAGAGATATTTGCCTTTTCGGTAGGACAGGCGGAGGAAAACGCCCTTTTTATAGGCGGTTTTCACGGTGCTGACCGTTTTACCAGCCGTTTGCTTACCGCCTTTTTCACCGAGCTGTGCAAAGGCATGGCAGAGGACCTGTCCATAGAGGGAATGAAGGCGCGCAGGGCACTTTCGGGCAGAGCGCTTACGGTAATACCTTGCATAAACCCCGACGGATGCGAAATATCTGCTAAGGGTAGGGCGGCAGAGCAATCCTCACTGCCCTTTATTGCGAGAAAAAATTCCTGCGGGTTTAAAAACTTCCGTCTTAACGCCCGCGGCATTGATATTGACCTTAATTTTTGCGGAAAATTGGCATTCAGTGAGCCTGAGAGCCTTGGTGTTAAGGATTTTTTAAAGCAAACGGGCATCCGTCACGCGGTAGTCTTCGCCTCGGGCAGGAGCGAAATAATTTCACCATCAGGCGATAAGCCTCCCGAGAGAAGCCGCCGAATGGCAGAAATAATGTCGGCATCTACAGGCTACGACAATATAACTTCTAAAGATGACCGCAGAAGAGCGGGCTTTGTGGAGTGGTTTTGCACTTCCTTTAACCGACCCGCCTTTAAGGTGCTTCCCGAAATGAGTGAGAACTTAGGCAGAGAAGATTTTATAAGGGTGTATAAAGAGCTTCGTGAGCTTATGATGCTGTCTGCGATAATGTAGGCTGACTTAAATGTGCATAAAATGAATACCTTTTCATATCTTAAATATACGAGGTGTTTATATTATGTGCGGAATAATTGGTTATACGGGCAGCTCTCCTGCTGCCCCCATTCTTTTAGACGGTCTTTCTCAGCTTGAATACCGCGGATATGATTCGGCAGGTATTGCAGTACTGCATCATCATATTTTCAGCGTGAAAAAGACTTCAGAGCGCATCGGTGAGCTTAAAGCCGCCACAAAAAAAGGAAAAGAGGTAAGGGGAAGCACGGGAATAGGTCATACCCGTTGGGCAACTCACGGTGCGCCCACAACAGAAAACGCCCATCCCCATCTGAGTTTTGATAAAAAAATCGCGGTTGTGCATAACGGAATCATCGAAAATTATTCACAGCTTCGCGAAGAGCTTTTGGATGAGGGCATAAAGCTTCAAAGCGATACCGATACCGAAACCGTCCCTAATCTCATAGCAAAATATTATGAGGGAGATCTGCTTTCTGCGGTGCTTCGTGCAGTGAGCAGACTTAAAGGCTCTTTTGCGCTGGGAATTCTCTGCTCAGACCTGCCCGATACCCTTATTGCTGTAAAGAATTTCAGTCCTCTGATAGTTGGAACGGCTAAGGAAAGTAAGCTTATTGCCTCCGACATTACCGCTCTTCTTCCCCACACAAAAAAGGTGATTTATATGGAGGACTCAGAGGTGGCAGTGCTCACTCCCGATTGCGCCCGATTTTACGATTTTGAGGGTAGGGAGGTAGAAAAGTCTGCCGAGCGTGTGAATATGGATATATCGGCGGCAGAAAAAGAGGGCTTCGAGCATTTTATGCTTAAAGAAATTTTCGAGCAGCCCCGCGCCCTTCGTGAGACGGTGGTGCACCGCATTAAGGATAAAAAGGTGCAACTGGACGGACTTTCCCTGACACCTGAAAAACTTAAAAGCTTTAATAAAATAAACATCATAGCCTGCGGCTCGGCATATCACGCAGGTGAGGTTGGCAAATATTTTCTCGAGAAATTACTGAGAATTCCCGTAGAGACCTACCTTGCAAGTGAGTTCCGCTACCGTGATACCCTGCTCGACAGCAGGACACTCACTCTTGTAATAAGTCAGTCGGGAGAGACAGCCGATACCTTAGCGGCACTAAAAGAGGCAAAGGCGAGAGGGTCTTATGTGCTCTCTATAGTAAATGTGGTGGGCAGTTCGATTGCAAAAGAAAGTGACGATGTGCTTTACACCCACGCAGGTCCCGAAATTGCTGTGGCTACCACCAAGGGTTATACCACCCAGACCGCTCTTTTGTACCTTTTTGGTATATGGGCGGCTGATATACTGGGAACAGCAGATAAAAATGAGCTTTCTGCGCTTGCGGGGGAGATTCTCCGTCTGCCTGCCCTGATTGAGGAATGTCTTAAACAAAAGGACAGAATAAAGGATATGGCAAAACGGTCCTGTTATATAAATTCTATGTTCTTTATCGGCAGAAATATAGATTATGCCGTAGCGCAGGAGGCGTCACTGAAGCTTAAGGAAATATCCTATATCCACAGTGAGGCGTATGCCGCAGGGGAGCTTAAGCACGGAACTATTTCCCTTATAGAACACGGCACTACCGTAATGGCACTTGCCTGTTATACCCCTCTTCGCCAAAAGCTTATAAGTAACATCCGCGAGGTAAAGGCAAGGGGAGCCTTTGTGGTCGTCTGCGCGGTGGAGGGTGACACCGAAATAAAGGGTGAAGCAGATGAGATAATATATGTTCCCGAAACCCATCAGCTTCTCCGCGCCACACTGGAGATAATACCCTTTCAGCTTTACGCCTATTTTGTGGCTGTTTTTAAGGACTGTGACATAGATAAACCCCGAAACCTTGCAAAATCGGTAACGGTGGAGTAGTGGCGGAGCCCTACAACACCTCATCCGTCAAAACCTTCGGCTTTGCCACCTTCCCCTCAAGGGGAAGGCTTAACGGCGAGCGTAGGGCGGTGCCTTGGTGCCGCCGATGTGTCTTTATGTCCTCTATTCTTCTATCTCTTCCGAGATGCTTTCCCACAGCTCCATTAAATTTTGGAGCTGTTCTTTTATGTCCTCAAGCTCCTGACTTAAAGCAAGGGTCTTTTGGTAGTCTGCCGCAGTTTCGGGGTTGCAGAGCAACTCTTCTGTCTCGGCTTGACGCAGTTCTAGTGTCTCTATCTTCTGCTCGGTCTTTTCAAGCTGAGTTTTAAGCTTACGCTGTTTTGCCGCCTCTTCCTTTTGCTGTTTATAGGCGGCACCGCCCGAGCCTACCGTCTTTTTGGGAGCCGAAACGGTCTCAGCAGACTGTTTTAGGAGAAGATAATCGTCATAATTACCTTTAAGCTCCAAAAGTCTGGTGCCCTCAAAATAAAAAATTCTGTCGGCAATTCGGTTTATAAAATAACGGTCGTGGGATACGGCTAAAATTGTGCCCTCGTATTCCTCCAAAGCCTCCTCTAAGACCTCGCGGGAGGCAAGGTCGAGGTGGTTTGTCGGCTCGTCAAGAAGCAGAAAGTTATCCTTTTTAAGCATAAGAGAGCAGAGTGCCACGCGGGCTTTTTCTCCTCCCGAAAGGGTGGATATTTCCTTAAACACATCCTCCCCCTTAAACATAAACAGTGCCAGAGCACAGCGAAGCTCGGTATCACCCTTGTAAGGAAAATCTTCCCTGAGCTGAGAAAATACGGTGTTCGTATCCTTAAGGGTACTGCCGTGTTGGTCGAAATAACCAACCTTTACACCTATTCCTCTTTTGCCCACGCCATCGCAGAGTGAACGGATAAGGGTGGTTTTTCCGCATCCGTTTTTGCCGATTATAACAATTCTCTCGCCCCTGCGAATACTAAAGGAAACATCCTCGTAAAGGACCTTGCTGTCGAAAGCGCAGGAGGCGTGTCTGACCGTCAGCACCTCATCGGAGCAGATACTGCCTGCCGTAAAGCGGAGGGTCATACTTTCGAGTTCGCTTTCGGGAATTTCCAAACCTTCAAGCATACGGTCTATCTGTTTTTGTTTGCTTTCGGCGGTGCGGATGTTTTTCTCTCTGTTCCAACGGCGTTGCTGTTCGATAATTCCCTCTATGCGTCGCACCTCCCGCATAGTGTTATCATACTCGCGCTCAAGAGTTTCCTCGCGGTGGGCCTTAAGCTCTAAATACTTTGTGTAGTTGCCTTTGTAGGAACGGAGTTTTCGGTGTTCGATAGAAATTATCTTATTAGCTACCCTGTCGAGAAAATATCGGTCGTGGGAGATAATAATTACAGCACTGCGGCTTTGCTTTATAAAACCGTCAAGCCACTCGATAGCATCAATATCAAGATGGTTTGTCGGCTCGTCAAGGAGCATTATATCGGGGGCAGAGAGCAGAAGTTTGCAAATCTCCACCTTGCTGCGCTGTCCTCCCGAAAGTTTATCTACCGTAAGGGTGAGCTCTTCCTCGGTAAAGCCCAGACCCATAAGCGCCGCCCTTGTGCGGGATTTATAGGTAAGTCCGCCGTCGTTTTGTATTTTTTCCTGTAAAAGGTGGGCTTTTTCTATAAGCTGGGGGTCGTGAGAGCATTCTAACTGCTTGTGCAGTTCTTCGAGGCGTTTTTCGTCATCGATAAGCCCTGCAAAAACCGTCAGAGCCTCCTCAAAACAGGAAAGTCGGCTGTCCTTACAGGCGTGCTGACGGAGAACACCCACACTCACGCCCGTACTTCTCACTATTCCTCCGCTGTCGCAGTCCTCATCCCCCGAAATCATATTAAAAAGGGTGGTCTTGCCTGTTCCGTTCGCGCCAATAAGACCGATTCGGTCTCCCGACTCGACCTTAAAACTGCCCGAGGCAAAAAGCAGATTTTCGCCGTAGCTTTTCGATATGTTTGATGCCTCTAACAGCATAATGTCACCCTTTCTCTTGATTTTTCCGACTAAAACTTCCTTATTTCGAGATTTTCGTCATCTTCGCCC
This sequence comes from Acutalibacteraceae bacterium, assembly GCA_045539925.1. Lineage (GTDB taxonomy): Bacteria > Bacillota > Clostridia > Oscillospirales > Acutalibacteraceae > SFWF01. The sequence goes on along the minus strand of JAZQGH010000040.1, from coordinate 6,412 downwards.
TTTTCTATCTTTCTTATAACAATAAAATAACTGTAACTGTCGTTTACCCTAACGCTTACGCGGTCTCCCACCTTTTTGCCCATAAGCGCAGAGCCTAAAGGAGATTCCTTGCTTATAATATTCAAGAACGGGTCGCGGCGCAGGGTAGTAACTATACGCACCTGCTCTTCACAGTCGTCCTCCTCAACATAGTAGGTCACTGTGTCGAAAAGACCGATAGCGTCTTGTGCGCTCTGTGTATCGATTATCTTTGCGGTCTTTATCATATTGCGCAGATATCTTATTCGGCTTTCGTTTTTGCCGCGCTCACGCTTGGCAGCGTGGTACTCGGCATTTTCCGAAAGGTCTCCGTGGCTTCGGGCAAGCTTTACATCCTCAAGTATTTCGGGACGGACTACCGTTATGCGGTATTCAAGCTCTTCCTTCATTTTTTTAATATCTACAGCTGTAAGTTCGTCGTACATAGTAACACCTTAATTTTTGGTAATGTTTCGCGCAACATAAACACCGCTGGCAGAGGCGTGGGAAAGGGAATGGGTTATTCCGCTTCCGTCACCTATGATGTAAAGTCCCTTATAGCGGCTTTCAAGCTTCTCGTCTACGTCAACTTCCATATTATAGAACTTGACCTCAACGCCGTAGAGCAGGGTGTCATCATTTGCGGTGCCTGGGGCAACCTTGTCAAGAGCGTATATCATTTCGATTATTCCGTCTAATATGCGTTTGGGCAGTACAAGACTTAAATCACCTGGGGTTGCACTGAGAGTAGGAGTGATAAAGGCCTCTTCTATGCGGTTGAGATTTGAACGTCTGCCTCTGATAAGGTCGCCGAAACGCTGTACGATAACACCGCCTCCCAGCATATTGCTGAGTCTTGCAATGCTCTCACCGTAGCCGTTGGAGTCCTTAAACGGCTCTGAAAAATGCTTTGCAACCAGCAGAGCAAAGTTGGTGTTTTCGGTCTGCTTTTTGGGGTCCTCATAGCTGTGGCCGTTTACGGTAACTATTCCGTTTGTGTTTTCGTTTACAACCGAGCCCTTGGGATTCATACAGAAGGTGCGGACGCGGTCGCCGTATTTTTGGGTGCGGTAGACTATCTTGCTTTCGTACAGCTCGTCGGTAAGGTGGGCAAAAACTTCGGCAGGAAGCTCCACACGCACACCTATATCAACGCGGTTTGATTTTGTGGGAATGTTGAGCTCCTTGCAGACCTGCTCCATCCATTTACTTCCGCTTCTGCCTACCGAAATAATGCACTTTTCACAGGTGAAAATGCCCTGCTCGGTCTTTATTTCATAGCCGTTTTCCGCTGCCGAAACCGACAGAACAGGGGTGTTGAAGAAGAAATCTACCTTGTCCCTGAGGTCATTATAAAGGTTTTCGAGAACGATGTAGTTTATATCGGTACCTAAGTGACGCACCGAGGCATCCAGCAGATGCAGGTCGTTCTGAATACAAATCGTCTTGAATTTTGTGCCTGCGGTGGTATAGAGCTTAGTGCCCTCGCCGCCGTAAGCCATATTTATGTCGTCAACATAGCGCATAAGCTCTAAAGCCTTAGCTTTGCCGATATATTCGTAAAGAGTTCCGCCGAAATCGTTGGTAATGTTATATTTTCCGTCCGAAAAGGCACCTGCTCCGCCGAAACCGCTCATAATACTGCAGTTTTTACAGCCGATACAGCTTTTTATCTTTTCTCCATCTATAGGACAGTGGCGTTTGTTTAAGGGGTGTCCCGCCTCAAAAACGGCAACCTTAAGAGAGGGGGACAAACGGGTAAGCTCTAAAGCAGAGAAGATTCCCCCCGGACCTGCGCCGATAATTATAACGTCATAGTTCATAAGATTTCCTCCAAAAAACATTTGGTATCACAACTATAAATTATATCACATTTTATTGCTTTATGCAAATTAAATTCCTACCAACGGCGCGCCGTTACAGAGGACAGAGCAGCACCTACGGCTTATGCCGTAGGGCCGAGTGCCGAGGGCTAAGAGAAATGTGTGCCTTACGGCACGGATATAAAAACGGCAACCGTAGGGCGGTGTCTTGGTGCCGCCGTGCGATATTGCAAATTTGAATAACACCATACGGTTATCGTCAAACCTTTATTCTGCTCGGGTTGTCGAGGGCGCAAACCCTCTCGGGTTCGAGTCCTAAGGTAAAAAAATAAAGAAGAACCATCCTTGCGGACGATCCTTCTTTATTTTGGAGCTGGTGGACGGACTCGAACCCCCGACCTGCTGATTACAAATCAGCTGCTCTACCAACTGAGCTACACCAGCAAATTAGTGCCTTAATAATATATCACAGGCTAAAACATTTGTCAAGGAAAAATATTAAAAAAACTTCTTGACATTAAAGATACCCTGTGCTATAATAACCCTTGCTGAAAAGCTTAACTGAATATTTGGGAGAGTTCCCGAGTGGCCAAAGGGGACAGACTGTAAATCTGCTGCTTTCAGCTTCGGTGGTTCGAATCCACCCTCTCCCACCAGAGAAAAAGACGAGTTTCGACAGAAACTTGTCTTTTTCAGTTATATTCGCCTTACGGCGAGTTATATTGCTACGCAGTTATATTTGGTCTTCGTCCAAGTGATATTCGCTTCGCGAGTTTTGGCGGCGAATATAATATCACTTCTGCAAAGCAGAAATATCACTATGCCGTTAGGCATAATATCACTCTGTGCGAAAGCGCAGAATATCACTAAAAAACTGTAGGGGTTCGAACACATAGGTCAAAAAATAAACGGGTATCGAATTTGTACACATTTTCCAAATAAAAAATACTCCACCGCAAGGTGGGGTATTTTTTATTTTTTACAAAGGAAGAAGAAGAGAACTCCCGAAGGGAGGACGGTAGGGAATGGCAGATTTTTGCGATATGGTATTCTTGAAAGCGGTACAGCATTGCTTTATATGGACTGAATATATCATATAAAGCAAATCTGCTTACAATGATTGTGGTTGAGATTTCGGCAAAAAACTGTTATAATGACAAGGCTGATAAAAATTGGTCTTTAGTTGCAAAAACAGGAGATATTCATGAAAAAAACAGTAAAAACCGCACTGATTGCCACACTCCCTGTGCTTACGGGCTATCTTGTGTTGGGATTTGGCTTTGGCATTATACTGAAATCAAGTGGGTATGGCATACTGCTCGCCTTTGCTATGAGTGCATTTATTTATGCGGGCTCTATGCAGTATGTAGCGATAGGTCTGCTCACAGGAGGAGCCTCGCTGATTACCGCTTTTATTACCACAGTTATGGTAAATGCCCGTCACCTTTTTTACGGCATATCAATGCTCGAAAAGTACAGAAATGTGGGCAAAAAGAAGCCCTATCTTATATTTGCGCTCACCGACGAGACCTATTCGCTTGTCTGCAGTGAACAGCTTCCCGTAAAAGCAGAGCACAAAAACGCCTATTACCTGCTGGTATCTCTTTTTAATCATATATATTGGGTTACAGGCTCGGTGCTGGGAGCGGTGGCAGGGTCGCTTGTAAGGTTTAACAGCGAGGGAATAGATTTTGCTCTTACCGCCCTTTTTCTTACGGTGTTTTTAGAGCAGTGGCTGACCTCAAAGACGCACACGTCGGCTCTTATCGGCGTTTTGGTGTCTGTAGGATGCCTTGTTTTGTTTGGCAGTAAAAATTTTCTTATTCCCGCAATGCTGATTATTGCCTTTTTGCTTTGTATTATAAAGGAGGGCAAAAATGACTGATATATATGTATCGATAACGGTGGCTGTAATTGCGCTTACTACCGCCGCGCTTAGATTCTTGCCCTTTGTCATCTGGAACGGGGGCAAAAAGACACCCGAGTTTATCGAAAAACTCGGCAGAGTGCTTCCCTATGCAATAATGGGAATGCTTGTGGTATACTGCCTTAAAGGGGTAAGCTTTAGCACCGTATCAGGCCTTTTGCCTGTCCTCATAGCTTGTTTTGTGGTGGGAATCTTATATGTGTGGAAGAGAAACACCTTGATAAGCATAGTCGCAGGAACGCTGTGCTATATGATGCTGGTACAGACGGTGTTTTAGCGGGTTACAGAGGATAGGTTACAGCGGACAGATTACAGTGCTTAGTGGTCAGAGCAGCACCTTGGGTGCGAGCAAAAAGATAAAAAAGGAAGTGACAAACGCCCACGTCCCATAACCAAGCCCTTCAAACTCAAATCAGGTTTTGGAAGACAAATTTTTCGCTATACTTCGTCAAAATACTCGCAAATCCGACAGGATTTACTGTGTTTTTTCCTCGTATATCAAAAAATAATGTTGTTTACAAAACTCTTCGACCTTAAAGGAGTGGATTTTTGAGTAGATTTTGGTGAAGAGAAGTTCATAAGGCTGACGCCTATGAACGACGATGAGCCAAAAGACACCTAAAATCCACCCTTTAAGGCTGGTTCGGGTTTAAAGGGTTTGGTTAAGGGAGCCTTTTTTATGAAGCTCTTGGGCATTATGTGTCGGTTTAATAATTCTTGCAAAGTTTTGACATTTATGGTAATATACTAAAGTTGTAATTATATTTTCAGGAGAAAAATATGTCGGACATAAAACACGAAATATCCCGCCGTCGCACCTTTGCCATTATCTCCCACCCCGACGCGGGTAAAACTACCCTTACCGAAAAGCTTCTGCTTTACGGCCGTGCCATTCAGTCGGCAGGCTCTGTAAAGGGAAAGCAAAACGATAAACACGCCGTCTCTGACTGGATGGAAATTGAGAAAAAGCGCGGTATTTCCATAACCTCATCTGTCCTGCAGTTCGAATATAACGGATATTGCATAAATATTCTCGATACCCCAGGTCATCAGGACTTCTCGGAGGATACCTACCGCACCCTTACTGCTGCCGACAGCGTGGTTATGGTAATAGACGCCGCAAAGGGTATCGAGCCCCAGACCCGAAAGCTCTTTAAGGTCTGCGCAATGCGTCATATCCCCATTTTTACCTTTATAAATAAGATGGACCGCGACGCGAGAGACTCTTTTGAGCTTTTAGACCAGCTTGAAAAGGAATTCGGCATAGGCACCTATCCTATGAACTGGCCTATCGGCTCGGGAACCGACTTTAAGGGTGTATTCGACCGTGAAAACCGCCGAATACTCACCTTTGCAGACTCCCACGCAGGCTCCGACCGAATTGAGGCGATAGAATGTGACCTTACCGACACCGAAAAGCTGGATAGCCTTATCGGACCTTATATGCGTGAGACCTTGGTTGATGAGATAGAGCTTTTAGACGGTGCTTCCTTCGATTTCGACCTTGAAAAGGTGCGCACAGGTCAGCTTTCTCCCGTATTTTTCGGCTCTGCTCTTAATAACTTCGGCGTAGAGCCTTTTCTTGAAAATTTCCTTACTATGACGACCGAGCCTCTCGCTTACCGTTCGGGGGAAGATATGATTGCCCCCACCACCGAGGGTTTTTCGGCATTTGTCTTTAAAATTCAGGCAAATATGAACAAGGCACACCGCGACCGAATCGCCTTTATGCGTATCGTTTCGGGCAAGTTTGAAAGAGCCAAGGAATATTTCCACGTTCAGGGCAAAAAGGCAATAAAGCTCTCCCGTCCTCAGCAGATGATGGCAGACGAGCGCGCCGTTATCGACGAGGCTTATGCAGGCGATATTATCGGTGTTTTTGACCCAGGTATTTTCTCCATAGGTGATACAATTTGCGAAAAGGGAATGAAGGTCGAATATGCAGGTATTCCTACCTTTGCTCCCGAGCATTTCGCCCTTGTTGAGCAGATAGATTCTCTTAAGCGTAAGCAGTTTGATAAGGGAATTACACAGATTGCTCAGGAGGGTGCAATACAGATGTTCTTCATTCCCGAAAGCGGTATGGAGAGGGTCTATGTGGGCGTTGTCGGTATGCTTCAGTTTGATGTGCTTCAGTTCCGTATGGAAACCGAGTATGGCGTTAAATACCACAAGCAGGATACTGGGCACAGTCTTGTCCGTTTTATTGAGAGCAGTGACATCGACCTTAAAACCCTTAATCTTATGCAACAGACCAAGTGGGTGCAGGACAGATGGGGCAGAGACTTGCTTATCTTTACTGCCGAGTATGAAATTAACTGGGCGCTTGACAAAAACCCGGGACTTGTTCTTAAAGAATTCAGCCAGATGCAGGAATATTAAAAAGACCCGAAAGGGTCTTTTTAATATTCAGAGGACAGCTCCCTTTACTGGGGGGAGTCTTTGTTTTTCATAAATCTTTCCGTTTTCGGTATCCGCATGTCCGCTGTTAAAGCCAAACCCGTGTAGATTTGTCAATGATGTGAGACTGTGAAAGCAAAAAAATAATTGAAGAACTGTATGCAATATGTTTTGGTGGAGAGAAGGGCGTAGCCCTGAAAGGAACCAAAACATATTGCGGTGCCTGTCAGAGCGGTATATTTTC
>JAZQGH010000039.1:0-6309 GCA_045539925.1 Acutalibacteraceae bacterium | reverse complement strand
TTTCCTCTTTGGTAGAGATACGCTTATACTTGAAATAGTTATTCATTGTTAATCCTCCTAGTGTCATTTTAACTTATGTTTTCTTGACACTATTATAATACCATCAATCTAACTATTTGTCAAGCTATTTTGACACTTTTTTACTATTTATTTTCTACTAGGGTTATTTTGACACTTTGCTTTACTGCTGCTTACTCTTGCTTTTGGTCTGTTTATCGTGTAGTATATTATTGTAGTATTCTGTATTATTTCTTTATTTGCGGCATTATAACGGTGTTGTATTGCCGTATTATAACGCCGTTGTATTGCTGTAAAATAACGGTGTTAGAATACAAAGCCATTGCCGCACTTACTATTATTTATCATTTCTGTAATTCTATTTGTTTCTTTTACTTTCTCTTCTGGTATTTCAATTATTGTTTCTTCCTCTTCGTTTGATAGTCTGGATTTATCGTAAAATGTAAATCGGCACTCTTTCGGCTTGCTGCTGTCCTTTGGTATCAAATATCCCTGTTCTTTTAGTTCTTCAAATGCTGAATTATACGCCGTTATTCCTAAACCACTCCACGCACAAAAATCAGCACTAGACAAAGCAAAGCTATAATTATTCTGGTTCTTTGCCAAATACATATAAAGTTTAAAGCCGCCTTTGCTCTGTAAGCGTCTGGCGGCTTCGTCTAGTGCGTCAAGATTGTTTGCGGTGTATCTGTGGCTTTTATCGGTTTTCTCTTTATTGACTGTTATAGTCCGTTGGTTTGGCACAGTTGGCATTGTTCTATACTCCTTTGGTCTAGGCGGCTTTACTGCTGCCGCCGTTCTTTTCCTCTTGCTGCTTCTCCCGCAGCTTTCTATGTAATTCGGCGTGTTCTGCTTTAGTCAAACAAACGAGGTTGCTTGCTCTATTATCCCATCGCCGCAAGTTCTTATGATGGACTTCTTTTTCTTCTGTAAAGTTTTCGCAAAAATACTTTGCTACTAACCTATGTAGTCTATAATCTTTTGTGCGGTATTTCCCTTTTGCTTCTGGCTTTTGGCTCAATTTAACACGCAAGTAGCCTTTGCCGTCTGGTGTCGGCTTTAGCTGCTTTTCTGTGCCTATCAAGCTCTTAATATTCCCTTTATTGCTAATCTAATATCTAGGTAGCTCTTCAAGCGTTTTCCATAATTCTGTATCATCTGGCAAGCAAATACACTCCTTTCTGTTTTTTTGCTCTGTGTAGCTAACTAGGGCTTTATTTATTAAAGTCTTTCAGTAGTTCATCAAGCACTTTTTCTATTGTAGCTGCTGCTTTTTTCTCTATCTCTGCTTCAAGCTCTTTTTCAAACTCTTTGCGGCGGCGTTCTTCTTCCATTCGGCGGCGTGTTTCTACTTGTCTTTTCTGTTGCTGAATACGGAAGTTTTCTTCCGCTGTCTTGCCGTTCTGCTGATAATACGCCCAATCAGGCATTGCCCCTATGTCGTGTAAATACTCTATTTGCTCTAGTGTGTAAGCCATTGTTATACCCCCTATTCTCTCAAGATTTCATTTAATCGCTGCTTGTTCTTATAGCCTAGCGAATAATAGCCGCCGAGCCAGTTATACAAGCCTTTCTCTGTCATTCCGAGCATTTCCGCTAGTTCATAGTAGTTCTTTATATATCCCATAGCTTTTAATACTCTGACTCTTTTAATCAGTTCTTTATCATTCATTTGCTTTTACTCCTTTTTACTAGTATAATTCCACCTATTACGGCAAAATAAAACTCCCGCCGTTAGCTGCTGCTAGTCCGGCGGGAGATACCCATAGAGTATATTTACTTTGCCATTATTATTTGCGTTTTATTTCTAGTAGTTTTACTAGAAACGCCCAAACTTTTTTTGTTTTACCGAGCGGGAAGTGCTAGACCCCCCGGGCGGGTATACGGGAAAAAATATTTTTTTACGCTCAATCTCTGGTTTGTGTGGTCTATTCTCCCACTAAACGCCCAAAAAATCGGCGTGGAAAAACTCACTCCATACTGGATAATTCTTCATCAATAGCCGCAATCTTCCTTTGGAAGCGTTCTATCGCCTTTAGAGCGGCTTTTTTCTGTAATAGTAATTCATCCTTGCGGGAAAGATAAAAACGCTCTCCGCCGTGTTCGCAGCTGCCGCAATCAAAGAAAACGCCGTCCTCTGTTTCCATTCGCAGCTTTTCCGCTTCGGTGGCGGCATTATATAATTTTAACTGCTCTTCGCACTTCTGGCATACTGCCGGGAGCGGGTTTGCTTCTATCCACTCTAGCATTACTCTTCGTCCTCTCCCTCTATCGGTTTGAAAAAGTCCGGGTGTTCTGCTTCAAACTTACGGAAAAACTCTTCCATTCTTGCGTTTTCTTCCGGTGTTGGTGGCGGGGTTTTCTCTCTTAACGCTTTCATAATGTTTCCGAAACTGATAATATCTTTATGATTTTCTAAAATATCCAGTTTATCTGACATTATCATATAATCAAGAATTGCGTGTAATCCGTCTATGTCATACTTACGAGCCGCCCGCAGCGTTAAAACTCTCTTGCCCTCTCCTGTTTCTACATCATAGCAGCAGCCGCCGAGAATAAAACGCTCTATCTCCGCTTCGCTCAATCTCTCTAACCATTCTTTTTGTGTTGGAAAATCGTCTTTTAATCTTCTTTTTGCCATTATTATTCCTTTCCGAAAAGCCTACTCCAAAAGCTTTTTTTCTGTGGCGGCGGTGGAAGCGGCGTTTCCTCTTCTGTTATTTCTGCTGCTTCTGGCTGCTGTGGCGGCTCTTCTTCAGCAGCGGGAGCGGGTGTAGGCTCTGCCGCAAGTAGTCCTTTAATATTCATTGCGGTAAGCTGCTGCTGCTGATTTATAATAGTGCTGCTCTCTTCCAGACGAGCCAAAAGGCTAGTTATCTGCTCTGCCTGTGCTGCTATTTGTTTATCTTTCTCTTGGAGCTGCCGCCGCTGTTCCTCTAGCTGCTGCTCTAAAATATCTAGTATTCTATCGGTGCTGCTCTTTGCCTGTGGCTGCTCTTCCATCTGTGGCGGCTGCTCTTCCTCTGCTACTCTTGGAGCGGGATTGCCACTATACAGGACTTCTAAAGCAGTTCGGCTTATGTATTTAACCCCATCAACCACTTTTAAATAGCGTTGAATAGGGTTGTTTGCCTTGCCTAGCTTCTTGTAGATACTTTGGACTGAAACCCCCGCTAAATCGGCAAACTCTTTGACTGTTAGCAAGTCTTTACCCATAGTTAAACCCCCTTGAAAACCCGGTTGAATGTTAAACCCCATTATAAACCCTGTTTAACTGAAAATCAACCCTTGGGGTCTGCTAAATCCCAGTATTTATAAACCGTTGGCTTTGAAATACCTGTTTCCCGCATACACTCCGCTTTACTGCCGTCCGGGTGCTGCTGCCGCCACTCTATAATAGCTGCTTCTTTTGTCGGTCTGCCCTCTGGCGGCATTTCTCCGACACGCTTTAATACTGCTTTTGTTGCTCTAGCTATCTCTAAATGTATTTCTTGCTTTCTATAATTCCGCTTGTTTTTCTCTATTGGAATATCTGTAAGATTTACTATGCTATCAATCGGAAAAGTAATGTAATTATCATTATACATTTCTAAAGCTGCTAATACATCTTCACGAGTAAAGCGGTTTGTTTCCTCTTGGGTTAGCTTATCAAACGGTTTTACAAGCTCAAATGCTACTTGCTCTAATTCATCTCTAGTTATCCCGGCTTTTTTTGCGTAGATAGCTAAAACCATTATACAAAAGTATCTGTGTCCGACTGCTGCCCCGGTCTGTATCTGCCGCACCCACCAATCAAACAAATCTCTTTTAGTAGTCCATACGCCCCGCGGCTTTTTCTCTATAATACGACTCTCATACCATTCTGGATATTTCTTTTTTGCCGCTTCAAGTGTTAGGCGGCTCTTATAGGTGTATTCTTTTACTCTGGCTTGTTCCTCTACAAAACCATTCAAATAATCTATACTGACTTTCTTTCCAGTAGCAAAAGCTCTTGTTCTGCCGCCGTCTTTTGTTATACCGCCTACCATTCTAAAGCCTTGAAATAAACTTTCTATTTGCGGCTTGTCGTATAGTTCTGTAGTGTATTTATTCCAAATCTTTTTTGTAAGTGCCTTTTTAAGCTCTGCTAACTGCTTTACTATATTCTTGAAACAGGGAAGCGGCTGCTCTAGCTGATAGTATAGGTGTATTCCAGTTCCACTAAAAACCGTGTATGTCGGCTCTGGAAGAAAACCGTTTTCCATTTGAAAAAATAAATCCCGCAAATAATGCTCTTCGGTTATTCCGTCTAGGTCTATTGCTATCGCATACATAAAACGAGCATTAGCAGCTACACGACTTCGCCCGGCGTAGCTTATCGGACTAATGATTATAAAGTTTTCACTTTCTAAAAGCTCATCCAGTAGCCGCAAATCATCGGTAATGACGTGGCGGCGGGCATTTACGCTATCTTCTGCTTTTGGCAGCAGTTCCACGGCGATAGCATTATAACGCCCTTGCTCTTGCTTGCCCCGCTCTTCCAACTCCCCAGCCGGGAAGATAGACCTATAAAACGCTTGCGGCGGCACTTCGTCAAAGAAGTTTTCCAGATACTCCCCGATAAACTCACGCATACTCTTGACCCCCTAGCCAGTGCTTCTAACTGGCGTTATATTATCAATAGGTTTTTTTACTATAAAACATAATACAACGCCGTTGCGAGGTTGTCAAGCCAGGGAATAGACCCCCTAGAACGCCCTAGAACGGCTTTTTATGCCTTGGGTAATATAAAACCCTTTCCAGTAGCAAAAAACGCTCACAACGGCATTTAACGGCCTTTACGGTAAATGTATGATTTACTGACGGAAACGGCGGGAGTATTTAAACCCCCGCCGTCTTTTTATTTGCTGATTGAGTTCATCCAATCTTCTAGTGCCAGCCTTAACGCTTTAGCTTTCTCTGCTACTTCTGGCGGCACATATCCGCTTTCTACTTGCTCTCTTGCTTTTACCAATGCTTTTTGAAAGTCTTTAGCTTTCGCTGTTATGTCCTCTGGGTTTAGCATTGCTTATGCTTTCTTTGCCTTTACAATAGCGTCGTATGCGTCCTTGTGGTTTGCCTTAAACCACTTCAAAGCAACCAGATAACCGGCTTTTCTTTCCTTGCCGTTCTTGTCCTTGATTTTCTTATTCTTCTCTGCTTCGTATTCTTCCTTGCCCTTTGCGTCTTGCTTATCATCAAAGTATTTGATAATATCATCATCGCTCACTTTGGCAGCAGTAGAAACACGCTTTTCCTTTACCTTATAGCCATTCAGAATATAAGTGGAGATAATACCCCTCTCAATCTCTGTCAAAGCTCCAGATACGGAAATAGTCTTTGATTTTTCATTTACTTTATAGTTTGCCATAGCTAGACCGCCTTTCTAATTTTATACGATAACCGCATTATACACCAAAAGAAACCATAAATCAATAGGGAAGCGGCGGGAGAATGATTTATACTTCCTTTTGGTGTATAATCCGCTTATCTCCCGCCGCTGCTTTCTTTACTGCTGTTCTTTTACGATTTCAATATATTTTTTTAGTGTATTTCTGCTGATACCGTGCTTCTCCATCAAATCTACTTGCTTGATACTTCTATCAGTTAGAAATGCTCTAATGTCTGCTTCAAGCTCTGCCGTCATTTTGTCTAGTGTTCCCTGTTTGCGTCCTTGCTGCTTATCACTTGCGGCAATACCGTTTTTAATACGGTTAATCAGTATTAAACGCTCTTGTTCTACTCTGTCAAGCTCTACAATAAGCAGTAGTTTAACGGTGCTTTCTAGGCTTGTTCTTGCTACTATGTTTTGTTGTTCCGCAACATTTAAAAGCTGCTTTATGTAATCGGTGCTGACTGTCGGATTATCTATAAATACTAGCTCTATCCCTCTTTCCAGTAGCTCCATATATTTATTATAGCCGTTGTTTGCTTCTCTGGTAAATCTACTAATATCTTTAAAAACTATTGTATCTCCCGGCTGAACGAGCCTTTCAAGTCGTTTCCACTCTTTGCGTCCGTCAAAGCTCTTGCCGCTCACATCTTCTTGAAACTCTGCTACATACTCTATACCGTTATCTTCTGCGTATTTCTTTAATGCTGCTTCTTGTCTGTTATATCTCTGTAATCCTCTTTCCTCTTTGGTAGAGATACGCTTATACTTGAAATAGTTATTCATTGTTAATCCTCCTAGTGTCATTTTAACTTATGTTTTCTTGACACTATTATAATACCATCAATCTAACTATTTGTCAAGCTATTTTGACACTTTTT
>JAZQGH010000038.1:0-4545 GCA_045539925.1 Acutalibacteraceae bacterium | reverse complement strand
CAATTCTGCTTATGGCTTTTGCTAAAACGGAAATACATTCAGGTATTGAGCTTATTTTAGATGCGTGTAAAATAGACGAAAAAATAAAAGACTGTGATTTGGTTATAACAGGAGAAGGACGAATTGATAAACAAACATCTTTCGGCAAAGTCCCTGCAGGAGTCGCAAAGCATGCCAAAGCTTATAATAAACCGGTTGTAGCTCTCACAGGCTGTCTTGGAGACGGCTATGAATCTGTCTACAGCTGTGGTATAGATTCTGTTTTTGCCATTCAGTCAGGTCCTATGTCATTAGATGCTTCGCTTAAAGAAGCTCCCGGGCTTTTATGCGATACCGCCGAGCGTATTACGCGTCTTTTTATACTGTAATGAAAATTTAATTATAAATTTTAACAATTTTTATTGACTAAACATATAAAAAAATATATAATAATTTTATGTGACTATATAAGGAGGAAAAAATAATGGGTAAAAGCATTACTAAGTTAGTCATTTCCGTGCTTGTTATCGCTTTATGCGCATATATCGCACTGTTTGGCTTTAACATTAAGATTTCCAATTGGAACATCAGCTATCCCAACTCATTAGACGAAAACTATGGTATTCGTCAGGGACTTGACCTCGTGGGAGGTTCTATCATCACATATGAAGCGCAGACTGAAACTGCAACTGCCGAAGAAATGCAGTCGGTAACAAACGTATTGAGAAAACGTCTTGATGCACTTGGTTTCAGCGAAGCAACTGTAACAACACAGGGTGAAAAGAAAGTTCGTGTTGAAATTCCTGCAATCCAGGATCCAAAAGAAGCAGTTGAAACATTAGGACAAACTGCTACACTTACCTTCAGAGATTCTGACGGTAATGTTGTATTAGAAGGAACAGACGTAAAGAGTGCAAGAGCAGCTTTCGGTGAAGTAAACCAGACATCAGGAGCTCTTCACCATGTAGTTCTTAACCTCAACGATTCAGGTGTTTCTAAATTTGCAGAAGCAACAGCAGCTGCAGCACAGAAACCGTCTGGCTCAAACTACATTGCAATTATGCTTGACGAAGAAATTATTTCACAGCCTTCTGTTGAAAACGCAATAAATTCTGCTGAGTGCGTAATCTCAGGCGGATTTACAAGTGCTGAGGAAACAGGCGAGCTTGCCGCTTTAATCAATTCAGGTAATCTCCCCTTCACAATTCAGCATGTAGAGCTCAGAAGTGTTGGTCCTTCTCTTGCTGAGAAAGCTTTATCAACAAGCCTTATTGCAGCTGCCATCGGGATTTTGTTAGTTATGGTATTCATGCTCTTAACTTACAGACTCCCTGGTCTTATTGCAGACATTTCTCTTTTGTTCTATATCGCCATCGTTGCATATATTATGTCAGAATTCAGAGTAAACTTAAGCCTTCCGGGTATCGCCGGTTTGATTCTTTCTGTCGGTATGGCGGTTGACGCAAATGTTATTATCTTTGCCCGTATGAAGGAAGAACTAAAAGTTGGTAAAACAATCCGTGCTGCTGTTGATTCAGGATTTAAGAGAGCATTTATTGCTATCATAGACGCCAACGTAACAACATTAATTGCAGCAGTTGTGCTTTACTTCTTCGGTACAGGTCCGATTCAGGGATTTGCTATAACATTAGGTATTGGTACTGTTGTCAGCATGTTTACAGCCATCTTTGTAACTAAGTTCTTACTCAAACAGATGGTTGGCTTAAGAATTAAAGACCTCAGATTATACGGTGTAAGTGCAAAGAAGGAGGAACAAAATGCTTAAAATAGTTGAAAAATCAAAATTATATTTTGCTATTTCTGCAGTTCTTATCTTGATTGGTATTGTTGGATTGATAATAAATCAGGGATTTACACTTTCTGTTGATTTTGCAGGCGGTCTCAATATGTATGTTGATATGTCAGCATATGTTGAAACAGGAAAAGAACTTAACCTTGACGAAATAGCTAAAGTTGTTCAGGACAACACTCCTGAAAATGTTCAACCCTCTGTACTCCGTTCTGACAGTAACGAAGTTGTTATTAAAACAATCACTATTTCAGACCAGACAGAGCTTGATAATATGAAAGCAGCTCTTTTAGAAGCATATTCACTTCCCGAAGAAGCTATCATTCAGGTGGACAACATTGATGCTACAGTTGGTAAAGAATTGAGCTCACAGGCAATAAAAGCAACGGTTATTGCAGCAATTCTTATGCTCTTATACATCACTATAAGATTTGAATTTAAAACAGGCGTTTCTGCAATTATCTGTCTTTTACACGACGTGCTTATAATGATGTCTTTCTATGCTTTATTCAGAATTCCGATTGACACCAACTTCATTGCAGCAGTTCTGACAATTATCGGTTACTCAATCAATAACACTATCGTTGTGTTTGACCGTATAAGAGAAAACTATGGAAGAGCTAAACGTTCACCGTTTGCTGAAACAGTTAATAGGAGTATTATGCAGACATTAGGCAGATCAATAAATACAACGATAACAACTCTTTTACCAATAGTTATGCTTTGTATTTTAGGTGTAACATCAATCAGACAGTTTACACTTACATTGATTGTTGGTCTTTTAGCAGGTACTTATTCTTCAATTTTCCTTGCAGGTTCAGTATGGGCTTGGCTCAAAGGAATACAGGATAACTTAAAACGTAAAAAATTAGCTAAATAATAAGTTAATCGAGTAGGAGGCTAACCATTTATTGATTAGCCGACCTCTCACACCACCGTGCGTACCGTTCGGTACACGGCGGTTCAATCATATTAAGTGCAAAGACTTGTAGGCCTTGGATATGTCATAATATCCACGGTATGCAAGTCTTTCGTTTGTTATGGTGTGGTGTAATATCCCACTTCCTGCAATAGCCCAATAACCTTTTCGTGTGTTTCCGTTTCGATACGCTTTCCATTCGGGCATACCAAGCCTTATCAGGTTCTTTACCCTTGTTCTCGGTAGTTTCCATTGTTTCCAGATGTACATCCGTATTCTTCTGCGTACCCACTCGTTCCAATCTTGTATTTCGTTCTTCATTTCCGCAATTCCATAATATCCAAGCCATCCTCGCATAAATACCTCTATGTTGTAGAACACGGTATCTAAGCTTCTGCCCTGACTACGGGAAGTTAGTTTTCGCAGTTTGTCTTTGACTTTCTTCTTCGACTTTGCGTGAACTCGGATATATGCACCCTTTCTGTTCCTTCCCATCGCAAAGCCGAGAAACCGAAATTTCGGATTGAATATACGCTTACCGCTCGACTCTTTTCCGTATTTACCTTGAGTTTTAGTTTCTTCTCAAGGTATTCTGTACTTGTGCCTAAAAGTCTTTCTGCTGCACGGATACTCTTCGCTAAAAGGATAATATCATCCGCATATCGGATTACCCTTACCCCTCTGCCCTCAAACTCCTTATCGAATTTATCGAGGTAGATGTTGGCAAGTAACGGCGAAAGGTTTCCACCTTGTGGCGAACCTTCATTTGTTCTCATTACTATGCCGTTTTCCATTACTCCGCTTTTAAGATACCTTTTAATCAGCTCAATTAGCATCTTATCTTTGATATCCTTGCGAAGCATGTTCATAAGCAGTTCGTGGTTGAGTGTGTCAAAGTATTTGGATAAATCAAGGCATACTGCATATTTATATCCCTCATCTGCATACTCCTTCACCTTCAGAATCGCATCCTTTGCACTTCTCTTTGGTCTGTAGCCATAGCTTCCGTCTGAAAACTTTGGCTCATAAATTGGAATTAGTATTTGTGCTATTGCTTGTTGGATAATGCGGTCAATTACTGTTGGTATTCCAAGCTTTCTTACTCCACCATTATCCTTTGGAATTTCCACTCTGCGGACAGGAGATGGTTTGTATTTACCGTCTCTTATCTTTTCAAGCAGTCCGTCCCCGTTTTCTTTCAACCAAGAAAGAGCTTCGTCTATGGTCATCCCATCAACTCCACTTGCTCCTTTGTCGGCTTTTACTCGCTTGTAGGCTTTGTTCAAATTATCTCTATCAAGTACCTTTTCAAGCAAGTCTGCACCGTCCCTTTCTTTGATTTCCTGATTTTCGGTACTATACGCTTCTGCATACTCTTCGTGTTCCACACTATCCCTTTGCAGGAAACCACCGTTTTCGGTGTATTCTGTTTTCATCATACCGACCTTCCTTTCATCATTTACTTAAGACTTATGATTGTTCGGTCCTTCCCGAAAAAAAAACTTTCGGTACTATGACCTCTGCTGACTTCTCATAGTTCGTTGTTACTACAGATTTCTCTGCCTATGAGACCTCCTCGGGTAAGCGTAATCACCTTCACCTCATATATCTGCTGTATTTACGCCTTGAAATTCGGGCAGTATTGGACTTTGTTTTGGTATGGAAACTCGTCCGTTTCAAGTACGCCTTATATACAGTTTCTGTTCGTCAGACCGAGGTTTTGCCTCCGACTTCCTTCAGACTCCGCCTCACGGCGGACGCCCTTGTCTTCGGCTAACAGTTCCTACTGCCAAGCCTGTAGCGGACTTTCACCGCCAAGTTATTACGCATGCCGAGC
>JAZQGH010000037.1:0-1561 GCA_045539925.1 Acutalibacteraceae bacterium | reverse complement strand
ACGCGGCGTCGCTGCATCAGGGTTTCCCCCATTGTGCAATATTCCCCACTGCTGCCTCCCGTAGGAGTCTGGGCCGTGTCTCAGTCCCAATGTGGCCGTTCAACCTCTCAGTCCGGCTACCGATCGTCGGCTTGGTGAGCCATTACCTCACCAACTACCTAATCGGCCGCGAGCCCATCCTTGAGCAATAAATCTTTGATGTCAGAAACATGCGAATCTGATATGTTATGCGGTATTAGCACACCTTTCGGTGTGTTATTCCCCACTCAAGGGCAGGTTACTCACGTGTTACTCACCCGTCCGCCACTAAGTAACCAAAGAAATTGACCGAAGTCTCAATCTAAGGCACTCCGTTCGACTTGCATGTGTTAAGCACGCCGCCAGCGTTTGTCCTGAGCCAGGATCAAACTCTCTAAAAAATGGTATATACAGAAGCCTAAGCTTCGATATATCTCTTTTATGAGTTATTGGCTCATTAAAATACTTTGTACGTTGTTTACTGTACTGTCTGGCTTGTATTCGCCTAAAGTTAATCTCAAATGAATGTTAATTCTTTTGAGCCCTTACGCTATTTAATTTTCAAGGTTCAATCGCTCCCCGTTTCCGAGCGAGCTTGTTTATTATACATCGCCATAACCACTTTGTCAACACTTTTTTTGAACTTTTTTCAAAGTTTTTTGTGTGACGCGTTTTCGCGACAACGATAGATAATTTACCACAAATCAGTGCCAATGTCAACACTATTTTTCAAAATTTTTAAAAAAATTTGCGGTGGCTGAAATCCACCGCAAAAACTACCCCTTGAAGCCCATCAAAAACAAGTAACCAAGCGCTGCAAGGAGTATATAATCATCGCATCCTTCAAAAACTAAAACAGCAATCAATCCCAGTAGGATGTAGTCATCCTTTTCAAAATTTGAAAGAATCCTTTTTATATCCGGTCCGTTATTTGTTGCAGGCACGGTTTTTCGTCTTCCCGGAGATTCTATTACCATCCTGTTATGTCCGCCGGAGGCCGGCATCTGAGTTACCCGCATAGCACTCTCCTCCTTAAAACAGATTTAAATCTTTTCCAAGTTTTCCGATGGAGGCAAACTTCAATATTGTCAGGGCGCTGTCCATGTACGGAGCACGTTTTTCACTAAGGAAAGGTTTTATTGCCATCAGGAGCCTTGTTCGGTCATCGTTTATTCCTCCGCTCAGTTTTGAAAGAATCCCCGGGGGTATCGTTGGAGCAGATTGTGTTTCTGTCCCCGACGAAGTTTCTTCCTTATTATTTAATGAAGAAAGTACGCCCTGCACCTTGTTCATTATGTCGGGATCTGCAAGAGCTTTTGAAATTTCCTGCTCGAGGTCCATAGTATCACCCTTTCAGAATATTGTATATTGCCTTGGCGATATCGGGATTCTTGTTTACTTCGTTCATTATATCGGCATACTGACTTTTCGGAATCCCCTCTCCCGCTTTGATTTTCTCGGCAAGAGCCTTACCCTCCTCCGTTTTCACAAACGCCTGCGCCTGTTTTATGGCTTCTCTCAGTTCCTTTTTGTCCATATTTTT
>JAZQGH010000036.1:0-1615 GCA_045539925.1 Acutalibacteraceae bacterium | reverse complement strand
GACTTCCATTTTTCATCTTTTCCGATTTCACGTAATTTTACAGGTGTTTGTTTAGTATATTTATAATCCATTTTTCCTCCAAAAAAAGCACGCCAGTGGCGTATCGCCATAACAATTTTTCTCCGTATCCGCCATAAATTTTTTAAAGCCGACAAAACTGTCGGTATAAAATACTTACGGCTTTTACTAAGTTCTTATTATATCACATTTTCCAAGTTTTCGCTGAATTTTATACGGATACGCATAAAATTCCAAGCAATGTATTAGAAAAAGGTAACTTGTAAAGATTAATTCCCCATTTTTCTGTCAGGAATTGCAATGTTTTTTGTATATCATGGCGGGAGTTTCCCCGCCGTGAATCTTTCTCGGATAATTGTTCATCCAGAACTCCGCCTGTGAAACTTCCTCGTCCGTGACCCTTGAGAAATCACAGCCTTTCGGAAAGAACCGCCTGAGAATCCTGTTGTGGTTCTCGTTGGTTCCACGCTCACAGGCTGTGTAGGGGTGGGCGAAGTACAGCCTGGTCCGTGGCTTCCCGTCGATGCAGCTCCGCTCTATCCCATCGATGTCCATGAATTCTGTTCCTCCGTCGCATGTCATTGTGATGAAAATCTTCCTGAACGCATCGCTTCCGATTTCCCGCTCAATTTTATCAAGGACCTCCACCGTGCTTTTTCCCTTGGCGTCCGGCATCTTCCTTGCAATTTCATTCCTGCTCTTGCGCTCTGTCATTGTGAAGAGGCATTGCGTGGAGCAGTCTTTTCCTCCCTTTACTGTATCAAGCTCCCAGTGCCCGAAGTTCTCCCTGTCATCCGCCTCCTTCGGTCGGTTGTCTATGCTGTGCTCGGCGCATTTTGCTCGGCTGTACCGCCTGGTGCTGCCCTTCTCCCGGTATTTTACTCCTTTGTTTGGCAAGTCGGTCCGTGAAACGCCGTGAATCAGGCCTCCGTTCACCCAGTTGTACACGGTCTTCTCTACAGCCCGCGTGCCGCTTGGCCATCCTTTCGAGTTTAATTCCGCAACCGCCGCATAGGGACTGTAGTTTTCTTCCACGATATACCGTTTCAGTTCCCGTGCCAGAGCCGTGTCGAGCATGATTTTCGGCACGCACCCACGGTTCGCATTCCGCTCGTCTGCGACATTCTGTGCATACTCGGCATTGTATTCACGCACTGTGCTGAGGTCGCTCCTTGTGTGCTCGACAGTTCCGCGGACTATCTCATTGTAGATTGTTTTCCTGTCGCAGTTGAATATTTCGGCAAGCCGTGTCCTGCTGGTGATTTTCGGGAACCCCGTCTTGCCAAAAAGATATCCTTCCAGAAGCATTCTCTTGTCGTGGTTAAAGCAGCTGTTTTCTTTTCTCTCCTTTTGTGCTAAACTCTCCATAGGTTTCCTTCCTCCTGTTTTTTGGTGTGTTTGCAATTCCATTATAACAGATGGCTGGAAACCTTTTTTTGTGGGGAATTATATTTTACTGCTTACCCAAATATTAAAAACTTAAATTATATCTTGACAAGATTGTTCAAAAGTAATATTATATAATCACTTCGGTAAGAAGTTGGGCTATTAGCTCAGTAGGTAGAGCAACGCCCTTTTAAGGCGTGGGTCTGCAGTT
>JAZQGH010000035.1:0-1769 GCA_045539925.1 Acutalibacteraceae bacterium | reverse complement strand
TTGCCACGCTTTCGGACTTCGAGCAGCCCACCATTGCAGTGCAAATAAGGACTGCCACAACGAACAAACTAATTACTTTTTTCATTTTTATGATCTCCTTTCAAATTAGACCTGTTTCATTGCTACGTCCTTATTATAGTTTCCAGGAGTAAAATCCGTAATCATACTGATGTAAAATCGAAGTAAAACTATAAATTGTTTGAAATATGGAAAAAGGCGCCGCATTTCTGCGACGCCTTTGCTTTTTTAGAACAACCCTCTGTTGTATTTGAATTGTGCGTAAAGCATCAAAACCAGTCCGATAACAACGCCTACCGCAATGAAGATCGATCCTACCTCAACGCCGGCAAATACTTGAATGATACCTGCGGCAATCAAACTCACACCGATGATTAGAGTTCCAAGCCCCATACACATACAGTATGGCTTTTGATTTTCTTTAGTGACCTTTCTGCGGTTGTACCAGTGTATTGAAGCAATATTGCCTTTCATATTAAAGATACCCAATACCGTGAGCAATGTGCCGATTGCCAGTTGCTCGATGCTTTCTCTCAATGGCTCGATAAACACATAACCAAGAATAAATAATCCAATTCCGCACCCGACCACTAAGCCGATAATAACCTTCTTCTGCTGGTCTATTGTCCTGTTTTTAGAAACAAGCGTTTCGGCATTTGCCTTGTCCGGCATAAGTTCGCCAATACCAATACCAAAATACTCAGCCAACATCTTTAATGAGTCGTCGTTAGGAAGGCCTAATCCATTCTCCCACTTTGCAACGGCTGATCTGCTGATATGTATATCTGCTGCGAGTTTCGCCTGGGAAACATTTTTCTGCAAGCGAAGCTCTCTTAGCTTTTCGGAAAATTCCATACTGACACCTCCGTTCGGTGGATATATTATATCTCAACGGCGGAAGAAAATCTATATATTAGGGTGTTACTTTAGGGTGTTACGCTGTTACTTATGCAAAAACACCGCATTTTCAGCGATGTTTTCACATTACTTTATAACCGCTTGAGGTCAAGGTCATATAAAATGATTGAAAATCTTCTTTGTCCCTAAACTCTTTTTTCTCGTATCCGGGTTCCTGGTGAAAGGATAAAACCCTTTCTTCCTCGTTTACCCAGCATACATACCCCTCTGTATCTATACTCATATCATTCCACTCTCATCATACGATAGCCAACGCCGATATGAGTCTGAATATATTGGGGCGAATCCGGTGCGGCCTCAAGTTTCTTACGAAGTGTCGCCATAAACACACGTAGTGAAGCTACGTCGTTATCCCAACTGCTGCCCCAGACTTTTTGAGTGATGAAGGTATGTGTCAGCACCTTACCAACGTTCTGTGACATAAGGCAAAGCAACTTATACTCAATCGGGGTCAAATGCAACTCTTCCTCACCAAGGAAGGCACAGCCTGCGGCGTAGTCGATCCTGAGCTTTCCGTTTGTAAATACCGACTCATTGGCTCCGGTGTTTGCCTGCATCATAGCAAGTCGTCTGCCGGTTACACGAAGACGTGCAAGCAGTTCTTCTACCGAGAAGGGCTTTGTTAAATAGTCGTCAGCTCCGTTATCAAGCGCCTCAATTTTATCGCTGTCCTCGCTTCTGGCGCTGATAACGATAATTGGCATATTGGACCAGGTGCGGATCTTCTTGATGATCTCAACACCGTCCATGTCGGGAAGCCCAAGGTCAAGAAGCGCGATACCCGGATTGCAGGTGGATGCCTGACGGATCGCTTCCTCGCCGTTTTCGGCTAT
>JAZQGH010000034.1:0-1542 GCA_045539925.1 Acutalibacteraceae bacterium | reverse complement strand
ATATGTGAGGGAAAATCTCTAAAAAATCTCCTACAAGTACAGCCCGTTCCATTTCTACTGCGTGTACAAACGGAAGAGCATATGCAATCTTCTTAAAGGTACCTCCTACAAGGTCAAGATCAAACCAAACGCCCGACAACCACGCTGAAACGTTGGTTAGCAACGCACCACAGATACCGCCTACCTGCTTGTCGTTCAATACGCTTCCGCAAAGAAGTCCTAACGCAATGTAGAGGATGGAAACGGGAATGATAAATACCACTGCATATAAAATATTAACTGTAATATCAAGCCCGAGAAAAATGGCGGCAATATAGCAAATAACACATTGACCAACAGAAATTGGAATAATAGGCAGTGTGTAACCTAGAATGAAATCCCGCGCAGTCAATGGCGTTGTATATAAACGCTGCAATAGCGAACTACCTCTGTCTTTTGCGATAATGGTTGCCGAAAATAGAGACATAAATGCCAAACCAAAAACCGTTATACCTGGTGTTAAATGCTGTATTTCAAACAGCCCTACGGGGATATTTGCTTGTATTGCGCTTAACAATAAAAGCAAAACAAAGGGGAATCCAAGTCCAAAGATAAGTGTCAGCGGATCTCGTAATATTTCTTTTGTATTCCTGTTTGCGAACATGAGCATTCTCATTTTGCCACCCCCTTAGCGATGCGAATAAATGCTTGCTCGAAATTATCCGTTCCTGCTGTTTCCTTTATCTTGTCAGCAGTATCACAAATCAGGAGCTTGCCGTCTTTCATAATAGCGATACGGTCAGACAAAGCTTCTGCTTCTTCCATATAGTGCGTTGTCAGAATAATGGTGACCTTCCCTTTAAGAGAACGAATCAAATCCCACAAATCGCTTCGGGCAAGTACATCAAGACCAAGCGTAGGTTCATCAAGGAACAATATTTCAGGTTCGCTGATCAGCGCCATAGCAATGCTCAGTCTTCGTTGCCAGCCACCGGACAGTTTGCCGGCCTTTTTCTTACTAACAGATTCCAATCCGAGTAGTTCAGTAAGCTCTGTAATTTTCATATTTTGCTTGTCCTTTGTAAAACCGTGAACACCACACATCAGTTCAAGGTTCTCCTGAACCGAAAGGCCGGGTGCAACCGCTGTTTCTTGCGGAGAAACGGCTATAAGCGATTTCACGGTGGCAGAATCTTTGCAAATGCTTTTTCCGTTAAGGAATGCATCTCCGCTTGTGGGTTGTGTAAGGCAGGACAGCATTTTAATAGTAGTAGTTTTGCCAGCACCGTTTACACCGAGCAGAGAAAACAATTCGCCTTTTTTAACCTGCAAATTTATTTGGTCTACCGCAATGATATCCTTATATTTTTTAGTTAGATTAGCAGTCCTTATGGCATACATATAATCTGTCCTTTCCGTAAGTGCGTTTACTGAATTATAGCATTTCAATTATGAAAAATCTCGTTTTTCATCTATTCGGTTCTATTTCTTATGTAAGCGGTAATCCTGTTGATACATTGCGTTTACGACACCTGATTGTCGTAATTTACAAGGTCTGTTAAC
>JAZQGH010000033.1:0-1973 GCA_045539925.1 Acutalibacteraceae bacterium | reverse complement strand
AGATGGGCAGAGTTACTCATGGTGTTAAGGCTATTAAGCTCCGCGAGGGTGACTATGTTATCGGTGCGGCTGTTGCAAGCGAGGGTAAAGATTTGCTTGTTGTTACAGAAAACGGTTACGGCAAAAAGACCGATTTTGAAGAATACCGTACACAGAGCCGTGGCGGTATAGGTCTTAAGAATTATAATATAAGCGAAAAGACAGGCAATGTAGTTTCTATCCACTCTGTAACAGAGGACGACGATATTATGATCATTACAAGTGAAGGCATTGTTATACGTCTTGCCACAAGTGAAATCAGAAGCATCGGCCGTTCAACCGCAGGTGTAAGACTTATGCGTCTTGGCGAGGGTGTAAATGTTGTATCTGTAGCAAAGTGCGCTCATGAGGGAGATGAAACGGATAATGTCGAAGAAGGAAACGAAACAGCAGCAGAACAGCCCGAAGAATGAGAAGTTTTTCTCCAAGGATAACCTTGCGGGGATTATTGCCTTTGCGGCAGTCATTATTGTTGCTCTTTATGTTATAAGTACACATCTTGATTTGCCTACCTTCATAGTTCCCGAGGATGCGGTAAGTATTACTTATCCTTCATCTATTTTTGCAGGCTCTGTAGAAGCTATGGCAGAGAGTATGCGAGGTACTGACGGTGTTTACAGAGTAAAGGTAAATTCTGACGGCTCTCTTTCTGTAAAATTAAGCCCGGCAAGACACGAAAAAATCAAAGAGGCAGCTAAAAATAATTTGGAAAGTCTTATGCTTATTTCAATAGGTGAAGAAACAGCCGTAAGAGAATATAATGCCAATGAGGAAAACACTGTTTTTGATGTTACCGTTGTTCCCGGACATGAAAGCCTTGAAGAAGAAATTTCAAATGCTGTTTATTCTGCAAGATTATATCATATATGTTATATGAATAATGATGTACAACTTACCTTTAATTATATTGACAGTGAAACGGGTATAAAATACCGTGATGAGGTTTATGATATAGAAGGTAATTTAAAAGCAACAAATGATTATTGGTCCGAAGAACCTACAGTGTAATATAGTCAAACTGCACAAAAACCGCCGAGATTTCTTGGCGGTTTTCCACATAAATGTAGAAGGCAAAAAAGTTTGAAAAAAGATGTTGACAATTGTCAATTAAAATGTTATCATACAAAAGCTGTCTGACAGGACAGCAAAAGAAGTATATAACACACATCGTAAGAGCTTTTTGTGAGCTTAAGAAAAGCGTTAAAAAACTTTACGAAAAATCGAAAAAAGTTCTTGACAAAACGATGTGGTTTATATATAATAGATTTTGCCTCACAAAACGAGAGGCTGTGATGTTTAGCAGAGCTTCCTTGGAAGAGCTGATAAATATAATGTCAAGCCATTTGGCTTGTGAACCTTGAAAATTAAATAGTATAAGGGCTCAAATGTTATTTGAGTAAAACTTAAGGTTTTTTACAAACCAGACAAATTTAGTCAGTAAACGATTGCATAAGTAATCGAGTTTTAAAGAGCTAAATCAAAATTTCTAAAGACTTTTAGTCCTACGGGACTTAAATAATTTTTTTAGAGAGTTTGATCCTGGCTCAGGACAAACGCTGGCGGCGTGCATAACACATGCAAGTCGAACGAAGCACTTTAAGTGGAGACTTCGGTCAAAGCTTTTAGTGACTTAGTGGCGGACGGGTGAGTAACACGTGAGTAACCTGCCTCTCAGTGGGGAATAACACACCGAAAGGTGTGCTAATACCGCATAACATATATTTATCGCATGGTAGATATATCAAAGATTTATCGCTGAGAGATGGGCTCGCGTCCAATTAGCTAGATGGTGGGGTAACGGCTCACCATGGCGACGATTGGTAGCCGGACTGAGAGGTTGAACGGCCACATTGGGACTGAGACACGGCCCAGACTCCTACGGGAGGCAGCAGTGGGGAATATTGCACAATGGGGGAAACCCTGATGCAGCGACG
>JAZQGH010000032.1:0-40461 GCA_045539925.1 Acutalibacteraceae bacterium | reverse complement strand
AGTGATGCAAGGCTTGGAGGAGGTCGAGGATATATGAGGAAAATCATAATCCTTCTTCTCTGCTGTGGGGTGCTCGTTAGCATGGTAGGATGCGGTAGCGATACCGCACCACCGCCTACGGAGAGTCCACCGACATCGGTATCGGAAACGATAATAACAGAAACACCTACCGAAACAACACCGCCTGTGGCGACAGTAGAGCCGACAGAAAAAGAGAAAGAACCTGTCCCCACCGAGAGCAAGGAACAGACAACCGAGCCGACCGTGGTGACTACAGAACCTACAACAACGACACAGCCAAAGGAAGCCAAGCTTACGGCAACCACCAAACCGAAAGAAGAGAAACCGACTAATGCCGAAGAACCACAAGAAGAAATATATGTAGGAATTGAGTGGCCGGAGGTAGATCCTGCGGATATAGAAAGACTTGTAATTGAAAAGATAAATGCCTATCGAATAGCGCAGGGTGACACGGCAGCAACGATGCTCCCTGGATTGACAGATGTAGCACGGTACAGAGCAAATGAGCTTACAACTAACTTTGAACATCGCGGAGAACAACATGTCAGCACGGAACTTAAATACGGACAGTATGTTGATCTGGAACCGTATGGAATGCCCGAAGACAGTTACTACAAAGGATATAGTCGTGAAGCTATTGGCACGGGAGATTGGTTCGGCACGGCAGAAAGCATGTCCGATCGTATCGCTAATGGTTTTCATCACAGCAAAGGTCACTGGTCGTATGTCGGCAGCTCCAAGTATCCATACATTGCTGTAGGCGTAACCAAGGCAAACGATAAATGGTATGTCTGCATCTGTATGAGCAAAGAAAACTACGGTGGATAAAAACGAAACAAGGCGATTTAAGGCGGAGGTTTACTCGGGTGAGTAAACCTCCACCTTTTTCTTTTTAATCGCAACGTGGGGCAAAATAACGCCCGAAAACGCCAAAATTGTAGTGCGTTAAAAAATTTTTTTAAAAATTTTTTCGTAGAATATTTATTACTAAAAACTACGCAAAATTAACAAAAATACTGTATGGAAACAATGGACGATTTTTTGGTGAAAACCTTGTCGTTATGCAGTTTCAGGGGTGTTGACAAGGTGATTTTTGATTGTTATAATGAAGCTGCACCGAGAGAAATTGGTGCTCACAATTGAATAAAAAAGGATGTCGGGTACAAAGCCGTCGTGGCCTTAACAGGAAAGCAAAGATGGACAACGCCGCCAAGACCTCAAACAAGTGAGCGAGCGATAAGCGTATGTGCCGAACCGAAATAGCGACAACATTTTTTCGGCTTGCGATGACCCACGATTGGTATGATGATACTTCTGCATGGCAGCTCATAGGCATATGAGATGTGGACGGACAGAGATGGAATTGAAGCCCTATTTGTTACATATGATTCTCTCGTTCCTGCGGTACAATCCAAGGGATAGATGTTGCGAGAAACCAAACATCCTTCGTTTAACAGAGCAACTTAATTTTAGTATAGACCTTATCAACAGCACTTCCCTTATGACCCTTATGCGCAACGAGAAAGAACAAAGAATTTTTATGTGATTCTAATGCAATGCCAAGGGAGTACTATATCCAAAATTAAATACTAACAGAAAGACCACTTACAAGGAACAGATCGTTTCATTGTGAGTGGTCTTAATTTTTTGCAAAGGAGAATTTATATGATAAATACCCAACCATCAAGGAGAGATTTCTTTATAGTGGCAAACAGAATTTTTGAACTCCAACTCAAGCCGCGAGATTTTACAGTGTACTGTTGCCTGCTACGACACGCTGATATTGCAAACCATACTTGCTTTCCGTCAAGGCGAACCATTTCGAAAGAGTGTCGGATTGACAAAAAGACGGTAGACGTGGCGCTCAATAGTTTAATAGACGCCGGGTTAATCCGGAAGATTACACGAACACGTTTTGACGGAAGTAAAACCTCAAACCTCTATCATGTGGTTGATCTTACAAAAACCAATAGCGAATAAATCTCAGTTGGGTAGGTTCGAAACTTCTTATCAATAACAAGACCCATAGAATAAAACCCAGTAATCTTACAACAGAATAAAAAAATATAAGCAGCTAATATGCAAGAATGTAAGTTAGCGGAATTGAATGTTTTGGCTCACTTCCTTCTTTTCTGCCGTAGTGGTAGCACACTTGGATGAAAAGAAAGCAGGAGAAAGGAAAGGTGCCGCAAATCGCCACCTTTACGACTCACATTGGACGGCAATGCCGACCGTTAGGGGCTTTGTGAGCTATTTACAAGTCAAATTACAGGTGTGCTACCTTTTTGCGATTAGCGCCGCAAATGTGCTACCTTTGGAAATTATTCCACCACCCATTTAATATTCGAAATATCGAAAAAATGAAAGGAGAATCTTCATGAGTTACAGATATTATTTCAAAATGTTTAAGAATGAACCCGATGTGTTGACCGTGCCGGATGTGGTAAGGCTGTTGCAGTTTGGTAAGAATACGGTTTATAAATTATTAAAAGAAGGTGCCATCGGCAGCATCAAGCAGGGCAAGAAAATTATTGTGCCGAAGGTGTGTTTGGTTGAGTTTTTAACCGATGCAGGAAACTATCAGACACCGTCCCCGACAGTCCCGAATAATCTCTGGACTTATGAAGATGGTTGTGATAGTGTTGGTGTTGCCCGAGAAGACAAAGGACAATTCCAAAAGAAAGGAGCGTGAGTAAATGAAACGAATCACAGGACACCTAACCGAGAAAAACAAAAAGTGGTATGCGGTCATCAATCTGTACGACACCGATGGCAAACGCAAAGAGAAGTGGCAAGGTTTGAATCTTGATGCAAACAAAGGTAACAAGCGTGAGGCGGAACACCGCCTCCGCCAAATCCTTGACCAATACAACACCGACGACCTATACAAGCGTGAGAATATGTCCCATGCCGACAAAGAGCGTAGCCGAGTGGCACACATGCAGGTGGCGGATTATCTTCCCGAGTGGTTGGAGTCGCACAAGGTGAATGTATCGGAAACCACCTATGAAGGCTATAAGCTGATGATACAGTCGCGAATGGTTCCGTTCTTCCGTGCCTGCGGTGACCTCAAGGTCAAGGACATTACGGGTGATGAAATCAACGATTACTATATTCGCATCCGCAATGACGGACTCAAAGGCACAACTGCTCAACGCCATCACGCACTGTTGCATCTTGCTTTCAAGTCGGCGGTCAAGCGCAGGGTGATACCGAGCAATCCCGTTGAGCAAGCCGACAGACCGAAGGCGCAACAGTATATCGGCAAGTATTATAACGCCACCGAGCTGAAAGAACTGCTCGACAAAACGGTGAATGACCCGATACACATTGTAATCTTCCTTGCAGCTTACTATGGGCTTAGGCGTAGCGAAGTGCTTGGACTGAAATGGTCGGCGGTGGACTTTGAAAACAAGACGGTCAGCATCAGTCACAAGGTGGTACAGAACGATAAAGGCGTTGTCGGTATGGACGTTATGAAGACGAAATCTTCCTACCGCACACTGCCTTTGATACCTCAGGTGGAAGAAGTTCTTCTTGCCGAAAAAGAAAAGCAAGAGGAAATGATGCGAGTAATGCGTCGAGGTTACTGCAAAAAATACACCGACTACATCTGCGTAGATGCAATCGGTGAACTGATAAAACCAAACTACGTGACCGACCATTTTAAAGTGGTGCTGAAAGAAAAAGGATTAAAACCCGTTCGCTTTCACGACCTGCGACACAGTTGCGCATCGCTTCTTCTCGCAAACGGTGTGCCGATGAAAATGATTCAGGACTGGCTCGGTCATAGTGATATGGGAACAACCGCTAATATTTACAGTCACATTGATAGCGAGAGCAAGAAAGCAAGTGCGATGGCAATAGGTTCAGCCTTGGGATAAAAGAGAAAACTCCTTGAAGGATAAAACCTTCAAGGAGTCCTTGGCGGAGACGGCGAGATTCGAACTCGCGGGGGATTGCTCCCTAACTGATTTCGAGTCAGCCCCGTTATGACCACTTCGATACGTCTCCATATAAAATTGTAAAGGCAAAGCCAAAACCTAAATTGCGAGAAAACTGCGAGATGCAGAATTCCGAAAATGCAAACCGAAGTCACGAAAACCCCGATAAATAAAGGGTTTACGGAGATATGGTCGTGACAGACCCGACTATGTTTCGAGTCAGCCCCGTTATGACCACTTCGATACGTCTCCGTATGCAGTTATGCTATATAATTATAGTGATAAAAACTGATAAAGTCAAGAAATTTATTAAGTTTCTCAAAAAAATATTGACAAACAAAAATAATATGTTATAATAATCAAGCTGCAATAAATTTGGGCCATTAGCTCAGTTGGTTAGAGCAACCGGCTCATAACCGGTCGGTCCGGGGTTCGAGTCCCTGATGGCCCACCATTTCCCAAATTTATTTTAGGGGCGTAGTTAAACGGTTTAACAGTGGTCTCCAAAACCATTAAAGAGGGTTCGACTCCTTCCGCCCCTGCCAGAAAAAATGAATTCGTCCGTCAGGATGGATTCTTTTTTATTTTTAAGGAAGAGTCGAACCCGAGTACCGAACGCAAAGCGTTGGGTCGCCGAGCCAAAAGTATGCGAAGCAGACGGTCGACTCCTTCCGCCCCTGCCAAAATCGACAAATCTTGACAGAAGTTTGTCGATTTTACTTTTTACCTATTCACTATTCACTTTTCACTATCCTCTACCGTCGATTTTGGGCAAGTAATAAGTTTCGGTGCTTTACAAAGCGTTGATTTTGAATATAGTTTATGATACAATCTAACCGACAAAACAAAGTTTTCAGAGGGACATTATGTTGTTTTTAAAAATTGTTTCGGTTCTCTTAGGTCTTGCGTTTACCTCGTTTGGATATTTCATCTTTTTTCAGGAAAAAGTATTCTCTTATTAACGGATTTGATGAAGCATTTAAGCTCGGTCGAAAAACCGAAGCCTACGCTAAACGAGTTGGATTAGTAGAATTCATAGTCGGAATTGTAATACTGATTGTATCTGTTATCCTTATTATTTTTTAACCAGACCGTTTAATAGCATATTTCTTGACGGATATAGAATTAACAGGTATAATCATTTATAATGGTAGGAGAAAAGCTTGTTTCAACAAAATCTTATGATGTGCAAAGTATAAATATAAACGGAACGGGCTTCACCTCTGTCGGAGAGACAAATGTTCAGCAGAGTTTCCTTATTAACATTGCTGACGGATGGATATATTTCCCTGAAAAAAGCGAAAACGACCGTATGTACCGCATTAAAACCGACGGGACAGGCTATCAAAAAGCATATTAGCAAAATATAGGTAGACTACGGAGGAAAAATTATGAAACTCAACACAAAACGCACAGTGCTTGTGGGCTTTGCTTTTTTATCCATATGTGCGTTCTGGCAACTTTATGATGCACTGGTGCCCCTTATCCTTAACACCACCTTCAAACTGTCGGAATCCATTTCGGGCTTTATTATGGCGGCTGATAATGTTCTGGCACTGTTTTTACTGCCGTTTTTCGGTGGACTTTCCGATAAATGTAAAAGTCCTCTGGGACGCCGCAGACCCTTTATTCTTGTAGGCACTGTAGCGGCAGTCTGCCTTATGATGGCACTACCCATTCTTGACAACAGCTATTTTGCCGCCCCTCAGCTTTACAAGCTTATACTGTTTGTAGCCTGCCTTGGACTATTGCTTGTGGCAATGGGCATTTACAGAAGCCCTGCCGTTGCTCTTATGCCCGACGTTACACCCAAGCCTCTTCGCAGTAAGGGTAATGCTGTTATCAATCTTATGGGTGCAGTGGGCGGAGTCGTTTACCTTATCGTCGCAGGAATTCTCTATTCCTCTTCCCGCACCGCAGGACTTGAGCACGTGAACTATTTCGGTGCATTTGCCATAATTGCAGGGGTAATGCTTGCGGCACTCTTCATTCTTCTTTTCTTTGTAAACGAGCCTAAGCTTGCTAAAGAGCAGGCAGAATACGAAAAATCCCACCCCGAAGAGGTTCTTACTGTAAAAGAGGAAAACAGCGATAAGCAGGTTATGCCTAAGGATGTAAAACGCAGTCTTATATTCCTGCTTATGTCCATAGCCCTATGGTTTATCGGTTATAACGGTGTTACCACATGGTTTTCCACCTATGCCAAGCGTATGTGGCAGATGGAGGCGGGTGACTCTGCACTTTGCCTTACGGTTGCAACAGTCGGTGCTATCATCAGTTATATCCCCGTAGGCGCCATAGCAAGTAAGGTAGGCAGAAAGC
This sequence comes from Acutalibacteraceae bacterium, assembly GCA_045539925.1. Classification (GTDB taxonomy): domain Bacteria; phylum Bacillota; class Clostridia; order Oscillospirales; family Acutalibacteraceae; genus SFWF01. The sequence continues at coordinate 34,174 of JAZQGH010000032.1, read as the reverse complement.
GCACTATTAAGTTCGGTGTTGTATTGCTTGCCGCTTGTTTTGCCGCAGGATTTTTGTATACACTGTTTTTCAACACCTTCAGTCCCATTCTTTTCCTGATTTTTGCACTTGTAGGTGTTGCCTGGGCTTCTATCAACGTAAACAGTCTGCCTATGGTGGTAGAAATGTGTTCAGGTGCCGATGTGGGCAAATTCACAGGTCTTTACTATACCTTCAGTATGTCTGCACAGATAATCACACCCATCGTTGCAGGCTTCTTGCTTGAGCATATCGGATACAAAATACTCTTTATATATGCTGCAGTATTCGTAGCCCTCGCCTTTGTTACTATGAGCTTTGTAAAACACGGTGATAATAAGGTAGAGGCAAAACGCGGACTTGAAGCCTTTGATGTAGAGGACTAAAAATGACATTATTTCTTATAATTTTTGTTATAGCCTTGCTTTTTGTACTTGCCCTTGCAGGAAGGGGAGAAAAGGAGCGTTTTGAAGCCTTCAGGGGCGTTCCCATAGCCCACAGAGGACTTCACAACAAGCCTCAGATACCCGAAAACAGTATGACAGCATTCTCTCGGGCTGTAGATAAGGGATATGGAATAGAGCTTGACCTGCATCTTCTTGCAGACGGCGGACTTGCAGTATTTCACGACAACACCCTTGTGCGCACAACGGGTGCCGAGGGCAGGGTCAAAGACCTTACATCTGATGAGCTTAAAAACTACCGCCTTGAGGGTACTGAGAATACAATTCCTGCTTTTAACGAGGTTTTAAAGCTGGTAGACGGCAAGGTGCCGCTTATAATCGAGCTTAAAGCAGAGGGCAACTCAGCAGAACTATGTAAAGCCACCCTTAAAGCGCTCGAAAACTATAATGGTGCTTATGTTATCGAATCCTTCGACCCGCGCCCCCTTATCTGGCTTAAAAATAACCGACCCGATATAACCCGCGGTCAGCTTTCGCAGAATTTTATAAAAGAGCCTTCGGGACTTAAACTCCCTTTGAAACTTGTGCTCACCTCTCTGGTGCTGAATTTCCTTACAAAACCTGATTTTATTGCCTATAAATTCTCCCACAGAAATAATATTTTCAACAAGATATGTATAAAACTATGGAAGCTTCAGCCCGTGGTCTGGACTATAAAGAATAATAATGACTACAAAACAGCAGCCCAAGAGGGAGCAATATCGATTTTCGAACAGTTTGAGCCTAACGATAAAAAATCTAAAGCACAAACAACAAAACAAGTGCCAACACAAGAGAGAGCAGAGTAAAATATGCTATCCCAGAAAACAAGATAAGAATATAAATAAATTTTTCCATAAAAACACCTCGGTCATATTTTTGACCGAGGTGATATTTTTTAAACTGTTAAATTTCTTCTATGTCAATGCCTTCAATCACAACATCATACATAGGCTTGTCGCCTGCGCCGCAACGCACGTTTGCAATGTCGTCAACCACATTCATTCCCTCATAAACTTGACCGAAAACGCTGTGCTTGAAGTCAAGCCAAGGAGTACCGCCCAAAGCCTCATAATCGGCAATGGTCTCTTCGGGGAAGCCTCTGTCGGTAAGCCCACGCATCTGGTCGAGCATACCGTCGGGCACAGTGTCTGACTGCACAATAAAGAACTGACTTCCGTTGGTGTTCGGCCCTGCATTTGCCATAGAAAGAGCACCGCGGATATTGTGAAGAGCTATGTCGAATTCATCCTCGAACTTTTCACCGTAGATGCTCTCTCCACCCATACCTGTGCCTGTGGGGTCACCACCCTGAATCATAAAATCCTTAATAACGCGGTGGAAGATAATGCCGTTATAATAGCCCTTCTTCGAAAGCTCAACAAAGTTCGCAACAGTTCTGGGAACTTCGTTCGGGAATAACTTTATCTTGATATCTCCCATATTTGTGTGCATAACAGCAACTAAATCGCCCTTTACGGGTGCCGATGTCTGAATACTCATTTTAAAAACTCCTTAAAACTTTTTTATCTATTTTATCAGTAAACCTGCATTAAATCAAGGAAAAAATTCTTGCGATTACAGAGCTATTGTGGAGGTGAACTTGACTATCTCGTGCGACCTTATGAAGATATTAGTATTTGATTTCGTTCTTCTACAAGGTATCAATCTACTCTCGAAAACCGATATGACGGTTTTTGCGGTGGCAATTGAGTCGGTTTTAACATTTTGAGTTATTTTTATAGTATTTTAAGCAAAAAAGCTATAGCTCAACCGATTTGCGTTAAAAAGTGTTGTTTTTACGAAAGTTTTATGGTAATATATATAAAATATTAAAATAATAAGTAAAGGTGGAACATTTTATGAAGTGTCCTTTTTGCGGTTATGAAGAAAGCAAGGTTATCGACTCACGTCCTACCGACGAGGGTGAGCGTATAAGACGCCGCCGCGAGTGCTTAAATTGCGCCCGCAGATTTACTACCTACGAAATTATCGAAAGTCTTCCTATCATCGTAATCAAGAAGGATAAAACCCGTCAGTCCTTCTCCCGCGAAAAAATACTTAACGGTATGGTCCGCGCTTGTGAAAAACGTCCCGTTTCCCTTGATACTATCGAAAAGGCAATAGACGATATCGAGTCAGAAATTCAAAACACCTTAGACCGCGAGGTATCTTCTGAGAAAATCGGAGAGCTTGTTATGGATAAGCTTAAGGAGATCGACGAGGTTGCCTATGTTCGTTTTGCCTCTGTTTACCGTCAGTTCCGCGACATCAACACCTTTATGGACGAGCTTAATAAGCTTCTCCACAACTAAAAATTTCCATTTTAAGGAGCCCCTATGAACGATTTTGAAAGAATGGCCGAGCTGCTTCTCGGACATATTGATAAAACCCCCGACTACTACGAGAATCTTTACCCCGCCCGCGACCTTCCCGAGGGAGCGAGGGTGGTAAGAATTGCTCCCAGCCCCACAGGCTACCTGCACTTAGGCACCCTCTTTATGGCACTTGTAAACCGCATTACTGCCGACTCTACAGGAGGCATCTTCTATACCCGAATTGAAGATACCGATAAAAAGCGTGAGGTAGAGGGCGGAATTGACGATATAATAAACGGACTTATCCGTTTCGGAATAAATATCGACGAGGGCTTTGTTACCCCCACCGAGCAAAAGGGAGATTATGCTCCCTATAAGCAAAGTGAGCGCGCCGAAATTTATCAGTGCTTTGCTAAAAAGCTTGTCAGCGAGGGTCTGGCATACCCCTGTTTCTGCACAGCGGAAGAGCTTTCGGAAGTACGCGAAAAGCAGGAAGCAAATAAAATACGCACAGGCTATCACGGTGAATATGCCGTTCACAGAAATATCACAGTAGAAGAGGCAGAGACCCTTATAAAAGAGGGTAAGCCCTATGTTATCCGTCTTAGATCTACGGGAAACGAAGAGAACAGAATTTTTGTGGACGACGGAATAAAGGGTAAGGTTGAGCTTCCCGAAAACGATGAAGATTTCGTTCTCCTTAAATCTGACGGAATTCCCACCTACCACTTTGCCCACGCAGTAGACGATCACCTTATGCGTACTACCCATGTCATCCGCGGTGATGAGTGGCTGTCCTCAGTTCCCAAGCATATTCAGCTCTTTAAACTTTTAGGCTTTAAGCCTCCTAAGTTCTGTCACGTTGCTCCTATTATGAAGCTGGATAACGGAGCAAAGCGTAAAATTTCCAAGCGCAAGGACCCTGAGGCTGCAGTGCATTACTTTGCAGAAGAGGGCTACGATGCTAAGAGCGTTGTCGAATATCTTATGACCATCGCCTCCAGTGAATTCGAGGATTGGCGTCGCGCCAACCCGAACGAGCCCCGCGAGAAATTCAAGTTCAACCTTAAAAAGATGTCTGTGTCGGGTGCGCTTTTCGACGGTGACAAGTTAAATGATGTTTCCAAAAACATTGTTTCCACGATGAACAGCGAAACGGTTGTAGAAAAGCTCACCGAATGGGCGAAGGAATTCGACCCAGCTTTCTATGAAATCCTCACTAAGGATGTTTCTTATACAAAGGCTGTTTTTGCTATCGACCGCGACTGTCCAAAGCCCCGTAAGGATATTGCAAAGTGGAACGAGGCAAAGGAATACTGCGCATACTTCTTTAACGAGCTTTATACCCCCTCTTACGAATTCCCTGAGAATATCAATGCTGAAGATGTAAAAGCCTTCCTCACTAAATATACCGAGGTTTACTGTGAAGAGGATGCTAAGGAAGAGTGGTTTGCCCGTATTAAAGCACTTGCTCCCGATTTAGGCTTTGCTGCCGAAACCAAGGAATATAAGGCAAATAAAGAAGCCTATAAAGGCAGCGCAGGCGACCTTTCCACCATCCTTCGAATCGCCGTTACAGGCAGAAGAAACACCCCCGACCTTTGCAGTATAATGCAGGTTCTCGGTCGTGACGAATGTATAAAGCGTTTAAGCGACGCAATCTCTAATATTTAGGAGAAGACTATGGCAGACGAAAAAATATTAAACGAAGAGGTAGCAGCTACCCCCTCAAACTTTATTTACGATTTTATTGACGAGGATCTTGCCGAGGGAGTTTACTCCCGTGTGCAGACCCGTTTCCCTCCCGAACCTAACGGCTATCTCCATATAGGCCACGCCAAGGCAATCTGCATAGACTTTGGCACTGCCGAAAAATACGGCGGAAAATGCAACCTTCGCCTTGACGACACTAACCCCACCAAGGAAGATGTGGAGTATGTCGATGCCATAATGGAAGACATCAAATGGCTGGGCTTTAACTGGGACAATGTTTATTTTGCGTCCGATTATTTCGATTTTATCTACGAATGTGCTATAAAGCTTATCGATAAGGGTCTTGCCTATGTGGACGAGTCTACTCCCGACGAAATAAGAGAGATGCGCGGCACCCTTACCGATGCAGGCAAAAACAGTCCCTATCGCGACAGACCTATAGAGGAGTCTAAAGATCTCTTTGCCCGTATGACCGCAGGAGAGTTCGATAACGGTGCTATGGTGCTTCGTGCAAAAATAGATATGGCTTCTTCCAATATTAATATGCGCGACCCCGTAATCTACCGTATTATGAAGGCTACCCATCACAGAACAGGGGACAAATGGTGCGTTTATCCTATGTACGACTTTGCGCATCCCCTTTCCGATACTAAAGAGGGGGTTACGCATTCTCTTTGTTCATTAGAGTTCGAAAACCACAGACCCCTTTATAATTGGTTCCTCGAAAAGCTCGAACTTGCTGAGCCCTCTCGTCAGATAGAGTTTGCAAGAATGAATGTAAACTACACCTTAACCTCAAAGAGAAAGTGCTTAAAGCTCGTAAACGACGGTCTCGTTTCGGGTTGGGATGACCCCCGTATGGCTACCCTTTGCGGAATGAGAAGACGTGGCTATCCCGCCTCCGCAATTCGCGCCTTCGTTGAAAAAATCGGTGTAAGCAAGGCATATAGTGTTATCGACTATGCACTGCTCGAATCCTGCGTGCGCGACGACCTCAATCTTAATGCCGACCGTGTAATGGCGGTTCTCCGTCCTCTTAAGGTGGTTATCGATAACTATCCTGAGGATAAGACCGAGGAAATTTCGGTAGAAATTAACCCAAATAAACCCGAGCTTGGCAATAAAACAGTTACCTTCTCCTGTGAGATATTTATCGAGCAGGATGACTTTATGCTTGATCCCCCAGGTAAATATTTCCGTCTCTGCCCCGAAAAAGAGGTTCGTCTTAAGGGCGCATATTTCGTAAAATATGCCTCCCACGAAGAGGACAGCGAGGGCAATATCACCTGTGTTCATGTAACCTATGACCCCGCTTCCTACGGCGGAGAATCTCCCGACGGCAGAAAGGTCAAGGGCACTATCCACTGGGTAAGCGCCTCCCACAGTGTTGACGCAACCGTCCGTCTTTACGACAGACTTTTCAATGTAGAAAATCCCTCCGACGAGGAGAATGTAGGCTCCTTTACCGAGAATCTTAACCCCGAATCACTTACCATTCTTGAGGGCTGTAAGTTAGAGGCTTCTCTTAGCAGTGCCAAGGTTGGCGACGGCTTCCAGTTTATGCGTCAGGGTTATTTCTGCCTTGATAAAGACTCTACTGAGGATAATCTTATCTTCAACCGCACCGTAGCACTTAAGGACTCCTTTAAACCAAACCGTTCAAACTCGAACCAGCCTTAAAGGTTGATTTTTAGGCACCTTTCGGCTCATCGTCGTCCATAGGCTTCAAAAAAGGATGATTTTATGAAAGTATCTGATATTTACACTATGCTGGACGAAAAGTATAACTTTTCGTCTGCTTGTCTCTATGACAATTCGGGGCACCTTGTGGGCTCTGCAAATGACGAGGTAAAAGGCATTGTCGTCTGTCTCGATTGCACCGAAGAAGCGGTAACTCAGGCAATAGAAGAAGGTGCAAATCTCATTGTAACGCATCACCCCGTTATTTTTGACGGACTTAAAGCTGTTACAGACGAAAGCATAGTTTACCGCCTTATCCGTGCAGGAATTTCTGTAATTTCTGTCCACACAAACCTTGATCAGGCTGATGGGGGAGTGAATGACACCCTCTGTGCCGTCGCAGGTCTCGAAAATGTGGAAAAGGTAGCAGACAAAGAGGGCTTTCTATATACAATAGGAGAACTCTCTGAGCCTATGACTGCCGATGAGTTTGCAAAGCAGGTCTCGAAAGCACTTGACTACCCCGTAAAATATGTTGGCACAAGCACTCATATTAAAAGGGTTGCCGTCTGCTCGGGAAGCGGCGGCAGTATGCTGTATGAGGTGGCAGAGCAGGGAATAGACGCCTACCTCACTGCCGATATAAAGCACGATGTATTTATGGACGCACATTCTATGGGAATTGCTCTTTTTGATGCGGGTCACTTCGGAACGGAAGATATAATTGTTTCTGTTCTTGCAAACGAGCTAAAAAAAGCCTTCCCCGAAATAAATGTTTATGAGAATCATTTCACACCCATAAAATTTTATAATGGAAAAAACCGTTGCGGTGAAATGTAGGAAAAGTGCATTATTGGTGCTGGGATTCGCCGCCCACACACAGACCAAAAAGTTATACAAAAAAGAAAAAAGGAAGTATGTTGGTATGCGATACATACTTCCATTTTTATTAGAAAATTTCTTTTAAAACCGTTTCTCCAAAGCTGCTTAATGCCTCAAAATCCATTGCCGCAATATAATGGCTTTCGAGCTCATCGTGTATTAGTTTCGCTTTTTGTATCTTCTCAGTGGCACACTTTAAAAGTTCATTTGTAATCGGGTTGTCTATAAGTTTGTGCTTTTTATAAATCAAAAGAGATAGATTTGGTATGAACAAACCATCAGTAAGGCTTGATGGTAAAATAGGATTTTTGAAAACTACCGTTTCATACCCTCTTTTAACCGCCGTATCTCTTATTGTATCAAGAATTATTTTGGATGAAGCACCAAAGGCGTCGTCTATAACCACTGTACGCTCCGCCTTAATATCTTCCTCAAAATATATTACTCCTTTTGGGGTAACACCGCCCAAAAACGCCTTCCATACCCGCCCTTTACCGATATTTTCGGGAATATACCTGTTTATGATGTCTTCTCCGCGTTTTAAGGCTTTTTTTGTGTCGGTATTGTTGGAGGATAACTCTAAAAATTCATAAAAAAGCTGTCCTGCCGCAGTTATATACCGTGATGCACTGCGATGAAGCCGTTTGTTTTCCCTTGTGGCGGAGATTATCTCACTGCTTTTAAGGGATAACCTCTTTTCGTCCCAGAATCTGCCAAAATCGAGTATGCTGTCGCATACCCCAGGCATTGTGGGTTCAACAATGTGGGGAGATGTTCCGTCCATAATAACCATTTTAAGTGAGGGGAGAATTACGCCGTCAAGAGAATTCGGGTCACTTGCGCAATAAACTTCAACAGACTTAAGCCCTCTTTCCTGGGCGCACCTTAAAGCATTTCTCATAAAGGAAGATTTTCCTGTGCCTGGGCCACCCTTTATTATGTATGCCCTCCACCCGTCTGCAGGGTTATAGCAACCGCCAAACTCAGATATAAAACCCTCCGCAGAATTTGCCGCCAAAAAACATTTCATAGCATTTTCACTCCGAAATATAAAATTACAGTATATTTTATTCTAAAGTCTGCATTTTGTTTCCCGTTTCAAAGGCAAAAGTTAAAAAACATGGTTTAAACCAACGGTTTAAACCATGTTTTCATCAAGAGCTTTATTTACCTATAAAATCAAAATCAAAGGTTATCACACAGCGGTAGGTTGGGTCTATGCTTCGGGCAATATCCTCAATCTGCCGTTTTACATCCGGTTTTTCCTTCTCAAGTCCGAGGGGCAGCACCACATCAAAAATCAGATTGGTGCGCTCCTCGCTTTTAGGTGTCATACGAAAATCGTGGATTGAGAGGTCAGGATGAATGGTTTTGATTCTCTCTGCAATAACGCTTCGCGCAAGGTTTAGTTTTTCATTATCTGTCTCCACAGGGTCCATATGAACGGTAAGCATAACCCCTGTGCGTTCAAATACAAGCTTTTCGCATAGATCTATCTGTTCGTGGCATTTCACAATGTCAATATCGGCAGGAACCTCAACATGAACAGAGGCGAAGCAGCGTCCTGGTCCGTAGTTGTGGGCAAGAAGGTCGTGAATTCCTAAAAATCCGTCAAATGACATAATTTCTTCCTCAAGTCTCGCTGCAGTTTCTTCGTCAATAGGCTCACCAAGCAGGGGATCTAAGGTTTCTTTTGCGGTCTTAAAGCCCGACCATAGAATAAACAGCGACATTGCCGCACCAATAAAAGCGTCTATATTTATGTCGGTGAGTTTTATTATAATTACAGAAACAAGTATTGCAAGAGTCGTAAGAGCATCGTTACGGCTGTCCTTGGCTGTAGCAACAAGGGTAGGAGAGTTTATCAGTTTGCTAAGCTTTCGGTTAAACACAAACATCCATAATTTCACAAACACAGACAAAACAAGAATTATTATGGGGAGCAGTCTGAGTTCAAGCGGAACGGGAGAAATTATTTTTTCAACAGAACTCTTAAGCAGTTCAAAGCCCATTACCATAATAAGTCCCGAAACTATAAAGGCGGCTATGTATTCAAATCTGCCGTGACCGTAGGGGTGGTCAGGGTCGGCAGGCTTACTTGCCAGTTTAAAGCCGAACAGGGTCACAAGGGAAGACCCCATATCCGAAAGGTTGTTGAATGCGTCTGCCATAATGGAGATTGAGGAGGTTATAATTCCTGCAACAAGCTTAAATATAAACAGCAGAAGATTGCACAAAATACCAACGACACCCGCGAGGGTGCCGTATTTTTTTCTGGTATTGCCGTCTTTGATCTTCTCACTGTCTTTAATAAAAAGTTTAATGAGAAACCGCGTCATTACATCTTGCTCCCTTTAGCACCCTTACTACCGAAAGAAACGCCCGAAAGAATATTGGTATCAATGGTAAATGTGAGGTTCTCGCGGTTGCGGTTTCTTCTGAAAGCGAGCGAAATAAGTTTATCGATAAGCTCCTTGTAGGGCAGCTTCGTAGCCTCCCATAAATAGAAAGAAAGGGAGCCTGGGATAGTGTTTATCTCATTTACATAAACCTTGTCGGTTGCAGTATCAATAATAAAGTCTATACGGACAACACCCGCACCGCCAAGAGCCTTAAATACCCTTTTCGCAAGTTCTCTTATTTCGTCGCTCTTGTCCTGACTTATATCGGCAGGTATTTTACGGGCAAGGGATGCCATTCCCTTACTGCCACTCGAGTTTTTTCCGCCCCCCATATATTTGTCCTCATAGGAGAGTATCTCGTCATTCATAAACGGCTCTTCACAGATGGATGCCTCACAGAAATCTGCATCACCAACTACCGAGCAGTTGATTTCCCTGATAGCAGTCACTGCGTGTTCGATAAGCACCTTGTCGGCAAAGGAAACCGCAAGGTCAATGGCATCTACAAGTGCGGTTTTGTCGTTTGCCTTGGAAATACCCACAGATGAGCCTAAATTTATAGGCTTTACTATCATTGGATAGCCGATTTCCTTTTCTGCCTTTTCTATAAGAGCATCTCTATCCTCTGCGTATTCGCGGGCATAGAAGGTAATGCAGTCGAGCACAGGAATATCGGCAGCCTTCATAACATACTTAAATACCGCCTTATCCATACCAACCGCACTTGAAAGCACATCACAGCCAACATAGGGAAGTCCTAAAAACTCAAGGTATCCCTGAAGTGTTCCGTCCTCACAATTGGTGCCGTGCACCACGGGGAATGCCACATTCAGTACAATATCGTCCTTCTTTTTAAACAGCTTCTGATTTAAAAAATGAAGCACAACGTTGCCTCCGCGTTTTAGCATTGTAACAGGCTCTGACTCGGTTATAAGAGCCTTCATATCGCGGAAAGGCTCTATTTCAAACATCTTATTTGATGTGTACATTTCTCCCGTTTTGGTAACATATACGGGAATAATATCATATTTTTCTCTGTCTACTGCATGCATAGCCTGAACAGCAGAAATGATAGATACCTCGTGCTCTACCGAGCGGCATCCGAAAATAAAAGCAACTGTAGTTTTCATAGACTCACCTTATTTCAAATAATTATCGGGAAGGTCGTTTTCGAGCAGTACAACGGTATTTCCGTCTGCAAAGCCCGAATATATTTCCATCGCCTCTTTAAAGGAAGCGGCAATATACATATACGATTTATCAAAATCGGTCTCGCCGACTCCGTCTGCCAAGGGCTCACTGCGTTTTTGTCCCACAAAGATTATCCTGTCGCAAACCAGAGCGGCGGCTTTTCCTAAAGCCTTATTATATTCGTATTCCTTATCGCCCAGTTCTACAAGACCTGGGGTTATTATAACCTTTTTCATTCCCTCAAAGGAAGAAAGCACATTAACCGCTTCCATACAGCCTTCGGGATTTGCGTTATATGCGTCATCAATAAGCAGAGAACCGCCAAGGGAAGTCTTCATTTCAAGTCTGTGCTCAGTCGGAGCAAGACGGGAGATAGCAAAGGCAATATCCTTAGCAGGAACACCCAGACTGTAGGCAATACCTGCAGCACCAACAATGTTTTGCACATTATGTTTTCCCAATAGCTTAGTGGTTACCGAAATCTTTTCCTCATTTAAAACAAGGTCAAAAGAGGAACCGTATCTCGAAGCGCTGATGTTTTCGGCGCGGAATTTATACGAAGTGTCGCTTCCGTAAAGAAGAACATCTTTTTTAGCACCGTTTCTGATATTGTCATTGTCACCGTTTGCAAAAACAGTTCCGTCTTTGGCGCGTACAGCATCATAAAGCTCAAACTTTGCTTTAAATACATTATCGATGCTTTTAAAGGTTTCGAGATGCTGAGGACCTACCGAGGTGATAAGTCCGAAATCGGGGTTAACGATGTCGCATATCTCCTTAATATCTCCTACATTTTTAGCACCCATTTCGCAAACGAATATTTCGGTATCTCCCCGCATATTTTCACGAACGGTACAAACAACCCCCATGGGAGTGTTGAAACTTGCAGGGGTACACAGGGCGTTGTATTTTTCGCTTAAAATACGGGTAAGAATGTATTTGGTGCCTGTTTTTCCGTATGAGCCCGTAATGCCCACAACCTTTAGCCCCTTTGCAGAATGCAGTATCTTTTTGGCATCCTTTACATAGTACTGTGAAATCAGTTTTTCGCAGGGCTTCAGGCAGAAAAGGGAAACAAAGCACAAAAGCTCTGTGCAAATGCTAAGGAGAATAAAAGTGAGCATCAGCACGATTTTGATTATTCCGTCTGCAAAGTAACATCCGATACCCAGTGCCGCAACAAAAAGTCCCGAGAAAAGGAACATTCTTTTAATTCGGGCGGTGTAGACAAGCTTCTTTATTGAAGCGGAATTCTTAACAAACCCTCTCCATCCAAAGTAGAGAGCACCTGCCGAAAAAAGCAGCATACTGTCAAAAAGCATTTCATTTCCCAATACTGCCGCCCATACGGCAAGTATAAGCAGTACCGCCCTTAGAATATAGGGCAGGGGAGAAAAGTCGCTTTTTATCCAACCAAAATAACGGGAAGCGAAGTAAGAATTCTGCTGCAGCATCTGATACTGACGTACAAGAGAAAGCATTGCGGCAACCAAGCCGACAGCTAAACTTAAAATAAACATAAACTATCCTCTATATAAAACTATTGATGATGGCGTTTGCTTCATACGGTCTTTCGCAGAAGCTGAAATGCCCCGTACCCTTTATAACGCAAAGCCCTGCATCGGGGATAAGGCTTTCGATTATTTTTGCATCTGACAGGGGAGTAGCCGTATCGTTTTCGCCCCAGATAAGAAGACTGGGACATTTTATGTTTGGCAGAATATCTCTTATATCGGTATTAACAAGGGATACCAGCGTTTTTCTGAGTACCTCGGGGGCAGCGTTATAATCGGCACTGCCGAAGTGTTTTCTTGCCCTGTCGAGAAGACCTCCTGAAAAGCTTTTAATAACAGGTAGGGTCAGCGCCCATTTTATTGCCTTAAAGCTTTTTGCACGAAACTTTTGTTTAAAGCTTTTTTTGGGGATGAGACCCGCAGCATCCAGTAAAACTATTTTAGGTGGATTTACCATACACATAGCGGTCATATAAAGTGTTACTCGTCCTCCGTGGGAGTGCCCCATCATAATAGGGTCTTGAAGACCTACCGCATTCATAAACTTAAGCACGAAATCACAGTAGTCCTGAAGTGTCCAAGGGCTTTTCATCGTGTCCGAGCCGCCACAGCCGGGAAAATCGGGAGCCACAAGTCTGCAACGCCCTTTAAGGGTGTTTATAAAGCCTCTGTAAACCTCATTTGATGAGTCCCATCCGTGAAGCAGAAGTACAGGAGTGCCTTCTCCCTCGTCGGTGTAATTTATATTAAGTCCGTCAACGGAAATAAACATTCTGCACCATCCTAAGTGTAATATAGAATTATTATACCAAATATTTACACAAAATAGAAGACCCAATTTTATATTATTTTTATCTTGCTAAAAGAAGAGGTGTATTGTATAATGTACGCATATAGATATAATCCTTTAACAGGAGGATTTTATGAGAATTTATGAGAATATCTTAAAAACAAGCGAAAACCGACTGCCCCAGCGCGCTTACTATATTCCAAAGGGAAAGAGTGAGCATATGCTCTTAAACGGTGATTGGCGGTTCAGCTTTTATACTAGAGACATAGATGTTCCTGAGGTTATCGAAAATTGGGATATTATCCCCGTGCCCTCTTGTTGGCAGACTTTAGGTTACGAAAACCCGAACTACACCAATATTAATTACCCCTATTCCTACGACCCGCCCTATGTAGCAGACGATAACCCCTGCGGAGTTTACGAAAAAGATTTCGAGATAGATAAGCTCTGGGGCAAGGTCTACTATGTCTTAGAGGGTGTGTCCTCCTGTGCCTTCGTTTATGTAAACGGCGAGTATGTAGGCTTCACTCAGGGCAGCCATCTTCAGGCAGAATTTGATATTACCCCCTATGTTATAGAGGGCATAAACACCCTTCGCGTAAAAGTGCTCAAGTGGTGTGTAGGCAGTTATCTTGAGGATCAGGACTTTTTCAGATTCAACGGAATTTTCCGCGATACATATATCCTGCAGCGTCCCGAAAACCATATTACCGACATCTATGCAGAGGCTAAGGACGGTAAAGTCACAGTTACAGCCGATAAATCGGCAGATGTTACTCTTTATGATATGTATGGCGTACAACTTGGCACTGCATCGGGCGAAAAGACCGAAATTGCCGTTTCTGACCCCATTCTCTGGAATGCCGAAAAGCCCTATCTCTACACCGTAAAGCTTGAAAAAGACGGAGAGATTATCAAGATAGAAACAGGTTTTAGAACGATAGAGGTTTCTAATAAGTATCAGCTTCTTATTAACGGTGTATCTGTTAAGCTTCACGGCGTAAATCACCACGACACCCACCCCACAAACGGCTGGTGCGAGACAAACGAAGAGCTTGAGAAAGAGCTTCTTCTTATGAAGGAGCTTAATATCAACTGCATACGCACCTCGCACTATCCTCCCACACCCTATTTCTTAAATCTCTGTGATAGAATAGGTTTCTATGTTATCCTCGAGACCGATATTGAGACCCACGGTGTTCTGCGCAGATATGCCAATGTGGGTTACAACTTTGATATAGAAAGTAACGACTGGCCAGGCACCAACCCCGTTTGGCTTAAAGAACATTTAGAGCGTATGGATCGTGCTGTTAAGCGCGACCGTAACCACGCCTCAATAATTATGTGGTCTACGGGCAACGAATCGGGTCACGGCCCCAACCATAAAGCTATGGTGGATTATATCCGCGGTCTCGGTGATGGCCGTCTTGCGCACTGCGAGGATGCTTCCCGTAAGGGTGAGATACATAATGCTGATGTTTATTCCCGTATGTACCCGAGCATTGCAGATATCGAAAAATTTGCTAAAGATGATAAGATTGATATGCCTGTGTTCCTCTGTGAATATTCACACGCAATGGGTAACGGTCCGGGAGATGTGTGGTATTATAATGAACTTTTCGACTCCTACGATAAACTCATAGGCGGTTGCGTATGGGAGTGGGCAGATCATACGGTTATTGTCGACGGCGTACAGAAATACGGCGGAGACTTTGAGGGAGAATTTACCCACGACGGAAACTTCTGCTGCGACGGAATGGTCTTCTCCGATCGTTCATTAAAGGCAGGCTCGCTGGAGGTCAAAGCCGCATATCAGCCCATAAGAACCGTGCTTAACCGAAACACACTTAGAGTTAAAAACCGTCTTGACTTCACAAATCTAGCCGAATACGATTTTGTATATTCTATCGAGCTTGACGGAAAAGTTATAAGAGAAGAAACATTAAATCTTGAGGTTGCTCCTCATAAAACAGGTAAAATCACCCTTGATATTCCCGAACTCACATGCAGACTCGGTGCATATGTGACCTGTAAGCTATTTAAAGACGGCGAGGAGGTTGCACACACCCAGCACGAGCTTAAATGCAAGAAGATAAATGAGCCTGTTTGCACCGATACGCCCGAGTTTATCGAGACTCAGCAGAATATAATCATAAAAGGCGGAAATTTCGAGTATATTTTCTCAAAACACTACGGAAATTTCTCCTCTATGAAGGTAAACGGAATAGAAAACCTTGTAGGCGTAGGCAAACTTACCACTTGGCGCGCTCCTACAGATAACGAAAGAAATGTTAAGGTGTTTTGGGGCAATTATAACATCTGGCAGGGCGAAAATCTCAACTGTAATTTTTCCAAGGTCTATAGCTGTGAGCTTTCAGGCAACACCATTCTTGTAAAGGGCGCACTTTCGGGCGTTTCCCGTCTGCCCTACTTTAAATACGACCTCAGTGTATCTGTTGATGCAAAGGGTGTTGTCACTTTCGCTCTCGGCGGAGAGGTAAGAAATGATGTTCATTGGCTGCCTCGACTCGGTTTCGAGTTTGTGCTGCCCTCTGAGCATAAGCAGTTTACGTATTTCGGTTTTGGTCCTTATGAAAGCTATTGTGACGCCCATCACGCATCCCTTATGGGAACTTACGAGTCAGACGCCGATAGCGAGTATGTAAACTATGTGCGTCCTCAGGAACATGGCAATCACTATAACGTAAAGGAACTTACCGTAGGAGATCTAACCTTCAGCGGGGAAGCCTTTGAGGCAAATGTTTCAAACTTCGATGCATATATGATTGACGCGGCAGAACACACCGACGAACTGAGGACCGACGGCTTTGTACATCTTCGCATAGATTATAAAGATTCGGGTATTGGCTCAAACTCCTGCGGCCCCGTTTTAGAGGAAGAATACCGTCTGAGCGAAAAAAAGATTGGCTTCAGCTTTAAAATCGCGCCCGCAGTAAAATAGGAAGTATATATGAAGCTTACTGATAAAATAGTTATAAGAAAAATCGGAAACGATACCGTTGCCATTCGCATTGACGCTGATATGGTAGACCTTACATCGGCAATGGTGCTCAATCCTACCTCACAGCTTTTATTTGAGGCGCTCACACAGGATACCGACGAGGAAAAGCTTATCGAACTGCTTCTGGGCAGTTACGACATCACTCGGGAAGAAGCGGAAAAGGATGTAAAAGCGTTTCTGACCTATCTGGGCGGAAAGGATTTACTTATATTATAATGAAGAAGGAAAACAAGCTTAATTCCTACTCTATGCAGGAACTGGCTCCCGTTATATGCGAGTTTTTAGGGCAGGGAAAAAAGGTAATTATCAGAGCAAAGGGCAACAGTATGCTGCCCCTCATACGAAATCTTAAGGATAGAGTAGTTCTTTCCTCCTGCAGAGGAGAAGACTGCTCTGTTGGTGATGCCGTAATGTATAGAAGACAAAACGGACAGTATGTTTTGCACCGCATTATAGGAAAAGCACAGGACGGTAGCTTTGTCTTTATGGGTGACGGTCAGACCCTGCGTGAAGAGGGCATAAAGCCCGAGCAGATAATCGCAAAAACAGATGCGATTTACAGAGCAGACCGATATATTTCCTGCCAAAGCCCTTCATATAAAAATTATGCATCATTCTGGGTAAAATCAACATTTTGCCGAAAACTGTACCTTAAACAGTTCTCGCTCAGACAAAAAATAAAGCAAAAGATCAAAAAAATTATCGGCTGACATAGGGCCGATAATTTTTTGTTAATATTTGTATTTATTTTGTAATCGAATTTTGTTGAAAAAGGTATATACAGTGTGGTATGATACTTTTAGGTGATAAAATTGCTTTCTAAAAGACGCAAACTTCTAATACTTATAATTGCTTCGGTTGTGCTTGTTCTGGGGGCTGTCGTTGCGGCAGCTCTTATTTCTGCGCAGCCTACTGTAACTGTCAGTAAAGAGGGTGTCACAGTACCTGTTTTTTCGCGCTACGAAGAGCCCGAGGTGAAGGCCGAGCTCAAGGTGTTTGGATTTAACCTTAGGCTTAAAGCCACCTCCTCAGGCGAGGTGGATGCGAATACGCTTGGCGAGTATAAGCTTACCTATACCGCAAAATTCCTCGGAAAAAACGCCACAGCCCAAAGTAAGGTAACAGTGGTTGATACCGAGGCTCCTGTTATAAAGCTCGACCATCCCGATTTTGCGATTGATTATACAGGTGTGCCCCCCACACCCGAGCAGATAACCGCAGTCTTTACCGTTACCGATAATTATGACGGAGATATTACTAATACCGCCGTAAAGACCGTTGATGGCAGAATATGTCGCATCACCGTAAGCGATTCTTCGGGAAACACTGCCGAAAAAGATATAAATATCGTGTGGAACGACGGTGTAAACCCCTCCATTGTCCTTTCGGGACCCTCTACCGCCTTTGTTATGGCAGGAAACAGCTATATAGAATCGGGCTATTCTGCAAAGGATAATCTCGACGGCGATATTACAGCGGCAGTTACCGTTACCGAGTATGCCGACAGCACCGACCCTAATGTTTATTATCGTCAGTATTCGGTTTCCGACGCCGCAGGAAATGCTACCAAGATTACCCGAAAGGTAGTCATTTACGGCAATAAAACCGCAGAGGACTATAAAAATGTACAGGCTTCGGGCAAAACGGTCTATCTCACCTTTGATGACGGACCGGGAGTTTATACCGAAAAGCTTCTCGGCTATCTCGATCAGTACGGCGTAAAGGCAACCTTCTTTTTAACGGGTCAGTTTCCCCGTTATCAGTATGTCATAAAGGATATACACGCCAGAGGTCATAAACTTGCCGTACATACCCTTACTCACCAGTGGTCTGTTTATGACAGTATAGATAACTATATGGCAGATTTTAATGCTATGCGCAATATTATATTTGAGCAAACAGGGGTCGAAACCAATATTTTCCGTTTCCCCGGCGGCACAAACAATGCCATAAGCAAAAGTCACTGCAAGGGCATTATGACCGAGCTTTCACGCATTATGACCGAACAGGGCTACATCTATTTCGACTGGAATGTCGACTGCAACGACTCCCGTTATAAAGACACTCAAAGCATTATTACAAGCACCATAGACCAGATATCCAAAAAGACAAATGCGGTAGTGCTTATGCACGATATAAAAAACTATACCGTAGAAGCGGTACCCGCAATAATTGAATACTGTCTGCAAAACGGCTACACTTTTGGCATCCTTGACGAAAAAGCCCCCTTGGTACAGTACAAACCCGTAAATTGATTTCATAAAACACCGCAAATCCGCACAAAATACACGTCAACCGCCTGCCTCCCTTCGAGGAAGGGAGGGGGACCATCGAAGATGGTGGAGGGATTGGCGCGAACTTAATGGTTTAAACCCAATCCCTCAGTCTGCTTCGCAGCCAGCTCCCTTACTCCAAGGGAGCCTTTGTTTTTTATAAATCTTTACGGCAACCGTAGGGGACGGGTTTCCCGTCCCGTGAGATACCTGAATCTCCCTAACACTACAATATCAATAATCAAGCTTTTTAACCTTACTGAAATCAAGCTTAAAAAGCTCATATCTGCCTGTTATGGGGTCGCACTCGGTATAATCGCACCAGACAACCGATCTTTCACCATAAAGCAGAGCAACTGTTCTTTTAACGCCGTCACGCCTTTTTGTGGCGGCGTTTTTTTCTAAATAATGCTTTGCGGTTTTTAAAAACGGGTCGTAAGTACGAAAACATTTAGGTATTTTTCCGTCAGCTACCGTAGCGATTCGGTCACAGAGCATAATGTCTCTCAAAACGGCTTTGTCGACTCCCTCAAAATCACACAGAATACCGTACAAAACCGCTGTGTATTCGTCAAGAGATGTTTTATGGCTGTCTTTAAGCCTTGCCGATATTCTTTCAAAAATATCAAAGGACATAAATCCGAGGGATTTTATATATTCAAGCGTTTTTCTGAATCTTCCGCTGTTATAAGTGCGCTCTAAAACATCCTCAACCCCGCGAAGCCGCGACAATTCTTTCTCTGTAATATAAGGTGTGCTTATTACCTCATAAGGCGGTGATGATGAGAACTTGCAGGGATATTTGTCGGGATATTCCCTCATATCAGCACCGTGCAGCAGCTTTAAAAAACCAAGCTGAAGCATATCGGCATTAAGCTCATAAGCTGTATTAAAGCTTTTTCTGAATGTTTCATAGTTTTCCAGAGGAAGGCCTGCAATAAGGTCTATATGTATATGCATATTACGTGCGTCAACAAGCCTTTTAATGTTATTTTTCAGCTTTTCGCAATCGGTTTTTCGGTTTATTGCCGAAAGTGTCGGCTCGTTAAAGCTCTGCATCCCGATTTCAAGCTGAAATAGTCCCTTTGGTGCCGAAGTTAAAAGGGATATAAACTCATCGTCTAAAATATCACCCGCAATTTCAAAGTGAAAACAGACCTCCTTTGGTATGCGGATTCCGTAATTTTCTTTTATGAAAAAAATTATTTTTTTTGCCCGTTCCTTGTGAGAGTTAAAGGTACGGTCAACAAACTTTATTGTTCTACATCCGCTTTTTGCAAGGGATAATATATTTTGGTAAACCTGTTCGAGTTTAAAATACCTGACACCGCCGCATCTTCCAGAAAGACAAAATGCACAGGAATAAGGACAGCCCCTTGTGGTTTCGATATATGCTATTCGCCCTCTAAGAGCAGAAAAATAATCTTCACAGTAGGGAGAGGGAGGCTCATCGCAGGATATATAAGGCGCCGAAACATAATATCCGTCGTCCTGCCTGTAACAAATTCCGTTATTTTCGGGGACAGTTCCTTTTGAGATGCAGTCGGTAAGATATGAGAAGGGATATTCTCCCTCGCCCGAAATCACGAAGTCAACAAATTTATTTTGTTTTAAAACCTTTTCTATATTATAACTGACCTCAGGACCGCCGAAAACTATTTTGCATTCGGGTAAGCAGTCCCGAACCCGACTAGCCAGTTCCCTAACATAAGAAATATTCCATATATAACAGCAAAAACCGATGATTTCGGGTTTTTTTGAGACTATTCTCTTCAAAACATCCTCAGCATTTTCGTTTATAGTGCCCTCAAGCACTGAAACATCAAGGTCGCCTGTGCAGAATTTTTCTACTCCCGCCTTTATGCACCAAGCGGCAAGAGACGAATGCACATATTTAGAATTTATCTGGCAAATTACCGTTTTCATAAAAACTCCTAAAAAGTAGGGGCGGTTCACGAACCGCCCGCCACATATCATTTTATCATATTTATCAGTTCGCCAAGGCAACCCTCAAAACGCACGCCGTACCAATGCTCAGGATATTCTACTGTGTTTTTAATGCACATAACCGTAAAATCGGCAGCGATTTTAGCCGCATCAAAAAGCCCTTTGCCGTTCAGCATCGCACCCACAAAAGCAGAAGCATAAACGTCTCCTGTGCCGTGACTGCCAAGCCCTACCTTTTCGTGCTCGTAATACCGCATGTTTTCACCGTCGTATACGGCAATGCCTGTTTTGTTTTTTGTAAAGCTTACTCCCGTCAGAATAATTTTACATCCGCAAAGATTGGTAAGTCGACTTATCAGGGTCTCAACATAATCCACATCAAATTCGGTTTTGTATTCGGTATCTGTCATCAGACAGGCCTCCGTAATGTTGGGGAGAATAATATCTGCATCCATACAGAGCTTTTTCATTTCCTCGACATAAGCCATATCAAATCCGGTATAAAGTCTGCCACCGTCTGCCATTGCAGGGTCGACAATTTTAAGCCCGTCCTTATCGATGCAGTCCTTAATAATATCCTTGACATAGGCTATCTGCATACTGCTTCCTAAATAACCCGTATAAAGCGCAGAAAAATTTATACCTTGTTTTTTCCAGCTTTTGCGTACTTTTGGCATCTCGCCCGAGAGGTCGCGGAAGGTAAAATCGTGGAAAGCGGTATGGTTAGAGAGTACTGCAGAGGGTAAAACAGCCGTTTCTATTCCACAAGCCGAAATTATGGGCAGAGCAACGGTAAGGGAGCACTGTCCTACACAGGATATGTCCTGAATTGTAAGAATTATTTTATCGTTCATAAAAATGCACCAATTTCTCTACATTTGATTGACATAATTATACGGCTGATATTTCTTATTGTCAACCTTCTCGAGCGCAGTACCTTTCGTATTCTTTGAGTATTTTGGCAGAAACCTTTTGCATTTTTTCACTATCCACCTTAAGAACTTGTCTGTCATAGGTCAAAAGTCCGTTGGTTTCGTCCTCAACATCACTGACCTGAGTGAGTACTGCAGCACAAAGTCCCTGCTCTCTTATAGCCGACACTACTTCGTTTAAATAAAGGTCGGAAAGCGCATCACCAAACTTTCGAGTGTCGGTGAAGAATCTGTAACCGTAGGTTTTATCGCGGTTAAAGGAATGACCCTCTATTTTGCAGGAATATCCGCCAAACTCCGAAAGCACTAAAGGTCTGCCGTCATTTTTAAGCCTGATTGGCTTAAAATAAATATGCTCACTCAGAACATCACTTTCTTCTGTATGAAACCAGCCTGAGGTAGCATCCCAAATTCTCGTTGCGTCAAGTGATTTAACAAAACGGTACATTTTTGCCCCGTCAAATTGTCCCCAACCCTCGTTAAATAGGGTATAGTAGCAAACGCAGGGGTGATTGTAAAGGAACTTTAGCGTCTCGCGTGCGTCCTCTTTAAAATACTTTCTGCGTTTAGCACTCGCGCGGTGAGAGATACCCTTTTTAAGGCCTATGGTAGGCAGAGCGGTATCAATAATAAAACTGTATCCTCCGCTGTTTACAAGGTCCTGAAAAACTACCATTCCGTATTTGTCGCAGTAGTAGTAGAAAAGCTCTGGCTCGATTTTAATATGCTTTCTCAGCATATTAAAGCCAAGCTCTTTCATTTTAAGAATGTCAGTTTTAAAGCCATCAGGCGTTGCAGGGAGATATATTCCGTCACTAAAATATCCTTGATCCAAAAGTCCGTGGAAAAAGTAAGGCTTTCCGCTAAGCAGAATTTTATCACCCTCAGCCTCCACAGTCCTGAGCGCAAAGTAGGAGCTTATCCTATCCTTACCGCTGATGAGAGTGAAATCGTAAAGCTTTGGGTTTTCGGGTGACCAGTGTTCGGGGGAGTCCACATTAAGCCTGAAGCTGTCGCCCTCAAAGGTGAATTCCTTTCCCTCAAAGATAATGGTCTTAATAGCCTCTCCGCCCTCAACCGTAATATCAACACCCTTAAGGTCGGGGGTCAGTTTTATATTTTTAATATAGTTTTCGGGAACTTCCTCAAGCCAGACGGTCTGCCAGATTCCGCTTATCGGTGTGTACCACATTCCGCCGCGTTTGTAACACTGTTTCCCCCAGCCAAGGTTATGGTCAAGACGGTCGACTACCTTTACCTCAATAAGATTATCACCCTCTGCAGCAGTATCTGTAATATCAAGTATAAAGGGTAGATAACCGCCCGTGTGACCACCGACATAGCTTCCGTTTACAAATACCTCGCAAATTTGGTCCACCGCACCGAAATGAAGCAGTAAACGGTCGTTTGTTCTGCTGTAGGTAAAGCTGAGTCGGTAAACTAAAACATCCTTCTTGGATTTTAGATATTCAAAGCCCGATATTCTTGATTCGGGCGGAAAGGGTAGGGTTATTTCACCCGATTTCACCGTCTTTTTTCCTTTTATAACATCCAGTTGCCATTTACCGTTTAAACATATATACGAATCTCTTTTTAAAGAAGGTCTCGGATACTCCTGCCAAGGAATATCGCCCATATCATCTTCAAAAGGGGTTTTAAGTCGGGAAAATCGCGGTTTAATTCCGCCAAACAACCAAAGCAAAAAGGGGATAAGCGCGACTAACACCACAAGGGAAGCCAGAAAGATGTTTTTGTTGGGTAAAAATGAGGTGGTACCGTCGTTGTTGAGTATAGTCTGGGCGTTTTTGAGCACTGCCGCGCCGATAGCAGGGCCTATCACACCTGGGATAAGCACCTGAGAGAAAATGCGGAGTCCCTGAAACATTCCTGCCTTGTTTTCGGGGGTGTTATCTCTTATCATAGCACCGAACACTGCCATTCCTGCAAGGTATCCGCACATCATAAGCAGTGAGCCGATAAAGACAGGAAGGGTGGTTTTGGTAAGGAATAATATAATATATCCTGCCGATAAAGAAACAAGGGGAATAACAGCGGAGAACTTAAAGCCCCTTTTATCGTAGACTTTTCCCCAAAATGCAGTCACTATAGCGGCTATTATAATAGCGGGAGCCATTATAAAAACATAATTTGTCATACCAAGGCTTTTTTCGTAGTATATTATCAGATAGGGCATAAAAATCTGAATAGAAATATTAAATACCGCAAAGCAGAGAAGAACCAGATAAAGCAGAGAATTTTTCTTTACCGTAGAGGGCTTAAAGCCGTAAAAAATGCAGTGAAGGTAGCCCTCCTTGGCGGGTGTGACCTTGCTGTCCTTTATAAGGAAGAGCCCAAGTATTCCTATAAGCAGCACAGTTATGCCAATAATTGAGAAAATTACCACCCAACTGCTGCTTTGCTCCAAATCGAAGAACATAAATCCGCCGAAAACCACTAAAATGGCAACGAGTGGCATCATTGCGTTTATTCCCTCAACCGAACCGCGGTTGGTCTCGTCGGTAGAGTCGGTAACCCAGGCGTTAAAGGCGGCATCATTGGCGGTAGAGCCGAAAAAGGTCATAATACAGTCAAATATTATTACAAGGCTGACCCCAAGAGATGCTGCAGAGACGGTAGCAGGGAAGAGGCTTCCTATAACATCGGTTCTTAAAAACACAAAGCTGAATATAGATATACCCCATAGAATATAACCGCCGCAAATAAATAACTTGCGTTTGCCGATGCGGTCGGAAAGCGCACCCATAAAAACAGTGGTGAGGGTGGCGGCTACAGCAGAGGCAGAAACCATAATGGAAATATCAGCCGCAGATGCACTGAACATTTTGTATATAAATACGTTAAAATACATATTTTCAACAACCCACGCAACCTGACCTATAAGGCTGAACAGGGTAACTGCGCACCAGAAACGGGGCAAAAGCTTAGTCTTCATAAAAACCTCCGAATACCTTTATATATAAATAATACCAAAAACATAATATCTTTTCAAGTGTAGTGGAATGTAAAAAATACCGAAAGGAATCGAGTGATGCCTCTCGGTATTTTTTACGCATTTCCTTTAATTTTAAACCATTCTTTCGGAAGCTGAGCTAAAATTATCGCACAGAACATAACAGCACAGCCTATTCCTTCTCGGAGTGTGAGCTTTTCGCTCAGCAGTGCCCAACCGCAAAGGGCTGCAAACACCGATTCAAAGCTCATTGTAATGGCAGCAATGGTAGGCTCTGTATAGCGTTGTGCCACCACCTGCAGGGTAAAAGCAACACCGCTTGAGAGAACACCTGCATAAAGAATGGGGAGCCAGGCAGAGATAACAGCCTCGACTGTGGGCTGTTCAAGGACAAGTGCAGGTATGCCCGATAAAACTCCAACCGTCAAAAACTGTATGCAGGAAAGCAAAACAGGCTCTATTTTGCCAACAAAGCGGTCTACTGCAAGAATTTGTGCGGTGTAGGCGAGAGCGCAAAGGAAAACCAGAAAATCTCCAAGGGAAAGGGTAAGTCCTTCGGTCATACAAAGCAGATAAAGTCCTGCTGTTGCAAGAAAAACCGACATCCACACACCAAGCCCCACCCTCTTTTTGAGAAAGAGTCCACACAGAGGAACCATAACAACATATAAAGTAGTTATAAACCCTGCTTTGCTTACGGTGGTATATATTATCCCGAATTGCTGTAAGCCCGATGCAACAGTCAGCAGTATTCCGCATCCGATTCCGCCCACAAGGGTATATTTAATGTCGCTTTTTTCAAAACTGCGGTATTCTGCGCGTCTTTTTGCGAGAGCTCTTTTGAAAACAAGAAGAGGTATCAGCACGATTCCGCCGATAAAAAATCTTACCGAGAGAAATGTCATAGGACCGACGAAATTCATACCCTCCGACTGTGCTACAAAAGCACTGCCCCATATAAATGCTGCAAGGAGCAGCTGCAGGGTGCCCTTTAAATTTTTGTTTCTCATATTATATGTATTTTACTCCTACTCTGGCCTCGATATTTGTCTTGCCGTCTATTACGGTCTTAAAATAATAATATGCTTCACCGCTCTGCTGAATAACAGGCTGGCTTATAAATATTTCTGCAGTGCTGCCCAGAGGTGCCTCACCCACATAATTCATAATGCAAGAGGACATATATATATTTTCTCTTTCAGGAATATAGTCAAGCAGCATATCAAAGTATTTGGTGTTGTTCATATGAAAGTTTCGGTCAACATCCGAATACATTATCTTTTTCTCACCGCATTTCGTAAGAGGCATATCAGCCGAAAGCTTAAAACGGGCAGGGAAGGAGAGCTCAACAGGTTCGCCCACGCCATAACTTTCTACCGAAAAATCACTTCCGCGCACAAGCTTTTCTTGTTTTACATCTACAAGCGCCCATATAGATATGCCTCTGGCTACTACCTTTTCGCCCGATTTTATTACATAGCTTCGGGGAAAAGAAACGTTTTTGCTCGCAGTAGCCCAGGTAGAAACGGATATCTGCTCATATTCTCTCAGCGGACGCAAAACCTCAATCGCGGTGCGGCTGACAATAAAACTCAGCCCCTTGTCCATAAGCTCCTGATATGTAGGGCCGCAGCAAAGCATATTGCGGTCGACCGCCTCCAGCATATATTTTACCGTAGAGGTAGGTGTGGCAAGACAGTTTGTGTCAATATCGTGGGCAGTGACCTCGGTTTTAAATTCAAAACTCACTTAAACTACATCTCCTATATAATAAGTTCAAACAGATAATAAACAAAAGGTGCTAAAATAATGGCGGGTAAATAATTCGCTATTTTGAATTTGGATACGCCTGTAATATTAAGACCAAGTCCCATAATGATAATGGAGCCGGTGCAGGATATTGCGTTTATAGCTCCGTCGGTAAGCACAGGGTCAAGAAAACCTGCGCAAATAGCGATAAGTCCCTGATATAGGGTGAGCGGTATTATAGAAAAAATAACACCGATACCAAAGGTAGAAGAAAACATTATTGCGGCAGTAAAGTCAAGAATAGATTTCGTAAAGAGGGTGGTATTATCTCCCGTAAGACCTGCAGTGATAGAGCCAACTATCGCCATAGCGCCAACACAGAAAAGCAGGGAGGAGGCTACAAAGCCCTGTGTAAAACTGCCCTCACCCTTTTTACTAAGCAAAGCAGAAAGCTTGTCACCAAAACCGTTTAAAGCCTTGTCTATATCTATAAGGGTGCCGATAACCGCACCTATAACAATAGAAACTATAGCCACAAGGGGGTTGGTATCTACAAGCATACCGTCTATTCCTATATATATAGTGCACAGACCAACGCCTACCATAACGGCACTGCTGAGCTTCTCATTTATACCCTTTTTAAAGAGAAGTCCTAAAAGAGAGCCGATGATAACGGCAACCGAGTTTACGATAACACCAAGCATTTATATCACCTCAAAATTTCTACAAGAAAACATTTTAGCATAAACTTTCAAAAAAATAAAGATAAATATTGAAATATAAATGTTTTATGGTAGAATATAATGTATATGAATTTATTCTGCAGAAAGAGGGCAGTACAGCTTGGGCATTATCGAAATTATACTCATTGCAATAGGCCTCGCGATGGATGCTTTCGCGGTGGCTATATGTAAGGGTCTGGCGCTGGGTAAGCTTAAAATCAGGCATTACATAATAATAGGTGTTTGTTTCGGTGGCTTTCAGGCGCTTATGCCCACTATCGGCTACTTTCTCGGAACAACCTTCAGCGACTACATACAAAAGTTCGACCACTTTATAGCATTTATACTTTTAGCTCTAATCGGCGGTAATATGATAAGAGAATCGCTTTGCGGCTGTGAAGAAGAGCAGGAGGCAGACCTTAAATTTCTCAGTATGCTGATGCTGGCGGTTGCTACCTCAATAGATGCACTGGCTGTAGGGGTAACATTTGCCTTTTACAGTGTTAATATATGGCTTACGGTACTTATAATAGGCGCTATCACCTTTATTATTTCGGCTGTTGGCGTCAAGATAGGCAACATCTTCGGCACGAGGTATAAGCGCAAAGCTGAAATGGCTGGCGGTGCCATTCTTATCCTGTTGGGACTTAAACTGCTTGTAGAGGGTCTTGTTGCGATTTGACCGCTAAAATCAAAAGCAATAGGAACTTATTTGTCAAGTTGTACAAAAATCAATTCTAATTTTGTACATAATGTATTTCTCCCATTATCTTGACAAACAGGTATACGGGTGTTATAATACAGTAAAGTGTGAAAGATTCTGTTCTTTCGGCTCAAAGTTATTTACAATTTAAGGTCAATAGGAGGAAAAAATCATGAAAAAAGTCATAGCTTTAGTTCTTACCCTTGCTATGCTGGTCAGTTGCTTTGCATTCTCCGCATCTGCTGACACTGTTGCTCCCACTCTCGTAATTGAGGGTGCATCTCAGGTTGTTGAAGGCGACACCTACACCGTTAACATCCGTCTTAACGATGATTCTAATGTTGTTGGTGGTTTTGAAGGTGCTCTTGCATACACCAATGCAACCGTAAAAGAAATCGTTGTAAATCCTCAGGTTCTTGCCTACAACAATACCGACGAAGCTGGCGCCAACACCGTTATTAAAGACGTTGATGGCACCATCAAGTTCGCTACCGTAGCTGACCTCAACGGAACTAACCCCGCTACCAGAATCTGGTTCAAGGTTACCTTTACTGCAGGGGCTAACCCCACCTTTACCCTTAAAGACGTAGTATTCTCCGATAAGGCTGCAAAAGTACTTGACGGAACTACAGGCGCAGCTCTTAACCCCACAACACCCGTTGCTGGCGCTCCTGAAGTTTCCCTTAAAAAAGCAGGAATCCTTGAACAGATCGTGCCTAACGATCAGGGTATCGTTGTTCAAGCTGGAATCTCCATTCCCGAAGGCGAGACTGTTGATGAGTATGGTGTAGTATTCTATCCTACCTCTCTTCTCCAGGGTGCAGAACTTACCGTTGAAACCAGCGGTGCTGTAGTTGCTGCCGTTACAAAAGACAACGAGAAATTCCAGAAATTCATCGATAATGGCATGTTCAGCGCAGTCCTTAACTTTAACTTCTCTACCGATGAGAAAGCTGCTCAGTTTATGGGAACTAAAGTTACCGCACGCGTTTACTATAAGGTAGGAGACTCCACTGTTTACAGTGCTAACTCTGTTGATAAGTACATTCAGGGCGGTGTTGCAGACAAAGCTGCTCTTAACACTGTTCTCGACTATTCCGATACCGTAAAAGAAAACCATTCTAATATTGAAACATCTGCATACACCGCCGCTAGAGGTGCTCTTAACACTTCTGATGATGGATGGTATAATAATCGTAAGACTGTTCTTGAGTATGCAGTTGACAACGCTACCTATAAAGCAGAATAATTTAAGGAGGGAAACGTACAATGAAGAAAGTGTATTTTCAGCCTGAAATAGAGCTTCTTACTATTTCTGCTTTAGAAGACTTCCTTATCGATTCGCCTGGCGATGATGAGCGTTATGACGGCGGCGAAGCTAACGACTCTTGGATCGACGGTGAAACCAGCGGAAACGATGGTCTTACTGGCGATGAGTGGAAATAATGCTTAAGTCAAATATGCTAAAGAAAATCACGGTTATCCTGTTGTCTTTGTTGCTCGTATTTACTTTTGTTGCTTGTGGCAAAGACAAAGACAAGGATAAAAATAATTCTGATCCTAGTTCCAGCAATCCCTCCTCTAATGTAGATCCTACGCAGGACTATAATGACGAATGGGGCGGTAACGAGGATCTCACTCAGGAAGAACTCGATGAGATTGAAGACCTTTGGAATGACGGAGTTAACAATGGCAATCCAGATGTAGAAATTACAGACGATCCCGCCAATAACTCTGTTTCTTCTGGGAACTTTAATCCTTCTTCGAACACTGGCTCAACAGGTAGTTCTTCTAACAACGCTTCTTTCGAAAATTCTTCTTCAACCGGCTCTACCACTTCGAGTGGTTCTGATGGATATTCTTCGGGAGATCTAAGCGCTACTATTGAAGAAGATGTTAACGCAATTTTCTAAACCTTAATGACCGTTTTACCCTGACATTTTTGTCAGGGTTTTCTTTTTCCGCACTTATCTGTTGACAAAATATTTTTTATAAACTATAATTAATGTGTATTGATCGTTAGTTGCTATATTTGTGAATAAGGAGTGCTACATTTGAAGAAAAATTATATACAACCAGATTTTGAGTTACTCAGCATCAGTTTATCCTCCGATTTCCTTAACACCTCTCCTGATACCTCAGACTGGGAAGACAAAGTCAACGACCCAAATGGTTATGATAATGAATGGGCATAATCCTGTAGCCCCTGTTATTATTTTTTAAAGGAGTTATTTTATGCGAAAAGTTTATTTAGAGCCTGAATTAGAGCTTATAAATCTAATTTCTGATGATTTTCTTGCAGCTTCTTTTGACGATTTTCAAGATGACTTTAAAGACAATGTTGATGGGTCAATTGGCGACAGTGAAGACATTGGCGGAATATTCTAATAAGAATTGGCACCGATTTTGTTCGGTGCCATAATTTTTGCATTTATACTATTGAAAAGATTTTGTTAATGAGTTATAATATCAATATATTGATTTTAGAGGAGCAGGTATGATTTCACTAGCGTTTGATAACGAGAAATACTTAAAAACTCAATCAGAGCATATCCGTCACCGTATTGATAAGTTCGGCGGAAAACTTTATCTCGAGTTTGGCGGAAAGCTCTACGACGATTTTCACGCCTCACGCGTACTGCCTGGTTTCAAGCCTGACAGTAAGCTTCGTATGCTTCTGCAGATGAAGGAGCAGGTAGAGGTAGTTATTGTAATCAATGCAGGTCACATTGAGAAGAACAAGCTTCGCGGTGACCTTGGTATTACTTATGATATGGACACACTCCGCCTTATTGATATTTTCCGTTCTATTGGACTTTATGTCGGTAGTGTCGTTATGACCTGCTATGAGGGTCAGCCTCAGGCAAAAGCGTTTAAGACCCGTCTCGAAACTCTTGGAATTAAAGTCTATAAGCACTATTCCATTGAGGGTTACCCCTCTAATATATCAAAGGTGGTCAGTGACGAGGGCTACGGCAAAAACGAGTATATCGAAACCTCCCGAGAGCTTATAGTTGTCACCGCACCTGGACCGGGCAGCGGTAAAATGGCAACCTGTCTCTCTCAACTCTACCATGAGCATAAAAGGGGAGTTGCCGCAGGCTACGCAAAATTTGAAACCTTCCCGATTTGGAATCTTTCTTTAAATCACCCCGTAAACCTTGCATACGAGGCAGCGACTGCCGATCTGAATGATGTCAATATGATCGACCCCTTCCATCTTGATGCTTATGGTACTACAACCGTTAACTATAATCGTGATGTCGAGATTTTTCCTGTCGTAAAGGCAATGCTCGAAACAATTTACGGCGAGTGTCCCTATAAATCACCAACCGATATGGGTGTTAATATGGCGGGTAACTGCATTTTCGACGACCAGTCGGTACGAAAGGCCGCCTGTGCAGAAATTCTCCGCAGATATTATATCGGCCTTTGTGACCACAAAAAAGGAACTGTCAGCGACGATACCGTATATAAGCTGGAGCTGCTTATGAAAAAGGCAGGTGTTACCGTAAGTGACCGTAAGGTGGTAGCACCCGCAATTCAAAAGGCCACTGCCACTGGTCTTCCTGCAGCCGCAATAGAACTTCCCGATGGTCGTATCCTCACTGGAAAAACCTCTGATCTGCTTGGCTCATCTTCAGCACTCTTGCTGAATGCTCTAAAAGCTCTTGCAGGTCTTGATGACGAGCTTCACCTCATTTCACCCGAGACCATACAGCCTATCCGTCACCTTAAGGTCGACCACCTCGGCAACCGAAACCCGCGTCTTCATACCGATGAGGTGCTTATAGCACTATCTATCTGTGCTGCAACAAATCCCGATGCCGAAAAGGCAATGGAACAGCTGGAAAACCTCCGCGGTTGCGAGGTTCACTCGACCGTAATGCTTTCTCAGATAGACGAAAAAATATTTAAGCGCTTAGGTGTTAATCTCACCTGTGAGCCAAACTTTAAAAAAGCAAACGAAAACCACGGACTGTAAAAAAACAATGCGATGTGCTGCACATCGCATTGTTTTTTTAATATTTTATTCATCCTCTTCTATGGGAGTAACAACTACCGAAAGTTTGGTGATTCGGTGCTCCTCAATAGAGTCTATTGTAACACTTATATTCTCATAAGTGAAGGTTGCACCCTCTTCGGGGAAGCCTTCAAGCATTTCTATAGCCCAACCGCCGACGGTGGTGTATTCGCTTTCAAAATCCTTATCTTCTTCAAAGCCGATAGCCTCAAAGAAGTCAAAGATATTCATATCACCTTCAACGGTATACTTGTCAGGACCTGCCTTTACAATATCGTGTTCAGCCTCTTCGTCTTCATCCCATATTTCGCCCACAAGCTCTTCGAGGATGTCTTCCATAGTAGCAATACCTGCAGTACCACCGAACTCATCCAGCACTATCATAATGTGAGTGCGCTCCTCTCTGAGAACATCAAGAGCGTCGGGGAGCTTTACCGTCATATGAATAAAATACGGCTCAACAAGTAGACTGCGTATATCAATATCTTCCTTTGGTGTGTCTACCATCAGCTTAAACAGATTCTGCACAACAAGAACACCGATAATATTATCAATGCTTTCTTCAAAGACAGGAATTCGCGAGTAGGGAGAGCTGTTTATGGCTTCGAGGAGCTTGTCGATACCGTCTTCAATATCAACGGCAACCATATCGACTCTGGGAATCATAATCTCCTTAATGGTAGTGTCGTTAAAATCAATAGCAGATTGCAGAAGCTCACTGCGTTCCTCATCAATAGAGCCCTCTTCTTCGCCTGTTTCAATAATTGATGCAAGCTCGTCGGGAGTAACCGCATTTTCATCGTTTACAAATATCTTATCAACAAGATTTATCAGCTGATTGATAAGAAAAGCCGCAGGCCAGAAAATGATCATAAAGGTGTAAAGGGGAATAGCAAAAGCATTTATCAGAGCCTTGGAATTTCCCTTAGCAATAACCTTAGGAGCAATTTCGCCGAAAATAAGCACTACGATAGTTGTAACCGCAGTGGCTACAGTGGCTGCAGCATTTTCGCCTGTAATTCCTGTTTCGACAAGTAAAGCAACAGAAAGAGATGTAGCAAGAGAGGAAAGGGTGAAATTTACAATATTGTTGCCTATAAGAATAGCTGTGAGTGCCGAATTATAGCTCTGGCTGATTTTATATGCAAGCTTGTTTGCAAGTCCTTTTTCTGCCTTTTTCTCAAGTTGCGATTCGTTAGCGAGATTGTAAGCAGTTTCACTTGCAGAGAAGAAGGCTGAGCCTAAAAGGCAAATAAAAATGATAATAAACTGTATCGTCATTATTCATCAGCCTCGCTTTCTTCGTCTGCAACAGCCTCATTCACCTTAAAAATAAGTGAAATAAGACGGCCTCTGAAAACCTTTTCGGCTGTGATGTTAAGTCGGCGATAGCTGAACTGAGCACCCGCAGTAGGAACTCTGCCGAGCATCCTGCCAACCCATTTTCTCAAAGTGTAGTGTCCGCATTCCTCACGGTCAAAATCTTCATAATCCATCATTTCAAAAGCCGAGGTAACCGAAAGGTCAGCACTGATTTCGAAGGTGTCGTCGTCGATTTTGCGGAACTTGTCTTCTATTTTATCGTTTTCATCCCAAATCTCGCCCACAAGCTCCTCAAGCATATCCTCCATGGTTACAAGACCGATAATTCGTCCCGAACGGGTCTTAACCAGAGCTAAAGGCTTACGCAGACGCTTCATTTCGGTGAGAAGCTCGTCTATCTTAGTCTCGGGGGTAACGAAAAGAGGGGTATCAAGCAGAGTGCGGAGGTCGGGAGAGTCACCACTAAGATAGCTTTCAAGATATTCTCTTATTCTAAGGATTCCGATACAATTATCAATATCCCCGCGGTAAACGGGAATTCTTGAATAGGCAGAGTTTTTAACGATATTCAGTATTTCATTGTCAGGCATATCTATATCAATGCTGACAATGTCTCTTCGGTCGGTGAGAATATCCGCAACAGATACCTCGCCAAACTCGAAAGCGGAGTATAAAAGACGGCTTTCGTCAGAGTCGAGAGAGCCCTCTTCTTCCATATCTTCAATAATGTCGATAACATCATCTTCTGTGACTGAAGGCTCCTGCGATTTGGCAAAAAGCTTGGTCACAAGACGGGATATAAGTGTAAACAAGACCGATATCGGGGTAAGAATAAGTCCCACGATATGTAGCGGTGTGGCAATTTTAATCGTGTAAGATTCGCCAAACTCTTTGGCTAGGGCTTTCGGCAGAACCTCGCCGAAAAGTATTACCGTTACGGTGACACAAAGGGTCATTAACGCAACCGATATTCCCAGATGCATCGCAAGTAGAGTAGAGAAGGAGCTCAGTGCGATGTTTACGATATTATTGCCCACAAGAATTGTGGTGATAGATTTATCAAAGTTATTTATTAGCTTGAGCGCAGTAGCGGCAGGACGCACATTATTGTCCGCCATTGCCTTTATACGCACCTTGCTGACCGCTGTTATAGCAGTTTCAGAGGAGGAGAAAAAAGCACTCAGCGCAAGAAGAATAAACAGAAAAATAATAGTTCCTGCATTTTGTGAGATAACATCAAGAAATCCACCGTCTGTAAGATTTGCCTGTAAAAGACATAATCGGCCTTCGGAAGTAAGACTTAAGCTACACCCGTCGTCCATGGAAAAACCAACTCCTTAATTAAAGTATTCAACAGAATAATAACACGCATAAAACTTTTCGTCAAGTATTTTAAACAAAGACACTAAAAGAAAATTGTAGATTTGTCAATGATGTGAGACTGTGAAAGCAAAAAAATAATTGAAGAACTGTATGCAATATGTTTTGGTGGAGAGAAGGGCGTAGCCCTGAAAGGAACCAAAACATATTGCGGTGCCTGTCAGAGCGGTATATTTT
>JAZQGH010000031.1:0-1615 GCA_045539925.1 Acutalibacteraceae bacterium | reverse complement strand
GCTAATATTTATCACAAAAGTCAAAACAAGTAATATTGCCGCAATCGCAAAGGCAATTTCAAATTCGCCTCGTTCTTTCGCATACATATAAAGTGCAACTGTAAGTGATGAGCTTGCATTACCCGGTTTAACTGCATCCACAATTCCAAGAACTTCATTTGCCATACCTGCCGTAAAGAGAAGTGCCGCACTCTCACCGACAATTCTTCCGATTGATAAAATGCAACCTGTTACAATTCCGTCAATGGCTGACGGAAGTACTACCGTGCGTATCATATACCATTTTCCGGCACCTAACGCAAGTGAGCCTTCACGATAGCCTTGTGGAACAGTTTTTAGGCTCTCCTGTGTTGTTCTTATAACCGTTGGAAGTGTCATAATAACAAGTGTAAGCGAACCTGCGAGTAAGCTTGTGCCGAGTGAAAAAAACTGAACAAATATCAGCATACCCACCAAGCCATAGATAATTGACGGAATACCTGAAAGCGTTTCGGTTGCAAGCTCAATTATACGGACAACCTTTTTATTTTCAGCATATTCGTTTAAGTAAATAGCTGCTCCAACACCGATGGGAAGTACAATAACAAGGGTTATTAAAATAATATATATGGTATTTAATATGTTCGGAAGTATGCCGACAGTTTCACGGATAAGGCTCGGTTTTGATGTAAGAAATTCAAGTGAAATATGCGGCAGACCTCTGTATAAGATATATCCTATAAGACCGAAAAGAATAAGGCATATAATTCCTGCCGATAAGTACATCAAAATGTTTAAGATAGCACATTTTATTTTTCTTGATGTTGATATTTTATCTTGCATGCGCTCACTCCTTATCCTTTTTTACTATCAAATTCAACACAAGGTTGATTATCAATATGAACACGAACAGCACCAATGCGATAGAGAAAAGTGCTTCTCGCTGTAGTCCAGATGAGTATGACATTTCACTTGCAACTGCCGTTGTAAGAAAACGCACACTTTTGAAAAGTCCGGGCATATTTGCAACATTACCCGATACCATCATAACCGCCATTGCTTCGCCGATGCTTCTGCCAATACCAAGTACAACAGATGTAAGTATTCCGCTTTTTGCAGCCGGAACAATTACCTTAAAAACGGTCTCGGTTTTAGTTGCTCCAAGTGCAAGTGATGCTTCTTCATATTCCTTTGGTACGGCTCTGATTGCTGTTTCCGATACTGATATTACTGACGGTAATATCATAACTGTCAAAACGATAATTGCCGAGAATAAATTTGCTCCATCCGGCAGATTAAAGGCTTCACGCACAAGAGGTACAATTATTATCATACCTACAAAACCGTAAACAACTGACGGTATTCCTGAAAGCAAGTCAACACTACTGCGAACTGTTTTTGCTATTTTGTCATTTGCCATTTTTGCAACAAATATTGCACACATAAGACCAAGGGGCACACCAATTATTATTGCACCAAGTGTTCCATACACCGATGTTAGAATAAAAGGTAAAATGCCGTAAGACGGAGTAGAGGCAGTAGATGCCCACTCCGTCCCGAATAAAAAGTCTGTTATACCGATTTTGCCAATAGCAGGCATACCTGATGTAAGTAAAAATCCGGTAATGAGAATGAC
>JAZQGH010000030.1:0-2646 GCA_045539925.1 Acutalibacteraceae bacterium | reverse complement strand
ATTGCAATCAAAGCATGGGCGTGGTCGCCAACGGCGACATATTTACCGATAGCAAGCGCACCTGATGAGAAATAGCCAACCGAGAGCGCACCAAAGGATATGAGTCCTACGCTGATTGCTCCTGCCGCAAATAAGCCGATAGCAATCGAACCAACAGCAAGAAGTCCGGCCGAGAACACACCTGCAACAATCAAGCCAAGTGACAATAGACCTATGGAAACGACTCCAAGAGAGAGCATACCGAACGAGAAAAAACCTCGTGAAAGCAGGCCGAAGGAAAATACTCCACGCGCCTTAAATCCTATTGCAAAAAAACCGTGTGCGTTTCTTCCGATATGATAAAGTGGCATACCGAAAATCATCTTTTCGCTCTTGCGTTCGTGAAGTTGCTTTTTGAACTTATCCCAAATGTTTTCTTTTTCAACAGACTGTAACCCTTGCTTTTCGGTAATATCCTCATTGAGAAGATAATCCATCGAACATTCAAACAGCTTTCCCATTTTTATCAGTTTATCGGTTTCGGGATATGCGATATTCGACTCCCATTTGCTGATCGACTGACGGGAAACGCCAAGAATATCAGCAAGCTGTTCTTGTGTGTAGTTATATTCTTTTCTTAATTTTGATAGCTTTTCGCCAACTGTCATAATCATTTCTCCTTATGTTTTCTAACGCTGCGTCGCCTTAATTATAGAACACTCAGCGAAATCATACTACCAATTCGGTGTTTCTAAATGTAAACTTTGGGTTGCATTGTTCAAAAAGAAGGTTGTTTTCGAGATTATTGCTTTTGTTTTAGGAGATAAATGCCAACACACGCAAGACCGATACCGCGCATTGTAAAGCCTGATTTCATATCAAGGTCGCCAAGCAGGGATACCTTAGGGAAGACTCTGGAAACTGAATACCGGATTCATCATATGCTCCAACTGAATACCGGTATAGGTTCTGTTGAGATAATCTGCCTGATACTCGTCCTTGACCGAGTAGCAGTCCTCAAACAGCGTATCCTTTTGTTTAGAAAATTTGTGAAGATGATACGCCTGCACTAAGTATAACGCACCGCATTCTTGGCAACGCACCAAACGCCGCACACCGTTTTTACCGTCATCCCAACGGTACAAAAACCATCGAATACTGCCGTCGGGATTTTTCGGCGTTGGGTCGTATTCTTTTATGACCTCAAAATTTTCTTTAGCACAACAATTCATAGTTTTCACCATATTTCTGCGTTACCATACAAATGGTAAGATCCTATGTTTCACATGTTTTTTATACTCCGCATAGCCTTCGGGCCGTGCTTCAAGCACCTTTTCCTCATTGCGTATTCTGACAACGATCACCGGTGATGTAGGTATGAACGACCATCCGAACCAATCATTGCTTTTTCATCTGCCGCAAAAACAACAATACAGCTAGCACGAGCGCGGCAGCGGCATATCCGAGCACCCACCATAGATGGGGGAAAATACCGGTAAAGTTACCGGCAAGGATCGCCCGTTCCATTTCCACCGCATGGACAAAAGGGAGGGCGTAGGCAATCTTCTGAAACGCGCCGCCCACCAGATCGAGGTCAAACCAAACGCCGGACAACCATGCTGAAAGATTCGTAAGTAAAGCACCGCAAATACCGCCCACCTGCTTATCGGTAAATACGCTTCCGCAAAGCAGGCCCAAAGCAATATAAAAGACAGAAACAGGAATGATAAATAGAATAGCGTATAAAATGCCAGCCGTAATTTCTAATCCGAGAATAATCGCGGCAATATAGCAAACAGCACATTGGGCAACGGCGATCGGTATGATAGGCAAAGTATAACCAAGAATAAAATCCGGCGGGGTCAGTGGTGTGGTATATAGGCGTTGGAGCAGGGAGCTGCCTCTGTCCTTGGCGATAATGGTTGCGGAAAATAAGGTCATAAAGGAAAGGCCGAAGACCGTAATTCCGGGTGCTAAGTGCTGTATCTCAAACAGCTTTACGGGGATGTTTGCCTGGATTGCACTGAGCAAAAAGATCAGCACCAGGGGAAAACCGAGACCAAATGCTAAATTAAGAGAATCTCGAAGTATTTCTTTAGTATTTCTACCTGCAAATGTCAGCATTCTCATTTTGCCACCCCCTTAACGATACGAACAAAAGCCTGCTCAAAATTATCTGTCCCCGCCGTTTCTTTAATTTTATCGGCGGTGTCACAGATAAGGAGTCTTCCGTCTTTCATAATAGCAATACGGTCAGACAGGGCCTCTGCTTCCTCCATGTAGTGGGTGGTCAGTATGATTGTGACATTGCCCTTTAAGGCACGGATGATGTCCCAAAGATCGCTGCGGGCAAGGACATCAAGACCTAATGTAGGCTCATCCAGAAACAGGATCTTCGGTTCGCTGATCAGTGCCATGGCGATGCTCAGCCTGCGCTGCCATCCACCGGAGAGCTTTCCGGCCTTTTTATTGAGCACTTCGTTCAGTCCGAGCATTTCAGACAACTCCGTGGTCTTCTTTTCCCGCTTTTCCTTGGAAAAACCGTGAACGCCACACATCAGCGCCAGATTTTCCCGGACAGAAAGTCCGGGGGCCACAGCGGTTTCCTGAGGAGATACAGCGATGAGGGATTTTACAGCTGCGGTGTCTGCTTTGATGCTTTTCCCT
>JAZQGH010000029.1:0-50944 GCA_045539925.1 Acutalibacteraceae bacterium | reverse complement strand
GAATCCTTGAATGGTTGGATAAAGGAAGAGCTATATAACGATTTTGGGTTGTATCATTCCAAAGATGTTCCTAAACTTATACAAGAGTATATTCACTATTTCAATAATCAACGCTTTTCCGTTAAATGCGGACGGAAAAGCACTGTTCGGTTCTGAACCGAACAGGGCTTCCTATAATTCTTTTTATTTTGTCTACTTTTACTTGACAGTTTCAGAGATGGCTCTTTTTTTATAGTTTAGAAAATCCGTATGTATTTACAAGTGCATCCAGCTTGACACCCTTTTTGCAAAGGGGACAATCGTGGGAAGAGTATGTTGCATAATCGGGAAGATCCTTGGGATCAAATGCCGAATGTACGGGAATGTTATTGCACTTATCTACTGTAGCAAATATAGAAGCAATTCCTACAACCATTCCTCCGTAATAGTTTACAGCTTCTACAGCAGCCTTAGCAGTGTAGCCTGTTACAACCGAAGCGGCAAGAATAAGCACGTGTTTGCCCTGAATCATAGGAGACATATTATCTCTGAATATCATCTGGCTGTTAGCGGTGTGCTCAGGTGTGACTACATAAATGGTTTTATGAGCGTTTATGTTGTGGAAGTGATTTTTTGTAAGCTCATTTGCAAGACAGGTTCCGATAACCTCGGTTCCGTCGAGACAAAGAATAGTATCTACTGTAGTGCTGCTGTTATAATAGCTTAAAAGCTCCTGTGCAACAGCTTTAGCCTCTGAAAGTCGGCTCTTTTGCGCTACAATATCAATATAGTAATTGATATGAGAGCGTCCTGTTGCAAAGTGCCCTTTAGCAATTCGCAGATAGAGATTTTTACGCTTGGTTTCGAGTTTATATGTGTTGTTAGTTGGCATAGGGTCCTCCTGAATTCTCAAAGGGCATTCTGCAAAACGAAGACCGCCTGCAAAAAGCCCTTTTTTTTATAATACTACAAGTTTTGAAGAATTACAAGAAAAAATTAGTGCGCTAAACTAGTTTTTAGAAATATCGTAATAGTAAACAGGAATAGCGCTTTTGGATTGCTATGAAGAGACCGCAATCTCGCTGAATTTATTTAAACAAGTTTCCGCCCTTACAATCTATTGCGCAGATAAGAGGAAAATTTTCAAACTCGAGTTTTTTTACCGATTCGCAGCCTAAATCTTCAAAGGCTATAACCTCGCAGGAAAAAATACAAGCAGCAGCAAGGGCACCTGCACCTCCGATAGCACAAAGATAGACAGCTTTATTTTTGCATAAGGCTTTTAAGACCTCTTTGCTTCTGCCACCTTTACCGATAATGCATTTAAGGCCAAGGTCAAGCAAACGAGGAGTATATGTATCCATGCGTGAAGAGGTAGTAGGTCCACAGCTTCCGATAGCCATACCTTCTGGTGTGGGAGTGGGTCCTGCGTAGTATATAGCGGCACCGTCAATATTAAATGGGAGGGTCAGTCCGTTGTCAAGCATTTCAAAAAAACGCTTGTGTGCTGCATCACGCGCAGTGTAAACCGTTCCCGAAAGATAAACCTTATCTCCGGCTGAAAGCTCCTCTGCAATTTTTTTAAGCTGATTTGTGTTTATGCGAAATTCTTTCATTTAGCCTAGCTTAGCATAAAGCTCAGCAAACTCTTCGCTGATCTTTGCAGTTTCTGAATCGTTATTACCTACGCGGCTTTTAACCTCAGTAAGGGAGGTCTGCAGATCGTCGATTCGGCTGACAAAAGTCTGAGAGGCGGCAAGAATACTTTCGGCTATTTCCTTAAGTGAGGTCTGTGTGCTCTCAATGTTTTCGAGATTCTTTTCGGTCTGTGAGTTTACTGCAGCAGAACTGTTCTCAGCATTTTCCACAATGGTTTTTGCGGTAGATTTTGAAACAAGATAGAGTTTGCCGATTTTCGCACTCATTGCTTCAATATCAGCAGACTTTTTATCATATTCATCTACCTTGACTTTGAGAACATCCTTTTCCTGAGTGAGTGTTCCAATAGTGCCCAGCGCAGAAAGATGTTCTGCCTTTAAGGTCTCAAGCTGACCCTGAAGCTCTTCTATACGAGCATTAAGCGATGCTGAAAGACTTTTGAGCTCGTGATCCTTCATATGAACATAGTTTAAAACATCGTCTTTGTTGAAGCCGAGCAGGCTGTTTCTGAATTCGATTGCCATATTTTGCTCCTCAAATAATTTAGTGCATAACATTATAACAGATTTTTCCCGAATTTACAACATAATTTTTTCATGCAAATATGCATAAATTACTTGAAAAATATGCAAATATGATATATTATATATCTGTATAATTATGCATATTGAGGTGCTATATGACAAGATCTGAACTTAGAGAACAGGCATTTATACTTTTATTCGAATACAGCTTCTGTAAAGAAAGCGCAGAAGAGCTTTTCGATATTGCAAGGGAAACAGATACGTTTGATGAGGACGAATATCTTAAAGAGGTTGTTTCGACCGCTATAGCAAATATTCTCCAAATCGACGAGCTTATCGGAAAATACTCAAACGGATGGAGCGCAGAGCGTATAGCAAGGGTTACCCTTGCCGCACTGAGAGTTGCAGTTGCTGAGATAAAGTATATTGACACTATACCCGAATCGGTTTCTATAAACGAAGCGGTTGAAATCATCAAAAAGTATGCTACAGAGCAGGACGCTGCATTTGCAAACGGAATACTTGGTTCTATTGTAAGAGCTGACAAGGACTGATAATATGCCCTCAACGGTTATAAGCGTCAAGCAGCTAAATTTGTATATTAAAAGCCTGTTTGAAGGTGATAGTAATCTGTCTTATATCAGCATTGTTGGAGAACTTTCTAATTTTAAAAGCCATTATGCGAGCGGCCATCTGTATTTCACACTGAAGGACGAGGCTGCAACACTTAAATGCGTTATGTTTAAGGGAAATGCTTCCAGACTTCGTTTTTCACCTAAAGAGGGAATGAGAGTAGTCTGTTCAGGCAGGATTTCTGTTTTCGAACGCGACGGCGTTTATCAGCTTTACTGTGAAAATATGACACCGGAAGGCGAGGGTGATCTTCTTGCCGCATACGAAAAATTAAAATCAAAACTCGAGGCAGAAGGTCTTTTTGATAAAAACCGAAAAAAAGCAATTCCACCTTTCCCAAAGAAGGTGGGCGTAATTACTTCTCAGACGGGTGCTGCTATACGCGATATATTCAGCGTTCTTGAAAGAAGATATCCCTTGTGCGATATTATTTTTTGTCCTGCAACTGTACAAGGCGATAGCGCACCCGATGAGCTTTGCCGTGCTCTCGACACGCTTTACAGGACGGATGCCGATGTTATAATAATCGGCAGGGGCGGTGGCTCGGCTGAAGATCTGTGGTGCTTTAACGACGAGAAGCTTGCCCGAAAGATATCAGAGAGCACAAAGCCGATAATTTCTGCAGTTGGCCACGAAACCGACTTCACTATTTGTGATTTCGTTTCTGACCTGCGCGCCCCAACACCCTCTGCCGCCGCTGAACTTGCCGTTCCCGACAGAGCAGAGCTTTATGCAGGAGTTTTAGGCTTTAAAAGACTGCTTGACGGTCGTATATATGAGATAATGTCGGGTAGTGATCGTGCGCTTAAAAATATTGTTTCATCAGGTGTTTATACTGCTCCTGAGCAGTATATCTGCGAAAAAAGAGCACTTCTTCTCGATACCCTTGCCGACAGACTTTCGGCGCAGACACTTTCTAAATACTCCGAAAAAGAAGTCGGATTTACAGCCGTAGCATCTAAACTTGATGTTCTGAGTCCTGTAAAAACAATGCTCAGGGGATATGCGGTTGCACAGAAAAACGGCGAAACGGTTACTTCGGTTAAAAATCTTACTAAAGGCGACAAGGTTACACTTCTGCTTAGCGACGGCAAGGCTGAGTGTACGGTGGATTAAGGAGAATTCTATGTCACAAAACAATATGTCATTCGAAGATGCCTTTGCGGCTCTCGAAAAAATTACTGATAAGCTTAGCGATAATGATGTTCCGCTTGATGAAGCAATTAAGCTTTATGAAGAAGGTATGAAACTGTCACATTACTGTGCCGATCTGCTCGAAAAAGCAAAGCAGAAGATAGAAACCCTCAAGGATGGCGAGGCTTAAATGATAGAACAAAAACTAAAACTATATGCTAAACACTTTGAGAATGAGCTTACGGCGGTATTTGATTCGGACGATACCGAGTATTCGGTTATATATG
Source organism: Acutalibacteraceae bacterium (assembly GCA_045539925.1). Lineage (GTDB taxonomy): Bacteria > Bacillota > Clostridia > Oscillospirales > Acutalibacteraceae > SFWF01. The sequence continues at coordinate 46,728 of JAZQGH010000029.1, read as the reverse complement.
ATGCCTGCCGATATAGTCTTTTGCTCGGTGGCAAAAGACTCAGACCCTTTCTCATCAGAGAGTTTTATACTCTGTGCGGCGGAAGTGGAGCCTATTCATTCGGCTTTGAAGCGGCAATAGAATGTATTCATACATATTCTCTTATTCACGACGATCTGCCTTGTATGGATGACGATGATATGCGAAGAGGAAAACCCTCTTGTCATAAGCAGTTTAATGAGGCAAACGCGCTTTTAGCGGGTGACGCTCTTTTAACAAAAGCATTTAATCTTGCCGCAAAAACCGAAGAAATATCTCCCGCACTTATTCTTAAAGCAATAACTGTTTTGTCGGATAATGCAGGGATGGACGGTATGATAGGCGGTCAGGTAGTTGATCTGCTATATGAAAATAAGACTGCTAATGAGGATATTTTAAAACTTATTTGCAACCTTAAAACGGGAGCTCTTATAAAAGCCGCCTGTAAAATAGGCTGCATTCTGGCAGGGGCAGATCAAAAAAAGATAGAAGCCGCAGAAAGGTATGCAGATGCTTTAGGACTTGCTTTTCAGATAGTTGACGATATACTCGATGAAATAAGCTCAGTAGAAAAACTCGGCAAGCCTATACACAGCGATAAAGAAAATAATAAATCTACCTTTGTAAGTCTTTTCGGAATAGAGAAATGTAATGCGCTGGTCTCTGAGCTTACAGAAACTGCAAAACATGCTTTAGAGCCTTTTGGCAATATGGCAGACGATTTAAAGCAACTTGCAGATTATCTCTGCACTCGCGATCATTAAAAGGGAAGTTGATATCTTGAGTTACAAGTTTTTAGGAAACATAAACAGTCCTGAAGATTTAAAAAAACTTAATAGTGGTCAGGTGTTCGAGCTTTGCGCCGAGATAAGAGATGCGCTTGTTTCTACTGTGTCTCACAACGGCGGACATCTTGCCTCTAATCTGGGTGTTGTAGAACTTACTGTGGCGCTTCACAGATCATATAACGCTCCAAATGATTCTATAATTTTCGATGTGGGTCATCAGTGCTATACCCATAAACTTCTTACAGGCCGATACGACCGTTTTTCTACCCTTCGTCAGGAAGGCGGAATTTCGGGTTTTATGCGTCCTGATGAAAGTGAGTACGATTCGTTTATTACGGGACACGCAAGTAATTCGATTGCGGCTGCTTACGGTATATATAAGGCTAACTTCCTAAGCGGAAAAGAAGCAACAAGTGTGGCTGTTATAGGAGACGGCGCACTTACAGGCGGACTTGCTTTCGAAGCGCTTAACAATATCGGATGCAGTAAAAGTAAGTTCACTGTTGTGTTTAACGACAACAAAATGTCAATTTCGGGAAATGTGGGTTCAATTTCAGCTCATTTCAAGAAAATTCGACTAAAACCGGGTTACTACCGCTTTAAGTATAAACTTGAATCTGTACTGCTTAAAATTCCCTTCATTGGTGAGCCTGTCTTCAGGCTTTTAAGCGGTGTAAAAAGGGTTTTTGCCCGTCAGATATTTAAAAACAATGTATTCGAAACCTTTGGCTTTAAATATATCGGTCCCGTTGACGGACACGATGTAGAACAGCTTGAAACGGCTTTCAAAATAGCAAAGAACCAGAAAAAGCCCTGTGTTGTACATGTTGTTACAATTAAAGGCAAGGGCTATGGCTTTGCTGAAAAGGCTCCCGTAAATTATCACGGTGTTTCGGCGTTCGATTCCAACGACGGTCTTTCAAAAATTAAGACTGATAATTTTTCTAAGATATGCGGAGAAACACTTTGCAGGCTTGCCGAGAAGGACGAAAAGGTCTGTGCAATCACCGCCGCTATGACCTCGGGAACAGGACTTGAAGATTTTGCCCTTAAATATAGCGACAGATTCTTTGATGTTGGCATTGCGGAAGAATATGCTACAACCTTTGCGGCAGGACTTGCCGCAGGCGGTATGAGACCGTATTTTGCCGTATACAGTTCATTTCTCCAACGCTCATACGACCAGATAATTCACGATACAGCCATTGCAGGACTGCCTGTTTGTTTTCTCGTCGACAGAGCGGGTGTCGTAGGTGACGACGGAGAAACCCATCAAGGTCTTTTTGATGCTGCATTTCTTACTACTGTTCCGGGTATAACGGTTTATTCACCTGCAAGCTACAGTGAGCTTGTTGGCTGTTTAAATAAGTCTCTTAACTTTTCAGGTCCTCTTGCTATAAGGTATCCTCGCGGAAAAGAAGATTATAGTTTTGAGTACAGTGATGAAGATTTCACTGTTTTCGAAAACGGCGGAAGCATTGCTATACTAAGTTATGGTATAATATCCTCAGCCGTAATAGAGGCCCAGAAAAAACTAGGTGAAATGGGAATAAAAACCGATTTTATAAAGCTTAATAAAATTTATCCCTTATCTGACGAATTACTCCGCACACTGCGTTCCTATGACAAACTCTATATTTTTGAGGAGGGTATTCTAAAGGGCGGAATAGGTGAGCATATTGTTTCAAAGGCAAAACTTAAGGATTATTCAATCACCGCTGTAGAAAACACCTTTGTTCCTGCGGCTACAGTAGACTCTGCAAGAGCAAAACTCGGACTTGATACAGCTTCTATGATAAAAATTATTTCGGGAGAAAAATATAATGGCTGAAAAGCTACGACTTGATACAGCGGTGTTTGAAGCAGGATATGCCGAAAGCCGCGAAAAGGCAAAGGCTCTGATAATGGCAGGGCTTGTGTATGTTAACAATCAAAAATCAGATAAACCGGGAACTACCGTAAAGCCCGACGATGTTATCGAATTCAGAGGAAATGCTCCAAAATACGTGAGCCGTGGGGGACTAAAGCTTGAAAAAGCAGTAGAAAATTTCGGCTTTTCACTAGAGGGTAGTCTTTGTGCTGATATAGGTGCATCTACGGGTGGATTTACCGACTGTATGCTTCAAAACGGTGCCACTAAGGTCTATGCAATAGATGTAGGTTACGGTCAGCTTGCCTGGAAACTTCGAACAGACGAAAGGGTAGTTAATCTGGAGCGAACAAATTTTAGATATGTTACTCAGGAGCAGATTCCCGACAAGCTTGATTTCTGTTCGGTGGATGTTTCTTTTATTTCTCTTTCACTCATAATTCCTGTTATGAAAACCATAATGAAAGACGGTGCTCAGGCGGTATGTCTTATAAAGCCTCAGTTTGAAGCAGGAAAGGATAAGGTGGGCAAAAAAGGTGTTGTACGAGACCCTGATGTACATCTTGAGGTTATCGAAAAGGTAATCGGAATTGCCCTTGATAACGGATTTAAGGTGCTTCATCTGGATTATTCTCCCATAAAAGGTCCTGAAGGGAATATAGAATACCTTATCCATATTCAGAAAGCCGATTCGGGACAGCTTTGTGAAGAGATAAATCCTGCTTTTGTAGTCGATACCGCACATTCTTCTTTAAAAGGAGAGTAGTTTTATGAAAATCGCAATCTTCCCAAATCTTCAAAGAGAGGGAACAACACGGCTGTTGCCACAAATTGTAAATATACTCAAACATGCAGGAGCAGAATGCTTTGCGACCTTAGATGCCCCATGTGAATTACCTAAGTTTGACGATGAAGCACTATACAGTATGTGTGATGTTGTTATAACAATAGGCGGAGACGGCACACTTATAAAACACGCAAAGTGCGCATCGCTTTTTTCAAAGCCGTGTATTGGAATAAATACGGGTAGACTCGGTTTTCTCGCAAGTGTTGAAGCAGAAGACCTTTCTCTTCTTCAAGGTCTTGTTAAGGGCGACTATGTTACAGAGTCTCGTATGATGCTGTCGGTGGAAATGATTAAACAGGGTCGTGTAGTTTATAAAGGTACCGCCCTTAACGATGCCGTAGTTTCCAGCGGAAGCGTTGCAAGAATAACTGATATTAAGCTTAATGTTTCGGGTGATGAGATAAATTATAGGGCAGACGGCGTTATCCTTTCAACCCCTACAGGCTCTACAGCCTATTCTATGTCGGCAGGAGGTCCTATAATAGCACCCTCTGTAAGGTGTCTGACTGTAACACCTATATGTTCGCATTCTCTTACTGCAAGACCTATGATACTAAGTGATAATGAAGAGATATGCGTTGACCTTATGAAATCCTCAAGAACCGAAGCCTTTTTAACCGTTGACGGAGAAAGATGCGGAGAGGTGGGTTTTGACACCTTTGTTCGCGTAAAAAAATCCGAACACGACGCACTGCTTATAAGCTTAAGCAAAAACACTATATATAAAACTATATCATTAAAGTTTTAGGAGCGTTTTATGAAAAATAGGAGACAAGAAGTAATAGTTGAGCTTATTGCAAACAATGTTCTCACAACTCAGGACGAATTGCAGGAAGCTCTTGAAAATCTTGGATTTAAGGTTACGCAGTCAACCGTCTCTCGCGATATTAAGGAACTCAGAATAGTAAAAGCACAAGATTCAAACGGTTTTTACAGATACCACATAGCCGAAAAAAACAACAGTGCACACAGGGACAGAAATCATTACGAAGAGATGTTTTCAAAGTCCTGCATAGATGTGTTATACTCTATGAATACCGTTATCGTAAAATGTTATGCAGGAATGGCTTCAAGTGTATGCGTTGCACTGGAGAATCTGTTCAGTGATATTATACTGGGTTCACTTGCAGGGGACGACACGATATTTGCAATTACCTCTTGTGAAAAAAATTCGCAGATATTAACCGATAAAATCAAAAAACTCATTTAACGGAGATATTGTATGTTAAAATATCTACATATCGAAAACATTGCTGTTATCGAATCGGCAGATATTGAACCTCTAGAAGGCTTTAACGCCCTCACAGGTGAAACGGGCGCAGGAAAATCTATTATTATCGATTCGATAAATGCGGTACTGGGAGAAAGAACATCAAAGGAACTTATCCGCGGCACCGCAGACAAAGCAACAGTATCAGCAATTTTCGGTAATCTTTCTAAAGAGTGTATTGCTCTTCTTGCCGATAACGGAATAACACCCGATGAAGATGGCAATATTTCAGTTCAGAGGGTTCTCAGCACAAGCGGAAACGGTAATGTTCGCATATGCGGTAAGTTAGTTACCACACAGCTTCTTCGTGAGATAGCAAGATTTCTTATAAATATACACGGTCAGCACGACAGCCAGATGCTCTTAAAGCCCGAAAATCACTACATTTATCTCGATCTGGTTGCTTCTAATCAGCGTGAAAAAGAGGCATATGCAGCCGCATTTAAAAGATTTACTGATATTCGCAGAGAGATAAAAGAGCTTGAAACCGATGAAGATAAAAAGCTTGATAGGATAGATCTGCTGAAATACCAGATAAACGAGCTTGAGAATGCCGATATTCATATCGGAGAGATTGAAGAACTTAAAAAAACAAGGGAGCTTATTCAAAATAGCGAAAAAATCATTTCGTATCTTAATGATTGTGTCTATATGCTAAACGGTGATGGTGACAGCGATGGTGCTACGACCCTTGCCCGTTCTGCTATGAGTTTTCTCGAAAAAGCAGCAACCGACGACTTAGCGGCAACCTCAAACGATTTATCTGCTGCGGTAAATACCCTTGAAAATGTAGCCGATACTCTTCGTAAATATGTAAACGATTTTCCGTTTTCTAAAGAAGAACTGGAAAAAACAGACGAAAGACTTGACTTGCTTAGTCGAATGATGTTAAAATACGGCAATAGTGAGGAAGCAGCGCTTGATTATCTTTACAAAGCAAAAGCGGAGCTCCAGCTTATTGAATTCAGCGATGAGAGACTCAGTAAGCTCGAAAATGAGCTTATTGAGGCCGAGGGGATGCTTATATCAGCAGGAAGCAAACTTACAGACTCACGCAAAAAAGCGGCTATATTTTTTGAAAAAAGCGTTTGTGACGCCCTTAAGTTTATGGATATGACAAATGTACGCTTTATGGTGAATATAACTGAAGCGCGGTATTCTAAAACAGGTCGTGACGGTGTCGAGTTTATGATTTCTGCAAATGCAGGAGAATCTGTAAAGCCATTGTCCAAGGTTGCGTCAGGTGGAGAGCTTTCCCGCATAATGCTCGCAATAAAAAGTATTATTGCTGACAAAGACAATGTAGATACGCTGATTTTTGATGAAATAGATACGGGAATCAGCGGTAGGGCTGCTTCTAAGGTAGCATTTCAACTTCAAAAGGTATCAAAGCTGCGTCAGGTTATCTGTGTTACACATCTTGCACAGATTGCCGCTGCAGCCGAAGGCCATTTTCTTATTGAGAAAAACGTTAGAAACGGTAAAACCTACACTAATGTTTCTCTACTGGATGAAGACGCTCGAATTCACGAGATAGCCCGCATTATGTCGGGAACACAGCTAACAGATAATATAATCAGTTCCGCAAAGGAACTTTTAGATAGGAGTAAAAATCAATGACTTTATACGAAGAACTAATTGAACGCGGTCTTATAGCTCAGGTTACAAACGAGGATGAGATCCGCGAAATGATCAATAACGGTAAGGCAACATTTTATATCGGCTTTGACTGTACTGCAGATAGTCTTACCGCAGGACATTTTATGGCGCTTACACTTATGAAGCGTCTGCAGATGGCAGGCAACAAGCCAATAGCACTTATCGGCGGCGGCACCACTATGATAGGCGACCCCTCGGGCAGAACAGATATGAGAAAAATGCTCACTATTGAGGACATCAACCACAATGCGGCCTGCTTCAAGCGTCAGATGGAAAGTTTTATCGACTTTTCAGACGGCAAGGCACTTATGGTCAATAATGCAGATTGGCTATTAGACCTTAATTATGTTGAGCTTCTCCGTGAAGTTGGCGCTTGTTTCTCTGTAAACAATATGCTCAGAGCAGAGTGCTACAAGCAGAGAATGGAAAAGGGACTCTCTTTCTTCGAGTTTAATTATATGATAATGCAGTCGTATGACTTCTATCATCTTTTCAAAAACTATGACTGTAATATGCAGTTCGGAGGAGATGACCAGTGGTCAAATATGCTGGGTGGTACCGAGCTTATCCGTAAGAAGCTTGGCAAGGATGCCCACGCTATGACTATCACGCTTCTTACTGATTCTCAGGGCAAGAAGATGGGCAAAACCGCAGGAAATGCTGTTTGGCTTGATGCGGCAAAAACCTCTCCTTATGAGTTCTATCAGTACTGGAGAAACGTTGATGATGCTGATGTTATCAAGTGCATTAAAATGCTGACCTTTATTCCTATTGAAACTATCCGCGAGTATGAAAAGTGGGAGGGTAGTGAGCTTAATAAGGCTAAGGAGATATTAGCCTTTGAGCTTACCGAAATGATTCACGGTAAGGAAGAGGCAGAAAAGGCTCAGAATGCTGCCCGTGCCATTTTCGGTGCAGGCGCTGATGATGCAAATATGCCCGCAACGGTACTTGCTGCAGACGACCTTACCGAGGGGGCAATCGGAATACTCGACCTTATGAGCAAGGGCGGTCTTATTGCTTCTAACGGAGAGGGAAGACGTCTCGTTCAGCAGGGCGGCGTATCTGTGGACGGAGAAAAGGTTACAGATCCTTCAACCAAGATAACCGCAGAACAACTCAGCACAGGTGTTGTTATTAAAAAAGGCAAAAAGGTTTTCCATAAATTTTCAGTATAAAATTAAAAGAGGGAGGCAACTTCTTTAAGAAGTGTCTCCCTCTTTTAATTTAAGCATTCTTTATGCACAGTGTCCGCCGTCTGTTACAGCCTTTGCAATAATATCTGCATACTCTATGCATTTTTCTTCTGTTTCAGCTTCTATCATTATTCTGATAACAGGCTCGGTGCCGCTTTTTCTAAGCAGTGCGCGACCGTTGCCGTTTATAAGTTTGTTTACCTCATCGAGCGAGGCGATTACATTTTCGTCTGCAAAAACATCATCCTTGCTTTTTACACGAATGTTCTTTGTGTACTGAGGATAAAGTTTTAAGGGCTCTACAAGTTTTGAAAGGGTAGACTTAGAATCACAAAGCTCCTCCACAATCATTATTGCAGTCAGCAGACCGTCGCCTGTGGTGGCGTATTTTTTTAGAATAATGTGTCCTGATTGCTCGCCGCCTAAAGAGTAATCGTTGTCCTGCATACATTCGTAAACAAATCGGTCACCGACGGTTGTTTGAGCGCATTTCATTCCCTCTTTTTCGAGAGCGGAAAAAAGACCGCTGTTAGACATTATTGTTGCAACCACTGTATCTTTGTTAAGCATTCCGCGGTTTTTAAGTCTTTTTCCAAGTATATACATTATTCCGTCACCGTCAACAATATTTCCGTTTTCGTCAACAGCGATACATCTGTCGGCATCTCCGTCAAAGGCAAAGCCTAGGTCAAGATGTTGTTCCTTAACAATGCGGCAAAGATTTTCAATATGGGTAGAACCGCAATCTGTGTTAACATTAAGTCCGTCGGGTTCTGCCCCTATAATCGTTGTTTGTGCACCTAGCGCACCAAATACCGCATTTGCAATATTCCAGGACGCTCCGTTAGCACAGTCAAGACCTATTTTCAAGGATTTGTAGGAGTGTGACGCAAGAGAAATGAGGTATGCAACATATCTGTTTCTGCCAGAAACATGGTCAACAATGCAACCAATGCGCTCTTTATTAGCAACAGGCAGATCGTCACCCGTCACACCGAGTGCGTCTAAATCACCGTCAATATATGCTTCGATAAGTGCTGTGGTTTTGTCGTCAAGCTTCTCGCCGTATCTGTTGATTACCTTGATTCCGTTATCATAGAAGGGGTTGTGGGAAGCAGTTATCATTATACCGCAATCAAACTCATCCTGACGGGTCACATAGGAAACGCTGGGAGTAGTGGTGACGTGCAGCATATATGCGTCTGCACCCGATGCGGTAATTCCTGCAACGATTGAGTATTCAAGCATATAGCTTGAACGTCTTGTGTCCTTGCCGACAACAATTTTTGGGCGGTATCCTGCTTTCGTATTTCCCGAGAGGGAAGAAGCATAGTACCAACCTAAAAATCTACCGATTTTATAAGCGTGCATAGAGGTAAGATCTACATTTGCTTCTCCGCGAAAGCCGTCTGTGCCGAAGTATTTGTTGGGCTTTCTCTCGGTAGATTTATTAACACCAATTTCGACCTTATCCTGTAGCAGTTCATCTGTAGAAACTCCAAACAGTTTGCAAAGTAGAAGAACCTTGTCAATCTGGGGAAGTGCCTGATCCATTTCCCACTTCGAGACAGACTGTCTTGAAACCATAATTTTTTCTGCAAGTTGTTCCTGAGAGATATTAGCTGCATTTCGAAGCTTAAGTATTTTTTCGCCGATTGTCAAATCTATCACACTCACATTCTTAAAATAATATTTGTTGTCATTATACTAAAATTCCATTTTAACATCTATCAACTTTTCTTTGAAGATTGACGCAACCTATAGTTGCGAAATTGCTTAACAATAACCGCATTTTCTTTTATAAAGACATATAATTCTTTTTTGACGTGCAATCTTATGTTTGCAAAGCCAAAAAAACTTATTAAATTCTTATAAAAATATTCATAATACCACACAAAAAACGGCAGAAAATTTTCTGCCGTGTAAAAATTAAAGCGTAATTAAATTGTTCATATCATACAGAGCAGGAGTTTTTCCCTTCATATAAAGGGCTGCTTTGATTGCTCCTACTGCAAAAACCTCTTTTGAGGTTGCCTGATGCGAAAGGGTAATAACCTCATCGTGTCCTGCAAAAATGACTTCGTGTTCTCCAACAATATTTCCACCGCGGACAGAGTGTATTCCGATTTCGTTTTCGGGGCGTTTCTCCCGTTTCGAATGACGGTCATATTCATACATCATCTTGTTATCAAGGGTCTTATTTATTGCTTCTGCCAGCATAATAGCCGTGCCTGAGGGTGCGTCTATTTTCTGGTTATGATGCTTTTCGATAATTTCAATATCAAAATTGCCTTCAAGAACTTCTGCAGCTTTCTTTGACAGAGCAACTAAAATATTGATGCCGAGGGACATATTAAAAGTGAAGAATAAAGGAATGTTTTTTGCTGCGGCTTTGATTTTTTCTGTCTGTGCAGAGGAAAAGCCTGTGGTTGCAAGGACTGCGGGAATAGATGTCTTCTCAGAAAAAGCGAGTAGGTCGTCGAGTGCCGAGGGGTGAGAGAAATCTATGATAACATCCGCCGTCTCTTTAATATCACCAAATGACGAATATACAGGGAAATCTGCCGAAGCATTACCGTTTATGTCTACACCTGCAACTATTCTGCAGTCATCTCTTTTTAGTACGCAGGCAGTGATAACCTTGCCCATTTTTCCGTTGCATCCGCTTAGAATTATGTTGGTCATTTTAATCATCCTATAAATTAAATTCAATGGCAGGAAAATTCCTGCCATTATAAGAATTATTTAATCAGTTCGAATTTCTTAAGCTCCTCAATGAGAACAGCCTTAGTGCTCTCTTCCATAGGAGTCATAGGAAGACGTACAGGGCCCATACCCATTCCCATAAGATTCATAGCTTCCTTGCAGGGGATAGGATTAACCTCTATAAAGAGTGCGTCAATAAGTGAGGAGAGCTGTATCTGCATTGCCGCAGCACCTTCAATATCACCCGAGAGCATTTTGTCGCACATTTCCACTGTTTCTCTAGGCATAACATTGGAAAGAACAGAAATAACTCCCTTGCCACCGAGAGACATAATGGGAACAATTTGGTCGTCGTTGCCCGAATAAATATCAAGCTTATCGCCGCAGAGTAAACGGGTTTTAACAATGCTTGAAATGTCACCGTTTGCCTCTTTGATAGCAACGATATTATCTATCTCTGCAAGCTTTGCATAGGTTTCGGGCTTAATGTTACAGCCTGTGCGTGAAGGTACGTTGTAAAGAATTATGGGCAGAGAAACACGCTCTGCAATATATTTGTAATGAGCAACAAGACCATTTTGTGTTGCTTTGTTGTAATAAGGAGTTACTATTAGAAGGGCATCAGCGCCTGCTTCTTCTGCTTCCTTTGCCAAATCGGCAGCACAAGCAGTATCATTACTGCCTGCACCTGCGATTATCTTAACTCTGCCAGCGGCGTGCTTTATTGCAACACGAATGACCTCAGAATGTTCTTCAAGGGTCATAGTGGCAGATTCGCCTGTTGTTCCGCAGATAACAAGAGCGGGTACACCTGCTTCTATCTGCTCGTCAATAAGGGTTCTGAGACGGTCGAAGTTTATAGAACCGTCTTCATTCATAGGTGTTACAAGAGCTGTAGCAACGCCTTCGAAAATGGTATTTTTCATTATACAAAACCTCTTAATAAATTAGTCCATATAACCCTGAGCGCAAAGGAGCTCGGCAAGAAGAACTGCACCGCCTGCTGCGCCGCGGAGGGTGTTATGTGAAAGACATACGAATTTATAATCATACTGGCTGTCCTCGCGGAGACGTCCGATAGATACAGCCATTCCGCCCTCGAGCTCACGATTGAGCTTAGTCTGGGGCATATTATCCTCTACAAAGTAGTTGAGGAACTGCTTTGGTGCGCTGGGAAGCTCAAGCTCTTGGGGTGCGCCCGAAAATTCTTTCCATTTAGCAAGAATTTCTTCCTTAGAGGGTTTCTTGTCAAATGTTACGAATACTGCTGCCATATGTCCGTCAGAAACGGGAACGCGGAGACACTGTGCAGTAAATTTGGGAGACTCAGCACAAACAATTTTATCGCCCTCAACCTTACCCCAAATCTTAAGCGGCTCTTTTTCGGACTTTTCTTCCTCACCGCCGATGTAAGGAATTACGTTATCAACCATTTCAGGCCAACGCTCAAAGGTCTTACCTGCACCGGATATTGCCTGATATGTGCATACTAGAACATTTTTAACACCGAACTCATCAAGGGGATAGAGAGCGGGAACATAGCTCTGAAGTGAGCAGTTTGATTTTACGGCAATAAAGCCTTTCTTTGTACCAAGACGCTTTCTCTGAGCCTCAATGATCGCGGTATGGTCAGAGTTAATTTCAGGAATAACCATAGGAACATCATCTGTGAAGCGGTGTGCAGAGTTATTTGATACTACGGGACATTCAAGCTTTGCATAAGCTTCTTCCAAAGCCTTGATTTCGTCTTTTTTCATATCAACAGCGCAGAAAACAAAATCTACGGAAGCTGCAACCTTTTCCATATCTGCGACAGCGTCGAGTACAGTCATATCTTTAAGCTTCTCGGGAACGGGCTTAGTCATAGCCCAACGTCCGCCCAAGGCTTCCTCGTATGTTTTACCTGCACTTCTTCCGCTGGCTGCAAGAACCTTAACGTCAAACCAAGGATGCTCTGCGAGTAAAAGGGCAAATCTTTGACCTACCATACCGGTAGCACCAATAATTCCTACTTCGTATTTTTTCACAAAAATCACGTTCCTTCCAGATAGGGAAATTATTTAAAATTTAGAGTTGAATAAAAGGCGACAATTATATATAATATATGTGACCAATATATAAAACCATTACAATTAAATATAACATTCACGTAGATGTTTGTCAAATATATTTTATGCTAAACTATTTTAATTTGTGACCCTTGGAGTTGTGCAACTTTATGAAAACAAGCGATTTTTTCTATAATTTACCTGATGAGCTTATTGCTCAGACACCGATTGAGCCTCGCAACGCATCCCGTCTTATGGTTCTCGATAAAGATACGGGTGAGGTTGAACACACGGTTTTTTCCTCGTTGTCTGATTATCTTAAAAAGGGTGACACTCTTATTCTCAATAATACCCGTGTGCTTCCTGCACGAATTTACGGCGAAAAGGTAGATACAGGTGCAAGGGTTGAGTTCTTGCTTCTTAAAAATCTTGGTAATAATATGTGGGAATCTCTTGCGGGTCCGGGTAGAAAGGCAAAAGCGGGAACTACTTTTAAATTCAGTGATAAGCTTTTCTGCGATGTGCTTGAATCAACACCCGAGGGCAATCGCATTATTAAGTTCAGCTGTGACGGGGAGTTTTATTCTCTTCTTGATGAGGTAGGCCAGATGCCTTTGCCTCACTATATTACAGAAGAACTTAAAAACAAAGAAAGGTATCAGACTGTATATTCAAAAGAGCTTGGCTCTGCAGCCGCCCCAACCGCGGGACTGCATTTTACTGATCAGATGCTTGAAGAACTGAAAAGCAAGGGCATAAATATCGGATATGTAACCCTCCATGTCGGTCTCGGCACATTCCGTCCCGTAAAGGCGGATGACATTAAAGACCACAAAATGCACTCTGAACATTATATGATACCGCGCGAAACGGCTGAGCTTATAAACAGTACCAAAGCAAACGGCGGCAGGGTAATTTGCGTTGGAACAACAAGCTGCAGAACGCTCGAGAGTGCTGCACAGGCTTACGGATGTATAAAAGAATGTGACGGGGATACCGACATTTTCATTTATCCGGGTTATAAATTCAAGTGTATGGATGCCCTTATTACAAATTTCCATCTGCCTGAAAGCACACTTATAATGCTTGTATCAGCTTTTGCAGGATACGATAACACAATGAATGCATACAACACTGCTGTTGCCGAAAAATACCGTTTTTTCAGCTTTGGCGATGCAATGTTTATAAAATAGGAGAAAATATGTCAAAATCAAAATTCACTTTACTTAAAACCGAAGGAAAGGCAAGAAGAGCCACCTTTGAAACGGTACACGGTACTGTTCAGACCCCTGCCTTTATGAATGTTGCTACCTCTGCTGCAATAAAGGGCGCTGTCTCTGCAGAAGACCTTAAAGAGCTTCACTGTCAGGTAATGCTATCTAATACTTATCATCTTCACGTGCGACCTGGGGACGAGCTTATAAAAGAATGTGGCGGTCTTCATAAATTTACAACATGGGATGGTCCAATTCTTACCGATAGTGGCGGATTTCAGGTCTTTTCACTGGCATCTCTCCGCAAAATTACCGAAGAGGGCGTAAATTTTCAAAGTCACGTTGACGGTAAAAAAATTTTTATGGGTCCTGAAGAAAGTATGCAGATTCAGTCAAATCTTGGTTCCACTATTGCAATGGCATTTGACGAGTGTGTTGAAAACCCTGCTCAGTATAATTACGCAAAAGAATCCTGCGCACGTACTACCCGTTGGCTTAAGCGCTGTAAGGCAAAAATGGACGAGCTTAACAGCAGGGAAGACACGATTAACCCTAAGCAGCTGCTTTTCGGCATAAATCAGGGCTGCACCTATTCTGATCTCAGGATACAGCATATGAAAGAAATTGCAGAGCTTGACCTTGACGGTTACGCAATAGGCGGTCTGGCAGTGGGCGAGCCTGCAGAGGATATGTACAGGGTTATTGAGGATGTTGAGCCTTATATGCCCAAGGATAAGATACGCTATCTTATGGGTGTAGGCACCCCGTCTAATATTCTTAACGCTGTTGAAAGAGGTGTTGACCTTTTCGACTGCGTTATGCCCTCTCGAAATGCCCGTCACGGACATCTTTTTACCTGGTCGGGAATAATTAACATCAATAACAATAAGTATGCAACCGATATGAGACCGATAGATGAAAACTGCAGTTGTCCTGTTTGCAGACGATATAGCAGAGCTTATCTCCGTCACCTGCTGAAGAGCACCGAAATGCTTTCTCAAAGGCTTCTTGTTATGCATAATCTTTGGTTTTATAACACCCTTATGGAGGAAATACGCAAAGCACTTGACGAGGGCCGTTTTGCCGAGTTTAAAGCACATTTTGACCCGATAGTCAGCAAACGTATTTAATTAGCACTTGAAATATTTACAAATACTGTGTATAATATTCTTAATATTTTTTGGAGGTTTTAAATTATGGACTTTATTTTACTGGAAACAGCAACAGGCAATGCTCAGGGCGGTCTTACCGAAACTCTTTTAATGCTTGCTCCTATCGCTTTAATGTTTGTTGTTATGTACTTTATTATGATTCGTCCTCAGCGCAAAAAGCAGAAGGAAGAAGAAAAAATGAGAAATAACATCCAGATCGGTGATGAAATTCTTACTATCGGCGGTTTCTACGGCCGTGTAGTTTCCATTAAGGAAGATGCAATCATTTTTGAATCTGCAAGTGATCATACCAAGCAGAAAATTGCTCGTTGGGCAATTCAGCAGAATCTTACCGTTCACGACGACGCACAGTAATAATAGACACTGTAGTCAAAATTCTACCACCCTTGTACACAGTTACAAGGGTGGTTTTCTTATACATTGTTTAACTGAATGATTTCAAACCGATTACAATTCGGGATGTTCTGAAAGCAATTTTAATCGCTTCCAACGGCGGTCAATTTCCTGCTGAAAGGATTCAAGAATTTCACTATGGTTTTCTGAGCACATGTGCTTGGTTCTTCCCATCATTTTAAGCCAATCGGCTACAGGAATTTTTTTACTCTTTGCCTCGGGGTCTAAGGAAAGAGATGTGTGACCTTGTTCGATTTCGTATAAAGGGAAATAGCAACTGTTTACAGCGGCAGAGATAACCTTGCGCTCGGTATTGGGTTTATCGCCCCAGTTAAGCGGACAGGCTGACAAACATTTTATATAAGCCGTTCCGTAATTTTTAGCGTAATACTGTGCTTTGGCCGCTTTTTTAATAAAATCATTAGGTTCGCTTTCGGCAGCAGTAGCAACATAGGGAATACCCGTAGCCGCCATAATTCGTGGCATATCTTTATGAAAGAAGTTTTTTCCCCACTGTTTTTCACCAAGATGTGAGGTTGCGCTTTTTGCGCCCATTGGTGTTGAATATGATAATTGGTAGCCCGTATTCATATATCCGCCGTTATCGTATTCGAACAAAATTACAGGGTCTGAGCGTAAAGCTGTACCGAGGGCCGAGCCCATACCGATATCCATACCGCCGTCACCGCTTACCATAATAAATGTGATGTCACCCTCGGGAAGCTCACCGCGCTCCTGCATTTTATGATACATTTTCGAAAGTCCTGCTATGGTAGCGGCTCCGTTTTGAAACAAATTGTGGACATAGGGAACCTTAAATGCGGTCTTTGGATAGCCTGTTGTTACTACCATTCCGCAGCCTGTTTGGAAGAGCAGAACAACATTACCCTCAATTCCGCGAAGAAGTAGGTTGACATTGACAGGTATGCCACAGCCCGGACACGCGCCGTGACCTGGGGCTAGTCGTTTCGGTCTTGCGGTGGTATCACGAACTGTTCCGCCTTTAACGGTTACGATACCGTTTTCTTCGGTATAAGAGATAAGAGCAGGGGATTTGCTATTTGTAATAGGCTCAAAATACTGCTTAGGCTCAAAATCCGACTCTCCCGCATATATGCCTACATAATCAAAGACAGGGGTATTCTCCTCATAGCAAGATTTAAATAGATCTATCGCATCCTGCTCAAAGAAATCTCGTCCGCCAAGACCGTATATTCGGCTGAAAACTTTAGGGGTCAGTCCCTTTTGTTGCAATGCCGCACGTATCTCTAAGGACATATTACCGCCGTTTCCACCGTAGCTGTCCTGCCTGTCTGCAATAATAATCGTATTCGCATTTTTGCATAAATCAGCGATTTGTTTATCGGGAAAAGGACGGAGCACACCAAGAGTAAAGACTCCGACTTTTTTACCCTCGTTTCTAAGGTTATCCACAGCCGCCTTAGCAGTAAGGTATGCCGAGCCCAAGACAAACAACAAAACTTCTGCATCATCGGTCCGATAGGATTTTACTGTGAACAGTTTTCTTCCTGATAACTGCTCATATTCGTCAAATATTTGGGGAATTACTGTTCGTGCCTTTTCCATTGCTAAATGGAGCTGATATTTATTGTTCATTAAATCAGGCTCATTCATATATGAGCCGATGGTAACAGGCTTTTCGGGACTTAGAGAGGTATAATCAAGATTTACAGGGCCGATAAATTTTTGCACATCTTCATCATCAGAGAATACATAGCAGTTTCTTTTCTGGTGGCTGGTGAAGAAACCGTCAAAGGCTACTATGACAGGTAACCGTAGCTTTTCGGCAATTTTTATAGCACAAATATTGCAGTCATATACCTCTTGAGGAGAATCTGCAAATAAAATAACCCAGCCTGTATTAAGTGTATACATTATATCACTGTGGTCGCCTTTTATCGAGAGAGGACCCGAGACGGTACGGCACGCGATATTAAGCACCATAGGAAGTCGTGTGCCCGATTGAACGGGCAACTGTTCAAGTGCATACAGCAGTCCGTTAGCAGAGGTGGCATTAAAAACTCTGCCACCGCCTGTAGAGGCTCCGTAGCAAATACCTGCGGCACTGTGTTCGCCCTCTGCAGGTATTAGAGCAATAGAATGCTCTCCGTCTGCACCCATTTGGTCCAAATATTCTGCGATCTGTGTAGACGGAGTGATGGGATAATAACCCATTACGTGATAATTTATCTGCTTTGCAGCGAAGGCGGCAAGCTCGTTGCCACTTTCAAATAATAGCTTCTGTTTTGCTGTCTCCATTTTACATAAGACCTCCGTCTACTCTTTTTTCATCTAAATATGATTCGCTCGTTACCCACGGATCTGCACCCGCGGGGTCAAAATCAAGACTATCGGTTATCAGGTCTTTATTGCGTACAAACCATTTTTTATCGGGGTGCTCATTTTCTTTACCCACAACCAGAGCTTCCGTAGGACAGACATCAACACACCTCAGACACCCTTTGCAGTGATGATAGTCAAGACCTCTGTTCATCATAGTAGGTCTGCCTTTATATTCGCCATTAGTAAACTGAAACACCATATCGGGACAGGTGGTGTCACAAAGTCCGCAGTGAATGCATTTTTCGGGTAGAAACAGGGGAATAAAGCCCTCTCTTGACGGGGAGAGGTCATTAGATACTGTACTTCCAAAATGCGGATTAGCACCACCGAGTGGTGCGTTTTCATACCCCCACTTACTGAGTATTTCTCTATATTCTACCTTCGGGAAACGGCCGTCAGGTGAAAAAACTTCACTTTTTACATTATTAAAACCTAATTCTATACCTTTAATGTTATTTTCAAGCATTGCGGGATATTTTTTGCCCAGTGTGTCGATGACTATTTCTTTTACCGCTTCTATAGGAATAAATCCCGAGGCCTTTGCTATAGCACCGAGAATTACCATATTTATTCGGCTTTTGCATTCCAAAGCTAACTCCAGAGCATTCACACAGCATACTGTACCGCCATATAACCGAAGGTCTTCCCGTATTTGGGCAGGGGAAGCATCGGTATTTACTATCACTATGCAATTCTCATCAACTCCTGCCGTTACAGGCAGGGTTTTAGAGAGTGCATGATGAAACAGCACCAAAAGATGAGGTCGCTCTATAGGGCTGTTATGCAGAATATCACTTTTAGGCGCACTCCATCGCACATAAGATTTAACAGGAGAACCGCGCTTTTCGGAACCATAGCTTGAAAAAGCCGCAGCATTAAGCCCTAAATATGCTGCTCCAAGTTCACCAAGCAGTTTTCCGCAAAGATTAGCACCCAGCCCTCCAATGCTTTCAAGCCTCATTTCATAACAGCCGTTTTCGTTTACATCTGGCAGACTGACTGAAAATTTATTTTTCTGCCCCGTTTTCATAGATTGCTGTGTCATATTGCTCTCCTTTTTAAGATTTCATCAGTTCTCGAAACAAAATCACTTTTTCTACGCTCAACAGTCATTATTATTCGCATTATGTTTTGTCAATATGCGAAAATTAACAGCTTATATATAAAGCCTTTTTTCATATTTTCTGAGGTTTATTCATACAGTTAATCGGAGGGATTTGTGTGGATAAAGAATTAAAGTATAATCTCAGTGAAAAAGCAGTAATATACGGACTATCGTCGCTGGTGGGAGTAGTAATGTGTGTTGTTAGTATGCTTCTACTTGCGGCAATTTGTCTTTACACCGATATGTCGGAAAACTATTCAAGCCTCCTTTCAGGCATAAGTTTAGGGATTAGCGGATTTGTTGCAGGATATCTTGCATCAAAAAAAATTAAAAGCGGCGGCATTTTAAATGGTGCAGTTTGCGGAGTATTTATATACCTAATTGTAATAATCGTTTCACTCTTTGTAAGTGAGGGCGGATTTACAAATAATACCCTTTATCATTTTGTTGTTACAGCAATTGCAGGTATGGTGGGTGGAATTATCGGTGTAAACTTTTCAAACCGTAAAAGAATCATTTAGCTTAAATCAAGGCGGAAAACACAGTGTTAAGAAGAATCATACCGATATTTGCATTAGCTTTAGTATTAGTATTAGCGGCTGCAACCTTTTCTGCATCAGGAAGCATTGTAGTTTTGAGTGAAAGCATTCCGGAGAATAAGGCAACAATTATTCTGGACGCAGGCCACGGCGGGTTAACTAATACTATAGATTAGGTCCAAAACTGCCGTGAAAATTCAATAAAAAACACCCCGAAAACCCGCTGTTTATGCGGGTTTTCGGCATTTTACGTCAACATAATAGCTAAAAAAGAAATTAACCTACAAATTTAATATTTTTTGTAAAATGTAGGTTAAAAATAAAATTTTCGTTGACAAAATTTCAGGCATATGATATACTGATATAAACTGATACTAATAAATGTTGGAGAGTATTATGGATATAAAGCTATTTACGAAAATGCTAAAGGATAAGCATTTTACAGATTATCAAAAAATGCAGTATAAATACGGCAAGGATTTTAGCGCCTTTTTGCAAACTTTAGAGGAATTATACTATAAAACATTACCGCTTTCTGATTTCGATGGTAACGATATTGTTTTTATCGAAAATCACGCGGCGGTAAATCAAAGTACCGTTAAACTTTTGTTGCAGTCACAGGATGGTCACTATGGCATAAAAGCTGCCGAGGATGAAATTGTTGCAACCTCTGCCATTGAGAGCATAGATTTCAGCCGTGATAGTGTTCGCAAAATTCTAAAAGGTATGGCACCTAAGGATGAACAGGAAAATAGAATTTTAGGTATAAAGCATGGTCTTGAGTTTATTGCTGATACAACCAACAAAATCAACGAAGAAAATCTATATAAGCTATATATGATGACGGTTGGAGATTTTTTAACCGGAGATGATAAATTAGCAGAAGGTAATATGTATAGACATGATACCGTTTATGTTGTCAGCGACCACATTGAACATTCTGGACTTGACCACAAAAAAGTTCCTGATTTTATGAAAGCTCTTATTGCTTTTGTTAATGTTGAAGATGATATTAATGACTTAATCAAGGCGGCAATTATTCATTTTTATATTGCTTTTGTCCATCCGTACTTTGATGGTAACGGAAGAATGGCTCGACTTATCCACTTGTGGTTTCTGATTCAAAAAGGTTATCAATCTGCATTATTTATTCCGTTTTCAAGCCAAATTGAGAAAAGCAGAAAAGCGTACTATGATGCTTATACTACCATTGAAGAGAATAAGAAGCTCAGTGGCATGATTGATGTAACCCCGTTCGTTTTGTATTTTATAAATAATGTTTATAATAAAATGAACGAAGGAGCAACTACAGTTGAAACCTTAACGGTTTATGATGAAGCCGTCAAGGATGGCAAGATAACCGAAAAAGAAACAAAGCTTTGGAAATTTGTTTTGTCTTACTATGGCACACAGGATTTCTCAACAAAACAACTTGAAAAAGACTTCGGTGATGCCGCTTATGCAACCATCAGGGGTTTTGTCTTAAAGTTTGAAGACTTAGGACTGCTTTCTTCTGTTAAGTATGGCGTAAGGGTCAAGTATAAGGTCGTTAAGTAAAAGTTCAAACAATGCACTCCAACAGATACAAGTCTGTTGGAGTGCATTGTTTAATTACCACCGGGGCCGTCTCTGCGTTCACGTGTATCGTTAACATCAATTTTACCTATTATATCACCCGGTTTAATGGGCTTCTTACCTTCTTTAATCTTAGGTTGAGGCTTTTGCTTGATTTTCTTATCGTCATCCATAGTGAAAACTCCTTTCTGCCGTTAGTATTTGTCTGCATTTATTAATTCATACAAATCATTCGCAGGCGGCATACAACTGTAACCTTTGCATACGTAGTAGGTAGTCTTGCCGTTTTTAAGAGAATATTCTTCGGTGGGTTCGGTTAAGAGAATAATAATTGCGTTTGTAGGTAAAGTCAAAGGTAAATTATCTGTATCAGTTTTATCATCTACAACAACAGTAACTTTCATTGGCGGCTCATTATATTCTAAAAGCACCACTAAAAACATTGCGTGATTAGTTGGGTAAGAATTAGCCTCAGAAGAAATAAAATCTAACTGCTTTTCTGCCAAGCCTTTATATTTATCTTCCGATGTCAAATAATATAGATTCACAAAGTTATATGCCATTAGTGAATTTCCGCTTGGAATTGCACCGTCATAGGTTTCTTTCGGTCGCAGTATCAGTTCTTCGCTCTGATTGCCGTATAAATAAAATCCGCCTGTGTTATCACCAAAATCATTTACGACCTTATCACACATCTGCTTTGCACGGTTTAAATATTTGCTATCTAAAGTGGCTCTATATAAACTCAGCTGAGCGAACATATAATTTGCATAATCGTCTAGAAAACCGTTAACACCGTGTTTACCATCACGAAAACTGACAAACAGTGTATTGTCTTCACAAAGATACATTTTTATAAATTCCTCAGCTTTTTGTGCCGCATTTAGATAAATATCCTTTTTACTCACAAGATATAACTCGCACATTGCGGCTATCATAAGTGAGTTCCAAGAAGTCAAAATCTTATCATCTAAATGTAGCAAATAGCGATTCTTTCTAAATTGTTGTAATTTAGGGAAAAATTCTTCAAAAGATTTATCTGTAACATCACTGTTAAGCAAATTTGGAATACTCTTTCCTTCAAAATTCCCTGTACTTGTTATATCGAAATGTTTGTTGAATTTCTCTCCGTTGGTTTCGCCTAAAACACTAATAATTTCATCGGGTGTGAATAGATAATATTTTCCTTCTTCACCCTCGCTGTCGGCATCCTGTGCGCTGAAAAATCCGCCTTCATTTGATGTCATTTCACGCAAAATATAATCTGCTGTTTTCTCGGCAATTTCAAGGTATAAACTGTTATAAGTTACAGAATATGCCTTGCAGTAAGCAAGTATCAATAATGCGTTGTCATACAGCATTTTTTCGAAGTGTGGAACAAGGAATTTTTTATCAGTGGAATACCTACAGAAACCAAACCCAATATGATCAAACATACCGCCTCGGTACATTTGTGTGAGTGTGTATTCCGCCATTTTCAGACACTCTTTATCTTTATATCGTTCATAATAAGAAAGTAGAAACAAAAGATTATGCGGTGTAGGGAATTTAGGCGCACGACCAAACCCGCCGTATTTTTTATCATAAATTTTGTTATATACTGACACAGCAGAGTGTGTTAATTCAATTTCTGCATTGCTGTCGGCTTTATCAGTATGATTTAAATGATTAATAATCTTATCCGACTGCTCGAGCAACGAAGCTCTATTATTTTTCCAAGCCTCGTTAATGGCAATAAGCAGTTCTTTAAAACCGATCATTCCACCGCGGGATGTTTTTGGGAAATACGTTCCTGCAAAAAACGGCTTTTGGTCAGCCGTCATAAAAATGCTCGTGGGCCAGCCGCCGCTTCCTGTAAAAGCCTGACACACCGACATATAAACGCTGTCAATGTCGGGACGCTCTTCCTTATCTACCTTTATAGATATAAAATGGCGGTTTAAAATTTCTGCTATTTCATTATCCTCAAAGCTTTCGTGAGCTAACACATGGCACCAGTGACAAGCACTGTAGCCAATGCTTAAAAATATAGGTTTATCTTCGGCCTTTGCACGATCAAATGCTTCATTACACCAAGGATACCAATCCACAGGATTTTCCTTGTGTTGTAATAGATACGGACTTGTTTCGTATTGTAAACGATTACTCAAAAAAATCACCTAGAATATTATTAAATTTATTATTCGCTCTATGTTTTTTAATATGCGAAAGCGTAATAGTATAGGTCGTATAAAAGGTGGCAAAATATAATTACAATGATTTTTGGAGGAAAACTTATGAAACGAGATGAAATGCCTGTTGGTTTCTCAATGGCACTTGCTCAAAATCCTGATGCCATGCAAAAATTTGCAATGCTGAGCGAAGATAAAAAGCAGGAGATTATAAACGGGACACATTCGGTTAAATCAAAACAAGAAATGCACGAATATGTGAATAAGCTCATTAATATTTAAGACCACAGACAACTCGTCTGTGGTTTTCATATATAGCTTAATGATATTCAAACTCAAAGCTTGCCTTATCGGTGGTGAACTCAAATAATACTTTATTTTTATAACAAAATCTATAATATGCTTCGCAAGATGCACTTTCGTGTATTGTTCTGCACATATTACCGTTTGTTGGCGCGGCCAGTGGTTGAGCGTTCTTTTTTAGCAACTTGGCGGTCAACTCAAAGTTTCCTTGCTTTACCGTAACAGTGTTTTTGTCAACTTGTTTTATTCTTGCGCCAAGATAGGTTGCAATTCTATATTCCTTTCCGTTAAGCAGAACGACACCGATAATACCTGTAAAATGAATTCCTGAAAAGGGTATGTCCGCTACCGATAACATCAGTGAGCTATTTTCAAAACAGCACTGCGTCCAAATATATTTCTTGGGGAAAGAACGTCCGCAATCACCCTCAATATATCCTATGCCATTTTCAAAATTATAAAGTTGATCATTCACCTTAATATCACCGTTGATTTTATGACACATACTGTATACGCTATGTCTGCATTGCATAAACGGCACATACTTAAACGGTCCCATAATATCATAACAAATAGGCGTTAGTCCTTCAAAACAAAGCTTACCCTCAAGCGTTAATCCATCGCCGTTGAAATTAAGAATTATTCCCTCATGAGAAAAGATACAATAATTACCTATTTTCACACATAATGGTTTTTCGCTATATTCTAATGTGTCAAAGGGTATGTTTAACGCCTTGTCATCGGTTATTATTTGTAGAGAAGCAGATTTTTTGTTATTGCTATAATGATATGCAGGTATAAATGCGATTGTTTTATCTTGTGTACTGCATTTAAAGTACCAACCTTTAAAAAATCCTATATTAACCAACCTTGCTTTCGTAAAGAAATAGTTATACTTATAGAATTTCCTATCAACTTTCAAAAGATACGGATTTAACACATAAATAATTAAATGCGTAAGAGTTGAATTTTAAAATCATATGTTGTATAATATATTAGATATTAAAAATGAAAGGAGAAAAAGTTTATGAGGGACTTTGAGATTTTAAGCTGTGATACAGTTGTTGCTATTTGGAAAGATAACGAGCTTAAAGTTTTAAACAATAATTTGTTACCTTTATATTTAAAGCGCGTAAACGATGCTAAATCTTGGCTTGAAACGAGAGCTATTGACTCACACAGAGCAAACTCCCGCTTGCTTAAAAAAGCTCTTCGCCTTGCCGAAAAAGATGATGTTTCAACAGTGCTTCACGTTAATGCCGCAACCATTACCGACACCTATTGGGTTAGGTCTATCGGCAGTGATTTGAAATATGAAGATGTTCGCTTCAATAAAGACTATTTCTCCAATCTTGCTCTACGAGGACTTTATTCAAGCTTTAATTCTGCCGCAAAGCGTAAGGATACCAAAACACCTGAGCTTACCAATATTGGTAGCTTCGAAAAGTGTTGGAAACTAAAAGACGGAAAATGGTGGATTTATAAATCCGCTAACCAAAAGGAACAGTTCTCAGAGCTTTTTGTATATGAGTTGGGTAAGGCCCTTGGAATGAATATGGCTCACTACGAAAAAGGTGATAAATGCGTTAAATCGCTTGATTTTACCGATTCAGCAAAAGTCATATTTGAACCGGCATCTTCGTTTATGGGTGACGAGGAAGATTATATAAAGGTAGTCGAAAAACTTAATGAGCTTTGTCCTAATGCGATTCCCGATTATATTAAAATGATTTTCCTTGATACCATAACGGCTAACCCCGATAGACATACAGGAAACTTCGGTTTAATGCGTGATGCTAAAAACGGCGAACTGTTAGGGCTCGCACCTAATTTTGATAACAATATGGCACTTATTGCCCGTGGATACCCCACAAGCAAGTCTACAAACGACCTATTAATCACTCTCTTTAATGAACTAATGGAAAAATATCCTGAATATAAGGAATACTTGCCGAAGGTCACAGAGCAGATGATTAAGAAGGTTATCAATAAACTTAATATGAAGGTTAAATCCCAGGTAATTGTCGACTTTGTAATTAACCGTTATCAAGCAATAAAATAGTTTCTATAGTAAAAATCCCTCCTACGATAGAATTAGGCTATCATAGGAGGGATTTGTATAATATTAATTTAAAATGGGGTAGCAAAATGGAAAATAAAATACATTTATCAGATAATGGTTATGACTTTCTGGTTCATTATCTTACAGAATTATATGGTGAGAGAGGAAAAGCAAAACATAATATAACCAGATATTTATGGTCTGATGAGTTTGGTTCTAAATGTAAGGCTCCTAATAATATTGAGGATATTCCAGAAGTATCACAAGAACAAATCAAAAATCTTATTTTAAGAGAAAAACACTTTAAAACTGTTGCAGATAACTTGGTTAGAGACTATACGAATTTTGAAAAACAAAATAAATTAACCAAAGAATTGGAGTTGGAAATTGGCGGAATTTTAGGTGTCTGTCCTGGCCCCTTGCCTTACGAAGACCGATTACTTCCTCATGTTGTGGATTTTTGGGTGCAAAATGAGAATGAGGGAAACGAAATACTTAAAGCCACTAATGAAAAACCTAATGTGGTAAGCATTATGGTTCGGAGTATGATAGACCACTTGCGGAAGGGACAAATTTATGATTTTTATGGCAGGCATATTTTATCACAAGGGTATGTCAGAAATTATTTCCGAGGAGAGAATGCATACTACGTAAAAACAAAAGCATCAATGTTTAGAGCCTTATCTAGTAATGCTCATGAAGCTAAATTGCAAAATTTGATACTTGAAATTAAAATGATAGATTTTGCTATATGGTTGAATACAATTAAGCCTCTAAAAAATTGGCCGTATAGCGATATATTTCATGGCGCAATAGCACAACATTATGGAATAAAAACAAATGCTATCGATGTTACTTCAGATATTTTGGTCGCACTCTTCTTTGCTTGCTGCAAATACGATAACCAACAAAATCGATGGTTACCACTTAATAAGTCTGATTTCGAGTTTGCAAATTCGAGGAAGTTCATCTCAGAACTAGGCGGCGATTCAAGATACGGGGTATTATTTGCTATGCCGGCAGATATCAGTAATTTAGGTCGTGTGGAACAGCCAGATAATTTCCATGTAACTGGTGTATCGCCAATAGGTTTTCAACCCTTTCTAAGATGTCCGTATCAAAGCGGATACATTATAGAAACCGGTGAGCCGTATGATATGTACAAAGATCCCAATTTTGCGAAAGTTAAATTTCGTCATACCGAAGAGCTCTGTCACTATATCTATGAAGAGATGGATGAAGGAAGAAAAATCTATCCTAACGAAAACACTCAAGAATTTGAAAAAATAACACAAAGAATAAATAATTCTAATACATATTCTTCAAAGGCTTTTGATATAGCAATTCAAAATTTAAAAATATCTGATGCTCAGAAAGAAGATATGGAAAAGGGATTACAAAATATGGGATATAAAAAAGAAGAACAAATTTCGTGGGCAAGTGAAGAAGAAATGTTAGATATCGGTAATCTTGCCCTTTCACTCAAATATTTAGATGAAAGCAACATAGATCCCGTATTTAGAATACAATTTTCAATATAAAAATTTAGTGCTTTTGAGTTTTGTTGATAGATCCTCAAAAGCACTTATTCTTTTCTTGAAACTCATATTTTATGTTCCCTATATTATCTCAAAACAAAATTAGTCCGAACATTGTAAAATTAATGTTGGGCACAGGAGGTAATATTATGGGAAATGTTTATGGTTATGTACGAGTATCAAGTATCGATCAAAATGAGGACAGGCAGCTTATTGTTATGGACGAAAATAATGTGCCGAAGTGCAATGTCTATATTGATAAGCAGTCGGGCAAGGATTTTGAACGTCCGCAGTATAAGAAACTCGTCAAGAAATTAAATGCGGGAGATTTGCTCTACATACTGAGTATCGACCGCTTAGGTCGTAATTACGAGGATATTCAAAAGCAGTTGCGGATACTGACAAAGGATATCGGTGTTGATATTTGTGTTATTG
The DNA here is from genome assembly GCA_045539925.1 of Acutalibacteraceae bacterium. Classification (GTDB taxonomy): domain Bacteria; phylum Bacillota; class Clostridia; order Oscillospirales; family Acutalibacteraceae; genus SFWF01. Next base: position 19,455 of record JAZQGH010000029.1, on the reverse strand, counting down.
ATATGCCGCTTTTAGATACCCGTAACGGTAAGGACTTAATGGGAACTTTTATAGCGGACCTTGTTTTGCAGATACTTTCTTTTGTTGCGCAAAACGAGCGTGAAAATATAAAAAAGCGGCAAGCGCAAGGCATTGCCGCAGCAAAAGCGAAAGGTGTTAAATTTGGAAGACCGGAATCCCCTATACCCGAAGACTTTGATAAAATTATAAGAGATTGGGATAAAGGAAAGCTATCAACCGCCGAAGCTCTTAAACTCTGTAATATGAGTGAATCTACCTTTTACCGCCGCAGACGAGAATATAATTTAATACACAAATAGTTTTAGCCGTCAAAAAGTAAACTTTTTGACGGCTAATTTTGTAGATTTATTTTACCATAAAAACCTTGTAAAAACAACCCTTTAAAGTAAAAAAGCGAATTTTCATGCACCAGTATACTAATTGTTGACTTAGAATAATATGTTTGTCAAAAAGTTTACCTTTTGACAAACTTCTCAGCAAAGGAGGTATTTTAGTTGTCGAAACAAATACCCAATCACTTAAAACATAAACCCATTTATGTTTTAGAAAACTATTCTCCTACTGATGGTCACTATAAAAATGATACTGATGTAGTAGGTCTATCATTAGGCAAAGCTCAATGGTGCGATAGCGGGTTCATACCAAGCGTTAAGGTGTGGCGAAAAAAGAATAAACGTTGGTCAAGGCAAAGCGAAGAAACAACACTAACACGTGCTTTAGATTTGGCAACGCTGGTTATTAAAGTTATAGACTCATTGGAAAATAATAAAAATATTGAACCGGTTCACACAATTTTTGGTGATTCAAGTATTTTAGATGCTGATAATAATCTCTTACTTAAACAGGAGCTAATTAAATACTTAATAACAGATAACAAGAAGAATCTTAATGATATTAAAGCTCATATAGAAATTTTGCATGATGCTATATCAAAGTACAGAGGAACTTAAGGATAAAGGAGAAAAACAAATGAAAAAGTTAGTTGCATTGGTGCTATCAGTTGTTTTAATGATTTCTGTTTTACCGCTTAATGTATTTGCAATGGATTGGGACTCTATTGTTAGTATTTCTTTTGCAGATACATATGTTTATGATGGAATGCAAGAGGAAGAGGACGGCGGCAAGTTTGAACAATTTTATGTAAAAATTATAACCACCTTTGAAGATGGTAGTACATCTGAGGAAGACCGTATTGCTTATAGAAACGGTGGGGTTGAGGTTAATTGGGGAACATTATATTTATCCGATAATCAAGACACAGAAACTTGGGAAGTTGGTAATACTTATCGAGTTACAGGCACCGTGGGAAGTTTTTCAAATACATTCAACGTTGAAGTGCGTGAAAACCCAATTCAAGAAATATCAATCGATGATTTTTGCATTATAAAATCTGATGAGTATTTTTCAGAAGAAAATGGCGAAGTATATAACATCTACAACTTAATGGGATATTACCGCCCGTACTATGTTACATATAAAGACGGAAGTAGTGCACCAGTTTATGAACCTTTTTCAACTGGCGAATACACTTCGGTTGATTTGCTTACGACCTGTGTAGTTCCTTATGAGGACTGGGAAGGTGGAAATACCTATGAAGTTACAGGAACATTATTAGGTTATAGTGACACATTTAATGTTACCCTGCTTGAAATTGAAAGTATTGCTGTAGATGATGTTGAATGTATTCAAAATTTTAACGGGAATATGGATGGTTATTGGGATGAAAATGATAACTATGTGGAGAACACATGGTTTAATTACAACATATATCCAGATAACATAACCGTAACTTTCACTAATGGTTCATCTATATCTGGCGATTCATCTGTAATTGCGGAATATACAGGACATTATCCTAACTGTTATTCTGATCAGTCTTATGAGAATCAATGGGGTCTTGGCAACCATACTGCAACAATAACCATTTGTGGACATGAGCAAAATTATACTGTTAAAGTAGTGGAAACGCCTGTTGAAAGCATTTTGGTTGACGATATAACTTATATTGAAGGCACAAACGGTTGGGTTGATCACGACACAGAAAATCCGGGGTGGTATTGTTACGATATAAATCCTGAAGAATTGACCGTTATTTTAAAAAACGGAGACGAAATTTCGGGTACTTTAAATGAAGTCTGCGAACAGTTGGGTTGTTGGCAAAATTGTACTTCTGACCAGTCTTATAATAATCAGTGGAGTATCGGTGAGCACAAGGCAACTATTGATTTGTTAGGTGTAACGGCAGAGTACAAAATTATAATTACGGAATCTCCCGTTCAATCTCTTGAAATAAGTGATATTTCCATCAGAGAGAAAAGCACTGGATGGGAAGAAGATGGAGTTTTCTATTATTATAATTTTTATCCTGATTATACAATAACAATGAAAGATGGTAGCGTTGTAAATAATAATGGTATAGAAATTGATGGTGAATGGTATTCAATAAGTATCGATGAATCTATTCAATATAACGAGCCTTGGACGGTTGGTAATACATACGAAGTTACTGGTTCAATTTTAGGTGTTAGAGACACATTCAATGTAACTATAACTGAAAACCCAATAGAAAGTATTGTTATTGACGATATCGATGTCATTGTAAACACGAACGGATATTATGACAGCGAATATAATTGTTATATTTATTCTCCCAATTCTACTTCTTTTACAGCCATTCTTAAAGATGGAAGTCATATTCAATCCGTTAATGGCATCGTAGAGATTGTCGGCTAACATTTTGGCATATCGTCTTATGATACGAATTACTGGTCACAAGTGGAAAATCCATGGTCTGTTGGCAACACCTATCAAATGTCTGCTTCTGTTGGAGGCTTTTCTGATACATTTAATGTTACAATAACCGAAAGTCCCGTGGTTAGCATAGAGGTTGAAGACATCACCTGCATAGAGGGGACAAGAGGTCAATATGTTGTCGATGATGGCGGCTACTATTACTATAATGATATATATTTTAGACTGAATTATAAAGTTACTTTGTCAGACGGTAGTGTGCTTGAAGCGGAAGAACCTTATATTGAATGGGGTGGTGGCGGAGACCACGGAGTATATATTAATGGTGAATTTTATACAATAAGCAATGTTATTGATAACCAAGATGTATCCCATTGGAGTGTTGGCACCCATACTGCAACTGCTGAATTTATGGGTGTTACAGATGAATTTAACGTAACAATAACCGAAAGCCCTGTTGAAAGTGTTAGGGTTGAAGATATAGCGGTGATTAATGGTATTGACTCCTATTATAATGGTGACTTTGATTATTACAATCTGTATCCCACTTATACCGTTACTTTCAAAGATGGAACCGAAAAGACATTCCCAGGAGGAACCGGAACAGCTTTAGACGGAAATTATTTTAGTTATTTAGATGTTCATTATGATCAATGGGAAGCGCCATTTGAAATTGGAGAGACTTATCAGATCGTTGGTAATTTTGGTTTAGCAACAGACACTTTTGAAGTTTCGGTGGTGGAAAATCCTGTTGAAAGTATCGAAGTTATAAACGAACCTAACAAAACAGAATATTTAGTTGGCGAATATTATGATTTGAACGGAACGATTATACGAGTGCATTACAATGACAATACCTATGAAGATATAAATATAGATGCGCTATCTAATGGTGACGTTGAAAATTCCAGATCATATTTCTTAAATAAATTGCAAAGAAATGTCTCTTTAGATATGCCTTACGGTTGTTTTGATACTGTTGGTGCACAAACTATCAGTGTTGGTGTATTCGGCAAATATTCAGAAATTGATGTTGTAGCAAAGGAAAACCCGATTGAAAGCATCAGCATTAAAGAGGATGTTGATAAATCGATAGTAATTACCGTTAACAATAACGATTCTACAAGCTATGATATGAAATTGTTAGATGTTGTTTATTTTTGGGCGGAGGATTATATAATACATACTCCTATAATTACTGATAAAGGTATTTTTGATGCAGCAATATTTACGGAAGATAATAGTTTTGCAATTGGTCTTGGAAATATTAATTCTGATGATATTGTTAAAAGCAATATACTTTCCGAAAGTGAATGGTATGATGTTGCAAGGTTAATTAGGGAGGATTTAACATATCCGCTTTTGATGCTAAAAAATGGCATAGAACACTTTAAAGGGGAAATTACCTCTGATAATATTGATAAAATCATCGAAGCTGCAGGGTATATAAATAATCTATGGTACCAGGGTGATGCGATACTTTCAGAAACCAACGATGGAGCCATATACAAGGGTGAAAGTATAAGAAAAGAAATTTTAAAATACTTTGCGCTTGAAAATGTTGACCTGTCACTTTCTGAAAATTATAATCCCGAAACAGATACTTATAAATTCCGCAGAGATGGTTTGGGAGGATATGGTTTTGATAGACCTTTTTCGCTTGTTTACAGTAACGGAATGTGGAGTGTAGAAATGTCTATATTTGAGGAAGACTCAGAAATTACATCTACTCTGGTATATCTAAAACTTGATGACGATCATAAAATTGTAAGTTTTGATGTAAATTATCCGTATATTTCTCAATTAAACATTGTTATTCCACAACCGATAATCGGTGAGGAAATAACAACGAACTACCGTCCCGATGTAGAGACAATCCCTTCTGAAAATGCGGATAATATAGAACTTGTTTGTTCTTGGCTTGTTTCAAATGACGGTGTTAATTATACATTATGCAATGCCGGTGATAAGTTTGATAATGGTAAGTATTATGCTTTATATAATGGTGCAGGAGCTGTTAATGGTACAGATAAGGATACAGTTTGGCTCTGCAACGATAAGGCATATACTACAACGTCTATACTATGGGAAGGCGAAGCAACAGATGTCATTTTTACCACAGGTAAATTAATGGATTTCATTTGTGGTGATTTGGATGGTGATAACGAACTTACTGACTGGGATGGCGTAATGTTAGCACGTTATCTGGCAGGATGGAATGTTGAAATAACAACACTTGATGCATTAGATATCGATGGTGACGGTGAAATTACCGACTGGGATGGCGTTGTTTTGGATCGCTATCTCGCAGGTTGGAATGTTTCAATAGGTTAAGAGGAGAATTTCAATGAAAAAAGTAATATCTATTTTAATAGCTTTAGTTTTAACGTTTGCTTTGTTTTGCGTTCCCGCTTCCGCAGCAGGAACGGGCACATTAGCGCTTTCAAACGCTGAAGGAAAACAAAGAGATACTGTTACAGTAAATGTAAACCTTAACTCCAATCCAGGACTTATAACAATGAAATTTACAGTTTCTTGGGGAGATGGTTTAGAGTTGACTGGTGTTTCTAACTCCGGGTTGCTTGCTGGCTGGACAACGCCTGCACCGACAATTAGTTCTCCCTATACTCTGCGTTGGGCTGATTCTCTTTCAACGACTAATAGTACAAAAACAGGCAAAATTGCAACGCTTACTTTTAAAATTAAGGATAATGCACCCGTAGGCAATAAGACCGTTACTTTAACATTTAGTGAATCTCGTGATGCAAACGGCGGAAAAAATACATTTGGTAATGCAACTGCGACTGTTAAAGTAAACTGTAAAACCCACTCTTATGGCAATACATATACCAAGATAAGCGATACACAGCACAGTAGAACCTGCTCTGCTTGTAGTAATGTTGAGAAGACTAATCACACTTGGAATGGTGGTACAGTAACCAAGACAGCTAACTGTAAGGAAACCGGTACTAAAACCTATACATGTACTGCTAATGGTTGTGGTGCTACAAAAACAGAGACCATAGCAAAAACTAATAATCATACATATGGCAGTTGGGGGCAGACTAAAGCACCTTCTTGCACTGGTAAAGGCACAGAATCTCGTACTTGTTCAACCTGTCAAAAGGTAGAAACTAGAGATATTTCGGCAACCGGACATAAAATGGGTTCTTGGATGCAAACAAAAGCTCCCACTTGTACTACAAAAGGCACTGAACAAAGAAAATGTACTGTTTCGGGATGTTCGCATACCGAAACCCGCGATATAGCTGCAACAGGTCATAATATGGGCAGTTGGAAGACTACAAAGGAAGCAACTTGTGAAGCAAAGGGTGAGCAAACAAGAAGTTGTTCTAAGTGCTCACATAAAGAAACAGAGGCAATTGATGCACTTGGCCATAAGTTTTCTAACCCCACCGTAACGAAACAACCTACTTGCACCGAAACAGGTATAGAAAGCGGAAAATGTACTCGTTGTAACAAAGAAACCACAAATACAATTAAAGCAACTGGACACAGCTTTAGCGATTGGGTAGATACAAAAGCTGCTACTTGTACGGAAAAAGGTGCTCAAGAGCACAAATGCTCAAAATGTAACACCGTAGAAAGCCGCGAAACTGAAGCACTTGGACATGATTTTGATAAGCCTGTAGTAATTAAAGAACCCACCTTAACCGAAAAAGGTATAGAGGAAGGCGTATGCAAAACTTGTGGAGAAAAGACACAAGCAGAGCTTCCATGTGCCTTCAAGGATGAAACAACAGGTATAGAGATAAAAACTGACGAGGGTGTTTTCCAAGAAGGAACTAAAATTAAAATCGAGGTTATTGAGAAAGAGCATACCGAATTTGAAAAAGTAAAAACTGCGCTTAAAGAAGTGGGTAGTAATTTCGTTGCTTATGATGTATCAGCAATTCGCGATAATGTTGTTGTACAACCTAATGGTACTGTAACTGTATCCTTTAAAATACCCGAAGGATTTGGCAAAAATGTAGCAGTTTTCTATATTAGCGATGATGGTATTAGTGAAAAGTTAGAATCTGCTATTTCAGAGGACGGCAAAAGCATTTCTGCAACACTATCACATTTTAGCTCGTATGCAGTTGTTGAACTTGATAATGCCGACACTGAAACTAATGTAGATAATGCTACTGACGAAAATTCAGGTAATATACTTTGGATAATTATTGCTATTATTTCTGTTGTTGTCATTGCAGGTGCAGTTATAACTATTATCTTTATAAAGAAGAAAAAATAAAATATTATTGTTATGATTTAATGTTTACTTGAAACTAAATAACAACCTTATGTAATAAAAAAATATGACCTTTAAAGTTTTATGGCTTTGAAGGTCATATTTTTTATGAAAAGAGGTTAAAAATCAATGAAAAAGTACGTTGATACTGCAGTATGGGAGAATGATTACAGAGAAAGGCTTAAAAAACTCATGTCGGAAAAGAATATAACTGCTCGAGAATTAAGTTTAACACTCGGATATAACGAGGGGTATATTAGCCGAATTCTTAAAAGAAAGATTGACCCGTCATTTAAATCTATGATGGATACAATGTTGTATTTCGACATAAGTCCCGCTGAATTTTTTACGTTTGATTTATAAAGTCATACAAACGGCTAAGGTTCACTTGAACATTAAAGTTATGTATTATAAAATATAAGTGTAATCTTTTATATTTATGAAGGAATTATTCAAAATGAAGGCTTAAATTAAAGCTAGAAAAAACGGGAAGAAAGCTCACCTCAGTATTTTCAGTTGGGTGAGCACGGCTTTCATATGGCGGTCTGAGTTTGCAATCGGACAAAGATATGATATACAGTATTAGTTCTGCGAAATATTGTGAACGAAAAAGCAGACCTTTTGAAGTTAAGGATATAACTTCATACAATCAAAGTCCCGATTTGTATTAGTGATTACACAGGGCACGAACCTGTTTTGTCGTAGGCTTTCAGTTAAAAGCCTTTGCCGTTAAAGTTTACACTTTGCCGATAATTTCGGTTGTATGGCATCGCGCAGGATTTTATATATCTGCCTTCAATGAAGGCATGCGCTGGAGATAACATAAGAATTTATGTTAAGCTCATCGGACTAACCAATGCTAAAACTAAATAAGTATGATACTCGTTTTGAAAGAAATATGATGTTCTTTTTGAGAGAAACTCATTTCGAAATTCTTCTCGTTTCGAGAGGTATGACAATCATTTTGAAATGATAGATGATAAAGATGATTTACATTTCGAAATGATGATGACTTTCATTTTGAGAGGCAGCCGGTTTCTATTGGGAGATTTTCTCAATAGAAACGCCCCGGAGAACAGTGTTCGGAGGGGCGGCTGCAAAGGCATAGTACGCCTATACAAATAAAAAATCATAAAAACGACATCCAAATTTTGATATATGCACCAAGGGCGTACTATGCCTTTCTATCATTTCCCGATGATATATGACAATATTTCGAAATGATATTTCCCGATGATTGATGATATACATTTAGAAATGATAGGTTGACTGTCCTTTCGAAATTCGTTTTGAAATAAACTGTCAGTGCTTAGTATGAAAAGATGATTATCTTTTTGAAATGCTCTGAACAGAATCCTATAAGAGTAATCAAAGACATATAAAGTGGATGTACCCACATCTGCAATAATCCCATAAAGAATCTATCCTATCTTTTTGAAATGATTTATGACTATCATTTCGAAATGAGTGCGAAAAATATGATATACATTTACAAAGCGGCTCCCATAGACTGCGAATCAGTCTGTGGGAGCCAAAATTTTTTATGATTAAAATTTTCGTCAATAAATCTATGCTATATAGTAACTACCCAAGCAAAAGATTTTCGTCATTAAATTTGCTTTAATGCTTTTTCTGCACTTGATACACGCTCGTTTATTTTTTCTTTAGTAGTATTCCAAGAAGCATCAAGGTCACCCTCAATAAACATTAGACAATGCTTATCACTTGGATTATCAATACACGCAAAAAACTCGTCTCGTGTTTTCAATAGTTCCTGCATATGCTCTTTAGCTTTATCAAGGTTACCCATTTTAATGTTTTGAGAAACCAATCCAGGTAAAAGGCAAGTTTTCTGAAAGATTTGTCGATGTGGTAAATAGTCTCCACCGGATAAAAATGCATTTATAAGCCTTAACATATACTCATCCAGTTCAAGACTAATTTTATCAGCATCGGGGTTGCCTTCTGCTCTAACAATTCTACCAGCAAGTCTTATGCAACGAGAAGTAAATCGAGCCATTTGAGCAAAACTCTTTTTCACTTTCTCAAGTGCAATATCATTCTTGCCATCGGCAAAAGCAATTTCAGCTTCCCAATAATCTCTAAAGCCAAAAACGTAGGGTAGATTTTGCAGATAACTTTCTGATTTTTTATTATCTCCGCACAAATCATAAGCTCGTGCCATCAAATAATGTGTTTTATAAACACGGTCTGCCACCGTTTCGTATCTAAAAATACTGTTAGCATAACGTTCACATTCCTCTGAAAACTCAGATTTTGATATGTTGATTTTACCTTTGGCAAACAACTCTATATACGTTTCTAATGCCACAACAGCAATATCCGAAACATCGGGATGTTTGTTAAAGAATTTAGAGGTAAGTACATATAACTCTTCAGCGTAATTTAAGTCGCTTATAAAGTTGATTCCACCGAATTTTTGACGAATTTCTGTTACTTCTTTTTCAAAAGCTGAGTCGGTATGTCCTAAAAGCTTGTCGGTTGAAATTTCTAAAACACGTGCAAGAGGAATGATTTGTGAGATATCAGGCATTCCTGAATCTGTTTCCCATTTTGAAATTGCTTGTGTAGAAACACCAATAAGTTCTGCTAGCTCACTTTGAGTAAAGTTTTTTTCTTTTCTATAAAGTTTTATCGTTTGACCTATTGTCATTAGAATCACCTCGCTAAATATTCCGGTACCGTAACTATATAATAACAAATTAATTATACTGCGTACACCGATAAATTAGCAACAAAAAATCAACGGAGCGTGGAATTTATAATTATTACGTGTTCTTAAAACCCCAAAATGTATTCACTAAATTATAAACTTCCAAACTTTCATACACAAACCTATGATTTTATAAATCATACAAAAAGTTAATGTTTTCTTGAAACTCGAAAAAATTATTCCTTATATATTTAACATCCAAATATTTTGGTACACAGTTTCAACCCGAACCACTGAGTCTGTGAACGAAAATTTGGAAAAATTGGTGTGCGTTAATGTTTTCTTGAAACTAAGAAAAAACATTATCATATTTAAATATCGGAAATTTGTGATGAAGCATTAAGGAACCATAGATACTTCTTATAAAAAACCGAAATCTACGAAAGGAGTAAAATTTGATGAGTTTAACCCCTGAAGAACAAGAAAGAAAAGCCGAGAACCAAAAACGGAATTTGCTTAATCAGACATTGCCCGTGATTGATAGGTCAAATCAAGGAAGTTTTAAAACACGGAGACGCTATAAGGCGGTGATGAATAGATTCTGCGGGTATTTAGGAGAGAATACCACATTGCAGAATTTTAGAAATGTTGAAGTGCGCCATGTGCGAAGTTATGTTGAGCATCTTCAAATCAGCGGTTGTAAGCCCGGATATATACTCACCGAATTATCCGGCATAAAGTGGGTGCATCAGCGAATGAATCCAAAACGAAACTTGCCTAAGAGCAATAAATGCTTTTTCGTTGCCAAGCGCCAGTTATATATAAAGGATAAATCTATTCTTCCGAATGAGTTTGATGACCTTATCAAAGTTGCGCTTGATATGGGTCGTGTAGATGCGGTTATCGAAGCGTATATGGATAGATACTTCGGACTTCGCCATGAGGAGTTTGTAACCCTTCGTGTGCATCAGATTGAGTATGCGCTTAAACACAAACAATTAAATCTTACGAATACCAAAGGCGGTAGGCCGAGAGATATACCCGTTGAAACTAAAATGCAGGAGAACATTTTAAGACGAGTATTGGCATATGCTCAGAAAAACGGTAAGAGTTCTATGGATTATGTTATATGCGATAACCATACAAACAGCGTTAAAAAGAAAAGTAAATCCTTAGATAACTGGATGAATAACAATAAAAAGAAATTTATGGACCCCGAACGCACCAAGTACAAAAGCCCAGGCAAACGGCCAAGGGAACAATCGATACATTGGCATAGTCTCAGGCATTTGTTTTATCAAGAAACTAAAAAACGATACAAAGCCGAAGGCAGAATGACAGATGCACAAATTGAACGAGAATTATCTGAATCTATGGGACATTCTCGAAATGATGTAAACAACACTTATTCAAATGAAATTAAAAGAATACGATAATCTTTATTTTTTAAATGGTGAATACTTTATTAAATTGATTTTTATTTTTTCTAGTTCATCTTGTAAATCCAATAAATTAACTGATATATGAGATTTTTGTTTGTTGTAGGAATGGTATGTCATAGTTCGTAAGTCTAAAGTGCGAAGATGAGGTGTGTTTAAAATTGTTGAAACAATACTATCTGGAGTATGGTGGTCTAAAATATTATAATCTCCAACATTAGCGTTGTGTTCCATAATTCTTTCATCACTATGAATGATTGTGTTTCTAAAATCTTTATTGAAAACCAAAGGGAAATGTTCTTTGTCTATATGATAAATATCACGCAACCTTTGGTAATCTGAATTCTGATTTTGATATAAAGTACGGTCATATCTTTTTATTTGCGGATCTACACCTTTTAAAAAACTAAAGTTATAAAAGGTGCTATTTATATTCCCACAAGCTGTAAATAGACTTTGTAAATGAAAGAAATAGTATACAAACCTATTACAGAATAATTTTTTGTCATATTCTGGTTCACTTGTAATACTTTTAACTGAAGCTAAAGCAAATTCAATATTCATATTAATGTTACCAGATAGTAAGTAAACACCGTTTTCATCACCGTAATCAAAATATTCATCAAACATAATAACAACTCCTCGTTAAGAGATTTTAGTAACTTCAATATACCATAAATACGCTTTTTAATCAATTCGTTGATGTCAAAGTTATTGTTTTCTTGAAACGTATTAAAAACATTACTTAATACTTTCCCGACAATCGAGCAAAGCTCAAATTTTGGTTGTCGGAAAGGATTTTATAAATGCTGAAAACATTAAAGTATTTAAATCAGCATAAACATTATGTAGGTAAGGAGGGCGTATTATATGAAGAAAAATAAAACTGAATATATCGTAGTTAATACGTTCTCCGAAATTAGCGAGGCCCAGCGCAAAGAAAAAATCAATGACTCAATTCGAACTCTTTGCGTTATGGATATTGAAAAATTATACGAATTAGATTATAATAATAGTGTTGCATTTCACGGCAGCACTCAGGACCTAAGTGGGAAGGAGTGCTTTGAAAACGCTAACTGAAATTGCGGATATTTATGTTCGCCTTTCTTCAGAGGATAGGGATAAGAAAAACAAAACTGACGAGAGCGAAAGTATCCAAAATCAAAAGACGATGCTAATAAACTACTGTATCGAGAAAGGATGGCAAATCAACGGCATTTACTGTGATGAGGATTACAGTGGTGCCGACGCTTCAAGACCTGCTTGGAATCAGGTGCTCAAGGACTGCGAAGAAGGCAGATGCACGATAGTTGTCTGCAAAACACAATCCCGTTTTTCGCGTGATATGGAGATGATTGAACACTTCATTCACGGAAAGTTTCCCGAATGGGGTGTGCGATTTGTTGCGGTTGTTGATAATATTGACACGAATGTTAAAGGCAACAAAAAAACACGTCAAATCAACGGGCTTGTAAACGAGTGGCAGTTAGAGGAGTTATCTGACAACGTTAAAGCTACTTTAAGTGTTAAGCGGAAGAACGGCGAGTTTGTCGGCTCTTTTGCACCATACGGCTATTTAATTGACCCCGATAACAAGAATCATTTAATTATTGATGAGGTTGCGGCGCCTACAGTTCAGCGGATATTTGATTTATATATCGGTGGACTTGGGTACATAAGCATTGCGAAAATATTAAATGATGAAATGATTCCGCCGCCTTGTGTTCACAAAAAGGAGCTTGGCTCTAAGTATTATAACGGCAACTATGAGAAGAACAATGCACCAAGGACAACCTGGTCCGATTCGGCGGTTTATGCAATTCTTCGCCGATTCGAATACACAGGTACTCTGGTGCAAGGCAGACAAGAGGTTGTAAACTACAAAACGGGTAAACGCCGTAAAAAACCGCAAAGTGAATGGGACATTGTTGAAGACACCCACGAGCCGATTATTTCTAAAGAAACCTTTTATAAGGCACAGGAGATTCGGCTTTCCCGAGGCAGAGGTCAAAAAATTCCAAGTGGCAGTTGTTATTCACTTGCTAAAAAGGTGTTTTGTGCAGAGTGCGGTAACACAATGTGGAAAATGAGCTATAAGCTTCGTGACGGGAGATATAATTACCTTTCTTGCAGAACTCGGAAAACCACTAACGGAGTTTGTGACAATGAGCACAGTATTCGCCTTGATGAGTTAGAGCAAATTGTAGTAGATGAAATCAATAAGTTACTTGATAAATACTACGATAAAAAGCAGATTGGTAAGTTAGATGCACCTAAAAGAAAAAAGAACGGTGCTAAAACCCTGCAGTCGCAGATTGCTGAGCTCGAAGAAAAGGTAAAGCGAAACGATAACCGAATGGCTCAGATGTACACCGATAAATTAGATGGTATCATCAGCGTAAATGAGTTTACTAAATACCGAGAAAGCTATCAAAAAGAATCCGAAGATACAGAAAAACGCATCGAAATTTTGAAATCAAAGCTTGTAGCCCTTTCGGGCGCCGAGACAAAAACGGATACTAAATCTATACTCGAAAAATACCGAAAAATTGACACCCTTACATTCGAGATTGCCGATGAATTTATAAGCAAAATTTTCATCGGAAAGCTCGGGGAGAGTGGCAAGAGAGAAATCAAGATTGAGTGGAAAATTTAGAGGTTTTCCACAGTCAAAAAGGACAAAATATACAGAATTACTAAAAAAGTATAGTATTGGCTAACTCAGCCCACGGCGGGTTTGATGGTGGCGCTGAGGGAGAAGACGGCACCTTAGAAAAGGATATTAACTATTCAATCGTCTGTAAAACAGCAGCACTTCTTCGTTTTGGCGGATTTAATGTTGTATTAACAAGAACAGGAGACCAAAGTGTTGAATCCGATCCAAGTGATACCATAAGCCGCCGCAAGGTCAGTGATATGAAAAACAGGCTTCAAATTATGAACAGTTATAAAGAGTCAATATTCATAAGCATTCACCAAAACAAATTCACAACATCAAATGTAAGCGGCGCACAGGTCTTCTATTCACCTAATAATGATGAGTCACAGCAGGTAGCAGATAATGTTCAGAATTCGCTTAAAAAATATCTTGAACAATCTAACGAGAGAAGCATTAAAAAGGCTGATAAAACGATATATTTATTGAAAAATGCTAAAATCCCTGCAATTATTGTTGAGTGCGGTTTTTTAAGCAATAAAGAGGAGTTGTCTCAGCTCAAAACGGATGATTATCAGAGGAAAATAGCCTTTGCTGTTTATTGCGGAATTTTGGATTATTACAGTTGAAATATTAAGAGTTTTAGGATATAATCAAATAAAAAATATAGGAGCAATTAAATGGCATCCAAGATAAAAACTGTTTTTATATGCACCAGTTGTGGAGCAGAATCGCCTAAATGGGTTGGAAAATGCCCTAAGTGCGGAGAGTGGAACACGATGGAAGAGGAGACGATAAATACCTCTAAATCTGCGGCAGGCTCGGTTGTCCGCACAACAACTGCTGTGGCTAAGCCGATTAGTGAGATAACCTTCGAAAATGAGCACCGTTTTAAAACTAATATTCCTGAGCTTGATCGTGTTTTAGGCGGTGGCATCGTCAAAGGCTCCGTCTCTCTTATAAGCGGTGATCCCGGTATTGGAAAATCAACAATTTTGCTTCAGATATGCAAAAATATTGATCCGGCATTTAAGGTTCTTTATGTTTCGGGAGAGGAATCTGCTGTGCAACTTAAACTCAGAGCTAACCGCTTGGGTGTCTACTCCGACAACATTTCCATTATGGCAGAAACCGATGTGCAGATGATATGTAACTACATTTCATCTGCTAAGCCTGATCTTGTGATGATAGATTCTATACAAACTATGAAAATCGAGGAGCTATCTTCGTCATACGGAAGTATAGTTCAGGTGAGAGAATCCGCGAATATGTTTTTGGGTCTGGGCAAAAGTCTTGATATACCGATACTTATCGTAGGTCATGTAAATAAAGGTGGCGAGATTGCAGGACCAAAGGTGCTCGAACACGTTGTTGATACAGTTCTGTACTTTGAGGGTGAGCGAAATCAGTCATACCGAATTCTTCGTGCAGTTAAAAACCGTTTTGGTTCAACCAACGAAATCGGAGTTTTTGAGATGACCGAAAAGGGTCTTACAGAGGTTGAAAATCCGTCCGCAATGCTCCTATCGGGCAGAATTAGCGGTGTTTCGGGCTCGGCAATTACCTGCGTTATTGAAGGAACCCGACCAATACTTGCAGAGGTTCAGGCTCTTGTCACAACTACGGGATTTGGAAACCCAAGGAGAATGGCTACAGGCTTTGACTATAACAGGTTCAACCTAATCCTTGCCGTTCTCGAAAAAAGGGAAGGATTATATTTTTCGAGCCTTGATGCCTATCTTAATATTGTAGGGGGGCTTCGTCTTGACGAACCTGCAGTAGACCTTGCCGTCGCAATGGCATTGGTGTCGGGAGTTCGCGATTACCCGATACCTGACGATATGGTTATATTCGGAGAGGTAGGTCTTTCGGGAGAAATACGTTCTGTTCCTCGAATTTTAGAGCGAGTAAAGGAGTCAGCGCGTCTTGGATTTACTAAGTGCGTTGTTCCAAAATCCTGCTTAAAGCAACTTGCGTCTGTTAAGGATTCTATGGAGATAATAGGCGTAGCAACACTTTCGGGTGCAATATCTTTACTAAAATAGTTTAAGGGGCTGTCTCAACGAGACAGCCCCTCAGTTCGTCTGAAAAGTTTTAACTATTTTTTTGTAATCAGCTTTACAGTTTCGTTTGCAATAAGTAGCAAAACTATAGTGATCGGTATCATCAGCCAACCGATGCCGCTTAGTATACCAATACCAAAAATGTTTCCGATGGGTAGAGTTGCAAACAAAAGAGTGAGAATTAAGCCAACAAATGCGGCAAACAGCATACTCCTGAAACCTAAAAATCTCGCAGAGAAAATGGTTTTCTCACGGCCTATTGATATTGCGTTCGCAATCTGGCCAACGGCAATTATCGAAAAAACAGAAGTGTTTGCAGCAGTTATATTGCTTCCCGAAATTATTCCGTAAGAGATAAAAGTAAGTAGAGAAATGAGTGCAGATGGTACAATTAACTTTATTACGAAATCTTTATTAAAGATTTTATTCTCTTTTAGAGAAAGTTGTAAATTCTCCTTAGAATCTTCGGCAAAAAAGGCTACAAGCGGTAAAGTAAGTGTAATAACTGCGAGGACTAAAGCTCCTGCAGCGGAGATGAGTGTATTTCCAAATAAAATGAGTCCCAAAATCATTACTGTGGATAGTACAGACTGCAGTGAAAAAATATACAAAAGTGCTTTTTTTACACTTGAAAAAACATTTACACTCTCTTTTATTGCAGTAACGATAGAGCTATATTTGTTATCTCCTATGACAATATCCGCAGAGTCCTTTATCATATCCGAAGCAGTTTTACCCAGTGCACAGCCGAAGTCAGCCTCAATGAGAGCCATTGCATCATCGATGCTGTCACCCGTTACAAGAACCTTTTCCCCGCGTGCTTTAAAAGCCTTAACAATTCGCAGCTTATCTTCGGGGGATACACGTGAAAATACAGAGCATTTTTCGATACAACCATTTAGCTCGTTATCATTCATCTGTGAAATAAGTTCGCCGCAGATTGCTTGACTTTCGTCAGATATAATACCGGACTTAATTCCTGCGGAAACCGCTGTATCAAAGTGGTCGCCAGTTATCATCACAGTTTTTATACCTGCTGTAGCATACTCTTTGCAAAGGGTTGCAGTGTTGCTTTCAATTTTATCTTCAAATCCTAATATCCCTGCAAAGTTTAGAGCGAATTCGAGCTCGTCACTGTTTGGATTGGCAGGTATTTCGCTTAGAGGCTTTACTGCAACTGCTATTACCTTAAGGCCTTCTTTTGCAAAATCTGCAGCGATTTTCCGAACACCTTCTATGTCGATGTTATCACAACGGGGGATAATTACCTCGGGTGCACCTTTGATTATAGCAACAGGATTGCCGCTGATTGCGGTAACAGTAGTCATAAGCATACGCTTGGAATCAAAAGGAAGCTCAGCAAGTTTTGGGAACAGCCCATCAATATCGGTCTTACTCATTCCCACATTTTCTATACAGGCATCCTCTATAGCCTTTTCCATATTGTTTGTATGGCGCTCTACGTGTTCGTTTTCAGTAAAGTTACTGCAGATAAGCGCAAGGCGTAAAAGTGCTTTTGAGGTATCATCGCAACCGACTTCTCTAAGGTCAATAACCTTAGAACTGTTGTAAAGCTTAATAAGCGTATGGTCCTCTGTTGTTATTATTCCTGTCTTATCGACGCAAAGGACAGTTGTTTCTTTAAGCTCTTCTGCAGTTTTGCGGTGTGCTAAAGAAATATCATATTTTTTGAGTTTTCGTTCTGCGGCCGAGCGGGAAAGCTTGGCAAAAAAAGAAATAATATTCGGTGTGCAGGCAACAAAAAGTGCGCATCCAAGTAAAAGATTATGTGCAACCGTTGCGGCGAAGGAAATGCTTGTGTCAGAGAACTTTATAAGAACTCCTAGAGCGAAAACAGCAATAGAGCAGGAAAGAACGATTGTCGAAACAGTGCGCTGAATGTTTGATAACTTAGAGGCAAGTGCTGTTTGGCTGTTGTCAACCTGCAGATGCATATCCTTACGCATCCCGATTTCAGTATTTTCAGCCGTTTCGGTTACGACCACAAGGCCTTTTCCGTTAAGCACGGTGCTTCCGCTGTATATCATATTCTGTCGGTTGATTATTGGGGTAATGTCCTCATGAATAAGATCGTGGTGTTTTTCGGCAGGGGCAGTCTCGCCTGTAAGTATGAATTCTTCTACGGCAAGCGCGTAAGAATCTATAAGTCTGCCATCGGCTTTTATGTAGTCACCGGTTTTTAAAACCAAAATATCACCGGGCACTATATGGCTTGAAGGTATAACACACTCTTCTCCGTCGCGAACTACCGTAGCATAAGATTCATTTCCATCTTTTACCTTTTCAAGCTGAATATCCGTAAAATACTTAAGAAATGCTGCTACAGTAATGTTAATCAGCAGGACCATAAGTATAATTAGCGATTCAAATCTATTATCAAGCTTAAGTGCCAAGGACAGTATAAAATAAATAACCGAAACAGCTGTCAGTGTGATATTATGAAAAGCTTTAAGCTCCTGTAAAAGGTATCTGAAAACACTGTTTGATTTATCTGCCTTGAATTTATTATATCCGTACTTCTCCAAACGGTCATTTGCCTCAGCAGAGGAAAGTCCGCATGAAATATCGGTGTTAAGTTCTGATGTAACATCACTTATCGAGGAGTTATGCCAGATCAAGTAAATCCCTCCAGAATATTTATCCATATAATTTTACTATAATTACCAAAATAAATCAACAACTAATTCTACAGGTAAAAATATATAGGTGTAGGTTTGTCAATGATGTGTTACAAAATTAGAAAACTTCGCCGTTAATAAGAAAAGCCTTTAAATAATCAGCAGGAGATTTCCAATTAAGAGGACGCATCGGAAAGTTATTGTATCTTCTGTTGTGAACAGAAAGTTGCTTTTTAAAGTCATCAAAAGAGTAAAAAGTGTGAGTAGCATAAAAATATTCGTTATCTTTACGGTGAGAACGCTCTACTTTGCCATTATGTCTGGGTGTGTACGGAGCAATAAGCTTATGTCTTATGCCACACTGTTCGAGCGTACGCTCGAACAGTGTGGGCGTCGGCTTTTGGGTGTTACCTAATTGCTTTGTAAATTCCATACCATTATCCGTTTGAACACATTCTATCTTGAACGGAAATTTCTCTATTAAATGCTTTAAGAATTGTGCTGATGAATATGAACTATGTTCCTCAAAAGCCTCTAAATAGCGAAATCTTGAATATTCATCAATAGCGGTGTATTGGTAAAACTTTTGTCCTTTTGCTTCGCCTACTATACAAGATTCCGGCACAAATTTTACATCTATTTGCACTCTTTGTCCCGGATATTGCATCTGCTCGTATGGTTTAGGTATATATTTTGGATTAGGCGGTTTTACCGCCAATTGACCTTGTTTTCGTAAAAGTCGGTATAATCCCGTTACAGAGCGTGTATATCCTCTTTGACGCAACTTTACCCAAAACACAACTAATCCAGCATTCATATTCCGTTTTCGCATATCTGCTATTAGTTTCAATTCTTCGGGAGTATGTTCATTAGGATGATGATGTGGTCGGTGTGACTTATCTGCTAATGATTGCAAGGTTCCGTCGTATCTATTTCGCCAACGGTAAACATATTGGC
>JAZQGH010000028.1:0-1687 GCA_045539925.1 Acutalibacteraceae bacterium | reverse complement strand
GTCTTCAGTTCCACCTCGTCGAGCTTCTTCACGAAGAGGTCGCGGTCCTCGGTATTCATGATAGCCTCAACAGAAGTGCCGAGCACCTCCACGCCATATTCCTTCAGCGTGCCGTTCAGATAGAGTTCCGTACCGCAGTTGAGCGCCGTCTGTCCTCCGAAAGCCAGCAGAATTCCGTCGGGCCGTTCCTTCTTAATGATTTCGGTCACGAAATGGGTGGTGACAGGCTGGAAATACACCTTGTCGGCAATGCCCTCCGAAGTCTGGATGGTTGCAATGTTGGGGTTCACGAGCACTGATGAGATACCTTCTTCACGCAGGGCCTTCAATGCCTGCGAGCCAGAGTAGTCGAACTCTCCGGCCTGTCCGATTTTCAGAGCGCCCGAACCCAGTACGAGCACCTTGTTGAGTTTCTTTTTCATTTTATCTTTAGTTTATTGTATGAATCCAAAAACGTTGTTTCCTGACTAGAAAAATATGCTTGCAAAATGCATATCTCCAAATTGTGTGCAAAGTTACATCTTTTAATTGGAATATGGAAATGCTCTTCCTATTTTCTTCACTCACGCGCCCGTTAAAAAAAATAAATCCGCTTTTTATGCAAAAGAAAGGGGCGTTGTGAAGTTGAGATGTCGCATTCCAGCGGATGATGTCTTGCAAGCTGATGGTTGATATCTTCATACGCAGAAAATGAAATAAAACCCTCTATACCCTCTATTTTTGTTGTAAAACGTTGTGTTCTAAGTGGTTATTGGTAGCAGGTAAGGGCGTTTAACCTACTACCATCCCCCTACCAAACCCTCTATCTTGAGGCTTTTTCGTGTTTTTTCTTCAAAATAGTGGTATTAATTGGAGATAAAGCTTCCACCCATTGGAAGGGTTGTTTCCAATGGGTGGAAAGGATGTTTCCAAAGTCTGGAAACAAGGCTTCCAATGGGTGGAAGCAAAGCTTGTAGTATAGCTTGACCTTTTCAGCAGATCCGCTTGCAGGGAATCTTGAAGTCGAAGGTCTGGTTGTCTGCCATCGGGATGATGAAGCGTATGTAGCCGGCATTGTTGAGGGCAAAGTCGATGATGTTCTTGGTGGCCTTGCGCTGGCTTGCCCCTCGCTTGTCGAGCTTGTCGGAATAGAGGGTAATGTATTCGTCCTTGGCAATCAGCTGATAGCCGTCGTAGGTTTCCAAGAGCTGGTTGTTCTCATCGTAACATTCGATTTTTGCGATGACTTTCTTGACCTTTGCCGACTTGTTGACGGCAAACTCAATCGATTGATTATTACCGATATAGAAGACATCGTTCATTCCTTCATCGAAGTATAGATAACCGATGCTGTCTTCATAGGTTATCATCGATGTGGAGGGTGTTCCCTTTTCGGTATCAGCGGCAACGATTCGCTGAGACCATTGCGCATTCACGCCCAGCGTGGCCGTGAGCAGGCAAAAGATGGCAAATGCTTTTTTCATCATATACGTATTCCGAGTTAATTGTCTGAGTGCAAAGATAATGCAAATAATCGGTTCGGCCAATATTTCGGCCTGATATTTACGTCTTGTTATTACCTTTTATTAAATTATGTGCTTAAATTCCTTAAATGTTTGCACAGTTCAGTTTTTATTCGTAATTTTGCATGGTTAAAAATGAGCCTTATGCGCTCAGAACGCAAAAAAACGCGCTTAAAAAGGAAATT
>JAZQGH010000027.1:0-2426 GCA_045539925.1 Acutalibacteraceae bacterium | reverse complement strand
CGCAACGGCAAAGGAGATTTCCGAAGTCGAAAAAGAGGGCGAATAGGAATGTCCGACTTAAAACTGAACAGGATTTAGAAAGCGTTGTAATCTTTTTTGAGGTTGCAGCGTTTTTCTTTTGCGTAAGTTTGGCAAAATCGCTTTTTCTCCGTAGTAGGTGATAAGAGCCTAAAGGATAAAAACATTCGTAGCAAGCATAGGAAGCGGGTACCACTTCCGTATTTTCGCCCTCCCGCGCTGCGGCGCGTCGGTTGAAAATTGCTTGTTGGGAAGTGTCCCAAACCCTCGGAACGGAAAGGAAAGGAGCGAATACATGGACGGACGCAAAAGGACGGTACAAATCAAATTCAGAGTGACGGAACAATATCTTTAACTAAGGGAAACGGGTAAAAACTTTCCCGACCTGACAGTTTTGGAACCTCTGGCCGCCGCTTTAGATACCACGCCCGCGGATTTATTGGGTCTAAATGAAAACAACAGCGCTGAACTCCTTTCGGCTACAACAGAAATCTATCAAGAACAGCGGCGTCGTTGGCTGAAGGAGCTCAGGAACCGCGCGTGGCTGAATCTTTTGTACTGTATTCTGGTTTTCGCCGGTTGGACTTGGATCGGTCGATATCTGAACAATAAAACAGTGTACGAACCGCCTCAACTCCTGATAACTGGGATGTCCGGACTGTTTGGCGTATTAACGGGCTCAGCGCTTTGGACGCTTCGAAGCACAGTTAAACAACTCAAAAACTTCAGTGCATGATTATAAACCAGCAAGGCACTCTGCCGCAGCAGAGTGCCGTTTTTTTATAGTGGAAAAATCCGTGGTGATGGTGTATAATAAACTACTTAATTTTTCGTGCATGATGGACAGGCGGAGGTGTGAAGGAGCAAAAATGAGTTATGTCAAAAAACTTACTGTAATTGCTTTACTCCTTGTCTGCTTGTTTTCCTTAACGGCTTGTCAAAAAGAAGCGGAAGTAACTGTAAGTCCGCTCTTTTATAAAGTTTCGGATGAAAATTCATCCGTCTATGTTTTGGGCTCAATTCATGTTGGAAGAATGAACATCTATCCATTACCGAAGGAAATCATGAGCGCTTATGAGAAGTGTAATACGGTGATGTTTGAGATAGATTATCAGACCACATCTGATTTTGACTATGAAATTCCAAGAGACAAAACCGAAGCACTCGTTGGAGCAGAGACCGTAGAGCGGGCGGTCGAGACAGTAAAAGAAGAGTACCCCTCCATGAAGCGTATAGTGCAAAAAGCGTATCCGTCTGTTGACATGAACAATATTGATCAGGCAGGCTTCTTTACACTTCAAGGACTTCTCACTCTTTGTGCCAACACAAAATCTGCTCTATTAGCAGACTGTGGCATAGATCGCGCATTTTTAGGCTACGCTCTTCGAGACAAAAAAAGCATTTTAGGTGCTGAGAGCGCTGAGGAGCAGTATAGACTGACATATAATGATTTGCCCTCAGAAGCATATAGCGATATTCTGAACGAAGCTATTGCTGTTGAGGAAGCCGCTAAACAAGTAAATGCTTTGTATGAAATGTGGTGTAACGGAGACGCTGCCGCAATTGAACGAGTTGAATTGGAGCCTTTGAGACAAGCAGTTGAAGATTCGTGGCAGCATATGCTATACAAGAGTTTTCTTATCAGAAACCAACATATGACGGATAAAGTCATTCAGCAATTGGAAAATGATGAAACGACCTTTGTGGTATTTGGCGTTGCACATATTGTTGGTGAAGAAGGAATCATAAATCAATTACAAGAATTGGGTTATACGGTTGAATTATTATCGTAGTATAATCTGACCGCCATAAGTTCTAAGAGTTTTCTTTCTTGACGGTAGTAAAACACCCCGATTTTTACTACCATTTGACTACCATTGACGGCTTTGATTTGCCGCATTTTGCCGTATTTTGCTTTTTCCGTGACAGAGTCACAGATTATTAACAACTTTTTCTGCCCGGCAAATCGCGGCAAAATGGGGCAGAATACGGCTTTTCAGGAGGCTGATCGCATTTGACTAAGATACTATTCGTTTGCCACGGCAATATTTGCCGCAGTCCGATGGCAGAGTTTTGTCTGAAGGATATGGTAAAGCGGGCGGGACTGGAGCGCGGGTTTGAGATCGCCTCCGCCGCCACCAGTTCCGAGGAACTGGGGAATCCCGTCTATCCCCCGGCACGGCGGAAGCTCAGTGAGCACGGGATCGACTGCGCGGGCAAGACTGCCCGGCGTATCCGTGCCGCCGATTATGAGGACTACGACCTGCTGCTGGGCTTTGACCAGGCCAACCTGCGCAACATGGAGCGCTGTTTCGGCGGGGACCCTGACAGGAAACTGCACCTGATGACCGAGTACATCGGTGCGCCGGAGCGCATCATCGACGACCCCTGGTAAAGTCGGATCGTAG
>JAZQGH010000026.1:0-1547 GCA_045539925.1 Acutalibacteraceae bacterium | reverse complement strand
TGCTATAAGGAAAATAAGGCCTGACGTTTCCGTTAATGAAGAAGATTTATACTATACAAGTGAATTTGGTATCCACTATTCATTGGTAGATTATTATTTTAGGCATTGGGGTATAATCAGTTTGTCTAAAGTATCAATACTTCGGAAATATTTGATTTATATGTTTGATATACAATAATTTATTTATACTTTTTTAACTTTAAAAATTTGGTCAAGTGGCTGAAAATGAGTATCTTTGTAGATGTTTTCAAGTAAGCACAAAAACACCGCATTTTTCAGCCCGCTCAACCAGTTTTCAGACGTCTGCCAGATGGCTTTAAAGGCCATTCCGGGCTTAAACAAGGCATTCAGGAACTTTTTAACCAACACGCTGCTTATGTTTGCTCTGCTGCCAAGAAAAGTGAACTTCACACAGCTCGAAATCTACGGAAATTACTGTGAAAAGACCTATCGGTCAGGGTTTTCGAAGCATTTCGATTGGGTCGGTTTCAACCTTGAGCTCAGCAACCTTTGGGGAGCCGGCGGCAGGAAGGCTATCGCCATCGACCCGAGCTATATCTCCAAGTCGGGCAAGCACACTCAGGGCATTGGCAGATTCTGGTCGGGCTGCGCCCAGCAGGTAAAACACGGCCTTGAGATTCTCGGGATAGGCCTTATTGACATCGACAAGAAGGATTGCCTTTCGCTAAAGGCCGTGCAGACCCCCTCTCCAAAGTCCCTGGCCGATTGTGGCGTCTCTTTGGTCAGATGGTACCTCACCTGTATTCTCAACCTCCGCGACAGGCTCGTCCAGGTGTCCCGCTACATTGTGGCCGACGCCTATTTCTCCGTGTCGGACTTCGCCAACGGCCTTGAGGAAAACGGATTCCATCTGGTCAGCCGTTTCCGCAGCGACGCGGCTCTCTTGTATCTCTATAACGGCGAACGCACAGGGAAAAAGGGTCGCCCGAAGACATACGACGGAAAGATCAACTTCAGGGAGCTGGACTCCGACAAGGTGACGAGGGTCGACCTGTTCCCCGACGAGGGTGACTTCTTTACGACCATTGCCTATTCCAAGTCCCTCAAGAGGAATGTGCGCCTGGTAGTGTTCATCCCCGCCGAAGGTAAGCCGATACTCTATTTCTCCACCGACACGGACATGTCCGCCAAAAATGTTGTGGAGTTCTACCGCACTCGCTTCCAGATCGAGTTTTGCTACCGTGACGGCAAGCAGTTCTCTGGCCTCTGCGACTGCCAGGCCCGCGACTTCGCCAAGCTGGATTTCGCTTTCAACTCCTCGCTAACAGCCGTCAATGTGGCAAAGGTCGTCGTCAGACAAAACTACCCACGTCTCTCAATCGCAAACCTCAAGTCCTTGTTATACAACTGCTACCTGACTAAAAGATTTTTTGCCATGTCTGGTCTCAGACCTAACATGTCCTTAAATGCCAAAATTTTCAAAGAACTATATGATATTGCGGCTTGCGCCGCTTGATTTGTTAAAATTTTATTTCCGAACCATTGTTTTTACTGACTTTTGAATTAATTGTTTTTTGATTGGGAAT
>JAZQGH010000025.1:0-1951 GCA_045539925.1 Acutalibacteraceae bacterium | reverse complement strand
GACTTCTTAATAAAAACCCATTACGGTTAAAACGAAAAAGGGGGTGGTAACTTGACGGAGTTATCAAGAGAAGAACGAATCTTAAACGAAATAGCAAAACTTATGGAGATTTTCCGAGAGTTACCTGAAAAGAAACTGAAGTTAATAACACCATTGATTGAAAATGCGTGTTTTATGAAAGTTACCCTGGAGGATCTGAGAGAAAACATCATACAAGAGGGCACAAAAGAGAAATATCAGAACAGTGAAACGCAGTTCGGTTTCAAAAAGAGCACGTCTCTGAGTGCTTATAACAGTTTAATCAAAAACTATACCAGCACGATTGACCGTTTAGAGAAATACTTGCCACCTGAGGCAAAAAAAGACAGTAAGCTGAGCGAGTTTGTCAATGAATAACTACATCTTAGAGTATTACCAAGCCATTACAGACGGCTCAATAGTCGCTGGGAAATGGATAAAAGCGTGGTATAAGTTAATCGTAGATGGTCTCGAGGAAAAGAAGTTCTTTTATAATCACAAAAAGGCAATAACAACGATTAAGTTCATAGAGACTTTCTGTCACCATCACAAAGGAAAACTAGCACCGCAAACGGTCAAGCTGGAGTTATGGCAGAAAGCCTTTTTCTCGGTCGTGTTCGGTATTGTAAACGAGCACGGGAAACGACAGTTCAATGAGGTTATTCTCGTTGTAGGTCGTAAGAATGGCAAGACGCTTATAGGCTCAGCCACGGCGGAGCGAATATGTGCTCTTCCGAGTGAGTACGGTCAAGAGGTTTATTTTATCGCTCCTAAGTTAGATCAGGCGAAACTAGCTTATGACGGATTTAGGTCAATGATAGAAATGGAACCCGAAATCAAAGCATTACAGAAAAAGCGTAGGACTGACACCTTCTTCCAAAGCTCAAACACAACGGCGAGCCCTATTGCTTTCAACGCTAAGAAGAGCGACGGCTTAAATCCGTCGTTCGTCTTATGTGATGAAATAGCAAGTTGGCAAGGCGACGGCGGTCTTAAACAGTACGAAGTAATGACGTCAGCACTCGGGGCTCGTGATGAGGGCTTAGTAATGAGTATCACGACGGCTGGCTATGTTGACGAGTCTATTTACGACGAACTCATAAAACGAGGGACGGCGGTTCTTAACGGCGACAGTCGAGAAAAGAAGCTCGCTCCGTTCCTGTACATGATAGACGACGTCTCAAAGTGGAACGACATCAACGAAATTCAAAAGGCTATGCCGAATTTAGGCGTCTCGGTTTCGGTTGATTTCATACTCGAAGAAATCGCAAAGGCCGAGGGGTCTCTCAGTAAAAAAATTGAATTTATGACGAAATATTGTTGCGTCAAGGAAAATTCAAGTCAGGCGTGGTTACCAACCCACGAGATAAACAAATGCACGGGCGACGCTCTCAACCTGGACGACTTCAAAAAGTGCTATTGCGTTCTCGGCATAGACTTATCAAGGACGACCGACTTAACCTCGGCGACTTGTTTAATTCAAAAGGGAAATGACCTCTACGCATTTAATCACTTTTGGCTACCAGCCGAGAAGATAGAAGAGGCCAGCGTAAGAGACTCGCTCCCGTATAAATTATATGTTCAGCGTGGCTTACTAAGTCCATCAGGAGACAACGTCGTTGATTATAACGACTGTTTCAACTGGTGCAAGGAATTAGTCGAGAAATACAAACTTTATCCCGTACAAGTCGGCTATGACAAGTATAACGCTAACTATTTAACATCAGCCTTGAAAGAATACGGATTCCATTGTGATGACGTCGTTCAGGGTTTTAATTTATCACCCGTCATACTTGAGACCGAGGGCATTATCAAGGACGGGCGACTACACATAGGAGACAACGACCTTCTAAAGGTGCATTTACTAGACACGGCGCTAAAGTTCAGCGCTGAAAAAGAACGTTGTCGAATTGTCAAACTCAACAACAAGGCT
>JAZQGH010000024.1:0-1564 GCA_045539925.1 Acutalibacteraceae bacterium | reverse complement strand
GTCGGTAATCATGAGTTTATTCTTTTGTTTTACTTTATAAGTGATTGGAATTCAGATATAAAGGTACAAAAAATATCTCTGATTACCAACTTTTTATGCAACTTTCTTATCCCGAACTGACGTATTATTTATATGTACACGCATACGTGCATATAGCAATACTCCTATACAACAAGCTTTTAATACATATGTAGGTACACAGCAACCTGCTCCGACTATCATCGAGACTGTCAGAGCACAAAAATTCTTGTGACTACTCATTAAAAAGAAATTTTTTCTCTTACATTTCATTACTCGTACTAAAATAATCCTTCCCTCGGAAATACGAATAATGAACCTTCTGGTTCGGACAAACCTCACGTTTGCCACAATGCGCTACAAACCTCTCTGATTAGGGAATAAATCAGAAGATGAATTTCGAGCACTATTAATTGCGAAATCCTAAAAACGGCTGCAAAGGTACAAAAAAAACGTTAAATACAATACGCTTTTCATCTTAAAAAATCGAAAAAATGACGCTCTGTAGCGTTCGTAAAATCGACTTTTTTTGTTAATTTTGCAATGATAAACATCGCGAAACTGCTCACGCTCGGCAAATGAGAATGCATTCTCTTTGCTCTCGCTTAATCGCAGCTTTGTAGTGGAATTATACTGTAAAAGTATCATTAACAACTTCATTTTTAAGCATTATGTCAAAGACAACAGAAATTCAAATTGAGAAGTCGCGCAACCTCATTGAGGGCCTGCGCCGTCATGTGAGAGAAATGGGTGAAAGAGGCGTGTCGAACAACGAAATCGATCAGATGGAAAAGACCGTTGCAATGCTGTCAGAAGCCAATGCCGAGGTAGATCATCTGCGTGAGGAGTTGACTCCTAAGGTAAAGAAAATGAATGACCTAATGACCCTTGTCAAAGCATCCTACGCCGAGTCGAAAAAGACCCTGAAGGGCTACTATCCGCAGGAACGCTGGCCAGACTACGGCATTCCCGACAAACGATAAAAGTGTGACAAGAACCATTTGTAAGGAGCGACACAATTGCCGCTCCTTTTTGGTTTGGTCGCGAAGTCTCTGCTCAAACAGCGAGGCTGCAAAGAGTGAGGTCACATGAAATTATTACTCTCTTGGTGTGTACAATTGTGGCACATGTTTCAAGGATTTTCTCATTTACCTTATGCAACTGCGTAACTGCGTTGGCAGGGGCGAAGCTCTCCTTTTGCATCTCTGTATTCAACCAGGGAAAAATTTCCCCCGTTGACTTTCTCCCACGCAGGCTCCATATTTCGGATGGCCTGCATCACGTTCTTGTGTTGTTTACCTGTCAGCTCGGGATTCCAGACGATATATAGCAATTGGTTCATAAAACCTCCAAAACGCAAGAAGATTGTTTTATACGAAATAATAAGCAGAGAAGATTCCCAGGAGATTACATGTGACATGCGTAATCACACAATAGCGAACATCTCTGGTTCTCATATACGTCAGGCAAAGAATGACCGCCATAATCAGTGTGTCTAATCTCCAAACGCCTGTACCCACATGCGCCGCGTAAAAGATGAGTGCAT
>JAZQGH010000023.1:0-5273 GCA_045539925.1 Acutalibacteraceae bacterium | reverse complement strand
GGTCTCTTCTTAAACTTTTTTTTTGATTGTAATTTAATTTAATTAAAAACCCCCGTTATGCCCCGCACATCGTGATTTTTTATGCTTTTATTTTCCAGTAATATCTTCGGTTGCTTGGCGGAAAATTCTCCAAAACCCCGTATTCGGGGTCGTAGAATATTCCGTCAAAATAAAGTGACCAGTGCCAACATTTTGGCGTTTCAAGGCTTAGTATAGCCACTCTCGGCAATTCTTTTTTACTGAGCACCTGTACACGCCTGTCTTCAAACTTGATACCGCACTCGCTCAGCACCCTCTTCATATCCTTGAGGGTGGTTTCTCTTTCGGTACCGCATAGCGTGATTACCTCTTCAACACTTTTACCCGTCAGCATAGCGAGTACGGCTTGACCGCACTGCAAAGGGTCGGGCTCAAAGATATGAACGGGTTTTGATACTACGCTCATAAAGCTTTTCGTGCCACGCCTGTTTTTACTGCTGCCTCGGCTACCGCCTTTGCAACGGTTTTGCCTATACGCTCATCAAAGGCAAAGGGCATTATGTAGTCTTCGCGAAGCTCTTCGTCCGATACAAGGGAAGCAATAGCGAGGGAAGCAGCCATTTTCATTTCCTCGTTAATATCAGTAGCGCGTACATCCAAAGCGCCTCGGAATATACCGGGGAAAGCCATAACATTGTTTATCTGGTTGGGGAAATCGGAACGGCCTGTTCCCACGATTTTTGCCCCCGCTTTAATGGCTAAGTCGGGCATAATTTCGGGTGTAGGATTTGCCATAGGGAATACGATGGGATTATCTGCCATAGAAGCAATCATTTCTTCGCTTACAACACCGGGGGCCGATACGCCTATAAATACATCAGCTCCATTCATAGCATCGGAAAGTGTGCCTGTGAGCTTATCGCGGTTGGTAATGCGGCTCATTTGTTCGTGGGCAGCATTAAGCCCATCCATACCCTCGCATATGATACCAAAACGGTCTACCATAATAAGGTTTTTAACCCCTAAGTTCAAAATATGCTTTGCAATGGCAATTCCTGCACTGCCTGCGCCGTTTATAACGCATTTAATTTTATCTATATCCTTTTTCACCAGTTTAAGAGCATTAAGCAGTGCTGCGGCAACTACGATGGCTGTTCCGTGCTGATCGTCGTGGAAAACGGGAATATCGCATATTTCCTTAAGCTTTTTTTCTATTTCAAAACAACGGGGAGCTGCAATATCTTCAAGGTTTATTCCTCCGAATCCGCCAGAAATAAGATATACAGTGCGCACTATTTCGTCAACATCCTTACTGCGTATGCAAATAGGAAAGGCGTCTACATCGGCAAACTCCTTAAATAGTACGCATTTACCCTCCATAACAGGCATACCTGCTTCAGGACCAATATCACCCAGACCAAGCACTGCCGTTCCGTCGGTTACAACAGCAACTGTGTTCCAACGTCTTGTAAGCTCGAACGACTTGTTATAGTCCCTGTTTATTTCCAAACAAGGCTCTGCAACACCGGGGGTGTATGCAAGGGAAAGTTCTTCCTTGTTCGAAACCTTGGCACGGGAGGTAACCTCTAACTTGCCCCTCCATTCATAATGTTTTTTTAGCGATTCTTCTCTGATGTTCATAGTAAATCTCTCCTTGTTTTTTATGAAAAATGTTATACGGCTTATTTGGATATCTCCAATAATATTCCGTAAAATTTATGTACTTTCTTCTAAAAGATACCTGAGCATTTTTTCGGGATTTTCGAGAAAGCTTCGGGTAATTTTGTAGTGCTCGGTTGCCTTATATTCAACACTTTTAATTCCATTAGACGAGAACTCTAAAATCTCCGCATCCGGCAGAGTCATAAGAATAGGGGAGTGGGTGGCAATAATAAACTGAGAGTTATTATTTCTCAGCGTTTGTATATTTGCCATAAGGGTCATAAGTCGCATCGGTGAGAGTGCCGCTTCGGGCTCGTCAAGAATATACAGCCCATTTCCGCCAAAACGGTGCTGAACTATAGATAAAAAACTTTCGCCGTGTGACTGATGATGTAAGGATTTTCCGCCGTAGCTGTCAGAAATAAAGGGAGACGCGGCAGAAATGCGGTCAAGCTCCTCAATGTTTGAGGCAACATTGTATAGGCTTTCTGCCCGAAGGAAGAATCCGTCTTTTGCAAAATCTCTTTTAAGTATGGTTATATGTTTCCAAAGCTCTGAGTGGGTAGCGTTGGTGGAGAAAGTAAAGTTCTTTGTTCCGCCCTCGGGGTTGAAGCCGAAGGCAACGGCAATAGCCTCAAGCAGTGTAGACTTTCCCGTTCCGTTTTCACCTACGAAAAAGGTAACATCCGAGGAAAATTTAAGCCCACCGTTTTTTTGCAGATGCTTTATAACGGTCAGATTCTGAAGATAGGAATTCTTATCGAGTTGGTCTTCAAACAGTATTTCACTTATATATTTTGCATATGTAATAATGTTTCACCCGCCTTCAGGTAAAGTATAGCATAAACAGTGTTTATTTTTAGTCTTTCCAGATAAAACGGTGATTTATTGACTCTCCGCCGTCAACTAAAATGCTCTGTCCTGTGCAAAAGGTATTTACCACCGTCAGAAAATACGCCCACTGAGCAATTTCCTCGGGGGTTGCCCACCTCCTGAGAGGTGTTTCGTCCATTATCTGCCCCCAAAGCTCCGCATCATTCATTACGCATTCATTAAGAGAGGTAAGAACTCCACCGGGGTCTAAGCTGTTGCAGGTAGCACCGAACTCAGCCACCCGTTTTGCGGTGTTTTTGGTGTAGGCAAGCACACCGCCCTTACTTGCGCAGTATTCGGGAAATTCTGCTCCTGTGTGGGCACTTGCAGAACCGATATTTAAAATTGATTTTATGTTTTCCTGTACACCGTACCGTTCGGTTATCTGTATCAGCGCCTTAAGGTTTGTGTCAATATCAGCCTCGTTCTGAGTTCCGGCATTGTTAATAAGTATTTCCACATTATCTATCGTGGGAAGCTGCTCGGTATCACGTATATCGCATATATAATGGGTGTATCTGCTAAGGTTTATACAAGACGGCTGTCGGTCTATACCAAAAACCTCGTGACCCTCTTTTATAAAAAGCTCTGCAATGGCTTTTCCAATGCCCTTCGAGGTGCCTGTTATCAAAATTTTCATTTTACCGCCCCCTGTTTAAGGTATTCAAAATATTCCTTGCCGATATTCTCCTGTTTCCATTTTTTAGTAATCTTGTACCCGATAGGCGAGAAGACAATCTCCATAATCAGCTCGGCAACAGCTCCTGTCAGCGCACACATTGCACACTGAAGTATCGACCAGGAAAATCCGTCCCAGAATATGGGAGCAAAAAAGTAGAAGACGATAATAGAAAAAATAAAATTGTCGAAATACTGTGCAACAAAAGTAGAAATATACGAACGGGACATAAAGGCAAGTTTTCCGTCGGGATTTTTTCTGAAAAACCGGCCTATCATATAGTTGAGCAGATTGTTTACAAGGGCAGAAGCGAGAAAAGCTACGGTGCTTCCAAGGAGAATAAACCAGGTTCCGCCGAAAATACCGTCAAAAGCGGTATAATCATCAGCATTCGATGGGATGATGCTCACGATGTAAAAAATCAGACAGGTAAGCAGATTTATCATTACGGCGTGTATCGAAATAAGGGTAGATGCCTTTGGACCGAAATGCTTTGTGATGATGTCCATACACATAAAAGACAGCCAGGATATGAGAATTCCACCGTCAAGGGCTATCCAGTCGAGCATCAGCAGTGTTTTGTTTGCTAGCAGATTCATACAGATAACGCTTACCGCAAATAGGGTGACCACCGTTGCAGGGATGGAACGCAGCAGTATCTTAAATTCGGTAAGGTTTTTTGCAAGTCTGTTTTGCAATTTAGTTAAAGGCATAATATAAATCCTTTTATCAAAATGTTGTCTTCTAGATTATAACACAATTAACTCTATCTTGCAACCTAATTACGCGATGAGTTTATGTAATCTGACGAAGTCGATATGTAATCATGGTAACGCGGATTACATACCAAGCCTTCGGCTTGGATGTAACAAAAAAGAAAACCACTGAAAGCAGGAGTGAAAAAGCTCCATTCAATCAGTGGTTTTCTTTTGGCAAGTGCTACCGAAATAGATGATACTTAACGAAAATGCTTGACTTATTTTATAAATTGTGTCAAAACGAATTTAACCAATATGGTAATATTTTAATTTTGCAGGAGAAAAAATGAACGCAATAAATATAGCAGAACTAAGAAAAATCATATCTATTATAGCTGTGCTTCTTATCATTGCAATTGTAATTATCATTCCAATGCTACTCATCAAAAAACTTGTAAACAAATCCAAAAAGCCCTCCTACTATCCAAGTGTTCCCCCAAAAGACAGTCCGTATATCTCCGTAGAATATTTGAAGAGCGGCTCACTTTTGGACGATGGAAAATGCGGATAGCTTGATATTGAATGTGGTTTCGGCGGAAAAGAAACGGTTGAGTTAAAATTTAACAAAAAACTCCGACTCGATTTTTCATTCCATTAAATATTGGAACATACCGAATTACATATCGATCAAAAAGCAAGGCGGCTAAGACAGCTGAAGGCACTTTAAAAGCTATCAATGAAAACAATGGCGCTATGGGTGCTTTTTCAAATGCGGTGTTAGATGCTGGCGTTGGTCGTTCTGAACATTCGTCGGTTGTTGTAGATGTTAATACAGATTTTGTTATGAAATTGGGCTGCTCTACCGACGGGTTTAACGGCAACTGTAAAGTGATTTCTTGAGTTGCCTTTTTAGCCAAAGTTATTATTATAAAACGCTCAGACATTAATCGGTCTGAGCGTTTTTTCTTATTTTTCGGTGTTTTGCTTGGCGGTGTTGATAGAAGAAATTAAAATCCTTTTAATCTCGGTGCAGTTTTCGAGTAGGGTTTTATCGTTATAATATCCGCTTTCTAAAAGCAACTCTATCCAATATTCACTCTCGGAACATTCTTTGAGCGCGATTTGAGTTTTGTGACAAAATCGGCTTTTCCGTGAGCGTAAAAGGCTTCTCTGATATTTGCACCAATTAAACTTATTATACTTCCTAAAAGTAAAAAGTGCAAGGCAAAGCCTTGCAAAATACTGAAACTTGTCAAGAATTTCGGACAGATAAAAGAGTGAAAAATTGATTTGGTATTGAATAATTGATACCTGAATGTAATCTTTCTGAATTGTAATATAGTTCAATATACTCAACAATTTTTCTTGATGCTTCTTCGAAT
>JAZQGH010000022.1:0-17588 GCA_045539925.1 Acutalibacteraceae bacterium | reverse complement strand
CCTTCTTGTAGCCTTCTGCCGCCTTAGAGCGAGCACCCATACGCTTGGGGATGAGATACGCATCATCCCAACCCTTTGCAAAACCGATATCATAGGCGTCCATGAGATCGGACTTTCTACGAGACATCTGTCTCGGACCTGAATTCTTTTTTAAGCTAATTTTACTCATACTGAGTACCTCCTTGTTTTTATTTTAGTTTGTGGTTTCGGCATTATCTGCCTCTCTTGCGTAAACGGCCTTAAGCATTCTTGCAAAGTAATCTGTAATGAGGTCCATGCCTGCTTCATTGGGATGGAGACCGTCATTAGTGTAGTTTGCATACTCGTAGCCTTCGATAGCAGCGATATCTACGAGATAACAATCGAAGTATTCTGCTATCTTTCTGATTTCAGCGTTATAGTCATCGAGAAGAGCTGTGTACTTATTTGTACCGTTTGCAGGGAGAGTGAAGATGAAGATCTTGGAATCTGCATATCTCTCGGTCATCTTATGGATCATAATTGCATAAGCCTCTGCAAAGCTTGTAGGTGTGATATATCCGTTTTCTTCGGTATATATATCTGCAAGCTCGTTAAACTCTCCACAGTTAAGACCTGCGTTGAAATCGTTGATACCAATGTAAACCGCAATTACATC
This sequence comes from Acutalibacteraceae bacterium, assembly GCA_045539925.1. GTDB lineage: Bacteria > Bacillota > Clostridia > Oscillospirales > Acutalibacteraceae > SFWF01. The sequence goes on along the minus strand of JAZQGH010000022.1, from coordinate 16,951 downwards.
GGGATTTGTACCGGTATTGGAGCCGGTGTTATCGTGGAGCTGAATACATCTTTCGAGATATGCAGCACCGTTATTATTGAGAACTCGGGAGCCGGACCAAGAGTTGTTTACAAGAACGTTCATACCCGTATAGTCTGCGGTCTGCTTCCACCAAGTCTCATTTGCAGAATTTATATCTGCCTTGGGGTAATACACGGCATTGGAGCCGATGGTATTGTTTGTGTTTGTCGCATCATTACTGATACCCGAATAGGTAGAAATACTGTCACCAAGAATGGAGAGAGTCTTACCTTCAAGATTTACAATATCTTCGGTATAGATACCATAGTAGATACTCTGGCTTGCCTGAAGCTTACCTGCCTTAGCAAGGTCATAAACGAAATCGTTAAGCTTACCGTTTGCATAGCAGCAGATAACGGGGTCATCCGACTTCATAAATGCGAGAGTTTCATCCTCACCTACGTAGATATTAAGGTCTGAAACGTCGATGGTAATCCACTTATTAACGGTAGTGCCTGTAAGCTCTTCCTCGGGAAGATAGATCTTATACTGACGGTATTCAAAGTCTGTTACGTCACCGCCTGTCTTAACCGCTTCGGACTTAACTACCCAAAGGGTGAAATACTGATTTGCATCAACTGCAGTTACAGTACCTACGGGTGCATCGATCTTGGTAATATTCTTGCCGGAGAAGAGAGTGGTATCCGCATATGCGTAAGGTGCTACCTGCATATTATCTCTAAGGGTAAGATTTGCGATAGGAAAATCTTCCTTAAAGTTAGTACCGAACGTGGGATTATACTCTGTCTCGGGGAAGACGATAGGCTCGTCCACGGGATCATCGGGAGTGAAGATATCCTCAAAGGGATTCTCACCGTCACCGAACCAAGTAACCGCTGCTCCTGCGAGCAGTATTACCAAAAGAATTGATACGACAATGATAATGATATTGCCTTTGCTCATTTGATTAAAAAATCCTCCTTTATTTACTTTAGATGTTTTCTACCAGGCTTGTACCCTATTTGAATACAAGCCCGGTTAACGTTAATTAAGCGTTGGCTGCCTTAATAAGCATACCAAGAATAGCCTTATCAGAAGCTCTCTGAGGCTTAATTGCACATTCGTAGGTCTCGCCGTTCTCATCATAAGAAACAACAGCGAAGGTATTGCCGGAGATGGTCTTGCCGTCCTCGCCCTTGATCTCAAAAGGCTTAACTACAAGCTCTGCCGCCATAGCATTACCGAATACGATATCGAGAACTGCGTAGCCGCCCTTATCAGGGGGAACAACACCTGCTCTCACATCCCTTCCACGAATAGTGCCCTTGATGAAGTAAGAATAATATGTCTTGCCCTCCATCTCAAATGTTTCTCTCTCTACGAGAATAGTTGATACGTTCTTTGCCATTTTAATTTTTCCTCTCTTTCTTTTATTAATTGGTTGTTGTTTGTTGATAAAATTACTTTCTCATCTTTTCCTGAGAATAAGCAGTTGCTTCTGCCTTGGATTTTCCCTCGCTTATAGCCTTTTTGTACTTAAAAAGACCTGCGTGGTCGGTCTGGCACTGCAGATAACCGGAACGAATGCCTGCCTCATAATCGGTCAGTTCACGACCTTCCTTGGGACCGCGCTGATGCACCTTAGCCTTACGTTCTGCTGCGTAGTTCTTCGCTCTCTTAGTAGGAACAGCCCATCTACGCTGGTTATACTTATTACCGCCTGATGCGGTATTAGATTTTGCCATTTACAAAACCTCCTTTTGTTTTTTTGATTTTTGTGCCTTTCGGCTATTCAGTTTTATTTTGCAAATCCGACGTTTAATAAACATTGTGTTTGGAGTTCCGTTTTCCAAACGGTGGCCACCTCTTTGCAAAATTCGGAAACCCCGGGAACTAAATCTTCTCTGTCGGTTATTGCTTTGATTATTAATGAAAGCCTTAGTCCTCGTATGTACGAGTGTAACTAGCTACCTTCATTCTTTTTCTTCTGTTACTGCGAGATTCCTTGCCGTAAATTCTTTCGTAAGCCTCATCCCTCTCGGGTGTGCGTAGACGATAGAGATCGTCGCTCATAAGAATATTGCCGGAATCTCCGTAACAGACATACACGCTCTGATATACGATATACTTTTCGGTCCTATAGACGTTTGTAATCCTGCAGGGCGCTTCATTAATTGGTACTTTGCCTCTCATGATATCTCCTTTCATATCAAGTTTTTTTGAAGATAAACGACGAGAGCATCATTAAGCCTGGTAATATATTCTCTCGAATAATTCCAATCCTCTGCGAGTCTCTGATGAGTTTTCCCATCTACGTAGAGGGCATAATAAATTACAAACAATTTAGCTGGAGCTGTTTTCATGATTGTGCCATAACGTTCCACTTTGTTGATAACTATTTCCGGCTTTACAAGCTTCTCTGCATCATCGAATAATTTCTTCATCTTATAGTAGTAACGAATTTCCTTTAGGTCTGCCCTTATTTGACTTGTCTTTAACATTTTTCTCCTTTACTTTTACCGAAATCCTTGATTATACTTTCCAGGACTTTACGCTGATCGTCATCAACCTTGTCCAAGAGGGAGATAATCGTTTGAAGCTGTTCATCGGAAAGATACTGCTTTCCTATGTAATAATCTTCGGCTATGTACACACCACCATAGTACTTCCCGGGAAGGGTGTATATCGGGTAAGATAAGCTAAGCTCAACGATATCGCGCATTATCGTTCTCATTGTTACGTCAAACTCAAAAGCCAGGTTTTCTACCGTCTCTCTTTTTCTTTTACAGAGAACTCGAATTATAGCTTGTCTGCGTTCTGAAGCTGTCACTTATCTCACCTCCTTGCCTCTGACGTCTACATTATCGCAGTTAACCCTGACAGTTTTTGTCAGGGTTAAAAAGTTTTTTTAAAATTTTTTTCGATTTTTTCAAAAAACAAAAAAGCCTTGACAAACAGTAATCCCGATTATGGGAAAACTGCTCGCCAAGGCTTTTCTTGATATCCCTGCGTTTACGCTTATGCGTTATGCGAACACTTATTTATAATGAAGTGACCTCGGTTTTACCACTGGCACTATTTCAGCCTGACCTAAATATTCATTATAAACGTTGATTATTTAATTGATAGTTTAAGGGTGGCATAATCACTCTTATGCTTAACTCCCTTTGTTTCTTTAATTTGCTATACATAGACGTCTTGCAACGTCTGCAATGTATTTTAAGTGCACCGTCTGACTCGGTGTAATCCTTTATCTTATATCCACACTTGGGACAATAAATAATTATCTGATCTTTTTCTGTGATACTCATATTCTAAACCTCCTCTTGTGTCACGTTAAGGTTTAGACTAATTGTTATGGTGGATGGGAAACGTTCCTCCTGTAACGTTTTAGTCTTAATACAAATTGTAATAAAGAAATTTAGGCACGGGGACACCTATCCTAAATTACAATATTTTTCAGGATACCTTACACATCCTTATTACCTATAAAAAGGTAGACTAACACCATTTCTTACAACTTTATATCTTGAATAATTTTGACTGCCACCCCCTGTATCTGTATTGTATCAAAATACATATCTTCCATTTCATCATTTTCCGGATGTAGGCGAATTTTTCTTCTTGGCTTATCAAGATAGTATTTTTTAAGAGTACACTCACCTTCTTCGGTAAGGGCAACCACTATCTGACCTTCATCTGCAGTACTTTGCTTCCTTATAATTACTAAATCACCGTCATTAATTCCGGCGTTTATCATACTTTCGCCTTTTGCTCTTAATATGAAGAACTCGCCGGGACCGAGGAATTCGGGAGAAATGAAATAATAGGTTTCAATATTTTCTTCTGCTAATATAGGAGTACCGCAAGCAATACTACCCACGACAGGCATTACAACAAGATTCTTAGGCGTTCTTTTCATTTCCATTGTCTCTATACCGTAATATCCACCGTTTTTGGTAAGCAGTTTTCTGCTTTCCATTTCGGATACGTATCTACTGACAGAGCTTTTAGCCATTCCAACATGATCTGCGATCTCTTGCATGGACGGAACTGCACCACAAGAGTTATATTTATTATTTATATATTCAAGTATTTGTTTAATAACATCTTCGTTTTTATATCTCATATATGTTCTCCTTAATGGAACACTCGTTCTATTTAGTGATTATATTATACTCTCTTATTCTCAAACTGTCAAGAGGTTTTTGAAAGAAAAAATAAGGTGTCGTCATCTGGCGACACCTTATTGGTATTATCTAATGTTATGCACTTTTATTAACCTTGTTTCTTAACATAAATCGTCGAATTAGTACTTATTTTTTACACACATAATATTAACCTTTTTTAATTAAAAGCCAGTTGATGCTAGATTAAAATAAATAAACATCTTCTATAAATACAAAAATCGTGCGTTTTTGCACAAAAAACATGATATAGTTATAGACAAATTATTTAATATATGATAAAATATAGGAGGATATGCTATGAAAGGATGGTCAAAGTATCATATGAAATTACAAAAACTAACAATACATAAGTTGCATGGTTCGTACAATTATACTGTAAATTTTAATAGCGATATAACTTTTTTATATGGGTCAAATGGTTGTGGAAAGACAACAATTCTAAATATTACGGAAGCTATAATCACAGGTATGCTTTTCAAACTATTTGAATACGAGTTTGAAAAAATAAATTTACAATACTACAACACAAAAAAAACAAACGATTTTATGGAAATATCTATTGAACGTTCAAGTAAAAAGACACTTTCTGTAGAATTTCTTAACAATAAAGCAGAAATTGAATTTATAAGAATGGATTCTGAGCAGCACAGGAATTTTGAAGTTGAAGAAATTGCTAAACGCTATTTTGATGAATATCCTGTTTTGCGAAAAATTAGACATTCTTTTAATTATGTCTATCTCCCTTTAAATCGATCAATGAATTTGAGAAATTCATACGACTTATATGAAGATGACATTAATTATTTGCGTTACTCACGACAATTTAGATATCGTTTTCAAAACAACAATGATTTAGAATTTTCCTACTCAAGCAGAGATTTTAACATTACACAGATTGAAATGCTTATTTATCATAGATACAATTTAGCAAATTCTCAAATCAGAGATATCGAAAACAATTTTAGAAATCAAGTTTTACAATCATTGTTAGATGTAGATACAAACTCTAATCTTGAAGAGGTATTTGCTAGTATTGTAGACAGTAAAACCTTTAAAGTATCTGCATCAAAAATTAATGAAGTTAAAAATCAGTATATTTCTATTCTAAGAGAATTGACATCCGATAATGTAGATATAAATAATTGTGAACTATTCTTCCAGCTGTTCAAAAAAGACATGGAGCCACACAAAGAACTGGACATAACTTCATGGTTTAGGTATAAAGAGTTCAAACGAATACAAAAGACCATTGCTTTAGCAGAAAAAAATAAAAAAGATAAAGAAAAAGTAATGAGCAAATTTCAGCTATTTATAGATACTATGAACAGCTTCATATCTCAAACGGAAGAACATAAAGAATTTGTGATTTATGCTGACGGTAAAATAGGATTTGTTACAACTTTTTCTGAAGAGCCAATTAGTGTTCAGCATCTTTCTTCGGGAGAAAAACAATTACTTATATTTTTTGCAAATTTAATTTTCAATGTAAATCAAAAACAAACAGGTATATTTGTTGTTGATGAACCTGAACTATCTTTACATTTATCTTGGCAAAAAATATTTGTTGATAAAACAATGAGTATAAATCCAAATATGCAGCTTATTTTCGCAACTCATTCACCAGAGTTTGTGGGAAAAAACCGCGACAAAATGTATAAATTGGAAAAAAAGTATAGTTAATGAGGTGTTAAAATGGATAACACAGATGCTTTGCTATACACTCATGAAGCTGAGGCAACTCGATATTTTTATTATAAAGACTCTCAAGAAATCAACTTTTTTGTGGAAGACAAAAATAAAGAATATGAATATGAGTTGCTTTTTGAAAAGCTTTTTCCAGATTTAACAATAAAAACTATTTTCTCATCTGGCGGAAAACCTGCCATGGAGAATTTGTTTCAAGAATTTGGAGTATTCGACCAAGATAACAATTCGCACCCCAATATATACATTGTAGATGGGGATTTTGATATAATTATTGCTCCCGATAATATGATACAACATGAACATTACATATATTTGGATGCATACAATATTGAATCTCTTCTTTTTGAAGAGACGGCGTGTGTTCGATTGTCGATGTGTAGGTTAGAAAAGGGGTTTTCTTACACGAAAGATAAAATAAAAATCAAAGATTGGTATTCTAAAATCATTAATCAATCCCAAAAATTATTTGTGATTTATTGCTTTTTAAAAGCATATTACCCAACTGTTAAAAATGTAGGAAATTCGCCGTATCTTTTTATAGATCCTAGCACAGGATTTGAGAAAACGAACGTTATGGATGAATATAGATTAACGCTTCAAGATAATGGTATAAATTTAGATCAAGACAAACTTGATGATATCTTATACAAATTTTCTCTTAAGTACGGAAATGAATATTGGCGCATGATATGTGGAAAATTTATTCTAACTAGTTTAATGCACTATCTCAAAACCAAAGGGGTTTCAGTTAATTATAGAGATCTCAAACATCATTTCTTGTTAAATCCCGACAGCAAAAGATTTATGTATCTTACTACAAAAGTGAACACTGTTCTGCTGAATATTAACCAACGAAAAGAGGCGAGCTCTTAAGGCTCGCCTCTTTTGTATTTTGAATGTTTTATTTCTTTTCAAATATAATGGTTATAAAAAACCTTTTCAACCATATGATTTGTCTTTATCTATGTTTTTGAAATCTAATTTGTACTTCTATAAAATCCTCCATAGTACACCCTAAAACCTTCGCAATACGATAAATAGTTTCAGCGTTTGCTTTGTTGATATCCTTATTTCTCTGCTCGTACATTTGAATTGAACGAATACTCACATCTGCCATCTTTGCAAGCTCCGCCTGGGTTATTCCGTAAGCAGTACGAATACGCTTTAGATTTGTTTCAGGAAAATACTCTAACATTCGCTCATTTATAACATCTACGAACTTGGATATATCCGCTTCGTGTAAGGTATAATACATCTGTTCAAGTTCACTAAAGGAAACGACCTTAAAGATATCACTATACTTTCTTGAGGTATACCAATGATAATAAGCAAGCGCCCATCCTATCCAATATTCCTTCGACCTACCAAAGCTTTCAGATGGGTCGTTTTCTATGGTTTTTCCCATTGTTTCAAAAACGATTTCTCTTGCTATTTCAATGCCACTTTTACCTGAAACGTATTTGGGTTCGCCCTTCTCCATTTTCTTCGATACCGAGCTTACCAAAAACATCTTTACAAAATTTTCACCCGAAATGTTACAAGTATTTATAGCATAATCAAAGGCTTCGCCAAGTGCTGCCTGAGCATTATTTAGATATATTTCTTGGTATGCGTGGATCATCGTTTTTAATGCCTCCTCTGATTATATCTTGAATATAAAGACCGTCGCCCTCTTCCTCAAGCATTTCAAGATAAAGTCTGTTTGCCTCATCGTCTCGGGATTTTCTAAGTACATAGAATTCTTCCTTCTCCGCAACATCAAATCCTTCAAACTTTATGCGAGAGAACGCAAACTGCGATTTTATTACAATCTGCTCACCAAGCTTACCGAGTCTCATAGCTCGTGCAAGCTGTTCTACCGAAATTCCGTTATTAAGAAAGCTTTCAGCATAATCGAAATAAGAATCGTCGGCACGATAGCCGGTAATTATATCAAATGCATTTACGTTAATGCTAAAATTATCAATAAGATATTGCTTTGCCCTTCTTGCTACAGGAGTTTTTATCGAGAAAAGACGATGCTCTACAAGAACAGCTATCCAATTAAGAATAGTGTACTCGGGGCTGTTCAAGTTTAATATTCTCATATACTCGGTATCTAATGTATACTTATTGGCAAAGCCGTTACGAAGTGAGGATACAGCCCATTCTTTAGCAAGATCTTCGCTCTCTGTGCAATAGAAACCAAGTCCAAAGTCGTTGTTTTTCTTACCCTCGCCAAAGGTGGGGACTTCAACGATTTTTTCTGATCCGTGATATATAGTAATTATTTTCTCCATTTGTTAATACCTCCATTCTTTATAGATATTATATCACCATAGTGATAGTTTGTCAATATGTTTTATAAAGAAACTATTGATTTTATATCACTGTGGTGATATTTTTTTGTAATCATCTTCTGCAAATTGTCAAGGGTGTATTCTAAGAAAATAAGACTGAAAACTATAAATTATCCGACATCATTATCTTTTTTTCTGACATCTTACTATAATTGTCCTTGACAATTTTTCGTAAGATGATTTTTTCTTTTGTTGAGTTTTTTGAGGGAAAAGTTAATTAGCTCAATAAGATTACCCAACAGTTCCTTTTTTATCACAATACTAAAATGCTACACTGACAATGAAGCTGTTCGATCGTTAAAAATACTGCACTTCCGGTCAGTGCAAATACTGAAGAAAGGAGGGCTACGTGCCAAAGAAGGAACTGAATAGTAATAAGCTTTTTGCTGCCCTAAAGCTTATTGAGCAACTAAACCACGATGGTTATTTGCCGGCGTATATATTCAAAAATATCCTCAACGAATACGCAGACAAAATTGATATATCCGAATTTACCATAAAAGAAACAGAAAAGAAAGGAGAATAAAGTGTACTCATACGCACAAGATCTTTTTCGAGAAAAAAGAAAAGTTGTAATTTATGCCCGTGTATCAACTGAACACGAAGCACAGCTCTCTGCCCTTGAAAATCAGATTGATTGGTACAAACCTATTTTAGATGCCCACCCTGAATGGGAGCTTGTCGGAACGTACATAGACGAAGGTATTACCGGAACGTCGGCCGAAAAGCGTGAGCAATTTATGAGAATGATTGCTGATGCTAAAGAGCATAAGTTCGATCTGATCATCACAAGAGAGGTTTCAAGATTTGCAAGAAACACCGTAGATACCCTACAATATACTCGTGAGCTTCGCCGTATTGGAGTTGAGGTTTTCTTCCTTAATGATAATATAAAAACCTTTGACGGTGATGGCGAGTTAAGACTTACCATTATGGCGACACTTGCCCAGGATGAAAGCCGCAAGACTTCTATCAGAGTAAAAAGTGGTCAGCAAACCTCTATGGAAAAAGGCGTGGTGTACGGCAACGGCAACATTCTTGGATATAAACGTGTTGGAAAAGAAATGGTCATAGACCCCGAACAAGCCAAAACAGTGCGATTGATTTATGATTTATACCTCCAAGGCTACGGAATAATGAAAATAAAACACGAACTGGAGGCTAAAGGAATAAAGACGTCCACAGGCAAAGAAAGATGGGCGGCTACGGTTATTTCAAATGTTCTAAAAAACACTTTTTACTATGGTGTAATGACTTATCATAAAGAGTACGTTCCAGACTATCTTACTCAAAAGAAAATTAAGAATAAAGGAACTCTTGAACTGACGCAGACCATTGGAAAACACGAACCAATAGTTACTAAGGAAGAGTATGATAAAGTTCAAGAAATTCTAAGTAAGAGAACCAGAATTATCAAAGATAAAACACGAGAAAGAAGATTGCAAGGAGTAAATACCCCCTCGCATCCCTGGAGCAAACTGCTTCATTGTTACTGTGGACACAGCTTTAATCGCCAACATTATTCTCAAAAAGGGAGACGACAAGTATATACTTACATATGCAACAGGAAAAGAATGGAGGGATCTATAAAAACAAGAACAAAGAAGGGATTACCTATAGATGACGTTTGCATGTCTCCTACTTTAAGCGAAGCAAGGCTCGAAATGATGGCGATGTATATTTTTGAAAATTACATTACGAAAAGAGACGTCATTGCTAAATTAGCAAAAGAAATCCTTGCCCAGCATATAAACGATAAACCTGATATGCCGGACCAAGAAGATTTAATACGCTCTCTAGAAAACGAGCTACAAAAAATAGAAAAGCGATTTGACGTGTTAATTGAACTGCGTGCTGATGGTGAAATCGATAAAACAATCTTTCGAAAAAAGACAAGCGAGTTAGAAGAGAAAAAAGGAGAAATTAACAAAAATCTTGCTACTCTTAAAAATTCATCTAACAGCAACTCACGAGTTGATCTTACAAAAAAGCTAAAGCAGTTGAATGAAATAATAGATTCGTCGATAGAGATCGAGAAGAACAAACAAATTCCAACTAGCGTGCTTGAGTGTTTTATTAGCAAAATAATTGTTTGCCCGGGTCACTTGGAATGGCATCTAAGAACCGGTACAGAAATCACGAAGGATGATGACAAAACCAAGCCCATTAAGTTAGCTGAATTTAAGATAAATCGCGAATTTGCTATCAATTTTTTATCTCAGAATTCAGGTGCTCATCACTTCAAATTTTCATGCTGGAAAGACGAAAAAATAGAAATTTATATATAAATATTATATATTTATATATAAAAATCGACGTCCAAATATAATAGCGAGGCAGGCTGCACTTAAGAACTAATTTAATATTAGCATAAATTTAAAACGACAAACTAGTTTATCCTAACTAAGACAAACTGGTTTATCCTACAACTTAATAGAACAAAGCCTTGTAGACTTCGGTCTGCAGGGCTTTTTCTTTTTCTCCTATTACAGGTTTGTCTCCCTAGGTTCAACCTATTTTTACAGTAGGTACAGGAAGTCCTTTTCACTACAATACTGGCAGGTTCTTTTGCTACTATATGTAATATATGTTCCTATATAAGGATTTTAAGGGAAAAAACTGCAAATTTATTTAAAAAGGCAGGTTTTTCTATACTGTTATTACTACTTTTATTCCTATTGTATTTAGTGTTAGTGATGGTATTGGTGTTTGAGGATTTAAGGGTTCTTTTATCCTCTATACATAAGGATATTTGTTTTTGTATGAATGAGGATATTTGTTTTTGTTTTATGACATTTGCAAAAAAATGCACCGTGAGCCCGCAGTGAGCTAAGCTTCGTACCAAACGAAACGGCTCGCAGGCTCAAGCTGCTCTCAAAAAAGAGCGGAAATCGCCCAAAAACACCAGTTTTTGCGAACTACAGTTGTCAAAATATCGCTTCTAATGCTTATATAATATAAATGAAGTCTTTTGACTCGCAGGATGTTATTAATAGCAATATAACGAAAAAATGACGACTATACAAAAAACCATTCTTAATAGAATAAACAAAAATTCAAGCCCTCGGCGTAAAAACCGAGGGCTTTTTTCTATTTATAATCGTGACAGATAATTATATTTTTTGCCTTTCGGGAACGGATCGTAGCATAGTTCTCGTATATGTAAACGGTTAATTCACACTGAAATTTTACTGAAAATTTGGAGTTTATTAAAGTCGGGTCTTAAGACCCGGATTTTTTTAATGTAAATTTTCACGGAAGGCAAAAATCATAATCGATAACCGTTGACATATACAGACCATATTTGAAATCTTCCCTTCTCTTACCGAACCACGCTACGATTTGGGAAGGTGCCGAAAGGCAACAAATAAATATTAAAGGAGAATTAGTGTTCGTTCTTCTTTGTAGGAATAAGAATTTTCAGTTCAAACCAACTGTCGTTTGCCTTGACGTCAATTACGCCGCCGTAGCGCTCTACGGTGTATGCAATACTCTTTATTCCGTAGCCGTGGCCTTCTTTGTTCTTCTTAGTGGTAATAAAGTCTCCGTTATCCATTTCAAGTATGCCATCGTAGCAGTTTTCTATATGGATCATTACGAAGGATTTGAACTCGGAAACGGTGACGTGAATAAGTCGCTTTTCCTTTTCCTTGATTTTCACTACTGCCTCTATGGCATTGTCAAGGGCGTTACCGAAAATAGAGCAAATGTCCATAGCATCCATAAAGTCAAGAAGCTTTCCGTTTGCAACTACGGTCATAGTAATTCCCTGCTTATTGCATTGGAGGCTCTTTCCCGTAAGGAGTGTGTCAAGAACCGCGTTTCCCGTTTTGTTCTGGAGCTCATACATCTTGATTTCTGCCTCCATTTTATCAAGGAAAGCGGCTCTTTCGTTGCTGTCGTTCATATCTCTCAGCAGATTAATCTGATGCTTCATATCGTGGTATTTGATATTAATAAGCTCTATGCTTTCGCGCGACTGCTTATAGTGCTGATACTGATTATTCAAAGTATTCTGCACCGCGTCAAGCTCGCGCTTTACCATATTATTACGGCAGTTTAAAAAATGAGCGTAAAGCATTGCAACGCCTGCAATGTCAACCAAGGTTCTGGTGTATGCAATTTCCTTAAAATATTGTCCCGAGGTGCTTGAAGAAACGGTAATGAAGTTCAAATTACTGAATCCAAACACGATAACGCAAATAAGAAGTGAAACAAGCAGATCTCTGTATCCTATGCTAATCCTATGATCCTTATTTATTCTTGTTCTGAGCAATCTCCACAATGCGAACAAAACGGCACCGTATACCGCAATCAAAATTAAGATCTCAGCATACCACGGCATTTTATTTACATCGGTGAAAACCGTATTTACGATCTGCCACTCGAGAGAAGCTATGCATTCTGCAACCGAGAATGCCATAACACCGTAAAATATACTCTCGTAAAACGAGGTCTTGTTGCAGAACCAAATGAATCCAATCATTGAGAAGAATGCAACGAGCATACAAGGGATCCAAAGCCAAAGAGTGATGGTTGCGGTAAGTTCCATAAAGGCTATCAATAAAGCGAGGTAAGCCAGGCCGAGCAACCCTACCTTCCACAACTTATGCTTTGGTCCAAGAAGAAGGGCGAATACACCGCAGGATAGCCACTCAGCGATAGCCGTATATATTCTTGGTATATCGGGAACAGCGTGTCCTACCATTATCTGACTACCTCCTCCCAATATGCCGTAAGGGCTTTCAAGAAGTCGTTTCTCTTCGTTCTGCTGACTGTGAATTTGTATTTTCCAAGCGTAACGCAATCGTCACAGAAATTATCCACGTGCTGAAGATTGATAAGATACCATTTGCTGATGCGGAAGAAATACATCTTGGAAAGCATCTCCTCAACACCTCGCATTGTTGAAAGCAGCTGATATTCCCCGTTTACTACGTGACAGGTGGTGGTGTGTCCCTGGGTTTCAATATAATAAATATCCTTAATGTCAAAGCGCGCAGAACCGCCCTTAATATCAAGAACGACCGTTTTTGCCTCGCGTTTCTCCTTACGAGAGAGAGCCTTGTTAAGGCACTGAGAAAATGCGTAATATGATACAGGCTTTAGGAGATAATCCAAGGCTTGTACGGCATAGCCACGAATTGCATACTGCGCCATATTCGTAATAAAGATAATTACGACCTGAGAGTCCTTTTTCCTTATTTCCTCGGCGGCACTCATACCGTCCATAAACTTCATTTCAACATCCATAAAAATAATGTCAAACTGAAAATCATACTGACGAACTATTGCATCACCGTCGGAAAAGGTGCTGACGCTAATCGCCTTGCCGGTTTCCTTCTCATATCTTTTGAGATATTCCTTGACGCATTCGACGTAGGTTTTGTCATCATCAACTACGGCAATATTGATCATATATTATTCCTCCTTTCGAAGAAATCAAAGTTGTTTTTTGAATTGTGCATTTGCACTAAGGTTGCGGAAGAAATCTGCGATCACTCTGCCAAGGCCGCGGAAGAAATGACCGTTTACGATAAAGAGAATATCGTCAACCATTTTTCTTGAGACCATTCCGCCTGCCATTTTGCCGATAGCTCTGAAAGGCATATTGTAGATAAACAGCACGTTAAGATCGGGCTTTCCTTTGACTTCGGATTTATTTTTGATGTTAGTCAGAATCTTGTAAACAAGCCTTGCAAGACCACATTTTGCATAGTAAAGTTGACATATTGCGTCATTTTCGGTCAAAAGTCCACTCCATCTGCCATCGGGTATAGGTCTTAAAAGCAACTTTTCAAAGTCGCTGTCGGATACGTTTTCTATGTCTGCCGTGTAGTAGCACTCGGGTGCGTTTTTCTCGCATTTCGTGCCGTCAATATGTACGGTACAAGAAAGCCTGATGTCGCTAACACTTGCAGCAACGATAATCTCGTAATCTGCATCCTCGGTCTCCCAGCAGTTCTTCTCTGCATTGTAGCAACGGAACGCCTTATCGTCAAGCTCCACGGTGACAGTCTTGCTCTCGCCTGCCTTCAGGAATACTTTTGTAAAGCCCTTCAGCTCCTTTTTAGGTCTGTAAACGTTGCCGTTCTTGCAGGAGATATAAACCTGTGCAACCTCTGCGCCGTCAAGTTTACCAACGTTTGAAATGGTAAAGCTTACGCTGTTTTTATCTGCCTTAATGTCGGAGTAATCAAAGTCGGTATAGCTGATACCGTGACCGAAGGGATAGCGAACGCTCTTACCTGCCGTATCATAATAACGGTAGCCAACGTAAAGTCCCTCACGGTACTCTGCAGTTCTTTCTTTGCTTGGGAAATAGGGGTATGAGGGATTGTCCTTTAACTTATAAGGCCAGCTTTCGTTAAGCTTACCAGAGGGATTTACCTTACCAACAAGAGCATCAGCCATAGCGCCTGCGCCTGCCTGACCACCGAGATAGCCGTGAATTGCGGCTCTGTAAAGCGATCTTTCCGGCATAACGAATGGTGCACCGCCCGAAAGAACGAGAATTACGTTCTTATTTACGGCACATACCTCATTTATAAGCTTCTGCTGACTCTTTGACAGCTCCATGTGAAGTCTGTCCATACCCTCGGATTCAAGGATCTCGTCAAGACCTACGCAGAGAAGAACGGTTTCGGCATTTCTTGCAACCTCTACTGCCTCCGATATGAGCTTATCTATGGGGTTAGGGTCTTTTCTGTCAAAGCCCTGTGCGTATCCTGTAATATTAAGATACTTTTCAAGAGAGTCGTAAAGATTATCTATCTTTGTTGCATTTACCTGTGACGAGCCTGCGCCCTGGTATCTGGGAACCTTTGCAAAGTCACCGATCACGGCAACGCTCGCACCCTCGTTAAGAGGAAGAATGCCGTCGTTATCAAGGAGAACAATGCTACCCTCGGCACATCTTCTTGCAACGGCGTGATGAGCCTCTACGTCGAAGCTCTTAGGCTGTTTTGCAACCGCATCGTGAGTGTCAAATACAACGCGAAGAAGCTCCTCTACTCTTTTATCTATAGTATTCTCGTCAATTTTGCCTGCACGAAGATCCTCAAGAAGTCCGATTGCACAGTCGGGACCCGGTGCGGGCATAACGAGGTTATTTCCTGCTTTAACACCTTCGGTGTGATTATTATCTCCGCCCCAGTCGGTGACGACGTAGCCGTCAAAGCCCCACTCACCGCGGAGAATATCTGTGAGCAGGTGGGTGTTTTCATTGGCGTAAGTGCCGTTTACCATATTGTAAGAGGACATAATGGCCTTTGCCTTACCCTCTTTTACTTCAATCTCAAAGCCTGTGAGATAAATCTCACGCATTGTTCTCTCGTCAAGCACCGAGTCCATAGACATACGGCGAAGCTCCTGGGAGTTTACTGCAAAGTGCTTGGGACAGGCAGCGACGCCCTTTTCCTGAATACCCTTTATGTAGGATGCCGCCATTTTACCCGAGAGGTAGGGATCCTCCGAGAAATATTCAAAATTTCGTCCGCAAAGGGGGCTTCTCTTAATGTTAAGTCCTGGTCCGAGAACAACGTGAACGTCGTTTGCAGCAGCCTCTGTACCAAGAGTTCTGCCAAGCTCCTCACCGAGAGATATATCCCAGGTGTTAGCCATAGTTGCGGCCGTCGGGAAACAGGTTGCAGGTACAGATGCGTTAAGACCAAGGTGGTCGCCTGCTCCTGCCTGCTTACGAAGTCCAACAGGACCGTCGGACATAAACATAGCCGGTATGCCCTTATCCTTAAGCTCAAGCGTCGTCCAGGTGCTCCAGCCCTGAAGCAGAGCCGCTTTTTGTTCTATTGATAATGTCTTTATTATTTCACGAATATTCATTATTATAATATCCTTTTGGGTAAAGGGCTGAGCCATTAAGACTCAGCCCCTATTAATAGTGCGCAAAGATAATCAGTCAATTGTTGTACTATTGAAATTCAATGTCTCTGCAGACTCAAAGGTGAAGTAGTCGATGTCGCAAGCTGCACCAGTGCCGATGTAGATATAAAGAGTATTTTCGCCTGCTTTGAGATTTATAGTACCAAAGCTTTCGGTCTTATAGTTGCCCCAACCACCACTGGAGATTATGGTTTCAAGGCTGATCGCATCACCGTTAAGCATAATGGGGAATGCAGTTGCAACGTTTACGTCAGCACCGTAAGCTGCATTCATTCCAATTTTAACTTCGCAATCATTTGCAACAGTTATAGACCACTTGAAGTAATAATAACCGGGGTTGGATGCAGATACGTCACCGATTCTGCCGAGATAGAAATTGCCTGATCTATTTGCATCCTCAATTCTCCAGATCTGGTCATCTCCGCCAGTACCTACATTACCGTTACATACAACGGTTTCTGCTTCCTGAATTACAGTAGTAGTTTCAGGACCGTGACCCTCACACTTCTCTGCGCAGACGTCCTCGGAGCAAGCAGAGTCAAGACACTTGCCACAAGTGGGACATACGCTCTCACACTCGTGAGCGGGTCTGTCGATCTCGGTTGCGTTGAATGTGAGAGTCTCTGCAGACTCAAAGGTGAAGTAGTCGATGTTACAAGCAGCGCCCTCGCCGATGTAGATGTAAAGCACGTTATCGCCTGCCTTAAGATCTACAGTACCGAGAATTACGGTATTGTAATCTGTCCAGCTGGATGCTGCAAGGACATTATTGAATACAACGTCCTCACCGTTAAGCTTTACAGGGAATGCAGT
>JAZQGH010000021.1:0-1975 GCA_045539925.1 Acutalibacteraceae bacterium | reverse complement strand
GCTCTTCGTGATGATGACGGCACTTTAATCGGATATTACGAAAAGCGCGAATATAGAAATAAGGAAACAGTAGGGCTTTATCAGCAAAAAAAATAAATTGTTAAAGGAGATAAAATACTATGAAAATTGCAGTAACTTACGAAAACGGAGAAATCTTTGGACATTTTGGACACACAAAACAGTTTAAAGTATATGAAACCGAAAACGGTAAAATACTTTCATCAAAAGTAGTAGATGCAAACGGTAGTGGACACGGAGCACTTGCCGGTATGCTCTCTGCACTTGGCATTGATGTGCTTATTTGCGGTGGCATTGGCGGCGGTGCACAGATGGCACTGGCAGAGGCAGGAATTAAATTGTTCGGCGGTGCTTGCGGCAATGCAGACAAAGCGGTTGAGGCATTTTTAGAAAATGCACTCGAATATGATCCTGAAGCTAAATGCGACCACCACGACCACGAACACGGTGAAGGTCACACCTGCGGTGAACACGGTTGCGGCGGAAACTGCCACGGACATAATTAAAGGTTTTATAAAAGAGGTACAAAATGAGAACAAGACAAGAAGTGATCGATTTTTGCCTATCGCTTAATGACACATATGAAGATTATCCCTTCCACGACTTTAACTGGACTATTATGAGGCATAAGGGCAATCAAAAGATGTTTGCAGCTATATATGAGCATTTGGGAAACATCTGGGTTAATGTGAAATGCGATCCTAATCTTACATATATGTGGCGAAGTACCTATGAATCAGTCGTTCCGGCGTACCATATGAACAAATTGCATTGGAATTCCATAATCCTTGACGGGAGCATCCCGACAGATGATATAAAGAATATGATTGACGACAGTTTTGAGCTGACCATACCAAAAAAGTGAGGCAAGAAATGATGATAGAAAAATTTGCAGAAATGATTAAAGAGTGCAGTAGCATCGTTTTCTTTGGTGGTGCAGGTGTATCTACCGAAAGCGGTGTGAAGGACTATCGCAGCCAAGACGGACTTTATAACACCGTGAAAGAATACGGCGTGCCTCCCGAAGAGATATTGAGTCACGATTTCTTTTTTCAGAACACAGAAACTTTTTATGATTTTTATAGAAAATATTTTATCATTGAAGTAGAACCAAACAATGCTCACAAAGCGTTGGCAAAGCTTGAAAACATGGGTAAACTCAAAGCAGTAATAACGCAAAACATAGATGGTCTGCATCAAAGAGCAGGCAGTAAAAATGTAATTGAACTCCACGGAACTGCAGAGAAATTTTATTGTGCCTCCTGCGGTAAAAAGGGCGATACAGACAAGGTCTTGTCAGAAATCAAAGACAAGAATGTGCCAAAGTGTGAATGTGGCGGCACTATGAAACCAAAGGTTGTCCTGTATGGCGAAAATCTCTATGACGGAGTTGCGGAATCTGCCATAAGATACATCGAAAATGCTGATATGCTGATTGTTGGCGGAACTTCTCTTGCAGTGTATCCTGCCGCATCTTTTGTGAGATATTTCAGAGGCAAATACATCGTTATGATTAATAAGTCTGAAACGGAATACGATAACAACGCCGACCTGGTTATCAGGGAAAATATCGGCGAAGTATTCAGTAAAGTAATGGAAAAGATTGAGGGTTAATGTGATGAAGAAAGTTCTATGTATTATATCCGTCTTACTTTGTATACTGCTCACCGCTTGCGGAGATGATAGCAGTATCGGAATTATCGGCGGTGCAGACGGACCGACCTCCATAATAGTTGCAGAAAAAGGAGAAAAAGCAATGTACGAACAAATTACGCCTGAAAAGTCGGAGGCCAAGCGGGTCTTAGGAAGACAAATTGGCAACTCAACTCCTTGGCTCACAGAACGACATGGCTACGATCCGACTTGTATCGGAATTATCGGCGGTGCAGACGGACCGACCTCCATAATAGTTGCAGAAAAAGGAGAAAAAGCAATGTACGAACAAATTACGCCTGAA
>JAZQGH010000020.1:0-43261 GCA_045539925.1 Acutalibacteraceae bacterium | reverse complement strand
CGTCAAGACCTGATGATACCTCCACCGAAAGTAAAGAGCCTGAAAAGGGTAAAATTGTAGTGTTTGAAACTTATTCGGTAGCAGTAAAGGATAAAACAGGTTTTATAAACGGCGAAATAAATACCTCTTTTTCGTCCGTTTCTTCTGACGAATACGAACAATATGTATTTCGTGTTCCTAACAACTTCTCTGTAGATACAGAAACATTTACTATACCTGAACTAAATGTTGCAGGATATACTTTCTTAGGGTGGACTTATGACGGTCAAACTACACCTGTAAAAACTGTAACTATCTCTAAAGGAACAGCGAAAGATTTTAATGTAATTGCTAATTGGCAAAGTTAGTAAACACGAGGAGGTCTTGTAATGAAGTGTCGGCATTGTGGTAAAGAATATGACGAGAGTTATTCTTACTGTCCTTATTGTGCAGAGCCTAAACCTAAACCACAGGTTGAACAAAGAGAAGATAATAGCAGTTATCATACCGCTATTGTGGCTCAATGTATTGCTATCCCGATAGGTGTATTTATAGCAACCTTTTTGTTTATGTCAGTATTTGCTATCATTCCTGCGGTTCTTTCTTTAGTGATTGTGATATTGTATCACGCAAAGAAACCCGAATATAGAAAAAATATCGAAAAACAGTTTTATAAGGATAAAAAATCTATTTGTCCTATCTGCGGTAGTCATTCTGTTGCTCTTGGTCGTAAAGGTTACGATTGGAATAGAGGTTTTTGGTATAGAATCTTCAATTTTAAAGGCGGTCATTATATAGCAGGTATGGATAGCAGACGAGTAACTGCTCATTGTCAGAACTGCGGACATTCTTGGTTGACAAACGAGGAATGGATACGATAAAATTAAATAGACTTCTGTAAAAAGGCAGGAGGAAACAGTCAAAAAGGACTATTACAATCGTAGTAGTCCTTTCTTTTATGGAGGTAAGTATGATAATACGAAAATATGAACAAAACGATTTTATAAAAATGACAGATTTCGAGTTTTGGAGAGGCGGTTTACTTCAAAATGCTAAATATATAACTTATAATGACGGTGTAATATGTCTCGTGGCAGAAATAGACGGAGACATTATTGGTTATATTTGCGGCGAAAATACTTATATGTGCGGCAATATCCTTTTTGCTACAGAAGTGAGAGCAGAATATAGAAAACAAGGTGTATTTAAAACCTTACTTGCTGAATATGAAAAACTCGCAAATACCGCCATAACAGTAGTACATAATGCTCAACTGAACGATTTTTACAGTAAAGTAGGCTTTATTGTGGGCGATAACCTAAGAGCAAGTGTTAAGGAGGTATAATTATGGATTATAAATCACTTATTCCAAAAATTTTCGATGAAATAAAAAGAGACCCTGTTAATATACAACCTCTTAAAGACCTGTTTTCAATATGCCGTCATATTGAGGCGGAAAATTTTAAACATTCCCATCTTACAAACAAATTGTTGAGGAACTGTATTACTCAGGCTTTGGGTATTTGCCGTTCCGCCGATGCAAAAGAGGTTTACGAACTGTATAAGAAATCTTTGCTATTTGATGCTCCTTACGATGTTGACAGTTATCTACTCTATTTAGAGTTAGACCGTAAGCCATCAGAGAGATTTTATCAACCTCGCCGTAAAGTTTTAAAGCAAGTTGCGGATGCTTTACAAGAGTTGGCAGAGGACAAACTCGATGAATTATTCTTGTCGATGCCTCCTCGTGTTGGTAAGACTTCAATCCTTATGTTTTTCGTTACTTGGCTTATCGGTAGGAACTCTGAGGCATCCAACCTCTACTCTGCTTATTCTGATACGATTACTAAAGCCTTTTACAATGGTGTACTCGAAACTATTAACGACCCTGTTACTTACTTATGGCACGATGTTTTTCCTGAATCCAAAATAGTACAAACAAATTCTCAGGAGGAAACTCTCAATTTAGACCGCAAAAAAAGATACCCCTCTCTTACCTGCCGCTCTCTTTACGGTACACTTAATGGTGCTTGTGATTGTAACGGTATTCTTATCTCAGATGACCTTATAGGCGGTATCGAGGAGGCATTAAATAAAGACCGATTGGTAGCGGCTTGGAGTAAGGTGGATAACAACCTTTTACCTCGTGCAAAAGAAAAAGCAAAAATTCTATGGTGCGGTACACGTTGGAGTATGATAGACCCTGCCGGTCTGCGAATGGAGTTGTTGTTAAATGACGAAAGATTTAAAGACCGCAGAGTTAAGATTATCAATTTATCCGCTCTTGATGAAAAGGACGAAAGCCAATTTAATTACAAATATGGAGTAGGTTTTTCTACAGAATACTATCGTCAACGCAGAGCCTCGTTTGAAAGAAATAACGATATGGCATCTTGGATGGCTCAGTATATGGGAGAACCTATTGAGCGTGATGGTGCATTGTTTGCACCTAACGATATGAGATATTATAACGGCGAATTACCGGAGGGAGACCCTGACCGTATATTTATGGCGGTTGACCCTGCTTTCGGTGGCGGAGACTTTGTAGCATCTCCTGTATGCTATCAGTATGGGGATGATATTTATGTTCACGATGTGGTTTACGATAATAGAGATAAAAAAATTACACAGCCTTTACTCGTTAATGCTGTTATAAAACACAACACACAGGCTATGAGGTTTGAGGCTAATAAATCCACAGAGTCATATAAAGAGGGAGTGGAACAAGAACTCAGAAAACGAGGTCGCAGGTTAAATATTACTACTAAAGCCGCTCCCTCCACTAAGGCTAAATGGCAGAGGATATTTGATAAAGCACCTGATATACGAGAAAGAATGATATTCCGTGAAAGTGGTAAAAGGTCAAAAGAGTATAATTTGTTTATGCAAAATGTGTTTTCCTATAAAATTACAGGAAAAAATAAAAATGACGATGCTCCCGATAGTTTAAGTATGGCGATTGATATGGTGGATAACCCTTACCGCAAGGTAGAAGTTATAAAAAGACCTTTTTAATCGCTATTTTGTGGATGTTTAATTCTCCTAACCTATATCTTGTATATAATTCTTGACAAGGTTAGGAGAATATGTTATAATAATACTGTGCAATTAGTTTTATTTTTAGGAGGTGTCTAAAATGGTGAATATCGCTATGGACGGTAGAAAAGTAATTTATTCAGATGTTGACGAGATAACACCTGAAAATATTGCAGAGGTTCTGCGTAAGGCTATGTTCGTCCATTTACAGAACTCCATACAGATAGACTTTTTATATAAGACCTATCGAGGTAAGCAGAATATTCTAAAACGAGATAAGAAAGTTCGTCCTGAAATCAATAATAGGATTACTGAAAATAGAGCGAATGAGATTGTATCTTTCAAATCAGGATATTTAATAGGCGAACCGATACAGTATGTTAATCACGGAGAGGACGAAAAAGTTAGTAAGGATATAACTGCTCTTAACGAGTATATGTTCTTGGAAGATAAAGCATATAAAGATAAGCAACTTGCGGATTGGATGCACATTTGCGGAACTTCTTATCGTATTGCTTTACCTCGTACTAATCCAACGATGGATGAGGCTCCGTTTGAGATACATACTCTCGACCCTCGTTACTGTTTTGTTATTTATC
This sequence comes from Acutalibacteraceae bacterium, assembly GCA_045539925.1. Lineage (GTDB taxonomy): Bacteria > Bacillota > Clostridia > Oscillospirales > Acutalibacteraceae > SFWF01. The sequence goes on along the minus strand of JAZQGH010000020.1, from coordinate 39,647 downwards.
ATAGTGGATTGGGTAATAGACCTCTTGGTTCGGTAAAATATATCGAAAAAGAGGACGGCACGGTAGTATATAGTGTTTGGACTGATAATTGGTATTATGAACTTGAGGGCGGAATAATCGTAAACTCATTCATAAACGAGGAAAATGGAGAAACATATAAGGGTGTTCCCACATACTACGGTCAAAATCCTATTACTGAATATCCGTTAAACGATGCAAGGTTAGGAGCATTTGAGATTGTATTACCTATTCTCGATGCAATTAACGAGGTAGCCTCTAACAGACTTGACGGTATAGAGCAGTTCGTTCAGGCTTTAATGCTTTTCTGTAACTGTGATATAGACGAGGGTACATTTACAGCACTTAAAGAACTCGGTGCTTTAAAATACCGCTCAGATAGTTCAAATCCTGCTGATGTAAAAATACTCACGCAGGAGTTAAATCAAATGCAGACTCAAACTCTTGTCGATTATATGTATGAGACAGTTCTTACCATTTGTGGTATGCCTAACCGCAACGGAGGAAGTTCGACAAGCGATACCGGTTCTGCGGTTATAATGAGAGATGGTTGGTCTGCGGCGGAGGCTCGTGCTAAGGATACAGAAACTGTGTTTAAGAAGTCTGAAAAGCAGTTCCTAAAACAGATTTTACGCATCCTTAGAGATACTACAGATTCTACCTTACCGCTCTCAAATGTGGAAATTAGGTTTACACGCAGAAATTACGAAAATATTACCGCTAAGGCTAATGTACTTGTAACAATGCTATCAAATCCAAAAATCCACCCGAAACTTGCTTTTATACATTGTGGTATGTTCGCAGATGGCGAATTAGCCTATGCTATGAGTAAAGAGTATCACGATGAACAAATGAAACTTTTACCTACAGTTCCCACTGAGGAGGATGACGATGACAAAAATAACTCCGGAGACGATAAAAACAATCGAGGAGGCACTGTCAAAAAGAAAGACAGTGGAGATACACCTTGAACATAACACGGTTGTTATTGTTGAGGTCAATCGTAAAAAGTATAAAACTCTTAAAAGTGAATAAGTAACGGCATATCTAAATAGTGATATGGAACAGTCAAAAAGGACTATAGACAGAGATTACTCTGTTTGTAGTCCTTTTTCTTTTTAAACAGGTTGTTTTATGCGGTCTTTCACCGCTTGAAATAAAGGTAGAGAAACCTTAAATCGCAAAGGGTAGAGAAACCTTAAATCGCAGAGAGGCAGAGAAGTCTCTTAAAATAATTCGCAAAATTAAAAGCAGAGAGAACTGCTTATCAAACGCAGGAGGACAGTTATGGATATTAAAGAATTGCTCGGCGATGCCTACAAAGAGGGTATGACAATCGAGGAAATCAACACGGCTCTTGCCGATAAGAATTTCGTTGACCCCTCTACCTTACCGAAATCGGTAAGCAAAGAGTTGTACGACAAAACCTCGTCAGAACTTGCTAAGTACAAAAAGGAAAACGAGGATTTAAAGAGTGCATCTCTTACAGACAATGAAAAATTACAGAAAGCCTTAGGTGATGCAGAAACTGCACGTTTAGATTTCATTAAGAAGTCAGTAAGGCTCGATGTAGAGAAAGTATTTGTTGACGGCGGACTGACCGAAGATGAATACAAGGACATTATAGACGGTATTGTTACCGCCGATAGTGAGGCAAGTGTTGCTATGGCAAAGAACATAGTATCTGTGATTGCCGCAAAAGAAACCGCAAAGGAGAAAACAGTCAAGGCGAAACTGTTGGAGGGTACTCCTAAACCACCTGCCGGTAAAGGTTCAGAGGGTATGACAATAGAAAAGTTTAAACAGTTGTCTCCGCAAGACAGATTAAAATTTTCGCAGGAAAATCCTGACGAGTACAAAAAATTATATGGAGGTAATTCATAATGGGACATCAGATTTATGACAATTTCTTCCTTTCTAACGAAGTGGAAGACCAATTTAATTCACATCTCGATTTGGTACAGTTTTGTAACATAGACAGCACTCTTGAGGGTTCTGCCGGTATGATTCGCAAAATCAATGTTTACAAGGCTACAGATGCAACCGAAAAACTCGCTATGGGTGAGGGTAACACCAAATCTATCGAAGTTTCTTATACTCCTGAGGAGTATGTAATTCTTCTTGCTCAGAACACCTTTAGGTATTTTGACGAGCAGGATATGACAGACCCGATGCTCGTACCCACCGGTGTAAAGCATATGGGTACAGATATGTTCAACACTGTAAACGCAGACATTTTTGCAGAGTTCAATAAGGCAACTCTCGGTGTTAGCGGAAGTACATACGATTTTGGCGTATTTGCCGATGCTGTAGCAAAACTTAATCTTGAAAACCTTGAGGGTGTTTCAATTTTTGGTTTTGTTTGTGCTGAGGATATGGCAAAAATCCGTAAGGCTCTTAAAGATGACCTCAAGTATGTTGAGGCTTTCGCTCGTACAGGTTATGTAGGTACTGTTGCAGGTATCAACCTTTACACTAAGAAAGATGCTGTTGCAGGTACTTGTATTATCGGTACTAAGGATGCAGTAACTCTCTTTAACAAGAAAGGTACAGAAATTGAGACTGACAGAGACCCTGATACTCGTGAGAACAGTATCATCAGCCGTAAGTATTATCTTGCCGCTCTTACCGATGCGACAAAGGCTGTTAAAATCACAATCGGTTAATTGAAATTAGGAGGTAAAGGTTATGGCGGATTCAGGAAAATTGTCTATGCTTAAATCACTTATCGGTGAGGAGGCAGAGGATGAAGTTTTAGACCTTTACCTCCAAATTGCTGAAAGAAAAGTATTAAGTCGCTTATATCCTTTTGGTGCAGAACACTCTACCGTACCCTCAAAATATTCTCTAAAAGTCGTGGAGATTGCTCAATATCTTTACTACCGCAGAGGTAGTGAGGGTCAAACGAGCCATAGTGAGAACGGTATTAGTCGCTCTTATGAAAGTGCAGATGTTCCTGCGAGTATGTTAGCCGATATTCTACCTATGGTTGGTGGTATCAAATGAGAACATTAGAGAGAAACAAGCAAACTTTTTATTATGCGTTATTTGACTCAGATGTTTCTGCTACTGACCCTGAGGGGAATAAGACCGGAGTATATATTGCAAAGTACAAAGAGCCTGTAAAAATGAGGGCGAATATCTCTCCTGCATCGGGAGATGCACAGAGAGAGCAGTTCGGCACTATGCTTGAATACGATAGAGTTATCGTTACCGATGACATACATTGTCCTATTGATGAAAACACAGTATTGTTTATCGACAGACCTCCTAAGACAAATAAGGACGGCACTCTACTTTACGATTACATAGTGAAAAGAGTGGCTAAGTCTTTAAACACAATATCGTTTGCCGTATCAAAGGTGGATATACAGTGAGTTATAGTATTCAGATACGAAACCTCGATAAAGTTATGAAACAAATTCAGGACTATAAAAAAGGACTGAGCGGTAAGGCTGAAATCTTCTTAGAGAAATTGGCTACTCTCGGTGCTTTTAGGGCAAGAATGGATTTCACATCTGCTATGTATGCAGGTAAAAACGATGTCGAGGTTAGTGTTGAGAAAATCGCTGACGGCTACCGTGTTGTTGCCGCAGGAGAGGCGGTTATGTTTATAGAGTTCGGTGCAGGTGTTATAAACCCCGAACACCCTCTGTCAGACAAATTCGGCTATTCTCACGGTACATACGGTAAAGGTAAAGGTGCTAACGCAAACGGATGGGTGTATGTGGGTGAACAAGGTAACGCAGGTCAACCTATAAGAGACGGTGTATATCGTACTTATGGTAATCCCCCTGCACGAGCGATGTATAACGCATCTGAGGATATGCGTGGAGAAATTCTTAAAATCGCAAAGGAGGTATTTGGTAATGGTTGATATTGAAAATATCATAATAGACAGGCTTACAGATAAACTTATGTCCTCTTTTGAGGGTATTCGGGTTTACGGAGAAGATGTCGCTTTACCCTCCAAATTTCCCTGTGTAACCATTGTAGAGGCAGACAATGCCAACAACGAGAAAACAAGAGATAGCGGTTCTAATGAAAATCACGCAATCCTTATGTATGAGGTCAACGTTTATTCTAACAATGCTCATACAAAGAAAAGCGAATGTAAAAAAATTCTTTCAGTGATTGACGATTTCTTTTTACAGCATAATTTTACTCGAAAGAGTAAAGTTCCACAAACAATTAACAATTCAACTGTATATCGCATAATTGCACGATATACGGCTTTGGTATCAAAAGATAATGTAATTTACAGGAGGTAATCAAAATGGCTAATGCTATTTCAACTTTTAAGACATTTCTTATGAAAAAGACAACTTCTGCTTATGAGAAGTTGATAGACATTAAGGACTTCCCCGATTTGGGTGGTTCTCCTGAAATGCTTGAGACTACTACACTCTCTGACCCGATGCAGACTTACATAGAGGGTATTCAGAGTCAGGAGGGTCTCGAATTTACCGCTAATTACAGCAAGGAAAAATTTGCTGAAATTAAGGCTCTCAAGGGTCAGGAACTCGACCTTGCGGTTTGGTTCGGTGGAGACGAGGCAAACGGAACTGTTACACCTACAGGTGTTGACGGCAAGTTTGAATTTAAGGGATATGTTTCCGTTCGTGTAAATGGCGGCGGTGTAAATGAGCCTGTAGGTATGACCCTTTCAATCGCTCCCTCTACACCCATCACTAACCCTGAAAACTAATATTGGAGGATAAAATTTTATGGCTAAGCAGATTAAGGTAACACATAACGGAGAGCAGTACACTCTCGAATACACAAGAAAAACTATTGAGGCTATGGAGAGAGGCGGTTTCTCTATCAGTAATGTTCAGACAAAACCGATGAGTACACTCCCTGCATTGTTTGCCGGTGCTTTTCTTGCTCACCATAGAAACGTTATGCAGAATAAAATTGATAAGATTTTCGCCGCTCAGAAAAATAAAGAGCAGTTGGTGGAAAAACTTGCCGAAATGTATAACGAACCCATCGTTAGCCTCTTAGATGACCCTGAGGAAAACGAGGGAAACGCAGAGTGGGAAACGAACTGGTAAGCAGTTTGTTCCCCACAGATGAGGAAACAATACAGCCTACTCGTAAGTATTATGAGATTTTCTATGAGCAGTTTCCTTTTTACCTCTCTATAGGTATGACCTATGAGCAATATTGGGAGGGAGATAGTAGCCTCGTAAAATACTACCGTGATGCGTTTCTTTTGCAAAAAGATAGGAAAAACGAGGAATTGTGGTTACAAGGTATGTATATTTACGAGGCTTTATGTGATGTATCGCCTATACTTAGAGCCTTTGTTAAGAAAGGCACTAAGCCTATAGAATACCCCACTCGTCCATATGCGATTACCGAAAAGGAGATAGAAAAACGCAAACAAGAAAAACTCAAAGCCGCTTACGATAAGATTAAGGCTAAGATGAGTTCTTTTGCCGTTAAGTTTAATGCAACTATGGCAAAGGATAAGAATAAAGGAGGTTAGGTTATGGCAGACGGTGTTATAGATACTCTATATATTGATGTCAAACTCAACAGCGGCGATGCTGAAAAAGGCTTAAACTCCTTAAACCAAACTCTTTCAAGATTAAGTAACATTACAGGTAGTGCCGGAAAACAAAGTACAGCCTTTACCTCAAAACTCGGTAGTATTACAAGCGGTTCTGCAAGGCTTGGTAACACTTTAAAAAAGGTTTACAACATAGCAGGTTCGTGGTTCAAAAAGAATAACGAGTATGTTGAGTCGTTAAACTTGTTCCGTGTTTCTATGGGCGGTGCGGCTGACAGTGCTTTAGAATATGCTCGACAAGTGCAAAATGTTATGGGTATCAACATACAAGAATGGGTCAACGGTCAAGGTGCTTTCAATCAAATAGCAGAGGGATTCGGTATAGGTTCTGAGTCTGCCAACTTAATGAGTAAAAACCTTACACAGTTAGCCTATGACTTATCGTCATTATGGAATGTTGATGTTTCAAGTGCATTTACAAAACTCGAAAGCGGTATGTCAGGACAGATTAAAGGTCTTAAAGCGTGGGGTATCAATATATCGGTTGCTCAGTTGAGAGAAACGGCTTTAGCACACGGTATAGAGTTATCTACCGCCAAAATGACAGAGGCACAGAAAGCAACTCTCCGTTACATAACCATTATGGAACAGAGTAAAAACGCTCAGGGCGATTTAGCAAGAACGATAGCAACACCTGCTAATGCTATGAGAATATTACAAGCACAAACCGAACAAGCAAAGATTGCTTTGGGTCAAGTTGTAAGTGTGGTAGCAGTAAAGGTTATTCCGTGGTTTCAGGCACTTGTGCAGATTATCAAAGATGCGGCGGAATCACTCGCAGGTTTTCTTGGTTACGAGTTGCCCGAAATTGATTACTCGTCCTCTCTTGATTTAGGAGCAGACTCTGCTACCAATTTTGACGATGCTCTTGGAGATGCAAAAGACAGTGCAGAAAAACTCAAAAACTCCTTAGTAGGAATGGATGAGTTGAATAAGTTAGGAGATGCTACCGCAGGTGCATCTGCATACGGTGGAGGTTATGACCCTACATTCGGTATTGATTTGAGTCAATACGACTATGACTTTTTATCTAATGTGCAAATGCCTGACCTTGAACCTTTCAAGCAAAAACTATCTACTATTCTTAAAATAGCAACTCGTATAGGAGCGGTTATTCTTGGTTGGAAAGTTTCTACCGGTTTAATCTCTACTATTGATACTTTAAGAAAACTTTTAGCGGTTCCCTCTTATGCAATCATTATAGGAGCAACTTTGACAATCACAGGTTTTTCTCTTGCTTTTGATGGTATGGGAGACGCTATAGAAAATGGTTTAGGCGGTTTTAATTTTACAGAGATACTGTTTGGAGATTTGTTAGGCGTTGGCGGAGCGGCTTTACTTGGTGGTAAAATAGCAAGTTGGATTTCTACCGCTTTTGCAGGTAGCAAGGTTGCGACTGCTTTATCAACTGCCGCTACAAACTTAGGCTTAGGTTCAGCAGGTGCGGCAGGTGCGGCATTGACCGCAGGAGTTGCCGCTATCATTCTCGGTGTCCCTACAATGATAACCGGAATATATGATGCTATTGTGGCAGGTCTTGATTGGCTAAATGCTACTTTAATAGGTGCAGGTGCTACATTAACAGGTGCAGGTATAGGAGCAATCATCGGTGCTTGTGGAGGACCTATTGGAGCAGGTATAGGTGCTTTAATAGGATTAGCCGTAGGTCTATTAACTGATTTAGTGATTCTCGTTGTTCAAAATTGGGATGCAGTATGTTCTTGGTGCAGTAATGCACTTTCTGCCGTAGGTCAATTCTTTGTTAATATTTGGAACGGTATAGTTGCAGTATGGAACACTGTAGCGAATTGGTTTAATACTTATGTAATTCAACCGATAGCATCTTTCTTTAGCGGTTTATGGAACGGTATCGTCAATCTTGCTACATCCTGTTGGAACGGTATAGTTGCAGTATTTTCTCCTGTTGTGGAGTGGTTCGGTCAGTTGTTCGGTAGCATATGGCAAACTGTATCTGATATTTTCTACAACATAGGTGTTATAGCCAATGGTTGTTGGGAAATTCTTAAAAGAGTTTGGAGTATAGCGGCTGAATGGTTTAGCACATATGTAATACAGCCTGTAAGCAACTTTTTTACAGGATTATGGGACGGTATTAAAAATGTTGCAATAAGTGCTTGGAACGGAATAAAATCCGTTTTCAGCACAGTAGCGAATTGGTTTGATACTTGGCTCATTCAACCTGTTAGCAAGTTCTTTAGCGGATTATGGGACGGTTTTGTAAAAGGTGCTAAAGCCGCTTGGAATGGAGTAAAAAATGTGTTTAGTACAGTAGCGGAATTTTTCGGTAATATCTTTAGTAAGGCGTGGGCAGGAATCGTTAAGGTTTTTTCTATCGCAGGAGATATATTCAAAGATATTAAAGATGCGGTTGTCGGTGCTTTTGTAAAGGTAGTCAATGGAATCATCAAAGGTATTAACAGTGTTATAGCACTTCCTTTTAAAGGTATTAACGGTGTACTTGGTTGGTTAAAAGACCTTGATATACTCGGCATACAACCTTTTTCAGGAATAAAAACAATATCTATACCTCAAATACCACTGATACCTTATAAAGACGGCGGTTTCCCCTCAGTAGGAGAAATCTTTGTCGCAAACGAGGCAGGACCGGAAATGGTTGGTACAATCGGTAATCGTACTGCGGTTGCTAACACAGACCAAATCATAACTGGTATCAGTGAGGGTGTTTCAGATGCTAACGCAGAACAGAACGCTCTACTCAGAGAACAAAATGCTCTCTTGAGAAAACTGCTTGAGAAAGATACTGTCGTTAATAACGTTATCGGTACAAACGATATAATCAATGGTTTACAAAGAAAGAACCGTAGGGACGGCAAAACAGTCGTACCTGTAAGCGGTTAAAAGGAGGGGTAATTTGATGGACGAACATAATCCTATTAGGTCGGTAGATGGGGTGGCTGTCAAATGCCCCTCTGCTTATACCTATAAGTTAGAGGATGTTTCTGCCTCAGATGCAGGTCGTACAGAGGATGCAATTATGAATAAAAAGCGTATCCGTCAGTTAGTCGGCTTAGAGTTATCTTGGCAGAATATCACAACTAAAGAGGTTTCAACAATCCTTAAAGCATTTAACCCTGAGTACATAGAGGTTGAATACCTTGATGCTATGGAGGGCAAATATGTAACAAAGGAATTTTATGTAGGTAATCGTTCTACACCTATGTATAATGCCGCAAAAGGACTGTGGAGCAATCTTAGTTTTAATATTGTGGAAAGGTAGGTTATTGTATGGCTTATCCTATTACACAAGAGGTCTTAGACCTTTTTACAACGCAACACAGACAAATAGTAGATATTACTTTTAATGGTGTTGCGGAAACAAAAACTTTAACGGAGAAAGATGTTATACAAGGCGGACTGTCGATAGACCGCTATTGTGTATCAGGCTCTCGTATAGAGATAGGTTCTGCTATTGCGGCAGAATTAAGTCTTACTCTCGATAATACAGACGGCAAGTTTAACGATACCACTTTTGAGGGTGCGGAACTTTTTATAAATGTTGGCACAAAGAAGTGGGAGGCTCGTAAGTGGGAAAAAGCCGTAGAGCATTTTATTCCTATGGGATATTTTACAGTGGATAACTCTCCTCGTAAATTGTCTCATATTACACTCTCAGCCTTAGACCGTATGGTACATTTCGATAAGGATGTAGAACCTGAAAAACTATCTTTCCCTATGACAGTCGGTAATTTGTTGGAGCAGATATGTAATATATGTAACGTGGAACTTGCTACAGATATTCTCACTCTAATAAATCAAGACTATGTTATTAACGAATATCCGCAAGGAGATGACCTCATTTATCGTCAACTGCTTATGTGGATAGCGGAAATAACCGGCACTTGTGCTTATATAGATTGGGAGGGTAAACTCCGTCTTGAATGGTATAAAACTGAAAGTTCTGCAAGGATAGATGCCGCTATGCGTTTCTCCTCAGACCTTTTAGAAAACGCTCTTACTATATCGGGTGTGCGTATTAAAGTCTCTGACGAGGAAAATGTACTGTGCGGAGATGAGAGTTATGCTCTCTTAATTGAGGGTAACAGTCTTATACAGCACGACAGCGAGGCTTTAGCACAGAGTATTTATAGTAAGGTGGGCGGATTTACATACACACCTTATGAATGTATTACTAAACCTTTTGTAAATCTATATCCGCTTGACAGTATTGTTTTTGTGGATAAAGACGGTGTAGAAGTTCCTACAGTTGTTACTAACACTACCTTTCTTATAAATGGTAATATCGGTATTTCTGCTAAGGGCGAAACGGCTACCAATGACGGCTACGCAAGTGCTAACCCTCTTACCAAACAAGAGGCGGTTATCATTGAAAAAGTAAAGAAAGAGGCTAATAAAAATCTTTCTGAAAGTGTGCAGTCAATACTGTCGTTTAATGAACTTATTTCAAATGCGTTAGGTATATATGCTACTGTTGTTACAGACGATAGCGGCGGAAAACAATATTATATGCACGACTCCCCGAACTTAGAGGATAGTAATACAATATACACTCTAAATACAGGCGGTTTTGCTTATACCAATAGCGGTTGGAATAATGGTAATCCTGTATGGCAGTACGGATTTGATAAGAACGGCAACGCAATATACAAAAAAGTATGTGCGTATGGTATGGAGGTTTCTAATCCTAACGGCTCGTATTCTGCTACTATTTCTCCCGATGCTTTTAAAATATGGCAAAATGCCGTGTTATTACTTGATGCCTCTAAAGAGGGATTAAAGATATTTAACGGCGGTATCACGATATTTAAAGGTGCCGGCTCGTCCGCAAAAAAGGCTATGTACTTTGATACAGACGGTAATATAGCATTAGACGGATATTTAACTCAGTTAGGTTCAAAATATAAAGCCTTAATAGGTTCAAACGAACAGGGTTACGGCGGTTTCTATATATACAATCAAAACTCTAATTATTTAAGAGATGACGGTACATATAAACCATATTTTGAGGTTTGGAGTTCAACAAACAATCACACCTATATTGAGGGTACAAACGAGTTGAAGTTGGGAGTATCTACTATTGCAGATGAAGACGAGGGTAATTATGCTCATTTGAGTATAACTCCCGATGGTGCAGAAACCTACGGTATTTGGAACATAAATGGAGCGTTGAATATTTACAATGCGGTTAAGGTTCACAATAATATGCTCCAATTTTGGTACAATGACGGAGCCGCCGAATCAGGTTTCATTGGCACAGGAACGTGGGGAGAAAAAAACATATTGTTGTTAAAAAGTGATGGTGTTCCATTATATATGACTTATGCTGATGATTCAGGAAATGACGGAGCACACATCGTTTTAGAGGGTAGCAAAGGCACACTGTACGGCACGTTTGATTTTAATCAAGAGCAGAAATTCTCTCATACCATAAATGCTCCTGCTTTTATTTGTAGGAGCGGTAGTTCAAAGGTTATGAGCCTTTATATCTCTACAGGAAATAATCCCTGTTTCAACTCAGACAACGGAAAAGATTACTTTTTCTCTGTTGATGGAGATGTGAGATTGGCGGTTCGCTCAACCGGTGGAGATATGTACGGAAAATGGGGTATCCATACCGATAGCGGTTACACATCTTTAATAACAGACCAAACCGGTAATGGTGGCGGTCATCTGTGGGGAACTTGGTATTTAGGTAACAGTACGGCGATAACCTCTGACGAAAACAAAAAGAACTCTATTGAGAAACTTCCCGAAAAGTACAGTGCATTGTTTGATAACCTTAGACCTGTTCGTTATAAGTATAATGACGGCACAAGCGATAGATTCCATACAGGTTTTATCGCTCAAGAGGTAGAACAAGCATTAACCGATTCAGAGATTGACTCTCAAGAGTTCGCAGGTTTCGTCAAGAACGAGGGCGGCGAATGTTTCCTACGATATGAGGAGTTTATCGCTTTAGCCGTAAACGAGGTACAGACCCTTAAAAAGAAAAACAGCGACCTCGAACAGAGAGTTGCTGATTTGGAAAGTAAACTTGAAACTTTATTAAGTAAATTAGGAGGCGAAACAAATGGCGGAGATAATTAGAGAAATAACTGTTGATGTTGCTAAGGCTAATGTCTTTCAGGCAATAGTAGCAAAACAGTTTGATAGCAATTCTCGATTTCTTAAAGCGACCATTACAAACAATGGAGAGCCTTTAACGATACCCTCCTCCGCATCTGTAACCATAAATGCGTTACGAGAGGACGGAAATGCTGAGGCTTTTCTCGGTTCAGTTAATGATGACGGCACTATTACAGTTCCGCTCAGTAATTGGATGTTGCAACTTGACGGTATAGTTAAGTGCGATATTAGTATTGTTACAGCCGATAGCAAGTTGACTACTACTATGTTCTCCCTTGCAGTTGAGGAGGCGGCTTATGGAGGCTCTGATATATCAGATGACCCTAACTATGACTTGCTTATACAACTGCTTGAGGACTGTTCGGCTATAAAAGAAGATTGTGCTAATGCTACCTCTGCGGCAAACACGGCGGCAGGTTTAGCAAATGCTAAGGCAGGTCTTGCTGACTCTAAGGCTACACTTGCGGCAAATGCGGCGGCTCTTGCAGAAGAAAAGGCAGGTCTTGCTGATACTGCTACGAGTAAAGCGAATACTGCTACAGCAAATGTTAATACGGCGATTACTAACGCAGAAACTGCTACCGCAAATGCTGAGGCGGCGGCTACTGCGGCAAACGAGGCGGCAGATAAAGTAACAGACCCTCTACAAGCGGTGAATATTTCTTTTGATAAATCTAAAAGCGGATTAGAGTCAGAGAATGTTCAGGATGCCATAGACGAGATTGTTATTAAGGTCGGCGGTATGGCTAAGGTGGAAAGTTGGGCGGATGTTCAAAATATCGTAAATCTCGGTATGGCACAGAATGTATTTAAGGTTGGAGAACAGTTAGAGTGCGGTCATACAAAGTATGGTACACTCGTTTGGGATATTACCGATGTTACTCCCGAAAAATTAAGTCTGTGTACGCATAAATGTCCTGTATCTTTACAGTTCGATGCACGAGAGGCACTTTATTATGCAGAGACAGAACTTGCCGCAGGTACATACAATTTCACTATTGTAACTCAACCGTGGTACACAGCAGATAACGGTAAGACATTCCAATTCACTCTTACTAAGCCTGTACCTCAAGGCGGACAGATAGTTCTTGATATGACCTATAATGCCGCTCTTGCAGGTAAAAGTGTTAAGACTTATTCAGGCGGAGACTCTACTACAGTTATAGAAACTGCAACTATAACAGAGGGTTCTGAGGGAACGGCTTTCGGTAAGACAGACGGCTCGGTAGCAAATGTAAACCATATACAGAGAGCAATTATGGGTTCAAACAACTATAAGGAATCGGCTCTCCGCCAATGGTTAAACAGTGATGGTGCGGCAGGAACATTTTGGACTCCGCAAACTGTATTTGACAGACCTCCCTCTTGGGAGACAAATACCGCAGGTTTCATAAACGGATTGGATGCAGACTTCTTAGCAGTTGTATCAGATACTACTTACGATGTAGGTCTTAACAATGTTACAGACGGTGGCGGTAAAGAAACTCTAACCGATAAGTTTGTATTGTTATCTCGTGATGAAATTTACGCAGGTAGTGAGGGCGGTGTAACTCAGGGAGAACCCTTACCTTACTTTAGTGAGTTCTCAGACCATAATAGTCCGTCAACTGCGGCAGACAGTAATCGTATTAAGACTAATGCGAGTGGTACGGCTACTTATTGGTGGCTCCGTTCACCGTACACGAGTTACGCCAGCTATGTTCGTTATGTGTATACTTCCGGTCTTCTCTACTACTACTATGCCTACTACAGTTACGGAGTCGCTCCGGCTTGTAACATCATCAAAAATCAATAAATCCGCTCCGTTAGGAGCGAAAAGGAGAGTAATATGTCAGTTCCGTCATCTTTGCGTGGAGAGGGTCAGTTAGTAGTTATTACTAAGACCAATGCTCTCGCAGAACATACAATTAAAGTCTGTAGTAACGAGAAATTGTTCCCTAAAAGGTACAGATGGTGTATAACGGCAGATATAGTTAAAGCCGCCGTTGATATAAGCGGATATACAGAAATGGCTAACTCTGTATTTGTCAATGATGCCTCAGACTATGCTTTAAGAAAGCAATATCAAACTAAGGCTCTTGCGACTACATATTCTCTCCTTAACAAGATTAAGTTAGCCTATACTGTTTTCGGTTTAGAAAGTAGTAAGGTTGAATATTGGACAGGTCTCATAATAGAGGTTCAAAACCTTTTAAGAAAATGGAGAAAGTCTGATAACGAAAGATATAAGAATTTAGGGTAGCGGTTGTAAGACCTTTTCCGTTCACCGAACACGAGTAACGCCAACAATGTTCGTAATGTGAATACTTCCGGTAATCTCAACAACAACAATGCCAACAACAGTAACGGAGTCGCTCCGGATTGTGAGAAATGCTCGTATAAAGTAATCTGTATAGCAGAGGAAATCAATGCACTCACACAAGGAACTGCTATCCTGACCCGATAGGGCGAAAAAGGAGTGTCGATGCGATTTACTTCCAATAGTAAGCATCGCTATCAACGACAACTAAGATAATCTATGAATAATACAAATACCGATGTAAAAGACATTGTTTGTGATTTTGACAATCTCTATAATGCTTTACTTAAATGTAAGCGTAATGTCTTATGGAAAGATAGTATCGCAGGGTATTATAAAAATGCTTTGGCGAATTGCTATAAATTACGGCAACAACTTTTAAATGATACTTACACCATAGACCCATATACAAAATTTACTGTGTATGAACCTAAAGAACGTGCTATAGTAAGCACTCGAATTAAGGACAGAGTGTTTCAACGCAGTTTATGCGATAACTACCTATATCACGAAATGACAAAATCATTTATTTATGATAACTGTGCTTGTCAGGAAAATAAAGGCACACTGTTTGCAAGAAATAGGTTGAAACGACATCTACAAAAGTTTTACAGAAAGCACGGAACTAACGGTTATGTTTTAAAATGCGACCTGTCAAATTTTTTCGGTAGCACTTCTCATAAAGTCGCTATTGAGGCTGTGGATAAACGAGTTCCTGATGATTGGGCGGTTAATAAGGTTATACAAATTATAAGAAGTTTTGACGGAGATGTAGGTATGGGTCTCGGTTCTCAAGTAACACAGTTAATACAACTTGCTGTGCTTGACGATTTAGACCATTACATAAAAGAACAGTTGCACATTAAATATTACATACGATATATGGATGATTTTATTCTTATACATCCCGATAAAACACATTTACAGCATTGTAAGGTAGAGATTGAAAAGAGGATAAATGACTTAGGTTTGGTTTTAAACCACAAAAAGACTCAGTTGTTCTCTTTGGCACAGCCGATTAAATTTCTCGGTTTCACCTTTCGTCTCACTAACACCGGTAAAGTTGTATGCAAACTAATCCCTAACAAAGTATCTCACGAGCGGCGAAAACTAAAGAAACTCGTTAGTCGTGCAAAACAAGGTCTTATGACTAAGGAGCAGGTTGACGAATGTTTTAAAAGTTGGAAAGCACACGCCTCTTTTGGAGATACCTACACGTTAATTTCCAATATGGAGACATATTATAAAAATTTATGGAGGTAAGGTTAATGTTTCATTTTAAAACACTTCGAGAGGCATTGATACAGGAACGCCGTAGAGGAGAAATTCTACAATCTTCTCAACAGCAGTCTAAAGCCGACATTGATTATATCGCTATGATGTGCGATGTCGAACTTGAGACGGAAGAAACACAGGAGGTACAAACCGATGAATAAGTTTGAAAAGGTAAAACTTTATTATGAAAAAGGTTTATGGGATAAATCTCGTGTTCGTAATGCGGTAATTAAGGGTTGGATTACGGCTGAGGAGTACGAAACCATCACCGGAGAACCTTATGAGGAGGTATAACCGATGGGCGTGGTTGAGGTAATTTTACTGATTTCAAGCATAATAACTTCGCTTACAGTTATAATTACTGCTGTGGTTACAGCCTACAAGTTTATACGAAAATGGGATAAATGGGTTAAGCAAAAAGACAAGCACGATATTGAGCAGTATGTTCAAATATTAAGACTTGTAATTATGACACCTGAAATGCCATTGAGTGAAAGGATAGCGGCAGGAGATACTTATGTAAACGAACTGAAAAGAAATGGTGCAGTAAAACAAAAGTATAACGAACTTTTGTTAAGATTTAAAAATGAACATTTGGAGGAGTAATTATGACAAAACTAAAAGGTATTGATGTTTCATCTTGGCAGGGCAACATTGATTGGGATAAGGTCAAGGCTGACGGTATTCAGTTCGCTATATTGCGATGCGGATATGGTAGCGATATGACCTCTCAAGACGATAAATATTTTGCCCGAAATGCTAAGGAATGTGCAAGAGTAGGTATGCCTTTCGGTGTATATATCTACAGTTACGCAGATTCTTTAGAGAAAGCAAAGTCTGAGGCGGCTCATACACTCCGTCTGCTTAAAGGTCTTAAACCTGAATATCCCATCTATTACGACCTTGAGGATGCGAAAACAACCGGTCAGTGTAGCAAGGATTTAATTCTTGAAATGGCTAAAATTTTCGTTGAAACTCTCGAAAAAGAGGGATATTGGGTAGGTATCTACGCAAACAAGTATTGGAATACCTCTTATCTCACAGATAAATGGTATGACAGTAAGGCTCGTTGGATTGCTCAGTATCATACCGAATGTACTTATAAAGGCGATTACGGTATTTGGCAGTACAGCAGTTCAGGTAAGGTAAATGGCATTAAGGGTAATGTTGATATGAACTATGCTTACATAGACTATCCTACACTTATCAAAAATAGCGGTAAAAACGGCTTTGTAGCGGTTTCTGCACCTAAGCCAACAACTAATCCTACTCCTGCTAAAAAGACCAACGAACAGATAGCAGAGGAAGTTTTAGACGGCTTGTGGGGTAACGGCACAGAGCGTAAGAATAAACTTACTGCCGCAGGTTATGACTACAATGCTATTCAGACCATTGTTAATAGCAAGGCTAAGAAAAACAACCTCAAATCCACAGACGAAATTGCTCGTGAGGTAATTCGTGGACTGTGGGGTAACGGTCAGGACAGAGTTAAAAAACTAAAAGCCGCAGGATATAATCCTAAGGTTATTCAGGATAGAGTAAATGAATTAGTTTAACAGGAGGTAAGATTATGAAAGAGAAGTTTATTAAGTGGGCGAAAGCCGCAGGTGTTCGTACTGTTAAAACTATGGCTGAAACTGCCATCGCAGTAATAGGTACAAACACTTTCGGTATTACCGATGTTGATTGGGTCGGTGTTGTAAGTGCGGCGGCTCTTGCCGGTGTGGTTACAGTGCTTACTTGCATAAAAGGTCTCCCCGAACTCAAAGAATAAGTAAAACAAAAAAAATACCGGATAGAGCATTAAACTCTATTCGGTATTTTTGCGTTAATCACAAACAATCTTTTTCTAACAATGTAGTAAAAAGAGTTCGGATTATACTCCTTTGGTGGAGCTTTACAACTCAAATCCGAACTATATGGTCGAGTCGCTAATTTAAGAATAGCACAAGACTTTATGACGGATTGGATATCGAGCCCCTAGACTGGTGGTCGTTTCAAACCCAAAACCGAACTCTTATCCAAATCAGATAAAACTACTTTATCGTGCTTACCTGAGGTAGTGTTGTAGGCAATATCAAGGGTTGTTGTACCATCGTCATTATCATAAACAAAGACAGAGTTTACAAACATATCTATTATGTGTCTGCGACCCTCCTCTGTTTCTAAATCGCCCTCAAGTAATTGGTTAAACCAATAGATTATCATAGGCTTATCTATTATCCAATCTTCCTCTGTTTCCTTGATAATCCGTTTTTCGTAATTTCGTCTTTCACGTTCTAACTCATTTAACCTTTGACTTAATGACGGAGAGTCTGCACCTTTTTCTACAAGTTTTAGTAATCGGTGTATGGCTCTCTCGGTCTCTTTTAATTTATCCTCCAATGCAGGAACGATACTATTTTTATTAAGTTCCTTTTCGTTCTCTGCTACAATAATATCTGCGAGATACTCTATAGTTTCGGGATTGAGGAGTTCCATCGTCTTTTGTGCGACAATGTACTCTATATAATCTTTTTGTATCTGCTTTTTCTTACAGTTCTTTAATACCTTTCTACCATAACAA
This sequence comes from Acutalibacteraceae bacterium, assembly GCA_045539925.1. Classification (GTDB taxonomy): domain Bacteria; phylum Bacillota; class Clostridia; order Oscillospirales; family Acutalibacteraceae; genus SFWF01. The sequence goes on along the minus strand of JAZQGH010000020.1, from coordinate 21,785 downwards.
TTATAATAGTAATGCTTTGCACCTGTTTTACTTGTACCGGTATCTCCGTTCATAGGTTTACCACAATGACCGCAGAATAACTTACCCGATAGCATATAGTCAACTTTAGCCTTACCCCTTGCAGGTGCTTTTGCGTTTTCTTTCAGCCTTGCTTGAACTGCATCCCACTGTTCCATTGTAACTATGGCAGGTACACCGCCGTCAATACGCATATCTTTATAGCAATACTTACCTATATACCGCTCATTCTTGAACATAGACTTAAAACTGTTTTTGTTGAACTCAGAGCCTTTAGAGGTTCGGTAGCCTTTACTATTAAAGACTTCTATAATATGTGCGACAGTATCTCCGTTTGCGTACATCTCAAAAGCCTCTTGAACTATAGGAGCAGTGGTAGGGTCTATAACTAACTTTTTATCTTTAACTTTATAACCTAAAGGTATGTTGCCGCCTACAGTATTACATTTGTGGGCGGATTCGTTCATACCTCGTCTAATTTTTTGTGAGAGTTCTTTTGAATAGAACTCAGCCATACCCTCTAAGACAGATTCTAATAATACTCCCTCAGGGTTATCTGAGATATTTTCGGTGGCAGAGATTACTCTGACACCGTTTTTCTTTAATTTGGCTTTATAGGTAGCAGAGTCATAACGATTACGAGCAAAGCGGTCAAGTTTATATACAACTACCCCTTGCCATTGTCTTTTATCGCTATCTGCTATCATTCTTTGGAAATCTATTCTTTTCGCTGTATCGTGGAAAGCGGACAATGCTCTGTCAATATAGACATCTACAATGTTATATCCGTTAGCCTCGCAGAACTGCTTACATATTCTGTGTTGACCCTCGATAGACTGTTCGTTTTGTCTATCAGAACTATATCTCATATAAAGAACGACATCCATCATTCTAACTCCTTTAATCGCTTATGTAATATCAATGCCTCGTAAGGAATTATGTTATCATCGTTATCCAACATCAGCCGCAGTTTCGCTTGTAGTCTTTTTTTCTGCGTTTTTCTTCAAATCAAGAGCGTAATGGATGATGTTCATTTTATCGTCTGTGCCCACTGTTCTAAATGCTCTAATTAAAAGTTCTTCCATATCTGATAGTCCCTCTATAGGTTTTTGTTGAGCAATATCAATATCCTCTACAGAAATGCCTAATATTTCACAAATTTCGCCTATGTAATTCAAAAAACTATCACTTTTTCCGTTTTTCCAATCGTTATAGGAGTTTCTATTAACATTACAACCCATTGATTTTAATGTGTTAATTATGGATGACGAACTTAAATTTTTCTCTTGACGATATTTTTCTATATTATCTAAAATCCGCCTTGAATAGTTAGTAATACAGTCGCTTTTCTTCATAATAATATCTCCTTTTTTCTGTAAAAACAGAAAGCATAGAAGAAAAGCAGAAAAAATTCTGTAATTTTGCTTGACAAACAGAAAATTTTCTGTTATACTCATACTTGTAAACAATAAATTGTAAAAATGAGTACAAGAAAAACACCCTCCGCAAATATATTTTTTTGCGAGGAAATTCTCCTATGCTTTAAATGTTTTGGCGAACTTATTATAGCATAACAGACTCAACTTGTCAATTAGTTGTTTACAAAATCTAATTGAAAAGGAGGTCAGAGATTTGCAGGAACTGAGAGAGTATGTGCGTATCACTCTCTGCAAAAACGAACTTACTCAGGTTTGGTTGATAAGACAACTTGAGAAAAAAGGTGTAATTACCGATAAAACCGAAATGTGTTCGGTGCTAAAAGGCACACGCAGAGGCGATAAAGCAGAAACTATCATCTCTACTGCTGTGGAAATCCTGAAAGACTACGAGGAGAGACGGAATAATGGGTACGATTAACGAAATTTCCGGTCAAACTCTATCCTATTGTCGCAAGAAAATAGGCAGAGACATCTATCAGTATTTTCACAAAAACGAGAAACGCCGTAAAGAGTTTAGAGATTGGTATTTCAAAACTTACGGTAAAAAGTACAGATTTAGGAGGTTGACAGTAAATGAACGCAGGAAAAAGTGTTTACAAGGGCAAACATCAACGCCGCCGCAAATCACAATTTAAGGCTTATGCTGTGTTTTGGGGAGTTGTGTTAGCGATTTTTCTCTTTGGAGTGTTCACAGGAGTAACAGTACACGCTCTCTGTAACCCACAGACGAGTTTTGAGGGAGAAACCGACAACTTACCTACCTCTGAGGTAAAAACACTCACAGAGGTCAAATATGAGCAAGATACAGTACAGCATATCTACATAGGCGAATGTAGAATTACTGCTTATTGTATAGGTGCTTGTTGTTGTGGCGATTCTGCGGACGGATATACAGCAACTATGACTATTGCAAAACCTTATAAAACTATTGCGGTTGACCCTAAGTTAATCCCTCTTGGTAGCACTGTTTACATTGAGGGTCAGGAGTTTATCGCAGAGGATGTAGGTGGAGCAATCAAAGGTCAGCGAATAGATGTGTGTATGGGTTCGCATAACGAGGCTCGTGAGTTTGGAGTTAAATACGCAGATGTGTATTACACTCCTCCTAAAAAGTAAAACCGCCGCAAGAACAAAATCTTAACGGCGGCAAGGTAAATATTAACCTTGATTATTATACCAAAAAGGAGTGTTTTTGTCAAATGATAAAACCCACTGACAAATCGGTATGTATTGAGTGTAAAGAGCCTATCGGGGACGAGCCTTACGGATATACCAAAATGAGAGGTCATCCACCGGTCTTTATACATAATCGCTGTTATGAAAAACTCCTACCTAAAAACAAAAGGAGTAAACCTAATGGCTGATATTGTAAAAGTAAGTTGGAGCGGCGGCAAGGACAGTAGTTGTGCTGTTATGCTCCATTTAGAACGAGGTCATAAAGTAAAGGCAGTATGTTATATACCTATGTTTACCGAAACAATACCACTACTACTAAAAGAACATTACGAATTTATATCAAGAACTGCTGACAGATTCCGTTCTCTTGGTGCTGAGGTGCAAATCGTTACAGGTATGACCTATTACGATTTTGTACATAAAAGAAGTTCACGAGGTAAATTCAAGGGTAGAATGTTCGGTTTTCCTTGCTTTTGGACAGGTAAATGTGGTTTTAAAAGGGACTCTAAAGTAAAAGCCCTAGATGCAGTATCTGTAGGCAAATACGATTATGAGGATGTTGGAATTGCATTTGATGAAACAGCAAGGCACGGTGTATTAAATGACCGAAAAAGGTCTATATTATACGACCTTAAAATGTCTGAACACGATGCTATAGTTTATGATTTACAGCACGATTTGCTTTCGCCGCATTATCAAATTCTTACACGAGACGGCTGTACACTTTGTCCTCACGCAAAGGCTAAAGGGAGAGAGTTATGGTTTAAGCAATTTCCTGAGGCTGTTCCTATTGTTCTTGAATTACAAGAACTTGTTAAAAGAGAACGACCCGACCAAACTCCTCTTAGAGAATATAAATGGTTTATTGAAGAGGACGGAACTATTAACTAAATAAAGGAGATATTAACCAATGAAAGAAAGATTAAACAGAGGAGAACATTTTACTTACAAAGGTATTGAATGGATTTGCCTTGACTACATAGGCGAGGACATTCTTGCTATGACTGCTAAGGTATGGCAGGAAATGCCGTTTGATACTGATTGTAAAAACGATTATAAAGTATCGTCTTTACGCAGAGTTCTCAACACAGAATTTTTAGAAAAACTCGACAAGAGACATCTTGTTCCTATGAAAATTGACCTTACCGCAGATAACGGCGATAAGAGTTACGGTGAATGTGAGGATTATGTAGGTATCCTTTCTTGCGACCAATATCGTAAATACAGAGATATTGTTCCGCTATTTGACGAATGGATGTGGACTTGTACACCGTGGTATTGTAGTTCACCGACCACGAGTAACGCCCGCTTTGTTCGTATTGTGATGGCTTCCGGTTCTCTCAGCGGCAGCGGTGCCGGCGGCAGTGGCGGAGTCGCTCCGGCTTGTATTTTCTCATCTAAGAATCTTAAATTGTGCCGTCAGGCACATTTAGTAGAGGTTGACGATGAGTGATAACAGAGATTGGACAGGAAATAGTCGCTCTGCTCACGCAACCTTAGGTGCAAGAAATTACGCATTAAATGACCGTGAAGTAAACGATTATTACGCAACTGAACCTAAAGCCTTAGAATTACTACTCGACCTTGAGCAGTTTGACCCATTCGTTTGGGAATGTGCTTGTGGAGAGGGTCATTTATCAGAGGTTTTGAAGAAAAGAGGATACATAGTTCGTTCCACCGACCTTATAGACAGAGGTTACGGAGAAAGCGGTGTTGATTTCCTTAAAACCACCGAAAGATTTAACGGAGATATTATCACAAATCCGCCCTACAAATTCGCTAAAGAGTTTGTAGAACACGCTTTAGAAATCTTAACAGACGGTAATAAAATCGCTATGTTTTTAAAATTACAGTTCTTAGAGGGTAAAGCAAGACGGAAGATGTTTGAGAAATCCCCCCCCCCCGAACAGTGTATGTATCTACAGGCAGGTTATGTTGTGCTATGAACGGAGATTTCAAGAAATACTCAAAGTCCAATGCGGTAACATACGCTTGGTTCATTTGGGAGAAAGGATTTAAAGGAGAACCTACAATAAGATGGTTCAATTAACGAGATTATGAGCAACAAAAAACTCGGTAACGATTTTGAAAGTGAATTGTGCGAAACATTACGGCATAATGGCTTTTGGGCATACAACACCGTAAATAAAGCCTCCGGTCAACCTGCGGATATTATTGCCGCAAAGAATAGTATATCGGTGCTTATTGATGCAAAAGTCTGCTCAAATGACGAGTTTAAACTCGATAGAATCGAGAGCAATCAAGAGACCGCCGCTATGCTTTATGACAAGTGCGGCAACTCACATTGTTATTTTGCTTTGAAAATGTCTGACGGCACAGTTTACTTATGTAGCACGTTGGTATTGCTTATGCTCCGTCAACATAAATCCGTTTTACGCAGAACGGATATTGAGGAGTTAGGGATACTACTCGATGAATGGTTCTCTAAAAACAATATATGAAAGTAGTTATAACAAACGAAATTACAGTTACAAATCCTCCCACAGAGTTAGTTGAGTGGTGCAAGAAAAACCTTATAATACCAAACCCTGAGTATCAAAAGAAAAGACGAATGGGTAAATGGACAGGCAATACTCCCGATAAATTATATCTCTATAAGGTTTTTGGAGAAAGCATTTGTTTACCTTACGGCATATTACCTACCATTAAAGATATGCTCGGTAATTACACTGAGGAATTTCCTGCTATACGCAAGGTTGATTACAACTGTGAAGTTCCCTTATACGATTATCAAGCAGTAGCGGTTGAAAATATGCTACAGCACGATTGCGGAGTTTTACAAAGTAAAGCCGGTAGCGGTAAAACGCAGATGGGTATTGCTATGATAGCAAAACTCGGTTGTAGAACATTATGGCTTACTCATACGGCAGAACTTTTAAAACAGAGTAGAGATAGAGCGGCATTGTACACCGATTCCTCTCTGTTCGGGGAAATAACAGCAGGTAAGGTAAACATAGGTAAAGGTATCACTTTTGCAACAGTTCAGACCCTTGCAAAGCAAGACCCCGATACATACAAAAATGCTTTTGACTGTGTAATCGTGGATGAATGTCATAGAGTCGCAGGTACACCTACCTCCGTTACTCAGTTCGGTAAGGTTTTAAGTAATCTCAACTGTAGATATAAATATGGTTTATCTGCAACTGTTCACAGAGCAGACGGACTTATAAAGACTATGTTTGCATATATCGGTAAGGTTGCTTACACCGTTCCTGACGAGGCTGTAGCGGACAAGGTTATGGATGTTTTTATATATCCTAAACCCACTCATACTCTTATCTCTGAGGACTGCTTAGATACGGACGGCACGATTATTTATCAAAACCTTATATCGTACCTTGTTAAAAACTCTCGTAGAAACTTTATGATAGCCAATGACTTAGCCGATAATAGCGACCATTACTGTCTTATACTCTCTGACAGAGTAGAACACCTAAAACAGATAATGTCTCTTATGCCGCAGGAAATGTGTGCGATGATAGACGGCAAAATGGTATCTAAAAAGGCTCGTGCTGAAAGAGAATGTGCTATGGAGGACATTCGTAGCGGCAAAAAACACTATCTCTTTGCTACTTACAGATTGGCTAAAGAGGGCATCGACATACCTCGTCTTGACAGATTGTTTTTAACCACTCCACAAAAGGATTATGCGATTGTAGTTCAAAGTGTTGGACGAATAGCAAGAACTTTTGAGGGCAAGTCTGACCCTGTGTGTTATGACTATGTTGACAATATCGGTTATTTGATAGGTGCATATAAGAAAAGATGCTCCCACTACAAAAAATGCGGTTGTCAGTTTTTAGGAGGACTATATGACACTTAAAGTAAATGAACTGTTTAGCGGCATCGGTGCATTTCGTAAGGCTTTGATAAATCTAAATATCCCTCACGAAATCGTAGGAATATCTGAGATAGATAAATATGCAATACAGTCTTATGAGGCTATGTATGGAAAAACTCGTAATTACGGAGACATTTCCAAAATAAACAAACTTGATTATGCGGATATGTGGACTTATGGTTTTCCCTGTCAAGACATATCGGTAGCCGGAGAACAGTTAGGAATCATTAAAGGTGTAACTCGTAGTGGATTGCTTTATGAAGTACAAAGATTACTTACGACTTCTAAAGAATGTAACGAGTTACCTAAATTCTTGATATTAGAGAATGTCAAAAACCTTGTAGGAAAACAGTTTAAGGATAAGTTCTTGCAGTGGTTAGATTGGCTTGATGAGTTAGGTTATAACTCATATTGGCAGGTTTTAAATGCTAAGGATTACGGACTCCCACAGAATAGAGAGAGAGTATTCGTGGTTTCGATAAGAAAAGATGTCGATAACGGCTCTTTCAAGATGCCCTCTCCTATACCTCTTGAGACTACTATGTTCGATTTCTTAGAGGATAAGGTAGATGATAAATACTACCTATCTGATAAATACATCGAGTATGCAGAAAACTTAACCGCAGAGCAGATAGAAAGCGGCGGCGGTTTCAGGTTCTGTCCTGTAGAGAGAGAGAGTAACGATAGCGAAAACCATCACAACCAAAGCAGGAATACGAGTAACGGACAACTTCATCAAGGAAGTTATCCGCTAAACCCTCACGATGACGGAACTTGTAGAACCATTAAAGCACAATACGCAAATAGTAGTTTTGTCAATTTTACCAAAACAGGTACATTTGGTGCTACAGGTGTTCTTAAAGTGGGGGGGTCATAAGCAAACAGGGTAAAAAAATTAGAAAAAGTTACCGACATTTGCAGTACACTCTTGGCTCGTGATTATAAAGGTTTTGGTAATCAAGGTATGACAGGAGTAATCGAATATGAAGTGTAAAGTTATAGGTACACTCTCCGGCGGTAAGTGGGATAAGGTATATGAGTGTTCACGCAGAGTTTATAGTGTACACGGACTATGCCCTACCTTACAGACTAATGGGGGGGGGTAATCAAGAGGTAAAGATTATGGATGAACAATATATAGAAAATATCTCTAACGAGTATGGGTTTGTAAAGGATGCCGCAAAAGGTATTGTTGAAAATCAAGGAAAACTCCCCGATAAATTCAACGCATACAACCGCTCAGTGATAAAAGATATTTGCCCTACTTTAACCGCATCTTGTAACTCTACTTCATCCTCAGGTCAGGTCATTATGAAACAAAAAGGTTATCGTGTAAGAAAATTAACACCGCTTGAATGTTGGAGACTTATGGGTTTTACCGATGAGGACTTTTATAAAGCGAAATATTACACAGAGGCTGAGGTTTCTCAATTAAAGTTAAGAAGTAAAAAGCGATATGCAGATTTACCTCTTGATGAAAAGATAGAACGAGTTTCTAACAGTCAACTTTACAAACAAGCAGGAAATTCTATCGCTGTTCCTTGTTTGGAACACATATTGACCGCCTTACTTCAACCTGATACGAGTCTTTTAAATTGGTTAGATGACTTGTTAGGAGGTAATAAATGAGGTTTATAGTAGTCGATACAGAGGTTTTTGCATACGACAACGTTACTGTATTCAAGGATGTAGATACCGCCTCACGTTCAATTTATCACAACGATAATGACGGTGTAAGAGAATACTTTGATAACAATAAAGATGCAATCTATGTAGGTGCAAACATAAAGCATTACGACCAATTTATTTTAAAAAGTATGGCTTGTGATTTTTCTCCCGAAGAAGTAAAGCAGTTGAACGATTATATAATAAAGCACAAATTAAACGGTTGGGATTATCCTCCGCTTAAAGAGGAGTATTTTATAATCAATCTCTGCGACTTGTTTGACGATATGCAACAGGGATTATCACTTAAAGCGGTTGAGGCTCATCTCGGTATGAATATCGAGGAGACTCAGGTAGATTTCGACATTGACCGACCTCTTACTAAAGAGGAAATAGAAAAAACCATTTTCTATTGTAGTTATGATGTCGATGCTACAGAAAAATGGCTAAAACTTAGGATGCCGTACATTGAAAATAAAATTGCACTCGGTCAAATGGCAGGAATTTCACCTAAAAAAGCATTAACAATGACTAATGCAAGACTGACTGCGGCTTATCTTTCCGCAGTTCCTAAACAGCACGATGACGAAAGAGAATATCATTATCCCGATAATCTTAGAAAGGAATTTATACCTCAAGCGGTGTTTGATTTCTTTGATAGGATGCACGATAAAACAATCTCTGATAAAGATTTGTTTTCAAGCAAGTATAAATCGAGCATAGGTAATTGCAATTACACTCTCGGTTTTGGTGGGATACACGGAGATTGCGGTAATGCTGTAATCGAGGAAACAGATGATAGTTTAATTATCAACGAAGATGTAGCCTCATATTATCCGCATCTTATGACGATAAACGGATACTGTAGCCGTTCTATCCCTGACCCACAGATTTACGCAGATATGCTTGAGAGACGAATGACGGCTAAGAAAAACGGCGATATGGTAACAGCAAATGCTTTAAAGTTGGTTGCCAATACAACCTACGGTGCTATGTTAGCGAAATGGAATGACCTATACGACCCTTTAATGGGTAGGTCAGTTTGTATAAGCGGACAGTTGTACCTTTTGGAGTTGGGTTATCACTTACACACTCTTGGCGAGGAGAATGTACAGATAGTACAAATGAATACGGACGGTATTATGTTTGTTGCTAAAAAATCTGTGCTACCTCTTGTGAATGAGATAACTAAGGAATGGCAAGAACGGACAGGCTTTGAGTTGGAGCGAGATGTTATTAAAAAAGTTGTACAGAAAGATGTCAACGGATATATAGAGATAAAACATAACGGCTCTGTTAAAACCAAAGGCGGATACCTTGTAAGAGGTATTCCTAAAGCCGGTGCTTTCAATATCAACAACAACTTTACGATTGTATCTAAAGCGGTTGAGGAATATTTCGTAAATAACACTCCTGTCGAGGATACGATTAAAAATTGTAACGATATTTTCTCTTTTCAGATTATCGCTAAGGCAGGTTCTAAGTATGACGGTACTTACCACTGTATAGACGGCGAGTTTATACCTGTACAGAATGTAAATAGGGTTTATGCGACCAAAGACCTTACTTACGGCACTCTGTATAAAATACACGCTGAAAGCGGCGGTAAAGCAAAAATTAGCAATCTGCCCGAACATTGTCTTGTAGATAACAGTAACAAATTAGATATATCCGCTATAGACAAAGAGTGGTATATCAAACTTGCGAATAATTATGTTAAAGATTTTCTCGGCATAAGCCGAAAAATACGGAGAACTAATACTCGCAGAATCAATAACATTAAAAAACAATTATTATCAATTTTGGAGGTTTAACAAATGAGTACACCTACTACTTCTATTTATGAAAAGTTGGCAAAAGCAAGGATAGATTTCCTTGCGGCAGATGTCAAGAAAACCGGTATAAATCCTACTGCGGAATGTGAATATTTCGAGTTAAAGGATATTGTACCTGTAGCGACAAAAATTTTCGCAGATAACGGACTTCTGTTTGTTGTTACATTCCCTGATGGTGTTCCTACCGGTACACTTTATGATTTCAACTCTGATAGCACTATCATATTCCATTCCCCTAAGATTGAGGGCGAACTCCTCACTATCAAGGGTAATAAAATTATGATGGAAATTCAAGGCGAGGGTGCTAAACAGACTTACCACCGCAGATACCTTTATATGCAGGTTCTTGACATTGTCGAACAAGATACCATAGACGGTATTAAAGATACTGTGAAAAAGGATACTTCTAAAGGTGGTTCTAAGAAAACCCCTGTAACAGAAGAAAAGAGAGCGGAAATCAAAAAGGAAATTACCGACAGTTCGGCACAGGCTGAGCCTATTCAAATTGAACAGTTGAAAAAGGCTCTTGCTATGCTTAACAAGGTCGATAACACTCAGGAGGAGTTCATACAGGCTATTGTTGTTAAAACCAACAACTTTACTGAACTCACAAAAGACCAATGTACACAACTCATTCTCAAGGTTGGAGAATTGATTGACGAGGTACAGAAAGGCATTAAGGAGGACTAATAATGAGTGAGGTTAAATGGTTAGAAGATAACCGAATCCAAATTGAACCGCCTAAGAGACCTAAAAAACTCACGGCTACTCGTTTTGCTACAGTTCTCGGTCTCAATCCGTGGAGTACACCTTTCGAGGTTTGGTGTGCTATCACTAAAACCTACGAAAAACCTTTCGAGGATACTATTTATACCGCCGCAGGTAAAACAATCGAGCCTAAGCAGATTGAATATATGAGAAAAGCCTATTTTATGACTAATCTCAAAACTCCTACCGATATATACGGTGCTGATTATTTCAAAAAGACCTACGGAGACTTTTTCGCTGATACGAAAATTCTCGGCGGTATGTGGGATAGCCTCCTCTATGGAGAAAATGAAAAACCCGATACAGTTATCGAGTTTAAGACCACTAAGAGAGCGGAAGATTGGCAAGGAGATGTTCCTGAGTATTATGCACTTCAAGCGGCATTGTATGCTTATCTGCTCGGTGTTGATAATGTAATTATGGTAGCCTCGTTCTTAGAGCCTACCGATTACGAACACCCTGAGAACTTTGTTCTTACCGCAAATAACACTATTACCTATCCTTTCAAGGTTAGCGAGAGGTATCCTAACTTTGAGGTTGACTATGTAAACCCTGCTATCCTTTGGTGGAAAGAGTACATAGAGAGCGGTATTTCTCCTGTCTTTGATGAAACAAAGGATGCAGAGATACTTAAATATCTGCGTAAGAACACTTTATCTCCCGATACCGATATAGATAAGGTTATCGAGGATGCGGAAATATTACAGGCAGAAATTGACGAAATGACCGAAAAAATCAAGAGCAAAGAAAAGGCTCTCAAGACCGCAAAGGAAGTCATTAAAAAGTATGCTATAAGTAAATTCCGTGATGGAGATAAACAAGTATCTATTTCGGGCAAAAAATACGAGTGGAATGTATCTAAGTCTATTTCTACAGGAATTGACAAAGAGGCATTGGCTAATGACGGTCTTTTAGAAAAGTATCAGACCACGTCTGAAACTTATAAATTACAACCTAAACTTATCAAGGAGGACAAATAATTATGGCAACTGTAGGACTTTCAGCAGGATTTACAACTATACCGGAGGGCGAACACATTTTTAAGATTGTGAGTTGCACCTACAAGGAGAAATTTGGAAAAATCGAGGTAAATCTCGTAAATCAAGATGGACAGAAACATACCGAAAGGTACAACGTTAAGTCTGAGAGCGGTTTAAATGCGTTCTCGTTTATGGCTAAGACCGCTTTGCAGGACTTCTCTCTTACCGAAATCGACCACGAGGATTTAGTTGGCAAATTCTTTAAGGGAGATGTCGAGCATACTGTTCAGCCTCATAGAGATGACCCGAACAAAACTGTTACCTTTATCAACATTAAGAATAAATCAGAGGCAGACGGATTTGGAGATTCCGCCGCAGAACCAACTGCGACAGAAACCAAAAAGGAAACTAAGCCTAAGTACGATTTATCGTTTCTTAACAACTAATTAAACAATGGAGGGGACGAAACACTCCCCTCCGGAAAGGTAAAATTATGGAATACAGAATATCTCAATTTAAAGATTTTATGGGCGATTTAGCCACAGACGAGTTGATAGATTTTCTCGTGAGTAAAGGTTTCTTTACTGCACCTGCCTCTACAAAGTATCACGGTGCTTATGAGGGGGGGTTATTCGACCACAGCCTAACAGTTGGACGAGAACTCGTAAATCTTACCGAAAGGTTAGGCTTGTTATGGCAAAAGCAACGCTCTCCTTACATTGTAGGTATGTTTCACGATATTTGTAAAATGGATAATTATGTTCATCCCATAATGGGTAAAACTCTGAACGGCACTCCTGCATATGATACAACCTCATATGTGTATAACAACGATTGTCTCCTTAAAGGACACGGCGATAAATCTGTTATGGTTTTATCACAACTATTTAAGTTGACTGAGGAAGAAATCGCTTGTATTCGTTACCATATGGGAGCATACACCGATGAAAGTCAGTGGGCGGATTACAACAGAGCCATTGAGCGTTATTCAAATGTTTTATTTACTCACACTGCCGATATGATAGCGGCAAAGATTATAAATGTTTAGGAGGTACGATTATGGAATTAGTTGTTGTAAACGGACAGGTAGAGTTCGTTATGAAAGCAGGAAAAGACCTTGTTAAAAACACAATGTCAGAGGGAGCGGCTATGGCTATCGTTAAAAACGGTACAGTTAGCCAAAAGGAAATCTGTGAGGGATTTGCTCTCTGTGTTGACGATAAGTTCTATTTCAAGGCTGTAGAGAAAAAGACCGCTCCTGCTATCAAAAAGACTAAGAAAACAGAGGAAAGCGAGTAATTGTTATGAGATATGATACCATACCTGCCGAATTAAAATTACTTCCTCAATGGGTAAATGCTTGGAACAACAGTAAAATACCTATGCAATCTACCATAAAAAAGTCTGCATCCTCCGTTGACCCTAACACTTGGAACACTTACGAAACGGCTGTAGCCTCTGTGGAGGACGGAAATTACGACCATATAGGATTTGTGTTTGCCGATAATGGTATTGTAGGGATAGATATAGATGCAGGATTTGAGGATAATGGTCTATTATCTGCTTTAAGTGTTGATTTAATTAGACATTGTGAATCTTACACCGAAAAGAGTAAGAGCGGTAGAGGTATTCATATCTTGGTTAAAGGAGATTTACCGTTCAATGGGAGAAACAACCGGAACGGAGTTGAGATATACAAGTCGGGCAGATACTTTATTATGACAGGAAAGACTCTGATTTTTAAAGAAATCATAGAAAATCAAGCGGCTATTGATTATATAGTATCTACCTATTTTCCCGAAACTGTAGAGAGCAACGATTCTAACCGCTCTCCTAATATATATCAACCTGTTTTTAACGAACCTAAAGACGGTAAAATCTCCCTGAGACCTACATATCCTCCTATCCCTGATGGTTGCCGAAATATATCGCTAACCTCTCTTGCAGGTCAATTACACAATGCAGGATATAATTACGAACAAATTTACGATGAGTTATGTTATGCGAATGAAGTCGCTTGTAAACCGCCGCTTGACGAATACGAGATACTTACCATTGTAAACAGCATAACAAAATATAGGAGATAATGATTATGAAATTTTTAATTTTCTTTATAGGTCTTGTAATAGGCTGTTTCTTGGGATTTCTTTTCTCTGCTCTCTGTGTTGCCGCCTCCGCAAACGAATTTGATATAACTCGATACGGTTGTAAACAATGTGAGCGATTTAAAAAACAGGGTGCTAATTTCTGCCCTGCTTGTGGTAAAAGATTCGGGGAGGCGGAATAATGGGACAGGAGTTTCAATATGAGCAATCCTCCGTTTTTGTACTTAAAGACGGCAGATATTTCTTAGATGAGGGTCAGTCAAGAGTATTCTCTACTATCGTTTCAGAACACCCTTATAAGAGTACGGAGTATAAATGGGACGAGATGTCTCTCGGTCAACTTTTCGGTAAATGTTACCGCCATAGTTGCAGATATTGTACTGAGGCTCGTGAGTGGTTCGTTTACGATTCTACTAAGTGGGTTAAGGATACAGGCTCTGTTATTGTGAGCGGCAAAATGAAAGAATTTGTAAAACTTATGCAACTCTACTGTGGAGAAATTCCCGATGAGGATGAGGATATAGCGAAGAAATACAAGACTTTTGTTGCTAAAATGGGAGACCGCCGTGTTAGAGATAGAGTTTTGAAAGATGCTCAGGAGGAGACGGCAATTTCAATACAGACTTTTGACGGAAATCCCTATCTTATAAACTGCGAAAACGGCACTTATGACTTAGAGGAGGGCGAGTTCAAAGACCACGACCCTAACGACTATCTCACAATGATTACGAACTGTTATTACCCTCTGCCAACACAAAGGGTTTCCTTTGACAGATGGGCGGAGTTTATTAACGAAATTACCTGTGGAGATAAAGAAATTGCGAAATACTTACAACGTGCTTTAGGTTATTCACTCTGCGGTGTTGCAAAAGAGGAATGTATGTTTATCGCATATGGTAAGAAAACTCGTAACGGCAAAGGAACTCTGTTTAATACTATTCATAATATTTTAGGAGATTACGCTAAGGCTATGCAGGTTGACTTTATCTGTACCAACAGAGCCGCCGGTTCTTACGACAGAGCCAACCCTATGTTAGCAAGTCTTAAAGGTAAAAGATTCGTTACACTTTCTGAGTCTGAGGATGCAGGTAAACTCAATGAGGCACAGATAAAGAATTATACAGGTAATGACCCGATTACTACCCGAAATCTCCACGAAAAAGCCTTTACATACACTCCACAATTCAAAATGTGGTTAAGTTGTAACTCTCTCCCTGCGGTATCTGATAAATCTCTTTTCTCCTCAGACCGTGTTAGAGTTATTGAGTTTAATAGACATTTTGGAGAGGATGAAAGAGATACAGAACTAAAATCAAAGTTCTTACAACCCGATGCAAAGGCTGTGATTTTCAAATGGCTTATTGACGGCTATATCAACTACCACATACGAGGTCTGCAAGAACCTAAATCGGTTAAAGAGAGTATCCGCAGTTATGAAAAGAAAAATGATAAGGTTGCTCTCTTTGTTGAGGAACGGTGCAAACTTGAAGAAAATGCTCGTATAGGCAGAGGCGAATTTTACACGGCATATAAATCTTGGTGTAAAACTAACGGACTTTCCGCTATGAGTTCTCCTCGATTCAATGAATGTATGGAAAATTATGCTAAACCTGTTGCTTTACACGGTGTAAAACAGTGGAAAGGTATTACTTTAGATAACTTAGGAGGCGTAACTATAAAATGAGTGAAGAAAAGAAAGAACTTGACCTTACTCCAAATCAGCAAAATCAAATTATCGAAAAGGCTAAAAAGTCTTGGGTTAGAAATCCTCAAGAAAATTTTGGTATGGAAAATGTACAAGCCGGAGATAACGCAAAATATCTCAGACATAACCTCTTGGCTCTCGATTTGCCTCCTATTGACCTTGATAGCGATGAGCAAGTTTTAGACCGCATCCAATGGTATTTTAATCATTGTGTAGAGGACGATATGAAACCAACTGTACAGGGTATGGCTAATGCACTCGGTATTAGCCGTAGAACCCTTTACGATTGGAGCAGAGGTAAATTTAGAGGTAAAACCGATAACCGAACTGAGATTATTCAAAAGGCTTATGGTGTTCTTGCAGGTCTGTGGGAGGACTATATGATGAACGGTAAAATCAACCCTGTAAGCGGTATCTTTATCGGTAAAAATCATTTTGGATATACCAACAAACAAGAAATTGTGCTTGAGCCTAAAAATCCGCTTGGAGATATTGAAGAAACTCCGGAAGATATACAGCAGAGGTATCTTGAAAGTGCGGCAGTGGAGGACGAATAATGAACGGATTTATATTTTTTGGACTTATGGGTTTATTAGTTTCTTGTAGTATTGCTTTTGAAAACAGTAAGAAATTAGTATTTAAAATAATCAGCATTTTAGGACTTATCGCCGCTCTGTTTATGCTGTTGGTTTTCTGCGTTGCTTACTGTTTTTCAACAATGGAGGGTGCAGGGTATGTCTTGCCAAACTAACGGACAAACTTTAAAATCTTGCCCTTTTTGCGGAGGAAAAGCGGTAATACATAATTGTTGTGAACTTGAAAACGAAACGGCGGCGATAGTTTATAACGGTAAAGTAGGCATCCACTGTACGAACTGTCATATTGCAACTTTACCTTTTGATGATATAGATTCTGCTACTGATATGTGGAATAGGAGGGTTAATAATGACAAAGTTTAAAAGAACTTTAAAACAACGAGTAAAATCTATTATACGAGCGGCACAAGGTAAAAATCTTGAAACTTTGACTTTAGGTGTAGAGATAAAACATTGTTCTGACTGCAATAAATTATCTGTCGCAGATAAGGAAACCGCTAAGGTTAAAATGATAGATTATATTAACGACTTTTTTGGTTGTGATGCGGCATATTTTGACGTGAACCCATACGATTTAGCCACACATTTGTTAGAAAAAGGTTGTGCCGTTATAATTAACGATACATAGGAGGAAAAATAATGCGTGAGATATTATTTAGGGGTAAATGCAAAGAAACAAAAGTATGGTACACAGGGTATTATATTAACTTGCACAGAACTACATATTGCTTTAAAGAGGATTACGACAACGATAAAAACAATGATATACACCAAATTGTTTTTGAACAAATGACCGATTGGGGACTACCTAACCGCCATTTAAGAGTCGATATTATCCCCGAAACCGTAGGACAATACACAGGCTCAACCGATAAAAATGGCACAAAGATTTTTGAGGGCGATATAGTAGAATTTTACTTTTTCGACAAAGGACACAAGAATACAAAAACTATGCTAATCGAGTGGAGAGATAGCGGCTTTTGTATGCGAGAGTTGTTCCGTGATTATCGTTTGGCAGATGATTTTACTATCATCGATGAAAAGATTTTTACCTATCGTAATGATGTAAGAAACGGAGTTTATATAACAAATAATGTTTATTTTGTTGAAGTAATCGGTAACATACACGACAATCCCGAATTGTTAGAAAGTGAGGTAAATAATAATGTATAAATCGCCTATAAGCATTATCGAAAGTGCTATCAAAGATATAAAGGTCGATTTTGAAAAAGGTATATTTCAAGCGGTTCAAGAGGTTGGCATAAATGTCAATAAGGACGAACTGATTAAGGCTTTAAAGTATGACCGTGAACAATACGATAAAGGTTATCACGATGGTATAAATGACGATATGTGGGTAAGTGTAGAACATATGCTACCTGAGATAGATACACGCTGTTTGGTTTTTACCGGAAGTTGCACAATGATAGCCACCTATCAAGGCGGCGGACTATGGCATACTGATTATCACGACTGTATAATCCCACGTCAAAATATTTTTACACATTGGCAACCATTACCTAAACCTCCACAGGAGGAAATGAGATAATATGACTAAATATTTTAGAATGGAAGAAATTACTGAGAACGACTTTGAAGAAATGACAGGTGTATCACAAGGATTAGCCTGTCAAACTATCGTACACGTTGACGGTGCAGTTTATATTGGTGTTGAAGATTCAGAGGAAGAAATAACCGTACCTATGGATATTTTTGAGGACTAATTAGATGAAAAACTTTGACCGCATTAGAAATTTTGACATAGACCAAATGGCAGAATTTTTAGCAACTTGTACTGAAACTTTAGAACAGTGTTACTGCTGTCCTGCTGAGAAATTCTGCGAGGGAAATGTCGCAAAACTCGGCTGTAAAGGTGTGTTTAAATTATGGCTTGAGGCTGAGGAAAATACCGAACCTCCTAAACCTGAAAAACCGAATATGTTTGTATCTGATATGGTCGATTTAGACCAACCGAAACCTGCTCATATTCCTACACCTACTTGGAACATAATGAGGAAAGAGTTTAATAAAATATTTGAGGACGATACAGACGAGTAAATTTTGACAGAGGCTCTATTCGGGTCTCTGTTATTTTGTTAGAGTTGAATTTTGAAAATGAAAGATAAAAATTTAAAAATTTGACTTTTGAGATTTTGAAAATTTGAATTTCAACGATACCCTATTATTTTACCGACACCCACCTTAAAGCCTTTAGTAATGCGGATTTGCGATATATAGGGTATCGGTAAATTAAATATTTGTATATTTTTCTCTTATATATAGGTATTCTATAAGGAAAAAAGTAAGAGGGTATCGTTTCTCTGATACCCAAAATTAAAAATTTGAAACCGAAAGCAAAAATTTTGACTTATCTCCCACCATAAAAAGTTTGAATTTAAAAATTTTGAAAATCGCCATCGAAAATTTGACTTTCAGTTGTAAAATTTTGATTTCAGAAGTTAAAATTTTGACTTCTGCCGCTTGATTTTTCACTTCCCACGAAAAACAAAAAAATCGCCCACGCAAGACGGCGGCGGAGCGGTTCAGAGTATAAAATTATATTGTTTAAATTGCCGCTTTTATGGTCGTATTTTTACCGGTTTAAATGCTCCATAGTATAAGCATATTACCAACGAACAAAAGCGGCTAAAAACGGCAAAAATAAAGCCGTCAGAGTGTATCACTCAAACGGCAAAATTAAAACCGCCTAATTTAAGGCGGCTTTTTTTGTTTATTTCCATTTAATACCGGCGGCGGAGGCGATAATTAAAAACGGAGCAAGTAATATATATAATATTATCATCTTTCGCCCTCCGTTAAATACATTTATCAAATAATATTAGTGTTTGGTGCTTTTGTTCAGGTGCTGAACGGTTAAAACATCCCCCGACTAAAGTATTTTGATATTTTAAAATAACGCTGTATTGATAATCTGTTAAGGGTTTTTCTAAAATATATCTCCATCCCTTTATACCGTTAGAGTTTTTAACTCTGTTAAATGCAAAATAACCTATACCGGCGTTAATCATATCAGATAAAATCATCTTTTTTCTTTTCACGTTTAAACCCTCCAAAATTTAATATAAATTAGTACCGTTATTTTTATATGATTGATTCCACGATGCCGCTATTTTTTCGGCTTGGGTTCGGCTTTCGCATAAGTGGGCAATATTTGCGTTATATTTGTTAATATGTGGTATGAGGTTTTCGCCGGTTCTGATAGTGTCCGCTATTGCGTGATGTTTACCATCTTTAGTGATATTAAAAACAATGTATATATTTTTCATTGTTCGCCGTCCTCCGTTACCGATTCTAATTCATCAAATAATACTTTTAAATCCTCGTTATCATCTATAGTATCTATATATATACGGCTTTCGTTCATCGCCTCTATTGCGTAATTATCTAATTTATGGCTATAATCTTTATAATCGCTTGATACTAAATTGCCATAACCGTTATAATAAAAATAGTCTCTGTTTGGGTTAAATTCTCCATATGTTTTATTACCGTTAGAATCTGTTGTATATACATCATCATCTCTACCATAATAAGCACGGCGGAGTATTTCGAGCGGTTCAGTACCGTTATAAAACTCGTCTAATTCATCCATAGAATAATAACGGTCATCGCCTAAATAGCCGTTATAGCCATCTAATTCTTCTATACAATCATTAAACACATCATCATTATCGTTAAAATATGCGATAATATCAGCGGTTATTTGTTCGGCTGTTCTTGTTGTTTTAATAGTGGATTTTGTCATTTTGTTTACCTCCATAAAATAAACTATTGAATTATTACCGGAGGCGATATATAATATATTTACCGCTCCGGCGGTAATAGTGGGAATAGTCGCAAGGTGTAGGAAGTCAAGCGGCTATTCTTTTTTATTACATACTTATTATACACTAAATACAGTTAATTGTCAATAGTAAATGTATAATTTTTTCAAGAATAAATGTATTTTATTTAATAATTCATTATCAGAGGGCGAACCGGCGGAGCGGTGGAGGGTTCAACGGTGGAGGGGGATATATAAATCAATGGAGGAGCGTGGTTGGTCTCGTAACCACTCTCAAAAATAAAAAGACATTTTCTAATAAATTATACATTTAACACTTGACAAGTAAATGTATATATGCTATACTGTTCTCAAAGGAGGCAGTTAAAATGTCTGAGATTAAAAATGCAGTAGGTTATATTAGGTGTTCTACACAAGGACAAATGTTAGAGGATAAGTTCGGTGTAGATGCTCAAAAAATGCAGATACTTGAATATTGTGCTAAAAACAATTACTCAATCACACAATGGTATGTTGACGGAGCGGTTAGCGGTGTTAAAGAAGAAAGACCCGAACTTAATAAGATATTGTTTGAGGAAACAGTAACTAATCCTCCCACCACAACAGTAATAGTTGCAAAGAGTGATAGAATAGCAAGAGATATAAACCTTTATTTCTACTATCGTTTTCTTTTGAAGAAAAAGAACATAGATTTAATTAGTGTTCAAGAAGATTTCGGTAGTATGGGTGCTTTCGCCTCTGTGCTTGAAAGCCTTACTCTCTTTGTTGCAGAACAGGAGAGAAAGAATATAGCAACCCGAACAGGCTCAGGTAGAAAAGTTAAAGCCTCTGCCGGTGGCTATAGCGGAGGTCGCTCTCCTTACGGATATTCTATACAAAACGGACAGTTGGTTATAAATCCTGCGGAGGCTGAGGTCGTTAAGGAAATATTCTCCCTCAGAGATAGTGGTATGACATTAGCGGATGTTGCAGAAACAATTAACGATAAAGGATATACTACTCGTAAGGGTAAAAAGTTTTATTCGAGTAACATAAAGAGCATTACTGATAATAGAAAAACATATCAAGGTTATTATAGATACGGCGATATGGATTTTGTTAAGGGTGTTCACGAACCAATTTTAGCGGAGGATTAAAATGTTTAAAAAGATTTATGTTTTATTGCTGTGCGTGATACTTATATCTTCGTTTAGTGGGTGCAATTCGTCTAATGATGTCTCGTCAAATTTAGATACAAGTGTTCCAAACGATATAAGTAGTACGGATGTTTCGTCTCAAGATACTGTAACCTTAAATGAAGATTTAGAGAGCGGTGAATCCTCAAGTGAGGAGGAAAGTAAACCGCAATCGTCAAGTGATGGTTCGAGTAAAATGGAAGTTAGTAAACCTACAGAAAAGGTCGGCGAATACACAGTAACTTTCAATTATGGCTATGAGAATAAAAAGATTACTGCAAAGTCGCAGAATTATAAAGTTTCTAAACCGGAAGAGCCTACGAGAAAAGGTTATAAGTTTTTAGGTTGGTATGCCGATAATGAGACAGAACAATGGAGTTTTTCAGGGCATACAGTAACTACAGATATGACTTTGACTGCGAAATGGGGTAAGTATAGTTATCACATTTCTTATGCAAATATTCTTGACGGTGTAAACACAAGCATATTAAAGCAAAGTGATTTTAACAATATCACGTCAAGACCTGATGATACCTCCACCGAAAGTAAAGAGCCTGAAAAGGGTAAAATTGTAGTGTTTGAAACTTATTCGGTAGCAGTAAAGGATAAAACAGGTTTTATAAACGGCGAAATAAATACCTCTTTTTCGTCCGTTT
>JAZQGH010000019.1:0-1683 GCA_045539925.1 Acutalibacteraceae bacterium | reverse complement strand
GCTCATTTTAGCAGTAACATGTCTGTCGCCTCTCACCGCAAAAGCATATACGGAATCTTTTGTTACTGTTGCCTGTTCGGCTTCCCACTCACCGTTCTTCGGCTGCTCATATCCGTATAAAACTTCGCCGTGAGTTACACCACATCCTACACAGGATTTCCAGTAAACCCTTTCTCCGCGGGAGTTTGTACCGATATAATATTTATCCGAAAGATTTCTATCCATCGTGTAGTGGTCAGCCATATCCATCAGCATATGATAATTGCCTGCAAGGTGCGGAAGTGACCGTGCTACGTGATTAGGATTGTATTCACACTTTCCGCATTTTGAGCAGGAGTAATAGTAAAGCGTCGGCTGTGTACAGCTTAGCATCTGATACACACGGTCAGCAGTGTTAATTATATCGCTGTAGTCGTGGTCTGTGCACCACTCATACGCGGCAGAAGGTCCTTTTTTGAACGCCTCTAAAACATCTCCGGAATAGAGTCTTGACTGAAATCTTTTGAAAGGGCCTGTGTCCCGATACACATAGCCGTCACTGCCCGCAGAACTCTTCATTCTGTTCCAGTTTCCCGTAAAGCCGTTTGGAAGCGTTTTGTCCGACACAAACATTGTGAGCTTCTGTGTTTCATAATTGCTGCTCGAAAGCGGTATCAAAATATCACTGCCCGATAAGCCAAACTCTAAATTTGCATAATCGTTTAAGAAATCAACCACATCCACATTGGGACCAAGCCATAATTCTTCAAGGTTATAAAAACTCATAAATACAGATACATCTGACGAGTTCGCGGTTAACGGTGCATTTTCATCATCGCCGTTCTTTGTATTATATGTATAGTTTAAAACAACCTTTTTAACCGAGTTCATTTGTTCATAATTGAATACATCAACAAATTCTTTCAGTTGTTCCCCTTCGTTTACTATAATCTCGGTGGGGTATTTGGAATTAACCGTAGTCCAGTCCGCATCCGCTTTTTCCTTGGAGTAAACATAATCCATATCTACAACAGGTATGGGAGCCGCCACCTCAAAGGTGTGAATAACAAAACCGCTCTTTTCGTCTACGCCTTTATAATAAACCTTTGATATGCCGTTTATTGTTGCTTTGCAGTGTAAAGCAGAACCGGTAATTTTCTTGTTTACATTATCCTTTAGTTTAAAACTTATGGTTACCTTGTAATTTTTTGCCAACTGGAATGTTCCGTCTGCAGCGAATTCACCGCTCCATGACACATTTGTGACCTCTACATCGGGATGTGTGGTCGTTGCAGTTGTCGCTGCTTTTCCGCCAAAAGATGGTTCTTCAATTTTAAAGTCAATACGGTCTTCCATATTTTTTGGCTCTGCTGTGGTATTATCTGTTGGAGTATTTACTG
Organism: Acutalibacteraceae bacterium; assembly: GCA_045539925.1. Lineage (GTDB taxonomy): Bacteria > Bacillota > Clostridia > Oscillospirales > Acutalibacteraceae > SFWF01. The sequence goes on along the minus strand of JAZQGH010000019.1, from coordinate 304 downwards.
CGGCGGATGCCCCGTTATTAAAGGTATAACTTATAACCGCCTGTTGTTTATCTTCAGACATATTTGTCATAGTGGCATTCCTTCTGTTTATCCTGAAGCCACCGTTGTCCACAAGATACTTATCCTGTCCTGCTTTGATTCTGATTGTAATATTGATAGTATATGCCGTGTTTGCTTTAAAGCATCCGTTTGCGTCCAGCTCACCAACCCATTTAACATTTACAACTTCCAGACTCTGGTTAAAAAGCGTAGCAGAAGCAATGGGCTTTGCACCCACTTCAGGTTCATTTACGGTAACATCCGA
>JAZQGH010000018.1:0-1502 GCA_045539925.1 Acutalibacteraceae bacterium | reverse complement strand
GTCCCAAGGGTTGGGCTGTTCGCCCATTAAAGTGGCACGCGAGCTGGGTTCAGAACGTCGTGAGACAGTTCGGTCTCTATCTATCGTGGGCGTAGGAAATTTGCGTGGAGCTGTCACTAGTACGAGAGGACCGTGATGGACTGACCTCCGGTGTACCGGTTGTTCCGCCAGGGGCACTGCCGGGTATCCGCGTCGGGAAGGGATAAGCGCTGAAAGCATCTAAGTGCGAAGCCCGCCACAAGATTAGATTTCCCTTGAGGGTCGTTATAGACAATGACGTTGATAGGCTGCCGATGTAAGCATAGTGATATGTTTAGTCAAGCAGTACTAATTGCCCGATAGCTTTTTTTCTCGCACAACAGAACTCGTTGTACGACACTCAGCCATGAGCCATGTATCCGGCTTCTACTGAGTCATGAATAACAGCTGTCAAAAAAATAGAGTTTCTGCGATAAAATGGAGTAAATTTAGCGCAAAGAAATTATCTTCTGTACACCGTCGTTGATTGATTACCGATATTAAGGCGATTGATAGCGTCGGGGTCCCACCTCTTCCCATCCCGAACAGAGAAGTTAAGCCCGACAGCGCCAATGGTACTGCATTTAGTTGTGGGAGAGTAGGTCATCGCCACTTTTTTTCAAGAAGGGTCTTAGTTACAAACTAGGACTCTTTTTTGTTATGGTTGGAATTTAAATGTAAGATGCCAAAGAATGCTCTGTGGGTGAGCAAAGCAATATAATTGTGGCTCACCTGCAAATTCGGCAGAGCCAAGCAAAAAGTTTAGTTAATCCCCCTTGTCAATCATGGGCCAATGGTACTGCATTTAGCCATAGGTAGAGTAGGTCATCGCCACTTTTTTTCAAGCAGGGTCTTAGTTACAAGCTAAGACCCTTTTTTGTTATAGTTATAAATGCTCTGTGGGTGAGCAAAGCAATATAATTGTCCCTCTTCGAAAAGGGACGAGCATTAGTCGGATGACTAATGCGGAGGGAGTTGACAAAACAACAGCACGCGATTTTACTCTGTTATCTGCCCTCTGTTGGCTTCGCCCAAGTTGCTCTCGCTCGGCATAGTAAAAGTAAACTTTTTCTCTGCACTCGCTTACTCGCAACTTTCATCTGTACTATATTTGTTGTTTCTATCTATTAATTTTGTTATTAGAATTTTAATAGCTAATTTTGCGCTATTCTTGGAGATATTATTTCGAGAATAGACATATTTTAATTTAAGGGCGTTTAGCAAAATTATCCCTCGCTTGAATCTGGACAATTCTTGACTATGGATAATGAGCAATGAACGTCCACGTCTATGGTATATATACCCCAAACGGGGCTGTTATATCATTAGGCGTGGGCTTTGCTTATTATTCACAGCATGGCAGTCCAGAGCCTCAACGAAATAATAAGGTAAGAGTTCCCACGCCTTGTTTTTATTTATCCGCTTTCATTTGGGAATATAGAGAGCTTTAAAAAACATCATTATGAAAAAGACATTTTATTTAT
>JAZQGH010000017.1:0-3226 GCA_045539925.1 Acutalibacteraceae bacterium | reverse complement strand
CTGCATCTCGACGACCTTCACGGTCTCGCCGAAGAGGTTCTTACGACCCGCAGCGGCCCACTCGTCGATATACTCGGCCATAGGGCTGGACGGGGTGATGGGGTAGATAGCTGCTACCTCGCTGAACATGTAGGCTACTGTCGCCGCAGCGCAGTTACCGTCGCAAGTCATAAATTTAGAGTGTTTTCCTGTGAGCATCATCTCTCTCTATTTTTTTTGCAAAAGTACTATTTTTCTGCGACATGGCAAAAAAAAATATCGTTATATATAATTCACTGAAATCCAGGTATGGAACACAGGTATTTCTTTCCTCCTCTCGGTGTCCCTTCGGCGGTCTCTCGGCGACCCTTCGGCGAAACCCCCGTATCTATCTGGAAACCAGCCCAATACGAATTCACGTCATAATTACCGTACAAGCCACTAAATCAACGTAATAGCCAAGATGCTCATAAATATTTAAGATTAATTAACAATCTCGTCCGGTGTAAAGACATTGTGCCTTGCACCAAAAACAGACAAATGCGGACAATAGGGGACGATTTGAGCCCGTCCCCTCATTTCTGACCTATTTTGTTTGACAGGTATATATAGAGCAGATTACTAAAAATCAAACAAAATGTCAGGATTTATTTTCAAACAGGATTTGGCCGGACGCTATTTCCCCGGCTACGACAAGGAGGTTTCCCGCCGCCTCTTCGCCCGCGAACTCCACACCAATTCCGCCCTCATGGCCGACCTCCAGGCCGCGCACTACGTCAAAAGCCAGAAACGCCTCACCCCATTGCAGGTGCAGATTATCTGCCGCCACCTCGGCGAGCCGTAAATGTCCCCTATCTTCGTGTCCCTTGTCAAGCGATGATATCGCTATATTAATATTTGTCCCGTGGCAAAACCTGTAGGTCTTGCCATGCGACACCTTGTCTTTTTTTCGGTGATTGTATCACAAATAAACTCTCATAGGAACGCCATCAGGCAGTCCATATTTATGTTCGCAACAATTTTAAAGAAAAATACAATAAAACCACAATTTTTTTTTACAAAACAATTATTTTTCGTATATTTGTAATAAGTTTATTTTAATTTATGGATAATATTATATTTGCGCAATATACTAAAAACAAGCATATTATCATGGGTCTTCCATATGATGTCCTTGTCGCCAAAACGAGGGACTTAGTGTGCAGATTGTCTTTGTCAAAGTGCGAAATGGGGTTATGTGGTTCGTTTTGCGTTGAACAATTGAGAGACAAAGAAAAAGAAGTAAAGTAATGCATATAAAAATTAAGTAGGGCTTACTGAATTAATATTAATTAACTGAATATCAAAGAAATAACCATTAATTTACTTGCGTATATGCAAGTTTTTTAGTAAATTTGCATAGAAAAAGCTTGCACTATGATACGATATAACAGCCAAAAACAACTGACATTGAAGGGCTTTGAGACTCCGTTTGAGATGAATCTGGATCCATCTAACAGATGGATGAAGTATGCCAACGAACTTCCTTGGGACGACCTCGTCAAGGTGTACTGCAGGAAGATGTCCTCAAACATGGGCGCAGGTGCAAAGGATCCTCGTGTTGTGATTGGAGCTTTATTCATCAAGCATATCGCGAAATTGTCCGATGAAGATACAATCGAGACAATAAAGGAAAATATCTACATGCAGTATTTCCTCGGCTTGTCCGGCTATACATATAAAAAGGTGTTCGACCCGACACTTTTCGTTCACATCCGCAAGCGACTCGGCATAAATGAATTCAATGAGTTTACCGCCCTGTTGGAAGAAATTGCAAAGCAACGTAAGGAGCAGGCGGCTATTCGTCAGGCAGCTCAGACGAATGAAGAAAAATCGAAGTCGGATGAAAGCCAAGGCAAATCGAAAGACTCCAAGCCATCAAAGTCAAAGGCCGTCAGCAAGAATGCTGATTGCCAGACAAAGAAGACAGCACCTGCAGACCAGCGTGAGGACTGTGTCAAGCTTGATGAGGACGGACGCAAGCATAAAGGCGACATGCTGCTGGATGCGACAGCGTGCGTGGCCGACATAAAACACCCAACCGACCTTGACCTGCTGAACGCCAGCCGTGAGAAGGCAGAGAAACTCATAGACATAATCTGCGAACGCACGAAAACTGAGAAGCCCCGTACCTACCGCCAAGTTGCCCGTAAAGACTATCTTGAAGCCATAAAGCGCAAGAATCTTGGCCAGAAGAAACGCAACAAGGCAATCAAGAAGCAGATACAGTATCTGGAGCGTGACATAAAGCATATCAACAACTTACTGGACAGCTGTCCGATAGACATAAAGATACTTGACCGCAGCGAGCGAAAATACTTCTACGTCATCCAGACAGTCCTGTATCAGCAGAAGGAGATGCTGAAGAACAACACCCATTCCATAGAGGAGCGTATCCTCAGCATACACCAGCCGCACGTCAGGGCAATACCACGCGGCAAGTCCCGTTCAAAGACGGAGTTCGGCTCGAAGATAGACCTCTCGATGCACGATGGTTACGGATATATAGAACGTTTCCATTGGGGAGCCTTCAACGAGGGTGAAGACCTTCAGACAAGCATCTACAACTACTACATGCGCTACGGATACTATCCTGCCAGAGTATTCATTGACAAGATATACGCAACGAAGCCAAACCTGGAATTCCTGAAGTCAATGCACATACAGTTCATCGGACTTCCTTTAGGCAAGGCAAAGGCAGAATACATCAAGGCGCAGAAGGAACTTCTCAAGGGGCTTGGCATACGCAACGAGGTTGAGGGACGCTTCGGATTGGACAAACGCAAATATGGAATGGATTTGATCAAGGCACGCACTGATATCACGTCTGAATCGTGGATCGGAGCGAGTAACTTCATTGCAAATTTCATGAACTTCATGGCTGAAGTTCTTTTTGCGCTCATCCGAAAATGGCTCAGAATGGCTCAAAATCTGTTTTGTGGGTCATTTATGCCCCCAGAGTTAGTTATGGCGCCTACGTCAAGATTGGCAAACTTGCAGGATCTCGGGGTGAGACCAGGCACAAGCTGCGGTATAACACGGAATGTTAGACTTTTTCAGTAACCCCTAAGTAACTTGCTACATACTCATAATAAGGAGCTAAATAGAACACGAATGGGAAATACACAAATGCTAAACTAAAGAAGATATTGGCCAAAATAAACGCTATACCGAGAGAGAAACTTGATTTTTCAACTTCCTAAAACGG
>JAZQGH010000016.1:0-28406 GCA_045539925.1 Acutalibacteraceae bacterium | reverse complement strand
GTACCGGTATCACCGTCGGGAACCGGGAAAACGTTTAAATCGTCAACTTGTTTCTGCTTGTTAGAAATGTTGTTGGCAGCAGAGATAATAGCATCTCTGAGAATATTTCCGTTAAACATCGATTCACCTCAATTATTCTTTGATGCCGTCTACCTTAACCGTTACTTTTTTGACTTCAATACCGGTTGTTTCGGCGACAACGTATTTGACCTTATGGACAATACTTTTGGCAATAGCGTTAATGTTCATACCGTAGATTACAACAATATGAAGAACAACGTTAATTTGGTCGGCATTTCCCGTAACGGTAACACCTTTCTCGATTTTTTCCTTTTTGGAAATAATGGAGAATAAACGTTGCTTTCTGCCATTGGGCATCATACCTGCGACGCCGAAGCAGGAAGTAACCGCCTGACCGATAAGCTTAGAAAGATAGTTCTTTGAAAGGGTAACGGTGCCGGTCATGGTTTCGTAAGAAATCATAATAAAGTCCTCCTAATAATAGAGTTTCAGTTTTCTAAAGACATAAATAAATCATCAGCAGATGCTGCTTTAATTTCGCCTATATCGTTGCTGTAAAACAGTACTCCCGAACGATAACAAAGGGGAATAACAGGTAACTGTGCGCCTACAGCAGATACAACTTCCGATAAAGTAACGGTACCGTTTCTGTAACGGCGAACAAGCTCCGACAAATCGTTACTGTAAATTACTTCACCGTTTTCATCACCGGGTTCATCACCGGTTTCGTCACCGGTTTCGTCACCGGGTTCGTCACCGGTTTCGTCACCGGTTTCGTCACCGGTTTCGTCGGTATCCGTAACGTGGGAAGCGGTTCCCGGAATTCCGTAAGCACAGCTTCCGCCGGGAAGAATAAGCTGGGAAATATCGAAGTTGTTGTTTATTTTAACTTCGGCAAGGTAAAGTTGAAAGCTGCCGGAGGAGAGCGCATCAACGTACTGTTGGTACGGAAGCGCCCTTACGGTTATGCGTATACCCACTTCACGAAGCTGGGAAACAATAAGCTTTGCCGCTTCCTGCTGGGATACGTTTTCAGAATTTATAAGCAAGGAAAAATCAAGTCCTTTTCCTGCGCTGTTACTTCTGTAACCGGAGGTATCTAACTTATTATAACCGATTTCTTCCAAATTCTCAATAGCAATTTTTATATTTGCCGAAGTTTCTATACTGCTTAAGTTCTCTTCGCTTTTTAAAGCGGGGGTCAAAGGGCCGGTTGCGGGCAGCGCATTACCGTAGTATGCGTTGGTGGCAATTTTATTTCTGTCAAGGGCGGCAGAAATACTGTAGCGGATTTTCGGCTCCTTGAAAACCGAATGCCGAAGGTTTAACCCTAAGTAAATAAGGCGGTTTTGGTTAATGGTTATTTTTTTACCGTCCATACGGAAGATTTTGCCGTCTCCCGTGTTTGCGTAATAAAAGTCGGTAGCACCCACTTCAACGTAATGGGATACCGAATCGCTGTCAGGCGCATTTATAAGGTTGATTGTACCGAAACGTGAAGGCGCACCGTAATAATTAGGATTAAGCCCGAGCTTGGTTTTTTCTTCGTTTAATAAATAGCGTCCTGCGCCGATAGGCGGAAAAAGCACCGAGTCTTGGTCGTAAACCTTGTCGCTGTCCTTCTTTAAAACAGGAAAGTTTAAAAGGTTAACGAAATAAGGGTCGCAATAACTAAGCGTAAAGGTGACGGTGTTATTTAATACTGAAACAGTTTTAGCGTGTGCAAGGGAGGAAGAATAAACCGCGGATTTTTTTGCCAAATTAAATGAGTAAACCACGTCTTCTCCCGTCACAGGGCTTCCGTCGGAAAACTTTGCGCTTCTTAAAGTAACCGTCCATTCTTTGCCGTTTTGCTCCGCGCTTTGCGCCAAAGCGTAAATAGGGCTGAAATTATTGTCTAATTTCACAAGCGGTTCAAAAAGCAATTGGCAAAGCTCCATATTAACTTTTGTTGTAAGAGTATACGGGTTAAAGGTGTCATTGGCGCAATAAAGTAGATTAGCGCTTATTTTTTCGGTGCCCGATATACCTTGGTTTGGTTTGGCGCTTTCTTCTTTGCAACTGCACAGAGTTAAACTTAAGCAGATTGCCATAAGTAAAGCTATAATTCTTTTTGGTTTCAAAAGAAATTCTCCTTACACCTTTATATCTACTAACTAATATTTATTATCTGAACGGCGGTGGTCATTCCGGTATTCTTGTCAATATCGAAAATACAGCCGTTAAGCATACATTCTCCGTCCGCAAGGACAAATTTTTCGGTGGTATTTTTATCCTTTAAACGGGAAATAATTATATCGCTTTTAACCCCCAACACACTTTGTATGGGGCCGGTCATACCAAGGTCGGTAATATAACCCGTGCCGTTTGGTAAAATCTGAGCGTCGTTGGTTTGTACGTGGGTGTGGGTGCCCCAAAGGGCAGAAACCTTTCCGTCAAGGTAAATACCTAAGGCGCGTTTTTCACTGGTGGCTTCGGCGTGAAAATCAACGAGTATTATTTTTGCGCCCTCTTCTTTTGCGTGTTCAATAAGAGCATCAGCCTTTGCGAAGGGGGAAGAAGCGTTAAGATTTTCAAGGTAAATAGTACCCGAAAGGTTTATGACTGCAACGCTGACAAAACCGCAATCCACAAGGCAGTAACCGCTTCCCGAAAGCTCTTCGGGAAGATTATCCGGACGTAAAAGAAAATAGTTTTCTTCCATCATTGAACAAATTTCTTTTCTTTTCAGGGAATGATTGCCCCCCGTTATAACGTCGGCGCCGCAAGAAAAAAGCATTTCTGCACTGCCGGGAGTAATTCCGTTACCGTCGGCGGAGTTTTCGCCGTTAATTACAGTAAAATCAATATTATATTCTTTTTTAATTTTAGGCAAAAGCCTTCTTACGGTGTTACAGCCAATACTGCCGCAAACGTCACCTATAGTAAGTATTCTCATTTTTTAACATTCTTTCTACGTATGTGTACATACATAAATATATTACTATAAATTACGTAATAAGTCAATTAAAATAGCCTTGTAAGGTTGACAAGGTGTAAGAAAAAGTGATATATTATTGATAATAAAATGCAAGGAGATTTTTATGTACGCAAATTATCATACCCACACTTTTCGTTGCTCTCACGCAACCGGTACTGAAGAAGAATATATAAAAAGAGCCATTGACGGTGGAATAAAAATAATGGGCTTTTCCGACCACGCTCCCGTAAACTGTGTTGAAGGCTATAAGGGCTGGTGGAGAGTTCAACCCGAGGACGCTAAGGAATACATTGATACTATCAATTCTTTAAAAGAAAAGTACAAAGATAAAATTAAAATACACGTTGGCTTTGAAATGGAATATTACCCTGAGTATTTTGAAGAAATGTTAAAGTACGTAAAAGAGCTTGGGGCAGAATATATAATTATGGGCGAGCATTATATCGACGGCGACTGGAAAGAGACGTCTCGCCATTCCAATCATCCCGGACGTACAGCGGAGGAATTAAAAAATTACGTAGATACCGTTATTGAAGGTATGAAAACAGGGGAATATCTTTATGTTGCTCACCCCGATATGGTCTGTTTTGATAAAGGTGACGAAGTGTACAAAAGAGAAGCTAAGCGCATTTGCACCGCCGCAAAGGAAATGGATATACCCCTTGAGCTTAATTTCCTTGGCATTTACGATAACCGTAACTATCCCGATGAACGCTTTTTAAAGGTAGCAGGGGAAGTGGGCTGTAAAATGATTTTCGGCTTTGACGCCCACGATCCGTATAGAGCCTATGACGATAAATCGCTCGTTAAAGCAAAGGCCCTTGCCGAAAAATATAACCTTAATATAATTGACGATTTAGAAGACAGATTTTAAAAAGAAAATCCCCGAACTTTTCGTTCGGGGAAAATTTTTGATTTTAGATTATTTAAGACCCATAATGAGTTCGAGTACGTAGCATTCAAGCGCTTCGTAGTTTCTTTCTTCAATGCACTTGGCGGCAAATGCGTAATCGTAACGGTTAACCTTTTCTTCCATAGCCTTTGCAACCTTAAGACTGGTTTCAATGTGGCGGAAGCTGTCTTCCATCTTCTGGGTTCTCATTGTCTTAACGTCAAGACCGATGTATTCGCCGTTTGCGCAGAAGTTGTGTTCCTTAAGAACCTTGATCTGATTGAATGCGCTGCGAAGATTTTCGGCGCCGAAGTTCTTGTCTTCGTCGAACTTCATACCGTTCTGGTCGTTAAGGTGAACGCCCCAGAGCTTGCCCATAGCAAGAGCAAAGCCCATTTCAGCAGCAGGGTCAAGACCTGCAAGAACTGCGTGAGCAGTCTCAAGGAGAGTACCTACACGGGAAGGGTCGATAGTAGCGGCGGAAACTGCAAGAGCGTGGCCCAAAGTGGGGCATACGTTTCTGTCAATAGGCTCGTTAGGCTTGGTTTCAATCATAACCTTGATTTTGCTGTCGTAGGAAAGCATCTGGTTAAGAGCGTCAACAAGCTGTTTAACGATTTCAACCTGACTCTTGCTTTCAGGGCAGATAGTGCCTTCACGGGCGAGCCAAAGAACGGTTTTGTCGCAACCCAAAGCGTTTGCAATGTCAATAGAACGTTTTGCGCGCCAGATAGCAAATTCTCTGTCTTCCTTAGAGTTGGAAGTGAAACCGCCGTCGATGGTATGGGGGTCCATCCAGAGACGGGGAGCAACGAATTCAGCCTTTAAGCCGTAGCTGTCAAGAAGCGCCTTAACGTCCTTTGCCTCTGCAATAATCTGACCTTCGGTCATATTATTCATATTGGGCACAGCGTCGTCATCGTGGAACTGAATAGCATCAATTCCGATTTCCTTGAACTTTTTGATTTTTTCCTCGAACGTAAAGCTGCCGCGTGTGGCGGGGCCGTAAGCGTCTGCACCTTCGTGAACGTTCCAGGGTCCTACTGAATACTTAAACATAGTTTAGTCCTCCTCTATATTTATCCATGTTTTTTGTTTGCTGCTTTCAATGATTTTTTCGGTAAGCTTAACGATGTAAGCGGCGTCTTCAAGTGTGGAATAAATCCTTTCGCCCTTTCTGCCTTCGGCAAGGAACTTATAGAAGGCGTAGAAGTTGCCCTTAAAGGCGTCGTTCCAACCCTCGGGATGTCCCATAGCCAGGGAAGTGTAGGGCTTAGCGCTTTGCGCAATTAAATTTGGATTCCTTATTACAACGCTGTTGTCACCGCCGCGTCTGCCTACCCACATTCTGTCGTTTTGTTCCTGATTCCAACCGTAGGAAAGTTTGCTTCCGTTGATTTCAAAGCTGAAATCACAACCGTGGCCCGGCGCCATTTCGGTTACGTGGAACACACCCGTAGCGCCTTTGTCGGTTTTAAACATAACTGCGGCGTATTCCTCGTTTTTAACGTTAACCTCTATGTAATCGTCTGAAACTGCATCCTTGAAGGTTTCTTGTTGGCGCGCAGGTTTCTTTCTGACAGGGATAACCGTTACCGCGTCACCCATAACGCTTACGATTTTGTGCCCCGTTACGTGCTGGATAATATCCATCCAATGTGAACCGATATCTGCAATGCAACAAGAGTTACCCGCAACTTCGGGCTCAAGACGCCAACTGTAATCAGTATCGTACATAAGCCAGTCTTGATTGTAATAACCGGTTATTATTCTGACGTCTCCCGCTTCACCGGCTTTAATTCGAGCTCTGATTTCCTGAACCATAGGGTTCATTCTGTAGTTGAAGTTAACAGCGGCTTCAACATTGGGGTATTGCTTTTTGAGTTCTAAAAGTTCTTTTGCCTCTTGGTAATTTTTGGTAAGCGGCTTTTCGCTGAAGAGGTGTTTGCCCGAACGGATGATTTTCTCGTTAATTTGCTTGTGCAGGAAGTTAGGCGTACAGTTATGTACCGCGTCAATTTCGCTGTCGGCAAGGAGTTCGTCAACCGAAGCATAAACCTTTTCTATGCCGTAGATTTCAGCCTTTTCTTTGGCTAATTCATAGTTGGTATCGGCAACGGCGCAAAGCTTACACAAACCAATGCGTCTTATGGCTTCAATGTGGCTTTCACCTATGTAACCCATACCGATAATTCCGACTCTGATTTTCAATACCGTCACATCTCCTTTACATAAATTTCTTTTCACAGTAAATTTTATCAAAAGTAAAAGTATCACACAATACACTTTATAAGTGTATTTTTCTTAAAAATTTGCAGAACGTTGACAAATGCATTTTTTTATGTTATACAATAGTACATAAGGTAGGTGTAATTTTGTGTTTTTTCAGCCTATTGTTTTAGATAAAAGCGGTTTTCAGGTTAAACCTCTTAGGGACGCCAAGTTTCCTATGCATTGGCATAGTGACCTTGAAATACTTTACTGCCGCGAAGGTACGTTTTACGTTGAAAACGAAGAAAATAAATATAAAATTGAAGACGGGGATATTATGCTTGTGGGAAGCTGTGAGCCTCACTGCCTTTCTTCGTCTGCGCCCGTTGACGGCAATATTATAAGTTTAGGGTTCCTTTTCTTTGGGGATGAGTTCAACGAAATACGCAATATGCATTTCGACGACCCTGTGTTAAGGAATAGCAAGGATATAAAAGAAGAAATGAACAGAATCCGCGCTTTATCGGAAAAGGAAAAAACTCTTGCTTCACTTATGGAGCTTCGCGGATGTATATATAGGCTTGTTTCTGTTTTGCTTAACAGTCTTTCGGTTACCGAAAACGTTACCAAACGTCAGCAGGAACGCCTATATGCCGTTTCTAAAATTCAAAAAGCCCTTGACTTTGTTGCAATGCATTACGGCGAAAACATTACCGTAGAACAAGCTGCCGCGGTTTCGGGATATGAAAAAAGTTCATTTTGCCGTAGCTTTAAAAATGCGACCAACGCTACCTTTCATAATTACCTTAATGCATACCGCGTTAAAAAGGCGAGGATTTTGCTTACCGAATCGGACGACAGCATTTCGGTAATATCTTACCGCGTTGGTTTTACTCAACATAAAAACTTCTGTCGCTTATTTAAAGAAATAAACGGAATTTCACCGTCGGATTACAGAAAAAAATACCGCTAAGTGTTTACCACTTAGCGGTATTTTACTAATTAGTAGTTGTTAAGTAAGAAGTTGTAGTTGTTTCTTGCGGATTCCGCGTTGCTGACGGGCGCTTTGTCGAGTTCTTCGCAAAGAGGTCCGTCGTAGCCTACGCCCTTTAAGATATCAAACACACTTCTGAAGTCAACACAGCCGGTACCAAGCTCACAGAAGTTAGAGTAAACCTCCATACCGGCGCTTGCATAACCCTCGGATTCAAGCTCCGGACCCTTTATATCTTTAAAGTGAGTGAAGTTAACGCGGGTTGCATATTCTCTTATTACTTCTACGGCATCGCAGCCTGCGGCGGTTAAGTGAGCTGTATCGGGAGCGAACTGAATTGTTTTGGAATCAAGATTCTTAAGAACGTTATCAATTTCATCCTTATACATAACCCAGGTGTTGTGATGGGGATGAAGGTTAGACATAATGTCGAACTCTCTTGTTTTTTCGGCAAATTTCTTAATAATGCCAAATTCATACTCCTTAGCGGCATCGTCCATAACCTCAGGTCTGCCGTTGGTAGCTTGAAGACAAATTCTTTTAACGCCGAGTTCGGCAATAAATTCAAGCTCTTTTTCAAGGTTTCCGAAAAGCTGGTCTTCCAATCCCTTTTTAGGAATGTGGAAATAAAAGCTGACGGGATTCAAATCGTATTTTTTAAGAACTTCTTTATATGCTTTTAAATCAAGGTCAAAGGCGTAAATTGCTGCTTTAACACTTTCAAAGCTTTTATATCCGATTTCGGTGACTTCTTTTGCGGCAATTTCCATTTGCTCTCTTGTTTGGGTACCCCAAGGCCAAATAGCGGCTGTAATTCTTGATGCGTCCATTTGTATTACCTCCTAATTTTTATGCTTTTATTATAAATTACAATCAGGAGTTGTACAATAACCATAAGTGCGGTCTATTTCTTAAAAATTTGCATAAAATGCGGTTTGATTTATTATGAAAATATGATAAAATAAAAATACGGCGGTGATGTATATGGATTATACCAATAAAATACTTGGTTACGTTAAAGAAAAATACGGTACGGTAGGGGATTGTCCGTTCAGCAAAGATAACGGCAGTATTGTTCTCAGAAATATGCATAACAAAAAATGGTACGGAATAATCATAAATAATCTCCCAAAAAATAAACTCGGTTTAAACAACAACGAAATTTCCAACATATTAAACCTTAAGTGCGACCCTATGCTTACCTTTGATTTTGTTGATAATAAAGGGGTTTTTCCTGCTTATCATATGAATAAAACACATTGGATTTCGGTGCTTCTTGACGGAAGTGTTGATATGGAGAAAATTTCCTTTCTTATTGATATAAGCTATAATATGGTGGATAAAAAGCCACGATGAACGGGAGTTGTTCTTAGGGATAAAATGCCTAAAAAAGTAAATTTTTGCGTTCTAATGTGTTAAAAAGCCGTGGTATGCGTCAGCATTACCACTGCTTTTCGCCTTTTATTACACTAAAAATTTATCTTTTTTAGGTGCAAGCAGTTTTGTAAGAATAAATTTGTTTCGATTTTGAAGTTGCGAAAACAAAGTATACTTTGTGTCTTACAAGTTTTCAAAACAAGAAAGCGTACAAATTTATCTGAAAAACCTATTTGTCCCTAAGACCAACTCCCGAATTATCATCGTGGCTTTGCTTTAATAGTAGAGCTTAAAATCTCTGTCGGTAATATAAGGGTAATGCGGATGCTGTAGGTCTCTGTTTGAAGGAGTTATCCCTGCCACCCAATTTACAGAACATCCTTTTATATTTACTACACCGTCATCGTTTATGGTAACAATAGCGCTCATAGGCTCTTCTGTATAATATTTATAATTTTGCTTAAGTGAATTAAACGGCTTTTGGTATTTACCTTTAATATTACCGTTTTCATCGTAATCGGTATATTCATAGGTAAGACTGTCGGGGTAAGCAGTTTCCATTTTAGTGTTAGCATCAAGGTAGCGGGTGCTGGTGATGGAGTAGTACGCAACGTAGTTTATAAACGCAAAATACTCTGCATGCAGATCACCGTTAATACACATAACAGCGGTGTTTATATAATTTTCTAACAGTTCCTTTATTTCGGGCGCGCTTCCGCAGTTAAAGTTAAAGCAACCGCTTAGGGCGTGGTGGGAAACAAGAATTGCCTTGAGTCCCTTTTCCTTTGTATCGTCTAAGGTGGTTTTCAGCCACTCAAATTCTTCGGGACAAAGGCAGGCAAGGTTGGTATTGCCGGGTTTGCCCATAGTGTGACCGGGGAGTGTGTGCTCCCAAACCTTTGCCACAGGGTCAAATGAAAAGTTGGTATCAAGACAAATAAGGCGTATTCCCTTAATATCAACATAATAATAGGAAGCGTCGGGGAAGGGCTTTTCTACCTTTGAATTAGTAAGCAACGGAACAAGAAATTCCATAGAGTTGCCCATAATCTCTAAATCGTGATTGCCGCAAACTCCGTATACGGGAAGATTATATTTATTTTGAAGCAGGGCTTTAAATATTTCGGGAGAGCGAACGGCATCTACACAAAAGTCACCGCATTGGAGTACGAAATCTACCTTTTCATCATAGCCGCGCTTTAAAACCTTTTCAAGGTCACTGACCGTTAAAGGATAACGTTTTTTATCATAATGAAAATCAGAAAACAAAAGAAATTTAACCATATTAATTTCCACCTTTTAGTTTGAATTTGTTATTGGATATGCAGGTGCGAACACCTTGAGTTTTTAAATATTCTTCGTTTTCGGGGGCGTTGCCGTTAAGCCAACAGCCTTGTTTTCCTTGTATCGTTATTTCAAAATCATCGCTGATGGTAACGGTAGAATAAAGAGGAGCACCATAGCGATACGGCTTAGAATTCTTACAGTCCCACCAACCCGTAACACAGGAATTAACGGTGAAAAATAAAATATTGTCGGCTGTTGCGGCGTGGTCGGTGTGGTAGTGACCGTTAATAGACATAATTACGGTGTTTGGGCGCTTTTTATTAGCCTTGTTGAACATTTCCCGTACCTTTTCTATATCATAAGAGGGGGTAGGAAATTCCCAACCGCCTTCCTTAAAGCCCGCAAATCCGGCGTGGGAAACGGTTATGCAGTGAAGACCGTTATCGGCGGCATCTTCAAGTGTGTTTTCTAACCACTTAAGCTGCCTTTCGCCAAGTACGTGACGTGGCACGTTTTCGGGAGGCGCTTCACCCATACCGGGAGGCGCGTGTAATATTTTGCCTTCTTTTGGAAAATAGGAATGGTTTGTATCAATAAAAATAAAACGGTAGTTTTCCTTGTCGGCGTAGTAATATGTAATTTCGCCGTTTTGAACCTTACCGTCATCGGTTGCCCAAACGGCGTTTTTGTCGTTGGTAAGTCGTGGTGTGATGAAATCAAAGGTGTCGTAGATTGTTTGAGTGTCGTGGTTGCCGTAGGTGCCGTAAACGGGGAGAGAGTATTTATTATTTAAATAAAGCTCGTGAAGTTCGGGATACGCCGGCCAGTTTCTTGCAAAGTCACCGCAATGAAAAACAAGAGCGCTGTTTGTCTCGTGAGCGCGTTCGAAAATCTCTTCAAGGTGCTTAAGCTCGGGGACGTTTTTTCCGGGCTCATAGTGGAAATCGGAAAATACTGTAAAAGTAATGCTCATATTATCACTCCTAAAGCTTATGTAATTTTAATTATACACTTAATGAATTAAAAGTAAAGTGAAAAGAGTGTCCGAAAACGGTTAATACTTTTTCACAAACAACCACACTTGAACGCTTTTTAATTTTGCTATTGGGTAGAAAAATTCATAATTGTGTGATATAATTATTTAAATGTAATACGGATTTAATGGAGAATTATTATGGAAGCTATTCTGATAAAAATACTTGTTTGTTTTCTCGCAGGCGCAGGCGCAGGCATCGGAACGGGCTTTGCGGGTATGAGTGCCGCCGCTGTTATTGGCCCTATGCTGACAACCTTTTTAGGTGTACCTGCTTACGAGGCGGTGGGAATAGGACTAATAAGCGACGTTTTGGCAAGCCTTGTCAGCGCATATACCTATAAGAAAAGTGGAAACCTGGACGTTAAAAACAGTTTGCCGCTGCTTGTAAGTGTTCTGATTGTAACAATGATTGGCAGCTTTGTGGCAAGCTTCCTGCCCGAGCGAGCTATGAGTGGTACGATGCAGATAGCGCTAATCATTATCGGCTTACGTTTTATATTAAAGCCTGTTAACAGGACAAGAGAACAGTTGGAGGCTGTTTCTCCGAAAAGCAGACTGATTAAGGCAATAGTGGGCGGCATATTCGTCGGATTTATCTGCGGCTTTGCAGGTGCGGGCGGCGGAATGATGCTGTTGCTTGTTCTGACCTCTTTCCTCGGTTACCCTATGCATTTGGCTGTCGGCACAAGTGTGTTTATAATGGCATTTACGGCTCTTACCGGTGGAATCAGCCATTTTATGATCGGTGGAGTTCCCGATATTCTTCTCCTTGTGCTGTGTGTGGTATTTACTCTGCTTTGGGCAAGAATTGCTGCAAAAATCGCTAACAAGTCTAATGCAAAGACCTTAAACCGCGTGGTGGGTGTTGTTATGATTGTTACAAGTATCGTGATTTTGGCGGTTAATTATCTTTAATGCAATCGGTTCAAAAAATTCTTATTTGTTGAGGAGAATTTATGAAAGACGAATGTTTAATTTGCGGAGCACCGCTTACATATTTAGAAAACGAAACGCAAATGGAATGTGCCATTTGTCATAAAAAAGAAAACAGCAAGACTGCTTGTAAAAAGGGACATTATATTTGCAATGAGTGTCATACCGGCGGAATAGATTCCATTATTGCTGTTTGTCTTGCTGAAACTTCAAAAAATCCTGTTCTGATTTTACAAAAGCTGATGGCTTTGCCTTTTTGCCATATACACGGGCCTGAGCATCATATTATGGTAGGAGCATCTCTTTTGACCGCTTATAAAAACGCCGGCGGTAATATTGATTTACCCAAAGCATTGGTTGAAATGCAATCCCGCGGCAAACAAGTCCCCGGCGGAGCTTGCGGCTTTTGGGGCGCTTGCGGCGCGGGTGTAAGCGCGGGCATGTTTGTATCCATTATTACAGGCTCTACACCGCTTGGTAATGAAGCGTGGGGACTTTCCAACAAAATGACCTCTGCCGCCCTCGGTGCAATCGGCGAGGTGGGCGGACCACGTTGCTGTAAACGTGATTCTTACCTTGCCATAACCAAGGCTGTGGAATTTGTCAAAGAGAACCTCGGTATTAAGATGGAGCTTGGTGAAATTAAATGTATTCACTCAGCACAAAATAATCAATGCATCGGTGTGAGGTGCCCGTTCAGATGAAGAAAATAGCCTTTCTTTGCGTACATAATTCTTGCCGAAGTCAGATTGCCGAAGCGTTGGGTAAACACCTGCGTGGCAATGAGTTTGACTTTCACTCAGCAGGAACTGAAACCAAACCGCAAATAAATCAGGATGCCGTAAGATTGATGAAGCAACTTTACGGTATCGATATGGAGCAAACACAGTATAGTAAAACTATTGACAAAATACCCACACCCGATATTGTCATTTCAATGGGTTGTGACGTTGGTTGCCCCTATATCGGCAGAGCATTTGACGATAATTGGAATCTGTCAGATCCCACAGGCAAAAACGATGAGATGTTCAAATCTGTAATTGCCGAGATTGAAAAACGGATACTCACCTTATAATAAATAAAACGGAGCAAATACCATGAAAAAAGTTAAAGGATTGATTATAATGCTTTTAATATCACTCTCATTGTTTGGAATGACGGCTTGTGACGGTGAAAATAATGTAACCTACGAACAGATTACTGCCGAACAAGCAAAAACTATTATGGACACCGAAAAGGATTATATAATTATCGATGCCCGCACCGAAGAAGAATTTGCAGAGGGGCATATCGAAAACGCAATCCTTATCCCCGAATACGAGATTGCAGAGCGTGCCGAAAGAGAACTGCCCGACAAAGAGCAACTTATCCTTGTTTACTGCCGTAGCGGTCGAAGAAGTAAAATTGCATCCGAGGAGCTTGTTAAGCTCGGCTACACCAACGTAAAAGAATTCGGCGGTATCATCGACTGGCCATATGAAGTTGTAAAATAATCCTACAATAGCAAAACGCTCTGCCGCGGCAGAGCGTTTTTTTCGTTAATAGAATGTTATTTGATTTCTTGCTCAATATCATCAAAAATGTCATCGTCAAAGAACTCACGGAGAGAAATTTCTAATCCGTCACATAATTTCTTAATAGTGACGATTCCAGGATTTTGACTTTTCTCGTTTAGGACACTATAAAGAGTTGACGGAGATATACCTGCCAAATTTGCTAAAGCATTTATTGCAATATTTTTCTGATTACACAATTCAATAATACGGTCTGCTACTGCATTTTTAGTATTCATAATTCCACCTCTACGATATATCGTTACTATAATTTTATAAAAATATTCGATATATCGTGTGGGACATATCGCAAAGTTGAAAGTTTTGTGTTATAATTACGATATATCGCACACGGGAGATGGACATATGAATGCTAAAACTTGTTGCTTTTTCGGTCATAGAAAGATAAACGAAACCGAGGAACTAAAATCAGACCTTATTGAAATAATTGAGAAACTAATTGTGGAGAAACAAGTTGATACATTTCTTTTCGGGAGCAAGAGCCGATTTAATAGCCTTTGCCTTGAACTCGTAACCGAAATAAAAGAAAAATACCCGCACATAAAACGAATCTATGTGCGAGCAGAATATCCGGATATAAACGAGCAATATACAAACTATCTTTTAGAAAGCTACGAGGACACATACTATCCTGAACACATTCGTAGCTCTGGCCGAGCCGCCTATGTCGAGCGTAACTATGAGATGATAGATAATAGTCACTATTGCATTGTCTACTACGACGAACCAAACGCCCCAACCACCCGCAAAAGCGGCACCAAAATCGCCCTCGATTATGCTATGAAGAAAGGCAAACAAATTATCGTTCTGCCTACAAAAGAGTAGCCAAAAAGTGCGATTTATGGTATAATTATAAGTGATAAGAGGTGACAAAAAAATGATTTACTATACAGGCGATATACACGGCTCAACTCTTGAAATCGTAACCTTTTGTATGCGCTTTAAACCGACTAAGGATGATACGATAGTTATCCTCGGAGATGTGGGTGCAAACTATTTCGGTGACTTTAGAGATAATAAACTTAAAGAGGCGTTTTCAAAACTTGAGCCAACTATATTTTGCATACACGGCAATCACGAAATGCGTCCTTGGAATATTCCTACATATAAGACAAAGGAATGGAACGGCGGCACAGTTTGGTATGAGGAAAAATATCCAAATATTCTCTTTGCAAAAGACGGCGAGATTTTTAATATCGAAGACACAAAGCATCTTGTAATCGGCGGCGCATACAGCGTTGATAAATTCTACCGACTAAGCCGTGGGTACGGTTGGTGGGAAGACGAGCAACCGTCAGAAGAAATTAAACGGTATGTTGAACAGCAGATAAAAGAAAAGGAAATTGACGTTATCCTGTCTCATACCTGCCCGCTCAAATACGAACCAATAGAAACATTCCTACCGGGCATCGACCAAAGTACAGTTGACACAAGCACCGAAGAATGGCTCGACAAAATTGAAGAATCGATTAACTACAAAGCGTGGTACTGCGGCCATTGGCATATCAACAAACGCATCGACAAAATCCATTTCCTCTTCCACGGCTTCGAAACTAATCAAGATCTCGAAATATATGGTTAACCCCCAAAACCTCGGCTAAAATATTGGCTGAGGTTTACTCTTTTTATCGACAAAACTCATTGACATATAATATAACATTGGGTATAATAAGAAATAGAAAGAATGTTATATTTAAGAGGTGGACTATGCATACACTAATTAAACAGATAAGAACATACTTAAATATGAGTCAGACTGAGTTTGCAGACCGACTGAATGTTACCTTCCAAACGGTAAACCGTTGGGAGAATGGTCGTGCTGTCCCTAATAAATTAGCGCAGTCTATGATATACGAATTCTGTAAGGAAAAGTCTGTCCCTGTATATGATATGACTCTCCAAAAAATTGCTGATGCGGCAAAGGCGGTCAAGTTAGAATCTAACAGACTCCTTTTGTACCACGGTTCTAAATCGGGTATCGTAGGTAAGATTGAACCCAAGAGCCGTAAACAGTGCGACTTCGGGCAAGGGTTCTATATGGGCACCGAGCCCACACAGGCACTTACTTTGATTTGTGATTATGAGAAATCAAAATTCTATATTGTTTCCATATGTGCAGATGAGTTAGCACATATAGAGGTGCCTGCTGATATTGATTGGGCAATGTTGGTCGCATTCCATAGAGGAAGAATGGAGAAAGTTAATAGCACGCCTTTCTATAACAAGTATCGTGATATGACACACGAAAAGGACTTGGTTATTGGAAACATCGCAAATGACCGTATGTTCTTTGTTATAGATAATTTTTTCGTAGGCAACGTTACCGACAAAGCTCTTATTAATAGCTTGTCTGCTTTGCAGCTCGGCAAACAGTATGTTGCGGTTTCTCAAAAAGGTTGCGATGCAGTAAGAGTTGAAGCTGAAGTTAATCTTTCACATCTCGAAAGAATGTTTATGAGAGATGTTGCTGAAGAGAATCGTGCAAAAGGTATTTCAATGGCAAATGATATTTGCAAGAACTATCGCCGTGAAGGTATGTTCTTTGACGAAATATTGGATGAAGCCAAGGCGGGAGGCAACTAATGGACGAATTACAATTAAAACTTTGCGATATCCAAGGTAGACTTTTTGAATTGTCTGCTGAAAAAGGCTATGCAAGTGCTGCTTTTGTAAAAGCATTTATGACCTCCGAAACTGCAAAAGACCTTGATTCCAAGTACAATCGTATGCAGTGGGCCGGTGAAGAGTATATTCTTGAAGAAGTTGCATCTACCGCAGGCGAAGAGCTTACAACAAACGGCGAGATTTACCCCAAAGATGTACTTTATTGGATCGGTTATATCTACCGCTATTGGCACTTTTACAACGGCGAAGATAGCGCAAAAATCTATAAGCAAGCCCCAGTTGAAACGATGAATCGTAATTACCTAATGTTTCACACCATGGCCCCAACCCTAGCTATCGAGGATTTAAAAGAAATTTATAATCAAAAGCAATAAATTATACGTGCACACTTACTTTTTTGCACCTATTAGTGCGAAATTTGTTGATAAGTGTCAAGCGTGAGTCCGTTTTATAGGACAGTAAGGTTTATATAATATAATTATGTTGGTCTAATATCAATTAGAAGCTAGCAGAAAGAGTGTAATTTAAATGAGCAAACCAAATGAAAATAAACTGCGTGTATTTGAAGCTTTTGCAGGAATAGGTGCACAAGCCGCCGCTTTAAAAAGAATGAACATAAATTACGAGATAGTTGGAATCAGTGACTGGTTTATCGATGCTATTGAGTGCTATGCGGCTATTCACTGTGGCGATAAAGAAGTTATTGTACCCGAAGATATTACCGAAGTAGATGAATATCTATCGCAATTCACCTTTAGCGCAGACTCTGTAAAGCCTTATGATATTAAAAGGCTGAATGAGGATCAACGACGTGATTTATTTAGGGCTAATAAAAAAGCAAATAACTATGGTTCCATAACTGAGTTGAAGGGATGCGATATGCCGGAAACAGATTTGTTGGTTTACAGTTTTCCCTGTCAAGATCTTTCAACAGGAGGAAAAGGTAAAGGTATGAGCAAAGGTTCCGGTACACGTTCGGGCTTGCTTTGGGAGATTGAAAGAATACTTAAAGAACTGAATGAACTAGATAGGCTTCCAGAATACCTTCTGTTGGAAAATGTAAAAACAATTAAAGCAGAAACTAATATCAAAGATCTTAACCAATGGCTATCTTTTCTCGAATCTATTGGATATGAGAACGATGAATGTATGATTCTTAATTCACTTGATTTTGGTGTACCGCAAGATCGTGAGCGAGCTTTTATAATTAGCCATCTTGGATCAAAATTAGATCTCAGAGAGGCAATTAGCAAAAAGAAAAAACCTCGCAACTTTAATATCCATGAATTCATTTTGACTGATTACAATAGTGATCCTGATTTAAGAACTGAAGCAGATATGGCTCAACTAAATCAAACAAAATCTCGTGATGTTATGTGGAAAATTAACGGAATAGACCCAATAAAAAGCGACACAACGGTTAGAACCATTACATGCAATATGGATAGAACTCATACGGCTGCATTGTTCAAATACCAAGGAATCAAAGGTAATACATATCGCCGTCTAACTTTGCGCGAAGCATTTTTGCTTATGGGCTTTTCTAAAGAAGAATATTTGAAAGCCAAAAGCCTTGGTTTTAGCTATCGCAAACTTAACAAACTAATAGGTAACTCTATAGTGGTAAGTGTACTTGTCTCAATTTTTGAAGCAATGTTTGAAGATAAGTATTCAAAGGGTGATTCTGAATGAGCATAATACGTCTTCCCATAGATATAAAATCATTTTACTTTAATATTAAAAATGACAACGAAAAAGGACATACACCAACTGTTGCTACACCTTTAAAACAAGGCGCATCTATCAACAAGGAGTTATTTAAAATACATAATGTTCCTAATAACATAAACGATTACAGTAGAGAAGGTCTTGTTGGACATATTTTATCCAAATCACGCGCCGAAGCAATAATTACAGATGCATTTGTCTTTGACAGTATTACTGTTAACGGAATAGCTATTGAGTGTGACAGTTCGTTCTGCATATATATTCGTGAAGAAACTGATCCTAAAAATGTACATTGCGGCAGGCAAAAAATCCACTATCCTGTATCATTAAAATTCTCTGATGACCATATAGAGATTGATAACAAAAAAATAGTAGCGGCAGTTTCTAAAGTGTTAAACGACTATGCCTTTATTGTGGAGGCGTTTGAGTATAATACAGAAACTAAAACATTGAATTTTGACACTACGGTTGTAGGCGAAAACGGAATTCCGTATTCTAAAATTTTTCTAAATAAACGGGGAGCTGGCAATAAGTTTTCTTCGGTTTTCAATGAATTTGCCGATACATATGATGCAGAAATTATTTCTTTACGGGAACATCTCGGATATGATAACGTGACTCCAGATAACTATATGGAAATAATAAATAAAAACAAAATGATAGCCCTCCAAACTGTCGAAAAGATTCTTTTAGACAAAGGGTATTCAGGTGTGAGAAAACTTGCAGAAGAATATCCTTATTCTCTGTATGATATTGAATATCGTGAAGCAAATAAAAAGAAATTTATAGTTATAAGATTCACATCTACAAAAACCAAGTTTTTTAGTTTGCCATACAATAAAATTAAATTTTGCAACGACTATAGTGATGCTGTAAAAATTGCGTTAGTTGCAGATATTAATGGCTTGCCGTGCGTTTATTGGTATACAATAGGTGAATTAAACGGCATGAATAAAATGATTAATTCTATTACTTATTCGATCGGAGGCGAATAACGATGAGTAATCTTGTTGAAAAGGAATTCCCGGCCAAAGCTCTTATGTTTGGATTGCGTTCTATGGGATATAGCTTTTCTACAGCAGTTGCTGATATAATAGATAACTGCATTCCTGCTGGTGCAACAAGAATTGATATACATTCAGACCCCTTGGCGACAATTCCGTATTTTTGTGTATTGGATAATGGACATGGAATGAACAGGAAGAAGTTGGATAATGCTATGTTGCCCGGTTCAGATCGTTCAGATGTTCCGGATAGTGATATAGAATTAGGTAGATTTGGGCTTGGTCTTAAGTCTGCTTCGCTTTCACAGTGCCGTGAATTTATTGTAGCTAGCAAAGCGTTTGGGAAACTGAATTGTATGTCTTTTGATCTAGATGTTATTGAAGATAAAAATAAATTATTTTTAAAAGAACTTTCATTAGATGAAATTGATGTATTGCCTCATATCGACGATTTAAAAAAATACGAGTCCGGCACATTAGTTATTTGGACTAAGTTTGACAATATTGAGAATTCAGCAAAAACATTTGAAGACAGTTTTCGTGCCCTTGTTGGTGAATCAAAGAGGCATATTGAGTTAACATTTCATAGGTTTTATAACGAAATTGAAATCTATTATAATGGTAAGCGCATAGAAAAACGTGATCCTTTCTTATTGGATTCAATAGGAAGACAACAAACAGGAAGAACTACGCCTATTAATTATAAAGGAAGCACTATAACAGTAACTCCATATACGCTTCCTTTTGCAAAAACTTTAACTGCGGACGAAAAAGCACTTTTAGGAAATCCAAAAAGCATTTATGAAGAACAGGGCTTTTATATTTATCGTAACCGAAGACTTATTATCTCAGGCACATGGCTTCGTATGGGGATTAGAAGCGAATTAAATAAACTTGCAAGAATCAAAGTTGATATTCCTTCTGCGTTAGATTCTGTTTGGATGCTTGATGTAAAAAAATCAACAGCCAAAATACCCGATGCAATAAAAGAAAAAATTAAAATGGCTGTTGAGGACTCGGTTGTTCGCAGTAAAAGAACAGTGCGAAATCCTGGAGTAAAAGAAGCCACACCGGAACATAAAATTTGGGATAGAATAAACGAACATGATGGAAATGTTCGGTATCAAATCAATCGAGATAACCCGCTTATTAAAGGATTGTACAGTTCCATTGACGATAGACAGGCTGAGCTGTTAGATGACTTGCTTTCTTTGCTTGAACAATGCATTCCCAAGTACCGTATTCATAATGACGTGATAGATTCTATCAACATTGTTAATGATTCTGTCAGTATTGAAGAGGAAGAATTGATGGGACAAATTTATAGATGTCTTGAACTTTTTCCGGACAGCGAAAAAGAAGCTACACTTTGTCAGCTGTTGGCCTCAGAAGCTTACAGCAAAATAGCACATAGAAAAGAAGAAATGTTAGGAGTATTACGTAATGGCGAACAGTGAAATTGCAGGTAAACTCTATGATATGCTTAAAATTAAGCTTGGCAGAGAGTCTCACACTCATACTGAAATAATAAATGAGGCAAGAAACTTGGCTTTGCTGGTTTTTACATGTACTGATGAAAATATTATTGAAGAAGTTGTAGTGCGCTATGAGGAAAACCATCCTTTAGTGAGAGTAACAGCTCCCGATATCCTTGTTGCAAATGAGGATGACGGAAAGTGGTTCGAGAAGAAGCAACAGCTTTTAAGTCATAGTATGTCTGATGGTTATTTTGATAGATACAAAAGATATCTGCGACGTCAGGATTTTAGCGAGGCTGTTATTGAACAAATGGAGTCAGACTGTTCACGGGTATTAAAACAATGTGCCAATCCCGAGTTGACGCTTAACGTAACTGAACGTAAAAAGAAAGGTCTCGTTGTCGGTGACGTTCAGTCCGGTAAAACAGCAAATTACCTTGGATTAATCAATATGGCATGTGATTATGGTTATAAAATCATAGTTTTACTTGCTGGAATGACCGACTCTTTGAGACAGCAAACTCAATCGCGTGTCGATACTGGTTTTATTGGTGCGGTTAGCGATACTATGAGTGATGCAGAAATAGCCTATGTTGGTGTTAATGACGATGCGCAAATTCAGCAGAATTATGCGGTTCCACTTACCAATAACGAAAATGATTTTGTAAAATTTGTTAAGAAAAATCTAAACGCAACAAGTGGTGATTTTAACAAACCTATTATACTTGTTGTTAAAAAGAATACATCTGTACTTAATCAGGTTGTTGAGTGGCTTAAACCCGGTTTCCATAATATTAACTGTCAAAATCTTTTAATAATTGATGATGAGGCGGATAATGCTTCTATCAATACAAAGAAACCCGAGTGCGATCCATCTAAGATCAATGGACATATTAGAAATCTGTATAACAACTTTCCAATAGCATCTTATGTAGGATATACTGCCACTCCTTTTGCAAATATATTTGTAAATCCTGAAGGAGATGAATCTTATAAAGATTTATTCCCATCTGATTTTATCGTTCTTTTGAACGCACCTTCAAATTATTACGGAGCACAAAAAGTATTTTCGTATGAAGGTGATGTTCATTCAAGAAGTCTTAGGGTTCTCGATGAAAGTGAAAAGCACTTTTTACCTGCAAAACACAAAAAGGATGAGTACTATTTTGCAGAGCTTCCTGATAGTTTAAAAGAAGCTATTTTATGTTTTTTAATAAACAATGTTATTAGAACAAAGCGAGGGGCTAATCGTAAACATAGATCAATGATGATTAATATCTCTGTGTATAACATTATGCATGGAGAAATTCTTGATGCCGTGCAAAAATATGTTAGTAAACTTCTAAACATAATTGAGCAAGATTCCGGCAAGTGCACATCTGACTTTATTAAAAATGAAGATATGAAGATGCTTTATAATATATATACCGGTAATGAAGATTATCTTGATGGTGAATGTGATTTCTATGCCGAAATTCGTGAAAAGATATCCTGGGAGGAAATCAAGGCTGGTCTTTATGATGAAATTGTAAAGTTTGAAACCACAGTGATTAACAATCAGAATAAGAAAGAACGATTTTCGTATACAGATGATCGTTTTAAAGAAATAGGAGCCAGAGTAATCGTTGTCGGTGGCTATGTACTTTCCCGAGGCCTTACGCTCGAGGGTCTTATGGTTAGTTATTTTAGTCGCAGTTCGACTGCGTACGATTCGCTTTTGCAAATGTGTCGATGGTTTGGATATCGTCCTAACTATGAAGATCTTTGCAGAGTATATATGACTCCAATCAATATTATGAATTTCCGTGCAGTTATCGATGCTGTTGAAGATTTGAAGATGCAGTTCCGCGAAATGATTGTAAAAAAGAAAAAACCGGACGATTTCGGTTTAATGGTGCGCGAATCTCCGGATACCCTCGAAACATCTTTGCTAATAACTAGCAGAAATAAAATGTATAATTCAGGAAAGATAGTTCGAGTTCTTAACTACGGAGGCACTTATGCCGATACATCAAAATTGTACTGTTCAAAAGAAGTTAATGAAGTGAACGAAACTGTTGTACAGCAGTTAATTGACGATTGTTCTTCTGAGGGAATCGAATTTACCGATTATTATGCACCTAACAGTGGTGTGTGTCGAAAAATGCTTCGAGAGGTTCCTCGGAAAATAATTGCTTCTAATATTAAGAATCTTAAAATACCTTATGAAAACACAAAGTTTGATGTGGATAATTTATCCGTTTATATTAAAGATTCGGAGGCTTTCCCTTTTTGGGATGTTGTATTTGCTAGCGGTGATTCAACGGATATTTCCTATCTTAACCAGAATTCAGTTATCCGTTCGTTCCGCAAGTCTCCTTCTGATAAATTTATACGTATCGGTGATGTTAATAACCGTATTATTGATCCCGGCATTTTTGTAAGTGGCTTAGATGAGGAACAAATAGAAGTTGCAAGGATACACTGTGAAGAAAGAAGAGAAAGACAGGGAAAATCTCGTGAAGGTGCAATAACTGTACCTGATTATTTAGCGGTTCAAACCAGAAATCCGCTTTTGGTTGTATATCCGATTCAGCTTAATCTCCCTAAAGAAAAGCCAACTGATGAAGAAAAAAGAACTATAGCACTCTTTGGCAAAGAAAAACCTGTTTTCGGTTTTGCAGTTGGATTTCCTTCTAAAGAGTCTGCTGAAAAATTAACATATAGGGCAAATAAACGAAAAATTCAGGAAATTGAAGCTAGTAGAGAAGAGCCTGAAGTGGATGAGGAGTTTTATAATAATGACTGATATAGAAAAAATGTTTGGTCAAATTCCAGTGGGGATGGCTTTAGCAAAATTAAAGGTTGAAAACTGCCCTTTAGGAGTATATTACGGTAGAAGTGAGTCAGGAAATCTTAGATTTGCTTTTTTAACTGAAAACCCTCCTATCGTTATTGAATCCACAGGAAATATAAAAGTTTCTCAATGGGCAGAATCGGAATATATTTATTGGACATGCTTTGAACTGTTGGCGGAACATGCAAAGCGGGTATTCTTTGTTTTGTGTAACAATCTCATAAGTTCGGCTGTTGGCTGCCAGTCCGAAGATATTGCTATGGCAGCAGTAAAGAACAGATTCTCGACATGGAAAAAACTATTTAAGAATCCTTCGTCTGAAATGACAGAAGAGTTATATAAGGGACTGTTTGGAGAGTTGTTCTTTCTCAAAAATCATTTGATGACATCACATGATGTTGCTGTGGCAATTAATGCGTGGAGTGGTCCGGACAGAACGGCAAAGGATTTTTGTGTTGGGACTGATTGGTTTGAAATTAAGACGGTTTCTACAAATGCTGAAACTGTGAAGATTAGTTCATTGACCCAGTTGGATTCTGATGTTCCAGGTCACCTTGTTTTAGTTAAAACAGAAAAAATGTCAAATGAGTTTGACAATGGGGAGTGTTCAGTTGAACAACTCTTAACAACTATACTTGAATCAATAGCTGATGAGTCTTTAAAAGATGAATTTGTAAAAAAGATTACTTTGTATGGTTATAACATTGATTCAGATCCTTCAAACTTTAATAAATACAGAGTTGCTAAAATGAATTTTTACGTTGCGGATGAAGATTTCCCCAAAATCACATCTAACAAAGTACCTTACAACGAAATTGTAAGGGTAGCCTATGAACTTTCGATAAGTTCAATTGAAAAATACCTGGAGGGCGAAAAATGATATCAGTTGATGAATTCAGAGAAAGTTATATTAATGAAGATATAAATGCGGCAGCGGTAAATACATCTACATATCCGATCGAAGTATTTATTGATAGTGCAGTAGATATTCTGCAGAACGACTACTGTCTTATTTCCGGAATGGAACACTGTTATTATGAATTTAATAAGGGTACTCGTGCATACAAAAATATGCGAATTGATGCAGCATATCTTGATTTGCCGTCAAACACTCTTAATTTGTTGTACGCAGATTTTAACGATGGAAATGCCAAACTTATTAACAACGAATTCATCACCGGCAAATCACAACTATTAGTTAATTATTTTGAAAACACACTTAAAGGTTTTTTCGCTAACGCTGAGCAGGCGGATCCCGCAGTTCAATTGGCCAAAGATATAAGGTCAAATGTAGGATATATTTACAAATTGCATCTCTTTATAGTTAGTACAGACAAACTTAGTTCATATGTAAAAAAATTAAATATCCCTGATTTTAACTTTAGCGGACAAATTTTCAAGGTGGAACTTGATGTACTTGACATTGAAAAAATATACCGTTCTAGAATGGCAGGTTTTGAAAAAGAGGATGTTATTATAAATTGCACGGATTTTGGCATCGAGGGCATTCCGTGTATAAAGGCTGAAATTGAAACAGAACAGTATGATTCGTATCTTGCTATAGTACCAGGACAATTTTTGTGTGATATTTACAAGAAATATAGTTCTTCTTTATTGGAGTCTAATGTTCGCTCTTTCCTTAAGTTTAATGGAGGAGTAAATAAGGGAATTCGAGGAACTATCCTTAATGAAAAATCGAGATTTTTCACCTACAACAATGGTATCTCAACAACCGCTGCGGAGGTAACTGTTGAGAATACTCCTTCTGGAACAAAGATAACTTCGTTTAAGAATTTGCAAATTATAAATGGTGGGCAGACAACTGCGACCCTTGCCGCAACTAACATTAAGAACAACGCTGATTTATCAGGCATTTATGTACAGATGAAATTAACAGTGCTTCGAGATTCGGATCCTGATCTGATACGGTATATTGCTACATATGCTAACAGTCAAAATAAGGTCAAGACTGCTGATTTGAATTCTAGCCATCCGTTTTATGTTCGTATTGAGGAATATTCGCGTAAAGTATATGCTCCGATT
The DNA here is from genome assembly GCA_045539925.1 of Acutalibacteraceae bacterium. Lineage (GTDB taxonomy): Bacteria > Bacillota > Clostridia > Oscillospirales > Acutalibacteraceae > SFWF01. The sequence goes on along the minus strand of JAZQGH010000016.1, from coordinate 3,387 downwards.
TCTTCCGGTCAAATTGTTCAGCAACTTTGGTTTTTTGAACGTGCTAGAGGGCAGTATGAACAACCTCTTATGCAGATGACTAAGAAACAGCGTGATGACTATAAGCTTGTCAGACCGAAAAACAAAAAGTTCACTCTTACCGATCTGGCCAAATATGCCAATGCGGCTGAAATGCTTCCATATTATGTTTCTTGGGGCGGAGAGGTTAATGCTGCGCGCTTCCATACTAATATGCTGAAGCAATGGATAAGGAATGATAATATATTTAATGAGCTTTACTATAAAGAACTCATTGGCAAGAAAATTTTGTTTGAGCATATTGGAAATATTATTTCCGATCAAGAGTGGTATCAGGAAAGGCGTGCGTATCGCCCGCAGTTGATTGCGTATACTTTTTCTAAACTTGTGTCAGAAGTCAAAGCCATTAAGCGCGAGATTAATTACAAACTAATTTGGGATACTCAATCGGTGCCTGATTGCTTGGATGCTGACATTGCTAGGATAGCAAAAGTGATATTTGATGTGATCTACGATGAGAACCGTCCAACTGCTAATATAGAAACGTATTGTAAACGCGAAGAATGTTGGAATGCTGTACAAAAGCAAAAATATGCTCTTAGCGATGAATGTAGAGACGCACTTATGACTCAGGCAGAAAAAGAAGCCGATGCAATAGTTGCCAAGAAGGATCAAAAATTTACCACAGGGATAGATAATGAAATTGGCATCTTCAATAAGGGAACAGCATATTGGCAAGATCTAATTACAAGAGGAAAGACCCAAGAGGTATTAAATTATGCGGATATAAAAGCACTTAATAATGCCATTAATTATTGTAATTTAGTATACACTCAGTTAAGTACATATCAGATTAAAGAAATTATTGCTGTTGTTGCTAAATTGAAAGAAAATGGGATTGAGTAAATATGGAGTTTGAAGGACGTTACACCTGTAGTTTTAAGAATTTTTTAGGGGATGATACAATACGTCCGCATGTCACATTTTCACGCAAAGGTTTACATTATTGTATTTATTGTGGAAATCCATCAGACACTCGTGAACATGTGCCATCAAAAGTATTTTTACGCAAACCTTATCCTGAAGATGATCTTCCTGTGCTACCGGCTTGTAAAAAATGCAATAATAGCTTTTCGGATGATGAACTTTATACTGAAGTGTATATTGACTCGATGAAGTATTTAAGTGGATATACTAACTCACTTTCAGTTGAGAATAAAGAACGAATATATAAAAATACGGCATTTTTAGATGCACAAATTGATTTATCTAAATATTACAATGGTGAATCCGTTATGGCTAACAAGCATCTCGTTAGAGTTCTAACAAAGTTGGCTGTATGTCATATGGTTTATGAATTAAGTGAGGGCTATTGTGTTGATGAGGCTTACATTCAACCGACGAGCATCTCGTATTCATTTGCTTTCGACATGAAAGAAAATGAAGTAAACAAATATGATGGTTTTATATTTATGAATGATAAACAGGTGCCTGAAGTTGGTTCTCGTGTATTTGATAAAATTTTTGTGTTTGAGCCAGTTTTACAGAATGTACAAACCAAGGAACAATCGAAGTGTCCGCTACTTGTAATGAATTGGAGTAATATACAAGAGAATAATTATCGGTATATTGCTTGGATAGAAAATAATGGTTCGTTTCACGTTAAAATTGTCATTCATAATTTTTTATACTCGGAAATTGTTTTTGAACAGGATGAAAATAATGATTAAAGATATAATACACGACCCGATATTTCTCGCGGGAAAGTCGGAGATGGCAACAAAAGAAGATTTGCAGGTGGCACAGGATTTATTAGACACGCTTATTGCCAACAAAGACGGTTGTGTCGGCATGGCTGCGAATATGATCGGTGTGCGAAAGCGCATTATTGTATTTGATAACGAAGGTACATATATGGTTATGTTTAATCCTGAGATTATCAAAAAATTAGGTCCGTATGACACCGAGGAAGGTTGTCTTTCACTGCTCGGTGGTCCTCGTTCTTGCAAACGTTACAAGTCAATTAAAGTGCAATGGCAAACCGCCGGCTTTCAAACCCGCACCAAAATCTTTGCCGGTTGGACTGCGCAAATTATTCAACACGAGATAGATCATTGTGATGGAATTCTAATTTAGGGGATAGCTAATTTATTGAGGACTTTAAATGCCAAAGGGAAAATTAAAATGAGTAGGAGTAATACATGGAATCAATTTTATTTGATAGTTATAGAAAATATCAAAAAGAACATAAAGACAATTTCATAAAGGCAATTTTCAAATTACCTATATGGGCACAGATTTTTTTAGTAATAATAGTTCTTTGTTTAGCCTATAGCGTTTTGGTTGTTTTTGTTCCTTGCCTTAGAGTAGCGTACGGTTATTGTTTAGCGGTTGAAGTATTAACCTGTGTGGCGTTGTATTTCTATACTGAGAACTTTCAAATAAAAACAAGCGATTCTCGGTTATTTGTTTATCAAGAATACTGTGAAAAAATTAAACAGTGGCTTGTTTCAGTTGGCGTGAATGTTACACCAGAAAATATAAAAGAAATAATGAAAAGAACAAATAAACGTATTGCTCTGTTAGAAAAGAAACGCAAAGAGCGAAGAGATCGTATTGATAAATGGATTCAGATTCTTATAATTCCAATATTATTAGCCATTTTTTCAGCAGTTATAAAAGAACAAACAGATTTGTCACTTCTGCTTGTGTATGCCGTTTCTATGATAGTTGCAATCGCCTCAATAGGTTTGGCGTTTCTTAATATTTATAACATAATAGATTTCTTTCAAAAAAGAAAGTTAGAACAAATGAAAAGTTTTGCTGAGGACTTACAAGGGATCTTAGATTGTCAGTTTGCATGTAAGCTTATTGGTCTGAAGCCTAAAGATGTTGAATAAAAGCTGATTAATTAAGCAGATTCCATTCAAATGATCAATAATCGCTTTAAAAAAGAGGGTGTGTATATTGCTATTTCGTAAAAAAGCAACTATTTCTAATAAAGACAATGAAAAATTCAAGCCTATTGTGTTTGTCAATAACCCTGTAAAAAGTCAAAAAGATGATATTGTCGGCTTTGATAGTCAGGTAGAAACATTGGCTTGTGCTATTGAGTCTGGGGCAAATATGATTGGCGTTATAGCAGACTATGGTAGTGGTAAATCCAGTTTAACGGATATTTTGTCTGAATCTTTAAAGAAACGAAAGAAAATCACAAAGCCTATAAAAATTAATCTTTGGGATTGTTTGCAAAAAAACGCAACTCCTAAGCCTTCTGATGATGAGAAAATATCGGTATTAACAAGATCTTTTTTATATCAACTCTCGAGTGGCCATGGGAGAAAATTTGGAAGTTTTATAAATAAGATT
>JAZQGH010000015.1:0-2345 GCA_045539925.1 Acutalibacteraceae bacterium | reverse complement strand
GCCTGGAACTCAGGATTCTCAATACCGAACTCCGGCATACGCTTCTCGATGAAGCCACTCAGGCGGCCCACCTGCGAGATACCCGAGAGGTCGCCCTTCATGTCGGCCATGAAGCAGGGCACGCCTGCCTGGCAGAACGATTCGGCCATCACCTGCAGCGTGACCGTCTTACCCGTACCCGTAGCACCGGCAATAAGTCCGTGGCGATTAGCCATTTTACCGTTGATACTCAGCGCGCCGTTAGCGCAATGGGCGATATAGAGCCCACGTTCCTTATCGTACATAATTCTTAGGATTTAGGTTTTTAAACTTGATGCTGCAAAGGTAAGCAAAAAAAACGGGATTCACTGCTCTTGGCCATAAAAAAATAATGCCGATGTCACAAAAACTTTCCTGTGCTTCTCACCCCTTCAACTTTTTACGTGCCTCCTTCCATTGAGGACTCCATGCCCACTTCACATTTTCCAGGAAATTGCGCACGATTCGTCGGCCTAACTGCTGATTGCGGCGCCCCGCCGGCGTAAACTTGCAGAAAGGCTTGCGCACATGCCGTTTCAGGTCGTATGCGTCAGGATTATCCACTCCGTCACTATGCACGGCGATATAAAACGACCCGAAATCATCGAGCACCACTTTCTGCCCGTCTTGCAAGCGTCGTTTCATCTCATCCACCAGTGCCGTAATCACGCCCTCCACGTCGGCCTTCGTGAACGTTGCCGAATCGCTGATACTCTTTGCCAAGTCTTCCGTATGCGCCGTCATCAGCGGCGTAGCCTTGGCATACCACTTACCCGCGGTCTCCCGCGTTTTGAAGTTCTTCTGTTCAAGTCTCAAGAAAATGCTCATCTTCTCATTTTTTATAAGTTTATAATTCCAGTTTGCTGGTTTTTCTTTTTAAGAACCGAAGTTCATCATCCACTCAGTTTTCAGAACGCCTCCATCCTGCAATTATTGTGCATTCCAGGTCTATCACTGCAATAATTTAGTCTAATTTAATAGTTGATTTAGCCTAACTTATCAGATAGTTTAGTCTAACTTATATAATAATCCAGTTTAAACTGAAAAGTAATTTAGTCTAATTTACAAAGTAATTTAGTCTAAATTGTAAAGTAAATTAGTCTAAATCAGAAAGCAATTTAGTCTAAATTACTTGAATACTGAAAATAATATGAAAAACAGAGTGACTTAATCGGTTTAATTATTGTTATTGAAGACGATGCTTTTTGCGAAATATAGAAACTGTATTAAACGGCATGACGGGAAGATTTTCATCGCATCCAGCCCTCAACTTTCCAGACCTTTTCCGTTAGCTTATTGCATTTCCCCGTCTTAGTTTCCTTGTGCCATACTTCAATGCGGGCACCATAGGGTTCGCCCCAAATACCGTCATAAAAGGTCAAAACCTCATTGTCGATAACCTTTGAAAAAGCAATATGACCGGCAACTTGAATAGGATTGAAACTGATATTGAGTTCCATATCGGTTGAAATCTCATAGGCTTTGACGTAGATTTCCCCATCACGAAGCGGCTGGGCATAGCATGTAAGCCTATAAATGCCAGGCTGTACGCCATTGCGAACTGCCATCCACGTGGTTTCCACCGATACGTCAGGCTTCATATTATTAAAAGAATCAGAGGGTATGCTATAATGAACGCCTGCAGGAATGGGATGGCGAGCTCCGAAATGATCGCATCCTCCCGCAATAAAGATACTAAAGAAACTGATGACCGAGAAAACCAGAATGCAAAACACGCCTGCCGCCACGACCATCATGAATCTGGTTTTCTGCTTTCTACACAGGCAAAGTACGGCAACGGCTAATTGCATGAAAGCGAAAAACAAAAATCCGATGTTTACCAAATAATAAGGCCACTCATATTCTGGCCATGGCTCAAGCAGCAAATATATGGCAGGAACTAGCGACAGCAGAAAGCCTAACGGGAACAGATACCAATGTCGCAGAAGCCATTCTATTATCATTTTCATTTTCATCTTTTTGTGTAAAACGGAATTATGTTCCCGTTATTGCAAAACAAATATGGGATATTATCATTTTTTACGTCGTTTCGTGCCCTGAAATAAAACTGCATTTAGGAAAAATTCAAAACAAGTTTTGGTTTTTCCATACATTTACACTAACTTTGCACCCAAATTGAAAACAAGCAATGGAAGAGAACAAGAAATTCAAGCGCACTACCGTGACTTCGGCACTGCCCTACGCTAACGGCGGTGTGCATATCGGACACCTGGCCGGCGTGTATGTTCCGGCTGACATCTACGTGCGCTACCTCCGTCTGAAAGGCGAGGAAGTGATGTTTATCGGCGGATCGGATGAGCACGGTG
>JAZQGH010000014.1:0-2526 GCA_045539925.1 Acutalibacteraceae bacterium | reverse complement strand
CGATGGGCACAAGCGATGCGTGAAATGTCGGGCAGACTTGAAGAAATTCCCGGCGAAGAAGCTTTCCCTGCATACTTGGAATCCTATATTGCGGCATTTTACGAAAGAGCGGGCTATGTACGTTTGCCTGACGGCAGTACCGGCTCCGTTACCATCGGCGGTACGGTATCCCCCCCAGGCGGGAACTTCGAAGAACCCGGAACACGGCCGACCTTGAAGGTCGTAGGCGCTTTCCACGGTCTTTCCCGTGAACGTTCGGACGCAAGAAAATATCCTGCTATTGATCCGCTTATCTCGTGGTCGAAATATAACAGCGTTATTGACAGTAAAAAGTTGGACTTTTGCAAGAGTGTTCTTCACCACGGAGATGAGATCGGTTCTATGATGAAGGTTATCGGTGAGGAAGGTACTACTCTTTTAGATTACATTACTTATTTGAAATCCGAAATGCTCGATGCCGTTTATCTTCAGCAAAACTCCTTCGACTTGGTTGAGGCGAACTGCGGAAAACAGCGTCAGCGCTATGTTACCGACAAGCTCGTATATATTTTGGGCAGTAATTACGCTCTTCAAAATAAAGACGATGCGAGAGGCTTCTTTAACCGTATGCGCCAGAAATTCATCGACTGGAATTATACAGAGTTTGAGAGCGAAGCGTTTAAAAAAGCGGAAGCCGAGATCGATGAATTGTATTACAAAAGCGGCGGCGAATTGACCGCACCGACTGAAAAACTGTTAAAGGACGGTGAATGAGAGTGAATAAAGTATATAATCGAATAGAATCTATTACCGGTAACGTTATCACTGTCCGAGCAAATGATGTTAAATATAAGGAATTGGCACAGATCAACACACGCTTCGGTAAGTCTTTGGCACAGGTCAACAAAATTGAGGGAGATATTGTTTCTCTGCAGGTTTTTGCCGGTGGCCAGGGCGTTTCTACGGGAGATGAAGTGCGTTTTCTCGGTCATGAAATGCGTGTATCTTTCAGCGAAGATCTGTTAGGACGTATATTCAACGGCTCAGGTGAGCCGAGAGATAAAGGCCCTGCACTTACGGAAAATATGAAATCCATCGGCGGTCCTTCCGTCAATCCCACAAAACGTATTCTTGCCAACCGAATGATGAGAACCAACATTCCTATGATCGATATGTTCAATACATTGGTCGTTTCTCAGAAGTTACCCATTTTCTCTATTTCGGGTGAGCCGTATAACCAGCTCCTTGCACGTATTGCAATGCAGGCTGAGGCGGATGTAATCGTTCTTGGCGGTATGGGTCTTAAATATGATGACTTCTTGTATTTCAAGGATGCACTCTCCAAAGGCGGGGCGCTCAGCAAAACCGTTATGTTTATTCATACTGCATCCGATCCTACCGTTGAATGTATGATGATTCCCGATATGGCATTGGCAGTGGCAGAACAGTTTGCACTTCAGAATAAAGACGTATTGGTACTCCTTACCGATATGACCAACTTTGCCGATGCTATGAAGGAAATTGCCATTACTCAGGAACAGGTTCCTTCTAACCGCGGATATCCCGGCGACCTGTATTCCCAGCTTGCATCCCGTTACGAAAAGGCGGTTGACTTTGCTGATTCGGGTTCGGTTACTGTTTTAGCCGTTACCACAATGCCGGGCGATGACGTTACTCATCCCGTTCCCGATAATACAGGCTATATTACCGAAGGACAGTATTACCTTAAAGGCGGCCGTATAGAGCCGTTCGGCTCTCTTTCCCGACTGAAGCAAAACGTAAACGGCAAAACACGAAAAGACCATCGAGCGCTTATGGATGCGATGATCCGCCTTTATTCTTCTTATAAGGAAACGCTTGAAAAGAAAAACATGGGCTTTTCTATGAGCCGTTGGGATGAAAAATTGCTGAAATACGGTGAACTTTTTGAAAGTAAGCTGATGTCGCTATCCGTTAATCTTCCGCTTGAAGCTGCACTTGATTTAGGATGGGAGATTTTAGCGGATTGCTTTGAAAAAGATGAAACCGGAATTAAATCAGACCTTACTGATGAATTTTGGCCCAAAGGTTAAGGAGGTCTGTAGCTTTGGCAAAAATCAAACTAACTAAAAATGAGTTGAAGGTACAAAAGGACGCACTTAAAATGTACCGCAGATATTTGCCTACTCTGACACTGAAAAAGCAACAGCTCCAATCGGAGATCCGTACAATTGAAGCCAAGGCAAATGCAGTGAGAAAAGAAAGAGAAGACCTTGAATACGGCTTTAATGAGTGGATTGCCGTTTTCAGTGAGACGGATGCTTTCCCTAAAGGGATCATAACCGTCAGCAATATCCGCAAAGGAAAAGGGAATATTGCAGGCGTTGATATTCCTACGTTTGAGGGCGCGGATTTCTCACGGGGAGATTATGATCTTTACGAAACACCTCTTTGGGTGGATATCGCCGCAAATCATATGGAAAAGGCAATATCCCTTAATTTAGAGGCGGAAGTGTTAGACGAACAGGTAAGGTTGTTAGAGATCGAATTGCTTGCAACTTCTCAAAG
>JAZQGH010000013.1:0-4426 GCA_045539925.1 Acutalibacteraceae bacterium | reverse complement strand
AGAATACCGCTTTCAGCTTGTTCAACATATCGTTGTCAGGCGGAGTAAATCGCTGCGCTTCCTTTTCGATGGCGGCATATTTGTTTTCACCCATGGCGTGATAGGGTAACAGTTCGATTTTTTCAGGCTTTCCGTTTTTATCTAAAAAACCTTTTATGAACTGCATTTCTTCTATGCTATCGTTGACACCTGAAATTACAGGAATGCGAATCCATATTTTTACCTTTGCCTTGAAAAACTTTTTGAGATTTTCTAAAATCAACTCATTCCCCACGCCTACATATTGCTTATGTTTTTCAGTGTCAATGATTTTAATATCATACAAAAACAAATCAGTATAGGGCAAGATCTTTTCGAAACTTTCAAAAGGAATATGTCCTGCGGTGTCAACGGCTGTATGTATGCCGTTTTCTTTGCACTTTTTCAAAATTTCTAATAGAAAATCGATCTGCAGCATACATTCACCACCGGAAAAGGTGACCCCGCCGCCTGAATTATCATAATACGCCTTATCCTTGATTACTTCCGCAAAAACTTCGTCCACGGTATATTCTCTGCCGCAAACCTTACGAGCATCTACAGGGCAGTAAATCGTACACTTTCCGCAAAGGGTGCACCGGTCGGGCGTGGGACAGATTTCTTTGCATTTTCCGCAGCCTTTACATTTATCCTTGTAAAACATCATCTGCGGTTTAAAGTCTTGACTTTCGGGATTATGACACCATGCACATTTAAGATTGCAGCCTTTAAAAAATACAGTTGTTCTTATTCCGGGACCATCTACAAAGGAATTGCGTTCTATATCAAATATTGTAGCCGTAATCATATTTCATTCACCACATTTAAGCATTTTTAAAGGGTTGTCAATCATTATTCTTTCTGTTTTTTTGTTTGAAAGTTGCGGTAAAATATATTCAAAACAATAAGACCATCTCGGCATTTCAATGATTTTTGGGGTTGCCTCAAAACCATTAAAAAACAAAGCATCGTGAGATAATAATATTTTATCCATATAACCGTTTTCACAAAGAAACTTGATATTGTGCACTTTTCGGTTTATATATTCCTCGCTAGTATTGTTATATAGTCTGTCAAAACCGATAAAACAACCATATTCAGCTATCTTTTTTATGTATTCCAAATCCTCAGTATCGCTAAGATGTCCTAACGTTATTGCTTGAGGTTTCACACCCTCAGATAATAATATTTCCATCGCTTTCAAACCATTTTTATTTTTTGCATTTGTATGTAAAACAATAGGTAAATTAAGTTTTAACTGAGCCTTTGCAGAAGAAATAAGCAATTTTTTATTAAATTCGCTTATTTCTTCATTTTCTACCGCACATTTTATGATACCGGCATTCACTTTTTTAGCATCGTTAATTATATATTCGGCAATCAAATCTGCTGTTGCATTATAAAGTACCGGCTCTTCGGTATAATAAAACCCTGTTGAACAAACAATGTTTACCCCCGACCTTTTTGACACTTCTTTTAAAAGTTCAATATCCCTGCCAATATTCACAGGAGTGCAATCGATAAAGGTGTTTAAACAGTATTTTTCTTTAAGTGATTTAAGATAATTGACCGCAACATTTAAAAGCCGTTCTTTATCTAAATATTCATCTCCTGCCATTTGGTATAAATAATTGCTATAACAACAAATATGTTCATGCGCAAGCGTTATACCTAAATCGCTTTCCGATATATCACCTAAAACTGTTTTAACGTGTTGCTGCATTATCTCCACCATCCGCTATAACTGTATGACCGCAAATGATCTCGCCGTAGTCGCTCATCAGATAAAAAGCAAGCTCTGCAATTTCGTCAGGACGGATAAACCGCTCTATCGCGTGGCGCGGATATGGCTGGTCTACGTTCTTCGCGTAACGGCTTATCATCGGCGTAAAGGTAGCGCCGGGTGCGATGCCGTTTATGATAATCCCGTCGTGGCCGTACTTTTTTCCGAATGCGCGCGTCCATTTTATAATTGCCTCCTTTGAGGCTCCGTAACTACCGATAATATCCATACAAGCGGCATTTGAGGCAATGTTTAAAATGTTGCCCCTTATACCCTTTGATTTCATATAATCGATCTCGTTACGCATAAGGAAAAATGCCGCTTTAAAATTGATATCTGTAAGTGTGTCCCATTCTTGTTCCGTAATATCCCAAGGTTCATAGCCCCTGCCTGTACATTGAGATGTTCCCAACGCTGCCGCATTTACAAAGGCATTCAGCCCACCCATTGTTTGCTCACATTCTGAAAACAATCCATCATGGTTTTCAATATCGGTAATATCAAAAACCTTGTAATATAAATCAGGTGAGCCGATTTCTTTGGCAACTGCTTTTAGTTTTTCTTCGGTTCTGCCTGTTATCATCACTTTAGCGCCCGCTTCAATAAAACGGACAGCTATGGCTTTTCCAATACCGCTTCCGCCACCGAAAATAAGCACATTTTTGTTTCTTAATTTCATCTCTGGGTAGTCCTCTCAATGATCTCATCCTGTATGCTTTCGTTCAGATTCACAAAATAGTCCGAAAAACCACTTACACGCACACGCAGGTTTTTGTAATCTTCGGGTGTTACTCTTGCATGAAGTAAATCTTCTTTTGAAACGTAGGTGAGCTGGAAATGCACACCGCCCATTTTGAAATAGGTTTCCAGCATATCCACCGTTTTTTCAAAATGGTCGTCATTTTTTATGAGCTGCTCATCGATCATGAAATTTGTAACGGTTGAACCGCACCCAATGCCGTTAGGGTCAATTTTCGCAATGGAATTCAGCAAAGCGGTAAGGCCGTTTCGATCATATCCGCCACTTTGCTGCAAGCCAAACTTTAATGCTTCTCCTGCCTTCCTGCCGTCGGGGGTTGCGCCCATTTTTTCGCCAAACCATTTGAAATGGGGATTGTAGCCGAACAAATCGCCAACCAAAAAGTGATATCCAAACAAATTTGTCTTATCCTTCAGATATTCGTACAGGCTTTGGTAAAGCCTTTGGGCAACATAATTGGAACGGTCCGTATCATTTCCGAAGAAATCGCCCTTGTTGACGATCAGCGTGTGTAGACCCTCATAGCCCTCCCAATTTGCCTGTACCGCTGAAATAAGCTCCTTCATGGTAATGATTTTTTCGTCAAAAACGAACTGCTTTACGGCGATCAAAGAATCAATTACATTTGCAATTCCCATGTACATTGGCGAAGCAACGACAACGTCCCCTGCACCTTGGGTCAGACTTCTTGCTTTTTCAATGCACCCCTGGAAGAAAATGCTGGATAAATAGTTGATATCCTTAGCGCGTTCACGGTTGTATTTGTCATCATAATCATAGGCAATATCAAGGTCGCAAAAGAGTTCTTCCAAAAAGATTTCATAATATTCGTCAAAGGTTTTTACGTTTATAATTTTCTCGCTTTTTTTATGGAAAAGTGTTTCGGTGGAGCGGGCAAAATTGATTTTGGAGTTGCTGCCGTTGATAGCTCCCAAAAAAGCCGGTTCATTGCATCCGACCGTTGTATATGCCACCGCTTTTTCAAAGGGGAAACCGCAAATTTCGGTATAGCATTTCATGCGCTTTTCGTCGTTTTGGAATGCGATCCGCTTATTGGGGTCCTTCCGCTCGCAGTCCAGAGCATAGCGGAATACCTCCTTGGGTGTTTTTGCGGTCCAACGCAAAGTGACTTGGGGGATCCAGGTCGGCAATTCCAAAAGGCTTTCTAAAATCAGCTTTGACAAATCGTTGAAGCCGTCAGTCCCATCGGGCAAATAACCGCCGATGCAAAAATGCGATTCTGCGCCCCGGGTAAACTTTGCGGCAGAGCGCGGTGTTGCTGCCTGGAGCATGAGGAAAAGCTCCTGTAAATATTCTTTCGCTGCTTCTCTTGTCAAGATGCCATTTTGGATATCCCTTTCGTAAAAAGGTGTTAAATAACGGTCGAGGGTGCCGACACTGTCAGGGTCTGCCGAGAAGCAGACGTAGATCGTAAGCACCGCCTCGTAAAAGGAATTCGGCTTGTTTTCGGGTACGTTTTGCAGAGCCTTGGAAAGAATTTGAAGATTTTTCTTGTATTCCCCGTTTTTAACCGTTTCTGACAGAGCAAGTGCCTTCCCGGAGCATTTATGCGCCCAACCGATCATTGCGTTGGCAACACGCTTCAGTGCATATAAAAACTCCTCTTCCTCTGCGTCCGTGTGCTTTTTTAAGGATTCGTCGATTTCCTCCAGGATCCCCCGGATGCCCTTATCCAGAACCTTCTGATAGTCTGCAGTTGCGTGCTGCCATTCAAATGTCGAAAGATTATCCACCGGCTTGCAGTAAAAATCGTCCTTCAGCTTTACAAATGCCGCGTGTCCTCTGCGGCGGAACGCATCACCGACAACCGAACTGTCCGTGTTGAAAAAGCCGGTCATTTTTGA
>JAZQGH010000012.1:0-2183 GCA_045539925.1 Acutalibacteraceae bacterium | reverse complement strand
ATAGGTCATAGTACCTGTACCGCTGACTGTGAACTCACCCGTTACGCCGTTGAAGCGCCAGGTGGTACCGCTGCCGGCAGTGCCACTCTTGCCTGCACAGATAACCTCGGGGGTTGAGTCGGGGAACTGAACGTCAAGAGCATCCCATTCCTCCTGGGTGCCCGTAAAGGTTACGGTTGTGAGTGAGTAACAATCTCCAAATGCGGTACTGCTGACTTCAGCGAGGCTGTAGGGAAGCACAACTTCCGTTAAAGCAGTACCTTTGAAAGCATAATCGGCTACGGTGGTGACGCCCTCTTCAATAACAACGGACTTGATAAGTTCTGCGTAAGAATACCACGGAGTTTCACTTGCGGCGGTGTAATCGGTCATAGCACCCGTGCCGCTGATAGTGAGCACACCCGTTTCGGTGTCAACCGCCCAGGTAAGTGCGTTATCCGTACCAAAGGTGCCCGAAGCAGCTTCGGCGCTTGCGGTAAAGCTGAAAAGTTCGGGCAGTTCAATGCCGGCAAAGCCGCTCAGAGGCGCGGCGGCAAGCACCATTACAACCGCCATAAATATTGCAAAAAGTTTTTTAAGCTTTTTCATTAGGAATCATCCTTTCGTTTTCAATTTTTTCTGACAGGTATGCGTTAAACTGATATAATTATAACTCTTTATATCTTATCAATAATTGTTTACGGCTTTTTATACCGAGTTTACGGTATATGTTTTTGCAATGGAAATGCACGGAAGAATGTGTAATAAACAATTCCTCCGCTATCTGTGCCTGCGTTTTGTCGGTAAGAAGATGAGCGAAAACCTCAAGTTCACGCCTCGATAGTTTTTCCAGCTCGGGATAAAATTCAAGCAGCCTCTTATGTTCGTTTTCTGCCAATGCAATGTAATTGAAATAATTCAGTATTCCCATACGCCACCTCTTCAAGGATAATTATACTTTGTCAAGCTGAAAATGTAACCTGCCCAATACAGGGGGATTTGACACACATACTACCTTTTTGGGTAGTATTTCTCGTATATTCTTGAAAAAAAGGAAAATGTAATTTATAATTCTGTTTAGAAAGGATACTGTTATGCTTTGATTATATTGATTTTTTTGTCCGTTTTGCACCCCCCGTTTGGGGGGTTTTTAGGGGGAAAGCACCAATTCGGGTAGGTTTTTTTGAAAAATTCAGAGAAAATTACGATTTTGATATTGCTTTCGCAGTAAAGGAAGGTGCGGTTTATGAACAACCCGATTCTCATAGAAAACCAGAAAAAGAGGAGAGATATTCCGCTTTGGATGCTCGTCTGCTTCTCTATGTTCAGCTTTTGGCAGATGGGATTTATCTATTATTTCCTTGAGCCGTCCTCGGCAATGGATGGAAAAATCCCAATCAACATCAACATAGATTACGGCACCACGCTGACAGCGGTTTGTTACATACTGGGTATCCTTACGATGATCTTTTTGCCGAAGATTATCGTGTGGGTTCAGCGGATCGCCACGGGTGTTGCACTCCTTTCGGCAGTTGCTTTCTTTCTTCCTCTGCCGGACGATATTCTGCGGTTTAACATTTACCTGCAGATTTTCTGCTGCTGCCTGATGATCGGCTTTGAAACGTTCCTTGTGGTCAACTGCTTTTCCGAGAAAAGCGGTGTCAAGTATCTGACTTTCGGCTACGGCATAGCGGTGTTCCTGATCGCTTTGGTTCAGAACGAGGTCATCTCGATCCCGTTCTCTACATTCCGCTACGGAATGGTAGCGGCGCTTGTGCTTTTGTTTGTTTTCTTTCTTCGTATGCCTACGGGTAAGGAGCATTTGCCGCGGTTCGTGAAAAAGAGCGATGGCATTATCGCACCTAAAAAGATGATGTGGGGCACCTATCTTCTTATGTTCATTGTTGCGCTGATGAGCGTTGCCGGCCCTGCGATTGTCGGTAAGGTAGAACACGGCGTTTCCATTATGTATTTGATCGTGGCACTTTCTTGTTTTTCCATGTACTTGATCCACAAAAAAGCGAACATTCATCCTTTCCGGCTGATGCCCATTCTTGTGGGGCTGGGCGGACTCGGTTTCCTTTTGATGCTCGTTACCGATTACGTTCCCGCTTTTGCCCCTGTTGCCTGCGGGCTGATCGGATTCGGTATGGCTGCCGCTATGCTCGCACCGCTTTACGGTGTGCCGATCATGAAGTCCTATC
>JAZQGH010000011.1:0-7772 GCA_045539925.1 Acutalibacteraceae bacterium | reverse complement strand
ACCAGACTCTCCTCTCCAAAATCTAAGCTTCGGTGCTTTTTTTCTCAGCCTATTCAAAAAGTTTGACAATGCCTGTGGAGGAAATGCTTCGGGAAAAAATTTATAATCGTGGAAGGAATGGACGTCGACGTAATCGGCAATTCCCGCATCCACCAGCAATTCTGTCTTAAATATATTGGCAGTACATGATATTACGGTAGCATCGGGCGCAATGCTTCTGATAATCGGCGACGTCAATTTCACAAGGCTCATATATGCTTGTATCCAAGGCATATCGACTCTTGCAAATACCGAAACGTCAGCCTCGTTCCATATTTCAAAATATTTAACCGAATCCTTATAGTGACTCACGGTTGCGCTGACGTAATTTGCCCAACCTTTTCGCTCTTCTTTGTTTTTGGCCGGCATATGTCCGACGCCGCCGTTTTCGATGCTTGGGAAATTTTCCGGATTTTCGCAGTAAAGCTTATTTCCGTAGCAAAGACACAAAACGATCTCTACTTTCTGAGCCAAAAGTTTATCTACGATATTATCAAGCCATGCAAAATCATAGACTCCCTTTATCTTTTCAGTTTTTTGCCATCCGCTTTGAAGTCTGACCTTTTTTACTCCCGTTTTTACGATTTCGGGAAACGCTCTGTGGAAATCCCACAGATCACGGTCAAGACATTCAAGTCCAAGGCTGAGTTTTCCGCCGTTTTTGGGGCAAACGCCATCGAGATCGGTCATTTGACCGATCTCGTTTATTTCAAGAGATGATATTGCCTTGGCGTAAGACTTAGCGTAACTATTCATACGTCAATCTCCCATCTTTTTTATTAAAGTGCTTTGGTATTGATCTCCTCAAGTGCCTTGGTGATGAATTCATCAACCGCGATAGCGCCCATGTCGCCGTTCTTGCGGCTTCTTACAGCAACTGTTCCCTGCTCCATTTCGTTATATCCTACAACGAGCATATAAGGAACCTTTTCAAGCTGAGCGCCACGGATCTTGTAGCCGATCTTTTCGTTTCTCTTATCAACCTCAACGCGTGCAATTCCAGCCATTCTCAGCTTTGCGGCAACGCTCTCTGCGTACTCGAACTGATCCTCTGCGATGGGAAGGATCTTGATCTGAGTAGGTGCCAGCCACAATGGGAATGCGCCTGCGTACTTTTCGATAAGGAGCGCCAGAGTTCTTTCATAGCATCCGATAGAGGTTCTGTGGATGATATAAGGATGCTTCTTCACGCCGTCGCGGTCGGTGTATTCCATACCGAACTTTTCAGCAAGGAACTGGTCGATCTGAATGGTGATGAGGGTGTCCTCTTTACCGAATACGTTCTTGATCTGAATATCGAGCTTGGGACCGTAGAATGCCGCCTCGTCAATACCGATCACGTAGTTCTCGCGACCGAGATAGGTGTCGAGAAGCTCACCCATGATTGCCTGAGCCTCATTCCACTGCTCGGGAGTACCCTCGTACTTGTCGGTTCTCTTGGGATCCCACTGGGAGAAGCGGAAGGAGCAATCCTCCCACAGACCAAGGGTCTCAAGGCAATATTTAGCAAGGTCGAGACAACCCTTGAACTCCTCAGCAAGCTGATCGGGACGAAGGATAAGGTGACCCTCGGAAATAGTGAACTGTCTTACTCTGATAAGGCCGTGCATCTCGCCGGAATCCTCGTTACGGAAGAGGGTAGAGGTCTCACCAAGACGCATAGGAAGTTCTCTGTAAGAGCGCTTTTTGTTAAGGAATACCTGATACTGGAAGGGGCAGGTCATAGGACGGAGAGCAAAGCACTCCTTGGTCTCATCGTGGGGATCGCCAAGCACGAACATACCGTCAATATAGTGATCCCAGTGACCGGATATCTTGTAAAGCTCTCTCTTAGCCATAAGAGGAGTCTTGGTAAGGAGATAGCCTCTCTTTTCCTCAACGTCCTCAACCCATCTCTGAAGGCGCTGAATTGTTCTTGCGCCCTTGGGGAGAAGAACGGGAAGACCCTGGCCAATAACGTCTACTGTGGTGAAGTACTCAAGCTCGCGGCCGATCTTATTGTGGTCACGCTTGAGAGCCTCCTCCTGCTGCTGGACATATGCATTAAGCTCATCCTTGGTGGGGAAGGCAATGCCGTATACACGCTGAAGCATCTTGTTGTTCTGGTCGCCTTTGTAGTAAGCGCCGGTGCACTGAGTAAGCTTGAAGGCCTTGATAGCACCGGTGGAATGAAGGTGAGGACCCGCACACAGATCGGTGTACTCGCCCTGAGTGTAGATGGAGATCTCTGCATCATCTGCCAGCTCCTCGATCCTCTCCACCTTGTAGGGCTCGTCAAGGCTCTTGAAGAGCTCAATAGCCTCAGCTCTGGAAAGAACCTTTCTCTCAATGATAAGATTTTCCTTTACGATCTTCTTCATCTCGGCCTCAATATTCTTAAGAATATCGGGTGTGAAGGATATCTCTGCGTCAAAGTCCTGGAAATAACCTGTCTCGGTTGCGGGACCGATGGTCTGCTTGGTATTGGGGTAGAGTCTCTTAACCGCCTGAGCCATAACGTGAGCTGCGGTATGACGGAATATCTCCTTACCCTCCTTGTCCTTGAAGGTAAGCAGCTTAACCTCTGCCTCACCATCAATAAGAGTGGAAAGCTCCTTTGCCTCGCCGTTTACAAGCGCGGCAAGAACCTCACGGGATACGCTGCCAAAAGCAGCCTTTGCGGCCTCATAAACCGAAACCGCCTCTGCGGATTCAAAAACCTCTCCGCCTGCAAAAACAATTTTTGCCATAATATTTTCTCCTTTTAGGTAATTGATAAAATAAAAACACCCCGAAAGACATAGTCTGCCTTTCGGGGTGCAAAATAAACATTTAATTATGCAATATGCATTTTATTTTGCACGGTTCCACCCGAGCGTTTAACTCATTAGTGTTAAGTTTCCAAAGCGATCCACCTATGGTGGATTTCATCTGCCAAAGGCAGCTTTCATTCACTCTGCGAATTTCATTTGCCGAAAGGCAAATTTCACCGCGAGCTTGATCGCTTTGCATAGCTGGTACCTTATGGGCGCATTCTCCGTGCTCTCAGCATCCGACGGCTCTCTGTGCAATCCGCATCCATAAGACGTGGTCTAATGAAATTATTCTATCACAACAAAATCCAAATGTCAACACCTCAAAAAGAGAAAATAAAGGAAAATATGTTGATTTTTGTCTGTTTTTGTGATAAAATTAAAATGAAATTTCATCCCGAAAGGAAAAATGACATTATGAAGGCTGTCCTTAAGATTCTGAAGATTCTTGGCGTGTTTTTCGCCTGCCTTTTAGCAGTCTCGGTGATTTGGTATTTAATCGAGTACGGCAGATCACTGGAGGGAGAAGTTAACTCGGTGATAGATTACGTTCTTTATCTTATCGGCTATGGCGATCTGCAACTTAAGGATCACTATTCCTTGACCCTGTTTTCAATAATCAGTTTATTCACTCTTACGCTGATGTCCTCGGTATTCACGGTCAATCTTTTTGAGCTTCGCAGTAAGGCAAGGCTTATGCCTCTCATTGAAATCAGCGAAGCCAAGTGCGGATACGAGGCTCACGCCTCCATCAGAACCATAGGCAAGGATATTTATGACGTAACCGCCGTTCTTATTGCCAAGATCGGTGACGATCTCTATTCCGAGAATATCTATTTACCCTTTATACCCAAGAAAAATACTCAGAAGATAAAGCTTTCCTTCGACGTTGGCAGCCCTCTTTACAGATATATGCGCGCAACATTGGAAGGGAAGCGCGAGGTCACCCCTCTTATCATAACCCTTACGTATACCGATATTGAAAGCGGCCAGGAATATAAATCCTGCGCAAAGTTTACTTATTCAAGAGAAGGCGGCGATTTCGGATACTCTCATAAGGAGCTTCACGCAGAGCTTATTGACGGATATATTCTGAGAGAAAGCTTTGCTGTCGATCTCTCGAAGGCTATCGCCATAGATGACTCCGACATTGATCTCAGCATTGAAAAATCCAACGGAATGAGTAAGATAACCGACGTTATGCGCGCCGACGTTCATATGAACAGCCAAAGCTCCTACGAGCCCGATAGCTTTGTTATGGCCTGCCTCAACGATTTTGGTGAAAACGATTGGCGCAAATATGCCGACCTCGGTTGTCACCTTGACTTTGATTATCAGATAAATGGTAATATGACCGTCACCCTTGAGCTGAAATACGGCAGCAACCTTAAGGTTTACCGTCAGAGCCTCTATCCCGACGAAGCCCACGGACATTTCTCGCTTGATCTGAATTCCGACTCCGTCAGCTATGATGATCTTTCAAATGTCCGTGAGATCTGCTTTACGGTTTTTTATAAGGAAATGAAAAATGAAACGCATAAAGGTGAATTCATTATAAATAATTGCACACTCCGAATTCCCCCTAAAGCATAAAAAGAAAAAACAGGGAGCCCACCGCATTTACGGAAGGGCTCCTTTTTCTTACAAAATCCCTTGTTTTTTGCGTAAATATGTGCTAAAATATTAATGCCAAACGAATTCAATATTTTTTGTATGGGTGTTTTTTATCTTTATGGGGATATTATACACTTTTTTCGGCAACCCTAAAAATCGAATTTTGCATAGGTAAAAATGCGGAACTCCCAGTTTTTAGGTGTGTGTTCATCACTCATACAAAATTGAATTTGTTTGGCGACAATTGGAGTTTGCGTTTTTCGGTGCGGCAACTCTGGTTGCCGCACTTTTTAATTTTGGCAAGAAAAGGAGAAAAAATGAAAAAAAGATCAATTCGTGTTATTGCTATGTGTATCATTATAGCTACAATAGCTATGTCGCTATCCTCGTGTGCTTTTGGAGAGTTATTAGAGTCTATTCTAAATAACTCTCATGAGCATAGTTGGGACAATTGGGTTTTTGATTATACCGATGATAATGTAAATGTTGTGTGCACCGTTTGCGACAAAACAATTTCCTCTGTCATATTTTCTAGGGGATTAGAAATTAAGGACGGCGTTCTTTTAAGTATTGGAGACTGTACTGATACCGAGGTTGTCGTTCCAAACGGAGTTGAAGTTATAGGAGATGATGCATTTAGAAACTGTGAATCCCTTAAGGCTGTTTACCTGCCAAATAGTGTGAGGGTAATAGGAGAACGCGCCTTTATGTCTTGCGGTTCGCTTGAATTTATTAACATTCCTGAGGGAACCTTAGAGATTGGCAAAAATGCTTTTCAACATTGCATTAATTTAACAGGTGTTCTTTTCCCTGAAAGTATCTGTAATTTGGGCAATGATATTTTTTTCAATAGTCCAAAGCTTACCACAATATATTATAACGGTGATGAAAACGGTTGGAATACCATCACTTTTTCGACAAATTGGTTAGGAGATAATACAATAGCAAACATTTTGTTCAAAAAAATAGGTGCTAACTGTAATCACGTTTTTAACAGTCAAGAAATTCTTAAAGAAGGCGCCTGCTATACTCCGGGTATTTACATAAATAATTGTTCTTTGTGCGGTAGGGGTGTCAAAGCATCTCTTTCTTATAAGTGCACGATACAGGATGATGCCGAATGGATAATCGACTATGAACCGACCTGCTACAGTGATGGATACCGATATAGGTCGTGTTTGTGTGGCGATCAGACAGAGGGAGAATATTTTTCTTCCGGTCATAACACTGAAATTACCGTTACCGATGGGGTAGTAAGTGTGTTTTGCTATGATTGTGATAAGGTTGTTTTCTCCTGTGATTATGTAGAGGGTTCAAGTGGTTTGAATATCGTTAAGGGACGTGTTTTAGATACAGGACTCTGCACGGATAAAACCATTGTAATCCCCTCCTATTTTGATGGATATATAGTAACCGAATTGGCGAAATCCGCCATACAAACTGATGCGGTAGAATCAGTCGTAATCCCCGAGGGAGTAAGAATAATAGGAGAATACTGTTTTTCAGGCGCTAATAATCTTATCAGCATTGAGATTCCAAGTTCGGTTGAAAAAATAGGTGGCGGAGCATTCCCAGAAAGCTTAACATGCTATTCTGAATATGGAAATGGACTATATCTTGGAAATTCTAACAATCCGTATCTTGTTCTTGCAAACTTTGAGGATATTCATACTGTTACCGACGTTACGATACACAAAGATACTAAAATAATACATGATCGACTTAGTCGTAATCTCTTGGGAGATTCTCCGGAACTGTACAACATAAGCGTAGATAAAGGAAATCTTTATTTCAAATCAATTAACGGTAATTTATACTCAAAAGATGGAAAAACTTTGATCAGATACACTCCCGGAAAAACGGAAGAGTCATTTGCCGTTCCAAACGGTGTTACGAGTATCGTTGACCATGCTTTTAAGTATGCAAATAACTTGAAATCACTTATTACTGGCGAGACAGTGACTTTCATTGGCATTTCCGCTTTTGAAAATTGTTCTAATTTAACCGATGTTAAGTTGCCCGAAACTATTAAGGTTATCTCTGAAAGAATGTTTTATGGATGCAATGGATTGAAAAACCTAACAATACCTGAAGGTGTGGAACGTGTGGATGAATGGGCTTTTGCTTCCTGTCCTAATCTTGAGAGAATCTCTCTGCCAAGTACACTTAATATAATTGGTCCCGAAATATTGCAGGTTAACGGTTTTTTACCCGACAAGGTCATAGAATTTAGAGGTACTCAAGCACAGTGGTATTCTATGAAAAAGTCTTTCGTATGGAATTGGAACTGTGGAGACTATGTAATAGAATATGCAGATAAGAAAGATATTGAGCTGCCTACCGAAGCGGCAGGACTCGAATATACTCTTAACGATGAGGGCACGGGTTATATTGTTTCAGGAATGGGAAGTTGTACCGAAAGCGATCTTGTTATCCCCGATAATTATTTGGGAGTACCGGTTGTTGCCATTGGATATGCAGCATTTTATGGTCAGGTTGGTTTGAAAAGTGTTACTATACCGGGTACTGTGACCGATATCGGATATTTTGCGTTTTATAACTGCACAGATCTTACAAGTGTAGTCTTTTTAGACGGAATAACAAATACGGGGCCGTATTCATTCTCCGGTTGCACAAGCCTTACAAACGTTATACTTCCGGACTCCGTGACGAGTATTGAAGAACATACATTCAGAGGATGTACAAGTCTTACAAGCATAACAATTCCGAATTCTGTGACGAGTATTGGTGATTTTGCTTTTAGCGAGTGCTCATATTTGACGCACGTGTATTACACTGGGTCAGAGGAAGAATGGATGAACATTTCCTTTGGCTATGCTAATAATATTTTAAAACTAATTGTTATTGAATTTAATGTTGTTCCCAATAATTAATTTTTCAGCGGAGAGCCTCGGCTCTCTGCTTTTTTTAATAAAATACTTGTATTTTCCATAAAAATATGTTAGAATATTAAATTGATAAAATATGCGTGCCCATTCGCACGCAGAAAGAGAGAACAAAATATGGAAAAATTCTATTTAACTACTGCGATTGCATACGCATCCAGAAAGCCTCATATAGGCAACACCTATGAAGTGGTTTTAACCGACGCTATTGCAAGATATAACCGCCTCATTGGAAAGGACGTATTCTTCCTTACAGGAACCGATGAACACGGTCAGAAAATCGAACAGATAGCAAACGAATGCGGCATTTCTCCAAAACAATATGTAGACGGAGTTGCCGGCGAAATCAGAAACATCTGGGATCTTATGAACACAAGCTACGACAAGTTCATCAGAACCACCGATGATTATCACGAAGCAA
>JAZQGH010000010.1:0-1744 GCA_045539925.1 Acutalibacteraceae bacterium | reverse complement strand
TCCAAATAAAATTATCCCATAATTTTGATAACGTGATACCGTTGCCGCTACGGGTGTCGCGCATCTCAACAACAGATGCTACAGCCAACTATCATTGTCGGAAAGTTCGGCGTGTGTAAGCAAGTTCTAATAAAACTCAGGGGCTGGCTCAAACCGAGTCAGCCCCATTTGTAAGCTTTTTGAACGAAGAAGCAGTCTGTTGAAAAAATGTTTATTCTTCATCTTGACATGCTGTTGGAAATATGGTAAATTGATAAGTGTAAATTGGATTTATCGGTGAGTTGACATGAACTTACTACACAAATTGTAGGGACCGTGCGTCCAATTCCGCTACGCTACATGACGGCCCGCCCTAAACACAATGAAATTTATATAATTTTCAATAGTTACACTATCGCGTAGAACGGACCGTCGAGGACTGTACAGTGTAGTATGATAGTATACAGGTAGTGCAAGATGATTGTATACAGTTTTGTGATATAATAAAGGCAAGAAAATGACCGCAAAGGAGGTTGTTAAAATGCCTTGGAAGGACAAAACTGTGGAAGAATTAAGAAAAGAATTTGTAGAGGCAGCAAAGACCTCAAAAAACTTCAGCTCACTCTGCCGAGAGTTCGGCATAAGCCGAAAAACAGGCTACAAGTGGGTGGAACGTAACAATCAATCTTGCTCTATGTCAGACCGAAGTCATGCACCGTTGCACATTCCCGGCAGAACGCCTGCCGAAATTGAAGAGGCGATTTTACGCGTTCGCGCCGACAATCCCGAATGGGGCGCAAAAACAATCTTGAAAGTGCTTGAAAACAACGGTTATACCGACTTGCCTTGCATTCGAACCGCAAACAACATTCTGCAAAGAAATGGTTGTATCAGCGAAACAGAGTCACAAAAACGTAAAGAGTTTTTGAGGTTCCAACGAGAACACTGTAACGAGCTCTGGCAGACCGATTTCAAAGGAGATTTTCTTTTGCTGGACGGCACACGTTGCTTCCCACTTGACATCATAGACGATTGTTCCCGCTTTTGTCTATGCATAGATGCCAAGGAAAAGGCAGGTGGGATAATACCGTCATTCGAGACTGCTTTTAAGCAATATGGACTTCCAAAGGCTATTTTATCCGACAATGGAGGCGCATTTGCGGGTTTTAAGGGCGGTTATACGCTCTTTGAACGTTGGCTTATGGATCTGGACATACTTCCGATCCACGGTCGCCCTTTGCACCCTCAAACTCAAGGAAAGATCGAGCGTTTTCATCGAACGATGAAGAACGAGCTTCTTAAACGGAACGTCTTTTTCGACCTTGCAGATGCGGATAAGCACCTTAAAGAATGGCGTACCAAGTACAACGAGGTCAGACCTCATGAGGCAATCGATATGCGTTGTCCCGCGGACGTTTACATACCGAGCGAAAGAAAATACCCCGACACCATAAAATCTTACGAATACAGCGGATTGCATCGCGTTCTCAAGGTTAATTTCAAGGGTTATTTGAGATTCGACAGTAAGGTATTTTACTTGAGTGAATCCATGGTGGGAGCGGAATTGGAGATGCGTTTGGAAGGCGCGGACTTTGCCGCACTCTGCTACCGCAACTACAAGATTGCGGAGATCGATCTGCGAACCGAGCAGCTGCTCAACCGTCGCATTTCGCGCCTTGATTGAGCCGCGCGCCGCATTTGGAAGCCTCTCTCCGCTACGCTCCGTTCGGCTTCCAAATGCATAAAGGATGAACATAAAATGTGT
>JAZQGH010000009.1:0-3574 GCA_045539925.1 Acutalibacteraceae bacterium | reverse complement strand
CAATACTGCAAAGGTCTGTGGTTGGAGCCTCTACATAACCGTCATGCGGTAGGTGATAGTCACCAATCCACAGCACCATTTACAGTGTAGCATATTGTCCTTGGAGAGGGACACTAAAAACTACTACTTTATTATACGAGGTGATTGTAATGAAGATTTTATCGATAGGCAACAGTTTTTCACAGGATGCACACAGATGGCTACACAAATTGGCAAAGGCTAACGGAGTTGAATTTAAAACTGCAAACTTATTTATAGGTGGCTGCAGTTTAAATACTCATTGGAAAAATGTAAAAGAAAATAACGCCCACTATGATTTAGAATTTAACGGAGGCGGCAGTGAGCAAAAAATCAGTATTAAAGAAGCATTAGAACTTGAAAAATGGGATATAATCACAGTTCAACAGGTTAGCTCCTTAAGCGGTATGTATGAAACTTATGAACCCTATCTTTCTTTGTTGGTGTCGGTTGTACGAAAATCACAGCCTGATGCAAAAATATATTTCCATCAGACATGGGCTTATGAAACTGACTCTGAACATGGCGGTTTTGTAAATTATAATAACAACCAAGCTGAAATGTACCGCTGCATTATAGAGACAAGTGAAAAAGCGGCTCGAACGATTAATGCTGAATTAATACCTTCAGGCAAAGTAATTC
This sequence comes from Acutalibacteraceae bacterium, assembly GCA_045539925.1. Taxonomy (GTDB): domain Bacteria; phylum Bacillota; class Clostridia; order Oscillospirales; family Acutalibacteraceae; genus SFWF01. The sequence goes on along the minus strand of JAZQGH010000009.1, from coordinate 2,914 downwards.
AAACCTTGCGTAAAACAGTACCCGAATTTAATTATAAAAACGGTGGTTTATCCCTTTGCCGTGATGGTTTTCATTTATCTTTGGATTATGGCAGATTTGCTGCTGCGGCAACATGGTTACATACAATAACCGGCAAGAAAATTAATGTTTCGGATTTTGAAGATTTTAATCCTGAACTCTTAAAGAAAATTATATATGTTGTAAATGAATTGTAGGTAAGGCAGGAATAGCCGTCATACTTTCGGCAGTCTTACTGCTTAAAAACAGAGTTTTTAATAGCATCTTCGTTAGTATGATTTTGAGTGTGTCGGTATGACTTTTGTCATACAATCAAAAATAGAGTTATCTCGTATTTTCGGGATAACTCTATTTTCATATATAACTTGAAAATCTCAATAAAAAATGTTATATTAAAGTCAAGAAAATGCTTGTTGTTATGCGGAAAACTGAACTTGTGGAAATGACTTCCACAAGTTACGATGTTTGATGATAACCAAGCCTCCCTCTGACGAGGGAGGTGGCAAAACGAAGTTTTGACGGAGGGAGAGAATATGAAAGAATACAATAAAGCAAATATCCCTCTTGCAAAAACACTCCGAAAAAATATGACACCTTGGGAACGAAAACTTTGGTATGAGTTTTTAAGATATTATCCTGTAAGGTTTCAACGACAAAAAGCGATTTGTAATTACATAGTGGATTTTTATTGTGCAAAAGCAAGACTTGTAGTTGAACTTGACGGCGGCGGTCATTATACAGACGAACAAATAGAAAAAGATAATATTCGTACAAAAGAGTTAGATGAAATGAGTTTAACGGTATTAAGAGTTTGTAATTTAGATATTGACCGTAATTTTAGCGGTGTATGTGAATATATAGATTTAGCTGTTAAAAAATCTCTCCCTCAGTCAGCTTTGCTGACAGCTCCCTCGTCAGAGGGAGCCAAGGTGTAGATTTGTCCCCATTTTGACACAAGCATATAATAACCTCAATGAAGGCGAGGGTGTTTTATGATTAAGGTTATGTTCGTCTGCCATGGCAATATCTGCCGAAGCCCTATGGCGGAGTTTATTTTTAAAAGTTTGATAGAAAAAGAAGGGATTGCAGATGCTTTTCAGGTTGCGTCCTCTGCCGTCAGCTTTGAAGAAATCGGCAATCCTGTATATCCTCCCACAAGGGAAATGCTGAGCCGTCACGGTATCTCCTGCGCGGGCAAACGGGCGGCGCATTTTGAGTATGAGGACTATAAGGAATATGACTATATTCTCGTTATGGATAGCAGCAATATGCGGAATATCCTGCGCATCACAAGGGGCGAAAATGACGGAAGAATAAAGCTTTTGATGTCTTATACAGGGGTTGATGCCTCGGTCTGTGACCCTTGGTATTCGGGAGATTTCACCACCGCATATAACTACATATACGAGGGCTGTACAGCACTGCTTGAACATATAAAAAAGACTATGTAGGGATGCTCTAAAAAGCATCCTCCCGCACCTTCTTTTCTCCCTCGCGCTTTATCCTGTTTTTTACAGAGGGAAGACCCTGCGCAATATGGGGAAAAGGGTTATCCGTATCCGCCGTTGCCTGAACATTACATCTTCCGTATTTGTTTACAAGGTCGAAGGAGCTAAAAGGCGCCTTACTGTAATCGTTTGCCGACGGTGTACTTTTATCCTTTAAATTTTTTGTGTTTTTCATAAAAAATCCCTCCCGCATTATTTTTTGCAGAAGGGAATTTTATATTTAAAACAAATTTTTCAAATTTTCTTGTCTGCTTATGCCTATCCAGAGCCTCATATAAGCATCTGCAAAGCTAAGATTCTCAAGGGGAATTATATGAAGCTCGCTGAAAAGCTGTGCGCTCTCATATGTGGTACCGCTGTGGATGTTTACTGCAAAAACAGGTACACCGAGAGCCGCCGCACGCTTACAGAAAGACTTAAAATCGTCGTTTGCGGTGTCAAGTGTGCCCGAATGATAGGGTCTTATTATTACCGCACGATATTTTTCTATGTCGTATTCAAAGCTGTCGGCAGGCATTGCAGAGAGAGAAAGTATTTTCGGCTTTTCGCACAGCACAAAATCAAGAGGGGACAGCAGATTTTCATCCTTTTGGCATATTCTTATTCCATCGGTTTTATAGTCGGCAAAGTGACGGTCATAAAGGCTGTATACCCTGTCATCCGCCTCCTTGTAGGACGACACGCCCAGACCTCTGTGAAACTTGAGGTTTTCAAAGCGGTTTTTGTAGGAAATAAAAACGCCCTTGCCTTTTTTTTGCATTATAAAATCTACAGCGGCTTTAAAATTATCATTTCCGTTAGAGCGCTCATCATCAAGGGGATAATTGGCAGATACTAAAACAATGGGGAGAGTGTCACTTCCAACCGCAAAAGAAAGTGCCGCTGCAGAATAGTGCAGTGTATCTGTACCGTGGGTAACTATAATGCCGTCAAAGTCCTTTTGCAGGTTTTCTTTAACATTTTTTATAAGAATATTAAGCTCCCGTGCCGAAAGATTTTCGCTTAAAAGGAAATATGGCTCTATGCAGGTGAAAAATACATTATTTCCGTTTTCTTTTTCAAAATTTTCCACTAAAGTATACTTTGTAGACCTGTCGGGGGATATCCATCCGTCCTTTACGCGGCTTCCTATGGTGCCGCCCGTAAATATCACAAGAATATTCAAAATAATCACCTCAAACATCTATATTGTACCTTTTTTATGATAAATTTGCAACAAAATCTAAAAAAGAGCCGCTGTCTACCTGTGAAGTGAACCCCTTTTGTTAGACAAAAGAGTCTAATGAAAGGGGTTAATTCTATGTCAAAAAAGAAGTATAGTGATGAACTAAAGCTTGAAATAGTAGAGAGATATTTGAAAGAAAATATAAGTACAAAACAATTAGCAA
>JAZQGH010000008.1:0-18000 GCA_045539925.1 Acutalibacteraceae bacterium | reverse complement strand
ATTTCTGCTCTAAATAGACTTCATTCAAAACTGGCGTTTTGTCTGAATTGTCCTTAATTTACTTTGATTTCTCAAATTAATTGTCGGGTCCAATTTCTTGTTTGTCGTTGTTTAATTTTCAAGGTCCGTTGTGCGCCGCTTCTTTAGGGCGCCCGATTATAATACCACAGTGGTTTTCAAATGTCAACACTTTTTTTCGATTTTTTTAAAAAATTTTTCAAACTTGTTTATTTTAAGTGAAAACCACAGTTTTATTTACAATAAAACCCTGCTTCACTTAATAAAATTAAGCAAAACAGGGTGTGTGCCGTTTTATAATAAGCTGTCATCGTATACTGCGCGGACGCCTCCGATAAATTTTGGTCGGGAACGGGCGGCAAGAACTGTTGCTTTTCCTATGATATTATTTTGAAGTCTTACAGGCACTGCAACCTTTTTTATGTGCATTCCTATCATCGTAAAGCCTATATCTAGACCTGCATCTGCCTCTATCTCCTCAAGGGCAACGGCATCTTCGGTATATTTATATGCCGCGGTTGCAAAGGAGCCGCCCGCCTTGGGCTGGGGCACAACATTTACGGGATGGGCAAAGGGCACAGCCTTTTTGCTGACTATAACAGCACGGTTAAGATGCTCACAGCACTGCGCTGCAACAAAAACTCCCGCCTCTTTTGCGGCTTTGTCTACTCCTATATATATATACTCTGCTGTTTCGGGGGAAGAATTTGTACCTATGGTATCTCCGATTACCTCACTGGTGGAACAACCCACAACAAGAATGTCCCCACCTTTGAGCTTTGCTTTTTCTATAATTTCTTTAGCGGCGGCATACGCCTGAGCCTTTATATTTTCCATTCGGACATCTCCTATATATTATATGTGTATATTTATTATACAACGAAAGTTTGAAAAATCAACATTGATTATTTTTCGCATAATATATATAATGTATATAGACGTTAAAAAATACGGAGGAACAATATGAAAAATCTACTTGCGCTGATTCTTATATTCACCATTATTTTCTGTCTCGCAGGCTGTACCGACAAGCCCGTCTCGGACACAGATGCTTCTGCTTCGGATAACACATATTCGAGCGCATCGTCCTCCGATAACAGCTCTTCGAAGCCTGCCGTTTTCGACCCTTATGACGAGGAGGCTTATTATTTGATTGATTTTAATTCTTGGCAGATGAGCCTTGTAAACCCTTGGAACAGCATTCCCGACGGCTTTGAGCCCGAGCTTTCCAAGATCGACCAGAAATACCGTCCCGACCCGCAAAAATCTTCCCAGCTCTACTTTGATTCCCGCGCAATAGATATGCTTACAGATATGATAGAGGCGGCAAAGGAGGACGGTATCACCCTGACCGTTCTTTCTGCCTACCGCACCCACGATTTTCAGACCAACAATTTCAAAAACAAGGTGGACCGTGTTATGAAGGCAAATCCCTCCCTTACCCGCAAGGAGGCAGAGGATGAAGCCGCAACGGTGGTTGCCCGTCCCGGCACCAGTGAGCATCAGGTTGGCCTTGCGGTCGACTTTAACTCTGTAGAGGACAGCTTCAGAAACACCAAAGCCTACAGGTGGTTGGTCGAAAATTGTACCGATTTCGGCTTTATTCTGCGCTACACCGCCGAAAAGCAGGACAAAACAGGAATTATTCCCGAACCCTGGCATTACCGTTACGTAGGCGTGGAAAACGCAAAAATGATAGAGGCTTCGGGCCTTTGTATGGAAGAATTTATAGAAAAATACGGCAAATAACCTCTGTTTTTCAAATAAAACTTGTATTCTTACTCATTTTATTATAAAATAAATAGTACACATATAGGACAAACTGTATATGTGCAGAAAGCGAGGCCGTTTATGTTAGACAGAACTCAGACCTTTTCCATCGGAAACGATCAGGAGCAGGAGATAAGAAAAATCCTGATAACCGTTTACGAGGCTTTAAAAGAAAAGGGTTATAACCCCATAAATCAACTTGTGGGTTATATTTTGTCGGAGGATCCGACCTACATCACAACCCACATGGGCGCAAGAAACCTTATCCGCAGGGTCGACCGCGACACCCTGCTCCAGAATCTTGTAAAATACTATCTTACCCACTAAACCGCGGAGGCTGAAAGATGAATTTTGTTCCCGCAGGAGCAAACGGTCTTGTAGACTGCTTTTTGCTCGTTAAGGCTTCAACCAAAAAGACCTCCTCTAAGGGTGACGAATATCTGGATATGACCCTTGCCGACAAATCGGGAGAGATAAACGCCAAGCTGTGGTCTTATGTTCCTGCAGTTCACGGCGAATATCAGCCCGGTGACATCGTTAAGGTTCGGGGAAGCGTCAGCCAGTACAACGGCGCCGACCAGCTCCGTATAGAAAAAATACGCCATTCTACACCCGGAGATCAGGTAGATACAAGTCAGCTTGTGCAATCGGCAGATTATTCGGGCGAGGAGATGTTCGCAGAGCTTATAAAGATTGCAGAAGGCTTTAAGGACGGTGACCTCAGGGCTATCGTCACCACCCTTTTGTCCGAACACAAGGAGGCTTTGCTGTACTGGCCCGCGGCATTCAGGCTTCATCACGCCATCCGCAGCGGACTTTTGATGCACACCCTTTCTATCGTGCGTCTTGCCCAGAGAGTGGCTGAGGTTTATCCCTTTATAGATGCCGACCTGCTTCTTGCAGGGGCTATGCTCCACGACATTGCAAAGACCACCGAATATGAAATAACCCCCTCGGGACTTGCATCAGGCTACACTGTTCAGGGTAATCTTATAGGACACCTTGCGCAGGGTGCTATGATGATAGGCGATACCGCAAAAAAGCTTGGAATCGACAGCGAAGCGGTGATTTTGCTGCAGCATATGGTGCTTTCCCACCACGGAGAGCCCGATTTCGGTGCCGCTGTTCGCCCTGCCTTTATCGAGGCAGAATTGCTCAGTCAGCTTGATATGCTCGACGCCCGTATGTTTGAAATGCGCGAGGCTACCGATGCCGCCGCTAAAGGCGACTTTACGGGCAAACTCTGGAGTATGGATAACCGCAAGCTCTATAATCACGGACGGCTTGACGGGGAGAAGGAAACGAAGTTGTTTTAGTGAAACAGTAAAGACTCATCTTTAGGGAAAAGGGATGAGGGATGAGTGAAAACTAATCCTTATCTCTATTTTACTGAAGCTCCCCTCTTCCCTTTTCACTCTTCCCTAAACTATAAATAAAAATTAAAGGAGATAAAAATTATGACAAGCGCGGTAATCCTCGTTTTAACGTTATTGTTCATAATATTATTCTTCTTAGGTTTTCTTGTTACACCTTGGTTAAGCTTGCTTTCGTTTCTACCGCTTTTTGCCGCCGCAATTTTGCTTTTCAAAAATCGCTATATTAAAAATGATAGAGCTTCCAAAAAGAAAACATCCTAGGATGAAAAACTACGATTACAGCGAGAACGGATTGTATTTCGTTACCATCTGCACGGCGGAGAAGGAAACGAAGTTATTTTAGTGAAACAGTAAAGACTCATCTTTAGGGAAAAGGGATGAGGGATAAGAGAAAACTAATCCTTATCTCTATTTTACTCAAGTTCCCCTCTTCCCTTTTCACTCTTCCCTAAACTATAAATAAAAATTAAAGGAGATATAAATTATGACTATTACAAAAGATATGCTTATAGGCGATGTTCTTGATATGGACGTAGGATGTGCAGAGTATTTCTTTGAAATTGGTATGCACTGCCTCGGCTGTCCCGCGTCCCGCGGAGAATCTATTGAACAGGCCTGCGAGGTTCACGGCACCGACGTAGATGCTCTTCTCGCAAAGCTCAATGCCTACTTCAACAAATAATGCGACAGCTTAAAAGCAGACTTTACACAGTATCGACCCTCGTACCCCGTGGTGCGAGGGTCGCAGATATAGGTACAGACCACGGACATCTGCCCATTTACCTGATACAGGAGGGTATATCACCCTTCTGTCTTGCCTGTGACATTAAGGAAAAACCTCTGGAGAATGCCAAAAGCAATATCAGAAAGGTAGGTCTCGTTGAGATAGAAGCCCGTCTCGGTGCAGGTCTTGACCCTGTAGGACCCGATGAGGTCGACTGCATTTGCATTGCAGGTATGGGCGGAGAGGTTATAGCATCCATATTAGAGGGTGCAGACTGGCTTAAAGACGGCAGGTACACCCTTATTCTGCAGCCTATGACCTCTGCCGATGCACTGAGAAGATATTTATGCCAAAACGGATTTTCTATCGAAAAAGAGATTGCAGTACAAGAAAACCTCAAGGTGTACACCGTAATAAAAGCGGTTTTTGGTGGAGAACGTTTTACTCCTGATGAGGTTTTCTGCAGAGTGGGTAAGCTCACACCAATCGATGACGCTTCCCGATATTATATAGAAAAACAGACTAAAATCATTGAAGATTACATAAACGACCGCAAAAAAGCAGGGCTCAGTACCGATGGGTATGATGAGGTCTGCGAAAAGTTGCTTAAGGTTTTGCAAAAACGGAAGACCGAAATTTAGGAAAAAGGGATGAGGGATAAGGGAAAACTAATCCTTATCTCTATTTTACTGATGTTTCCCTCTTCCCTGCTCCCTTTTCCCTGACGCTCAAACCAAGCGCAACTAAAAGCTTAAGCAAGTCTGATAAAAACAGGAGTCTTTTATGCCCCTTGACGGAATATTTTTACACCACCTGACAAACGAACTGCAGACCCTTGTGGGCTGCAGAGCCGACAAGATACACCAGCCCACAAGGGATGAGCTGGTGCTGCTTTTGCGCTCTGCCGACTTTTCGGGTCGTCTGCTTATATCGGCGCGTTCGGGCTCTGCGCGGCTTCACATCACCGCCGACAATCCCGACAATCCTGCCGAACCCCCTGCCTTTTGCAAACTTCTGCGCCGTCATCTTTCCTCGGCAAAGATAACCTCTATTGAGCAATACGGTCTTGACCGAATAGTCATCATCCGTTTTATGACCTACAACGAAATGGGTGACACCATATACCCCTTTCTTGCCGTCGAGCTGATAACAAGCAGAGCAAACATTATTCTTTGCGACCAGACGGGCAGAATTCTCGATGCCCTCCACCGCAGTGACATTGAATCCTCCGCCCGACTTATTCAGCCTGGTGCGAAATACACATATCCCGACAGGGAGCCAAAGCTCAACCCCTTTACCGCTTCGGCGAGTGAGCTTAAATCTGCGGTACTCGCCTCCGAAAAGCCTTTAGGCTCGGTGTTTACCTCGGCATTTGAGGGTGTGTCCCCCCTTATTTCGAGAGAACTTGCTCAAAAAATTCCCGCCGACCCCGACATCCCCGCAAGGGAACTGGGCGAAGAGGGAGTCTCTGCCCTTTTAAGGGCTATAGACGAATTTAAAAGAAACATCTCCTCCGCTGCACCCTACATTCTTAAACAGGGCGAGGAGCCTAAGGATTTCAGCTTTACTGTGATAGAGCAGTATGGCTCTGCTCTTACATGCACAAGGGAAGATGGTTTCAGTCTGCTCCTTGACCGCTTTTATACCGACCGCGACCGCGCCGCCCGTATAAAGGGAATGGCACAGGATATTCTCAAACTGCTGAATAACATACGGGGACGAATCTCCCGCAAACTTTCCTACCGTCTGTGCGACCTTGAAAAGTGTAAAAACCGCGAAGAGTACCGCATTTTCGGTGAGCTTTTAAAGGCTAATTTATATATGATAGAAAAGGGTGCAACGGTTGCTCGGGTGCAGAATTACTACGACGAAAATCTTTCCTTTATAGACATTCCTTTAGACCCTGCCTTATCCCCTGCCGCAAATGCCGCAAAATATTTTAAAGAATACAAAAAAACCTACACCGCTGAGCAGACCCTTAAAGAACTCACTGCACAGGACGAAAAGGAGCTTTTATACATCGACTCGGTGCTTGATGCTCTCTCCCGCGCATCCTCTGCGGCAGAACTTTCAGAAATAAGAGAAGAGCTTTGTGATGCAGGGTATATTTTCCGACCTGTCCGCACAAAAAAGAAGTCTGTACCCTCAAAACCGAAGGAATTTGTATCGAAATCGGGCTTTAAAATACTTGTTGGACGAAACAACCGCGAAAACGATATGCTTACCACAAAACTTGCCTCAAAGCAGGACCTGTGGTTTCACACAAAAAATATTGCAGGCTCTCACGTTATACTTTTTACCGAGGGACAGGAGCCCGACGAGGACTCTCTGCTCTACGCAGCGCGCCTTGCCGCTACCCATTCCAAAGCGGCAGCAGGAGATAATGTTCCCGTTGATTTCACCGAAATTAAAAACGTTAAAAAGCCTGCAGGAGCAAAACCCGGTATGGTTATCTACACCACCAACAAAACACTTTTTGTAAAACCGCTATAAATGTTGTGTAAAAACACGATAAACTTCTTGTAAAATCGCGACATATGTAATATAATATACCTTGCGCCAGGATTTAACATCCTAAACACGCATCGGAGGTTTCACTTTGAAAGAAATAGATTTATCGAAAATTTTTAAAATAGTTTCACAGAATATCATCCCCATTCTTTTAACGGGAATCATATGCGCTGTTCTTGCCTTCTCCTACTGTATGATTTTTGCCGCTCCCGCCTACAGAACGACTACAACCATTCTCGTAAACAACGGCGGCCTTTCTGAGGTTGGTCCTTCGGGCGGAAGTGTTTCGGGAAACGATATTTCGGCCTCCCTTAGCCTTGTTACCACCTGTGTAGATGTTTTAAAAAGCGATAATATTTATAAGGAGTTGGCAAAGGCACTGGGCGACGAGTATACTTATTACGCTCTTCAGCCCCGTTTCAGTGCTGTTGCACGCGGTGACCAGTCGATGCTTATCGATATCTACACCTACGGCACCGAACCCACCGAAATTAAAGATATTGCAAACACATTCTTAGAGATAGCCCCCACTTTTATCAGCAACAATATTCTCAATGTTGATATAAAGGTTCTTGCCACCGCAGATAAAACGGTTAAAACAGGTCCCCGTACTGTGTATTATACCGTAGCAGCTCTTTTCATAGGGGCCGTCGCATGTGCACTGGTGTACATCATAACTCATCTCAGCAAAAACACTATAGAAAACGAAGCAGACTTTAAAGCAAGATACGAAATTCCCCTTTTAGGTACCGTTCCCGTTTTTGAAACTAAACAGTCAGGAGGTAAAAAGCGTCGTGGAAAATCTAAATAATTTCGGCGATATTACGACCGAAGAAATTCAGTTTGCCGTTGCAGAATCCTATAAGACCATACGTACAAACCTCTTGTTCTTGCTTGCCTCGACTGTGGGCTGTAAGGTCATTGGCATTTCAAGCCCCAAAATAGGAGACGGCAAGTCGACCAACGGCATAAACCTTGCCATTGCTTTTTCTCAGCTTGGCAAAAGGGTTTTGCTTGTAGATGCCGACCTGCGCCGTCCCAGCATTCACAAAAAACTGCGCATTGCAAATACCGAAGGGCTTTCGGGAATTCTTGCAGGCTTTTGCGAGTCTCAGGGTGCTATTGTCAACGTGAGCCCCTGCTTTGACGTTCTCCCTTCGGGTGCTACCCCGCCCAACCCTTCGGAGCTTCTTGCCTCCCCTGCATACGAGCGTCTCGTTGAGGCACTCCGCCTTGCCTACGACATTGTTATTATTGACACACCTCCCGTAGGCGTGGTTTCCGACGCTCTTTCTATCGCAAGCAAGACCGACGGACTTCTTCTTGTGGTTAAGGAAAAGGTTACCCTCTATACCGATATGGAAAGGGTGCTCGACAGCGTCAGACTTGCAAATGTGCGTATTCTCGGTGCTGTGCTTAATTCTTCGGTAACCGAGAAAAATTATTCACACTACAAGAGCACATATTACTAATTCCTAAGGGGCTGTGTCTTTAAGATGCGGCCCTTTCTTGTATCTTGCGCAAAACTTGTCAAAATACCCTAAACAGGTGATTTCATGCTCGATTCCAAAACCCTTAATATCCATAAAAACGGAGAGGTGGTTTATCTCACTTTTCCCAAAATAGAGGCTGTCGGCGGTGTAAAACACGCCTTTTCGACCCGTCTTGGCGGTGTAAGCACAGGAGACTGCTCTTCTATGAGCTTTGGCTTTTCCCTTGGAGATAAAACCGAGAATGTACTGGAAAACTACCGTATGTTCTGTAATGCCTTTGGTGCCGACTGCAAAAACGCCGTACTTTCTCAGCAGACCCACACAGCAAACCTCCGCGTGGTTACAAAAGAAGACATCGGCAAGGGCATCTTTCGCGAACGGGACTACTCTGACATTGACGGTCTTGTTACAAACGAAAGAGGCATTGTTCTGGTAACCCAGTATGCCGACTGCACACCTCTTGCCTTTTACGACCCAATAAAGGGCGTTGTTGCCACCTCCCACGCAGGCTGGAGGGGTACTGTGCAGGAGATAGCCGCCCGTACTGTGGAGCTTATGCAAAACCGCTTTGGCTGTGATGCAAAAAACATTCTCTGCGGAATAGGCCCCAACATCGGCAGCTGCTGTTACGAGGTTGATGACCCCGTTATAAACGAAATCAACAAGCTTTCTTATCTTGAGCTTTCCTCCTGCTATAAAGATAAAGGTAACGGAAAATATATGCTCGATCTTAAAGAGGTCAACCGTCAGATAATGGTCCACAGCGGAATAAGACCCGAAAATATCGATGTTGCCGACCTTTGCACCTGCTGTGAGAGTGAGATTTTCCATTCTCATCGCGCAACAAAGGGTAAACGAGGAACTCTGGCTTTAATGATTGCGCTGGACTAACGCAAGAGCTGTAGTGCAGAGCCTTTGCGAATTTGCAATATCACACGGCGGCACTAAGGCACCGCCCTACGGTTGCCGTAAAGATTTGTGAAAAACAAAGGCTCCCTTGGAGCAAGTTATTCCCCCCTGGGGGGAAATGTCCTTTAGGACAAAAGGGGACACAAAGCTGGCTGCGAAGCAGACTGAGGGATTGGCTTTAGACCATTAAGTTTGCTCCAATCCCTCCACCGCTAAAGCGGTCCCCCTCCCTTCCTTAAAGGGAGGCATACGCTCGCCGTTTTTATTTACTCACGCCGCAGGCGTTACTCTTTTTACTCGCACTGCAGGTGCTGCTCTCTCCATGGCCCTCGGCTCTGCAATTAAAATTCGTACTTTACAACACTGATAAATTAAAGTATAATTATAATAATACTATATGAGGGAGGATTTTTATGCCTCAGAACATCAGCGAACAAAGATTCAACGACCTTTATGAGCTTTTTGCCCAGATTGACAACCCAGAAGATATCCGTCTTCTTCTCGACGATCTTTGTACATATAAAGAGCTGGAGCAAATGGCAGGCAGAATTGCCGCCGCCAAGCTTTTTATTGAGGGCAAAACCTATAATCAGGTCATCAAAGAAACAAAAATCAGCTCGGCTACCCTGTCCCGCGTGTCCCGTTGCGTTCAGCACGGAGAGGGTTACCGCAAATTTTTAACCGACTTGGAGGAAAAATAATGAGAATCGAAACCAAATGCTTACACGAAGGCTGGAAGCCCTCACAGGGCGAACCCCGTCAGCTCCCCATTTATCAGAGCACTACCTTTAAATATGACACCAGCGACTATATGGGCAAACTCTTTGACCTTGAGGCAGAGGGCTATTTCTACACCCGTCTGCAGAATCCCACCAACGATGCCGTTGCAGCTAAAATTTGTGCCCTTGAGGGCGGTGCTGCTGCAATGCTTACCTCATCGGGTCAGGCTGCAAACTTCTACGCAATTTTCAACATCTGTGAAACAGGAGACCACTTTATTGCTTCCTCTGCTATTTACGGCGGAACCTATAACCTGTTCGGCGTTACTATGAAAAAAATGGGTATAGAGTGCACCTTTGTTGACCAGTCTCTCCCCGAAGAGGAGTTGGCAAAATACTTTAAACCCAACACCAAGGCAGTTTTCGGAGAAACGGTGACCAACCCCACCTGCACCGTGCTTGATTTTGATAAATTTGCCCGTCTGGCTCACAGCCACGGCGTTCCCCTTATCGTAGACAATACCTTTGCCTCCCCCGTTAAATGCCGTCCCATTGAGTGGGGCGCAGATATAGTTACCCACTCTACCACCAAATATATGGACGGTCAGGGTGTCGGTGTCGGCGGTGCTATTGTAGACAGCGGTAATTTCGATTGGATGAAATATGCCGACAAATTCCCAGGTCTTTGCACTCCCGATGATTCATACCACGGCATAACCTATGCCGAGCGTTTCGGTAAAGGCGCCTACATCACCAAGGCTACTGCACAGCTTATGCGCGACTTTGGCTCTATTCAGTCTCCCCAGAACGCATTTTATCTTAACTCAGGTCTTGAGACCCTCCACGTAAGAATGGACAGACACTGCGAAAATGCCTATAAGGTTGCTTCCTTCTTAAAGTCCGACGACCGAATTGATTGGGTGCACTATGCCGATTTAGAGGGTGACGAGCATCACAGCCTTGCTAAAAAGTTTATGCCGAACGGCACCTGCGGTGTTCTTGCTTTCGCAGTAAAGGGCGGCAGAGAAAAGTCGATAAAATTTATGGACAGTCTTAAGTTTATAAGCATCGTTACCCACGTTGCCGACGCAAAGACCTGCCTTTTACATCCTGCTTCCCACACCCACCGTCAGCTTACCGATGAACAGCTCCGCGAGGCAGGGGTTGCTCCCGACCTTATCAGACTTTCGGTAGGTCTTGAAAATGCCGACGATATTATCGAGGATATTAAGCAGGCACTCGACCTTATTTAAATATTCGACTTCGTCGAGGTAAGTATCTCTTTAGGGAAAAGGGAAAAGGGCTGAGGGAAAACTAATTCTTATCTCGATCCCACCCCAAACTCCCTCTTACCTATAACCAAACCCTTTAAATCAGATAAAAACTCAAGCAGATTTGATAATAACAGGAGATTTATCGTGCCAATCAAAATACCAAATGAGCTTCCTGCAACCAAGGTTTTAAACGAAGAAAATATCTTCGTTATAACCGAAAACAGGGCTCTCACACAGGACATCCGTCCTCTGCAGATACTTATAGTTAATCTTATGCCCACAAAGATAGTCACCGAAACACAGCTGGCTCGACTGCTGGGCAACACTCCTTTGCAGGTAGAGATGGAGCTTCTTATGATGTCCACCCACAAGTCTAAAAACACAAGCGAAGAGCATATGCTTGCCTTTTACAAGACCTTTGACGAGGTGCGCCACAGAAATTTTGACGGAATGGTCATTACAGGTGCCCCCGTTGAGCATATGCCCTTTGAAGAGGTTGAATATTGGGATGAGCTTTGCGGAATAATGGAATGGAGCAAGACCCATGTTACCAGCACCCTCCACATCTGCTGGGGCGCTCAGGCGGCACTTTATTATCACTTTAGCATAAACAAGCGTCAGCTTGACAAGAAGCTTTTCGGGGTTTTCCCCCACTATGTCGAGCACAAGGGCTCTATACTTTTCCGCGGCTTTGACGACACCTTTATGGTGCCTCAGTCCCGTCACACTACGGTTGACCGCGCCGATGTTGAAAAGGTTCCCGAACTTAAAATTCTTTCGGTTTCCGACGAGGCGGGTGTTTATGCCGTTGCCACCGACAGAGGCAGACAGATATTTATAACAGGTCATTCGGAATATGATGCCGACACCTTAAACCGCGAGTATCAGCGAGACAAAAACGCAGGTCTGCCTATAGAGATGCCCGTAAATTATTTCCCCAACGATGACGATACCTTAGCACCCCGTGTGACCTGGAGGTCTAGTGCAAATCTGCTTTATTCCAACTGGCTTAACTACTTTGTTTACCAGACTACCCCCTACGATATTGACGCTATAAGCAATGAAGAAAAGCCGTAAGAATCCTTACGGCTTTTGCTGTTATTTTTTATAAGGAGGCTCACCTTGAAGCTGCAGTTCGATACAACAAAAACCTATGCCGTAGCGTTAGAGGGCGGCGGTGCGCGAGGCGCCTATCAGGTAGGCGTCTGGAGAGCTCTTGCCGAAAATGGCGTAAGGTTTTCGGCTGTGGCAGGTTCTTCGGTGGGCGCCCTTAACGGTGCGCTTATGGCAATGGAGGACCTGAGCACCGCAGAGTCTCTCTGGAACGATATGAATTTCTCCAAGGTGATGGATGTTGACGACCGCTCTATGAAGCTGCTTTTTTCAGGCAAGTTTTTAGAGCTTGATGTAAAACACATACACCAGAGCCTTAAAAAGATAATAAGAGACGGCGGGTTTGATGTTACGCCCCTCAAAAATCTTATAAAATCCACCGTCGACTGCGAAAAAATAAGAAATTCTCCACTGAGGTTTTTCATATGCACCCATTCGGTAACCGACCGCAAGGCGTTAGAGCTTGAGGCAAACACCCTCTCGGACGAGGAGCTTCGGGATATGCTCCTTGCTTCGGCATATTTTCCCGCCTTCAAGCACGAGCCACTGGGTGGTAAAATGTACACCGATGCGGGGGTGTCAAATGTTCTGCCACTCTCTCCCCTGATAAATGCAGGGTATAAAGACATTATTACCATAAGAATTTTCGGCTTTGGTGTGGAAAAAAAGGTGCGTTTGCAAAAAGGCACCGCCATTACCGAAATTGCCCCGAAAAGCGACCTTGGAAATATGCTTAATTTTGAGGCGTCCTCCTGCAGGAAAAACTTTAAACTCGGATATTTTGATGCTATGCGGTTGCTCTACGGTCTTTACGGCGAGAGGTATTATGTCGACCGCACCCTTAGTGAGGCAGATGCCTATAACATTTTGTGTGATGTGGTTAAAAACAACCGCGACGAGGAGTTTACCCTACGACAGCTTCACACCGAGCTTTATAAGTTTTCAAAAGACAGCGGCAGCAAGGGTGATTATTATGATGTTCTTATTGCTTATATGGAAAAATCTGCCGAAAAGCTTCAAATCGACGAGCTTGCCATCCGCACAGATGTAGGACTGTTAGAACAGATAAGCAGCTCACAGTAATTCTCAAAACATATCATCCAAAGGAGATATTATGAAAAAAGAAAATAATACCACAGCCTGTGAGCTGTGTATAAACTATGTCTGGGACGAGGAGGACGAATGTTACTCCTGCCTAGTAAATCTTGACGAGGACGAATACATCGCCTTTGTTTCAAACCCCAACTACCGTTGTCCATACTTCCGTCTGGACGACGAATACTCTATTGTAAGAAAGCAGAACTGATATGCTGGAGAAAGAATTAAAAAAGGTTATTGAGGGGGTATACCCCTTTCATATGCCTGGACACAAACGGCAAAAGGAATGGCTGGAAGGTCTTTTGGAGCTTGACCTTACCGAAATTACGGGAGCAGACAACCTCCATAATCCCGAGGGTATTATTGCCGAATATGAAGCCGCTGTAGCTAAGCTTTACAAAACAAAAAAGACCTTTTTGCTGACAGGTGGCTCCACCTCTGGTATACACTCTGCCATATCTGCCCTTTGTCAGACGAATAACAAAATAATAATTGCCCGTAACTGTCACAAGGCTGTTTATAATGCCGTATCCGTAAACCGTCTTGATGTTTCTTATGTTTATCCTCAGGCAGAATACTCTCTTGACTGCTACGGTAAGATCACGCCCTCGGATATTGCAGAAGAACTGGACCGAAGCGGAGCTAAAACGGTTGTTATAACCTCTCCTACCTATGAGGGTGTCGTCTCTGACATAGAGGCTATTTCAAAAGAGGTGCACAAACGAGGCGGTGTTTTGATAGTTGACTCTGCTCACGGCGCACACTTGGGCTTTAACGACTATTTCCCGAAATCCGCAAGACAGCTCGGCGCAGATATTGTCATTGAAAGTGCCCACAAGACCCTTCCCTGCCTTACGGGTGCGGCACTTTTACATCTTTGCTCAGACGCTGTCCGTCCTGCGGCTATACGCAGGGCTATAGGAATATATCTTACAAGCTCACCGCCCTATCCCATACTTTGCTCCCTCGACCGTTTTTTAGGCTATAAGGACAAGCAAAGCCTTTTCGCCTCTTATGTAAAACGGCTTAATGACTTCTATACTGCGTCGGCTTCCCTCAAAGGCTTAAAAATTATTAAGCCCAACGACCCGTCGAAGATAATTATTTCCTGCAAAGACACAAGCATAAACGGATTTCAGCTTAAAGAACGCCTTTTTAAAGAATTCCATATTGAGCTTGAAATGGCTATGCCGAGTTACGCCCTTGCAATGACAAGCGCTGCCGATACCGACGAAGGTTTTGCACGCCTGCTTAATGCTCTTACTAAAATTTCGGCAACCCTTTCTCCCGAAGAAAAAAAGCGTATGCTTTTGCCGCCTACACCCAAAGTCAAGCGTCCGCTCACCGAAAAAAGACCTTTTTCCTGTGAAATTCTCCCTCTCGGTCACTCGGCAGGACGGACCTCCTCCGACTATGTTTATGCATATCCTCCGGGCTGCCCCATTGTAGCACCCGGTGAGGAGATAACTGCCGAAATTTTAGAGTATATAGACGACCTGTCTGTCTCGGGCGCACAAATTTTTAGTGACGGCGAGTTTTTCCCTGAATTTATATCGGTTTTCACAGAAAAAGATTGATTATAAGTGTTTTTTATAGTAGAATAACTTTAATGTGTTAAAATCCAAGGAGGACTTAAAAATGTATGAAAATCTGATGGACAGTATTGGCTTTGTTGCAAAGTTTGACCCCGATGTTGCGGAGGCTATGGAGCTTGAGCACAAGCGTCAGCAGAACAATATTGAGCTTATTGCAAGTGAGAACTTTGTTTCTCCCGCAGTAATGGCGGCAATGGGCTCTATTCTTACAAATAAATATGCCGAGGGTCTCCCAGGAAAGCGTTACTACGGCGGCTGTGTAAATGTTGATATTGTTGAAAACATTGCAAGAGACCGTGCCTGTAAGCTTTTCGGCGCAGACCACGCAAACGTTCAGCCACACTCGGGTGCTCAGGCAAATATGGCGGCTTATTCTGCCGTTATTGAGCATGGCGACACCGTTATGGGTATGAATCTTGCCCACGGCGGACATCTTACCCACGGCTCTCCCGTAAACGCTTCGGGTAAGAACTATAACTTCGTTCCCTACGGTGTTGGCGAGGACGGATATATCGACTACGACGAGATGAGAAGAATCGCAAAAGAGTGCAGTCCCAAGCTTATTGTTGCAGGTGCATCTGCCTACTGCCGAGAGATTAAGTTTGATGTTATTGCCGACATTGCAAAAGAGGTTGGTGCCCTCTTTATGGTCGATATGGCACACATTGCAGGTCTTGTTGCCGCAGGTCTTCATATGAGCCCTGTACCCTATGCAGACATCATTACCACCACCACACACAAAACTCTTCGCGGTCCCCGCGGCGGTCTGATACTGTGCAAGGAAGAGCTTGCAAAGGCTATTGACAAGGCTGTCTTCCCAGGAAATCAGGGCGGCCCCCTTATGCACGTTATTGCCGCAAAGGCTGTCTGCTTCGGCGAGGCATTAAAGCCCGAATTCAAGGAATATCAGCAGAGAATCATTGATAATGCACAGGCTCTTGCAAAGGGTCTTATAAACAGAGGCGTTAAGCTTGTTTCAAACGGAACCGACAATCACCTTATGCTCGTCGACCTTATCGGCACCGATGTTACGGGCAAGGAGCTTGAGCATCGCCTCGACGAGGTAAATATTACCGCAAACAAAAATGCTATTCCTAACGATCCTCAGTCCCCCTTTATTACCTCAGGTGTTCGTATCGGTACCCCTGCCGCTACCACAAGAGGTCTCGGCGCAGAGGATTTCGACAAGATTGCAGAGTTTATCGCCCTGAGCATTAAGGACTTCGAGGCTAACAAGGAATATATCAAAGCCGGTGTTAAGGCTATCTGTGAGAAATATCCTTTATATTAAAATAACAACAATTTATTCGGATCTTTAGGGAAGAGGGAAAAGGGAAAAGGGGAAACTAATTCATTTCTCCTTCGTATTAAAGCCCCCTCTTCCCCCTAACCGCAGGCTTTAAAAATCTTCGGCTTCGCCGAGGTGAATATCTCTGTTTAGGGATAAGGGAAGCTTAAATAAGCTCTTTGTCCGAATTGCTTCTCCCTCTTCCCTCCTCCCTTTTCCCTAACAATCAGTCCTTTACGGTGGTGATAAAAATTATGGCATATTCCAATTTCGGCGAGTTGCTCGTTTGGCAGAAAGCTATGCAGTTAAGCAAAAAAATTTACGAGCTTACCGTTTTTCTCCCAAAAGAAGAATTGTTCGCCTTGACTTCACAAATGAAACGTGCCGCCGTGTCTATTCCTTCTAACATTGCAGAAGGAAGTTCGCGGAACACCACTAAAGATTACATAAACTTCCTATCCATAGCAAGAGGCTCCAACTCAGAACTTTGGACTCAAATTTTGCTTTGTAAGGAACTCAATTATTTGGCAGAAGAGCAGATTTTCGAGGCCATACATCTTTGCGAAGAAATAAGCAAAATGCTTAACACTATGATCATAAAACTATCCGAAAAGATCAATTAAAATTCTTTTATCTATCCTTACGATTTTCCCCTCTTCCCTCCTCCCTTTTCCCTAACAATCAATTCTTTACGGTGGTGATAAAAGTGAGTAAACCCCTTGCCGACAGAGTTCGGCCGCAAAATTTAGACGAGGTTGCAGGACAAAAGCACCTTTTAGCCGAAGGCAAGGTCCTCCGCCGTATTATTGAGTCGGGCGAGATACCAAATCTCATATTCTACGGGCCCTCGGGTGTTGGCAAGACCACCGTTGCGCGGATAATCGCAAACAGGTGCGGTAAAAAGCTCTACTATCTAAACGCCACCACCGCTTCTACCTCAGATATTAAGTCGATTATCGGTGATTTAGGCGGAATTGACACTATGGGCGGAGTTGTGCTCTACCTCGACGAGATTCAGTCCTTTAACAAAAAGCAACAGCAAATTCTGCTTGAGTACATTGAGACGGGGGACATTACCCTCATCGCATCCACCACCGAAAATCCATTTTTCTATGTTTATAACGCTATTCTCAGCCGCAGCACGGTTTTTGAATTTAAGGAGCTTTCTCCCGAGGATATACTTCCTCCCATAAAGCGCGCGGCAGAGTTTTTAGCCGAGGAAAAAGGCATTACGGTAGAACTTTCCGACGAAGTTGCCCGAAAGATTGCCCGTTCAGCATCAGGTGATGTGCGACGCGCCCTCAACACCTTAGAGCTTTGCGTTCTAACCTGCCTTAATGACCGAAAAGCCACCGTTGACGACGACATCTGCGAACAGCTTTTATCCCACAATGCAGTGCGTTACGACCGCGAGGGTGACGAGCATTATGATATTTTATCAGCTTATCAGAAATCTATGCGAGGTTCTGACCCCGACGCCGCAGTTTACTATCTTGCGCGGCTTCTTGCGGCAGGAGACCTGCCAAGTGCCTGCAGACGGCTTATGGTCTGCGCCTGTGAGGATGTGGGTCTTGCCTATCCGCAGATAATTCCTATCGTTAAATCGGCGGTAGACATTGCAAATGCTGTCGGTCTGCCCGAGGCGGCTATTCCCCTTGCCGATGCGGTGGTTCTGGTTGCTCTCTCACCTAAAAGCAACACCGCCCACGATGCGGTTTTTGCCGCAATGGACCTTATAAACAATGGTAAAGGCGGCGCAGTGCCCCGCCATCTGCAGAACAAGCATTTTGACGGAGCAGACAATAACACCCCAGGTCAGTTTTACAAATACCCCCACGATTATGAGGGACGTTGGGTTGACCAGCAGTATCTTCCCGACGATATAAAGAATGTGAAATTCTACACCGCGGGCAACAATAAAACCGAACAGAAATTTAAAGAATATTGGGACATGATAAAAAGGAAGTGACGTTCGCCCACGCCTCATAGGGCAGTATTTGTTTCTCGAACAAAATTCCCTATATTGTTGCCAAAAGCCTCGAAAGGCGACAGCCTTTCTGCGTTTTACGGCTTAAATATAGGAAATTTTCGGTTTCTTCGAAACTGCGAAGC
>JAZQGH010000007.1:0-121466 GCA_045539925.1 Acutalibacteraceae bacterium | reverse complement strand
GCAAGCAATCTGCTTTCCAATTATGACAAGCTGGATGAAGAAACGAGAGTGCAGGTTTTTACCGATATCTTTGACGATTCACAATGGCTGATCAGTCTGGTGGAAAATCTACTCTCGGTTACCCGAATCGAAGAAGGCAGAATGAATTTTAATATGTCGGTGCAGCTGATGGACGAGGTCATTGATGAAGCAATGAAGCACATCAACCGTAAGGGTGCTGAGCATAACATTGCCGTTGAATGCAAGGACGAACTACTTCTTGCCCGTATGGATGCCAAGCTCATCATTCAGGTCATCATCAATCTTGTGGATAATGCCATCAAACATACGCCTGCCGGTTCTGATATCAGGATTACGGCTGAGAATATAGACGGCTTTGTTTCGGTGAGCGTTGCCGATAACGGAAACGGTATTTCAGATCATATAAAGCTCCGTGTGTTTGAAATGTTTTATACCGGGGATAACAAAATTGCAGACAGCCGCCGCAGTCTTGGTCTTGGATTAGCACTGTGCAAGTCGATTATCCATGCTCACGGCGGAGAAATAACCCTGACGGATAACGAGCCTCATGGCAGTATCTTTACATTTACCATTCCGTCAGGTGAGGTGAACATCAATGAATAAATTACAGATACTTGTGGTTGAGGACGACGCTCCCGTGCGCAATCTCATTACCACCACGTTAAAAGCACACGATTATAAACATATCATAGCCGAAAACGGTGAGGAAGCGATCCGTCAGGCATCCACCTGCAATCCGGATATCGCGCTTCTTGACCTTGGACTTCCCGATATGGACGGTGTTGAGGTCATCAAAAAGATCCGTACATGGTCCAATATGCCAATCATTGTTATCAGTGCGCGAAGCGAGGACAGCGATAAAATTGAGGCCCTTGACAATGGTGCCGACGATTACTTGACTAAGCCTTTCTCTGTGGAAGAACTGTTGGCCCGTCTTCGCGTAACAGGCAGAAGACTTGCTATGATGCAAGCAAACATCGGCGCCAATGAGTCGGTATTCACAAACGGCAAGCTCAAGATCGACTACGCCGCAGGCTGTGCTTTCATCGGCGAGGAAGAACTGCATCTGACACCGATTGAGTATAAGCTGCTTTGCCTGATGTCACAGAACGTCGGTAAAGTGCTGACACATACCCTCATCACCCAAAAGGTATGGGGCAGCAGTTGGGATAACGACGTGGCATCGCTACGTGTGTTTATGGCGACCCTTCGTAAGAAATTGGAGGCGGCACCGGATTCGCCCCAATATATTCAGACTCATATCGGTGTTGGTTATCGTATGATGCGCGTGGAGTAAAATAGAAATGAACAAACAGAAGAGTAGCGTGAAAATTGATTGAATATAAGAAAAACTGATCGCACGAAAAATAATTTATTCTTAGATCAACAAAAAGCAAGATGGATTTTCGAAAAGGGCGGTGACTCAAAAAAGTCATCGCCCTTTTCACATCACGATTTGAAATTTTAAAAACAACTGGAAAATCTGCTCATAATTCTTGCAAAAAGTGTGATACTAATATCACATTAAAATTGTAAAAGAGGAGATTTATATATGAAGGCAACAGGCATTGTTAGAAGGATTGACGATTTAGGCAGGGTGGTTATACCTAAGGAGATTCGCCGTACTATGCGGATACGCGAGGGTACACCCTTGGAGATATACACAGGTGTGGGCGGAGAGGTTATCTTTAAAAAATATTCTCCCGTAGGGGAGCTTTCGAGCTTTGCCGAGGATTATGCCGAAGCGTTGGCAAAAGGCAGTGACCTTACTGCCGCTATATGTGATGAGGACACCGTAATTGCTGCGGCGGGTCCGCTTAAAAAGGAGCTTATGGGCAAGGATATTTCTGACGGGATGAGAAATATCATTAAAGACCGCACAAAATACACAGGCGGCGGTGGAATCGTTGCGGTGGACGGAAGCGGTCTGAGCGTGGCGGTAGCCTACCCGATAATTTCCTGTGGTGATGTTAGCGGTGCGGTAATGCTTGTGGACAACTCAGGTGCAGCCGCTGCCGAGTCGGACATCAGACTGGTGCTCTCCGCTGCCGAGTTTTTAGGCAGGCAGATGGAAGATTAGGGCCGAGGGCTATTTTTTGTAGGGCTGAGGGATGAGGGAAATGTGTGCCTTAAGGCACGGATATAAAAACGGCGAGCGTGGAAACGTTACCCTCTGTCATTCTGAGCATCTGCGATGCGGAGAATCGCAATTTTGATGAAAACAACCGTATAAACACATCATCACGAGAGATTCTTCGTCGCGACCTCCTCAGAATGACAGGTATGTAAAATGTCTCGGAGACATGCTCTAAACTGTTTTTTGCGTACTAAAACAAAAAATACTTGATTTTTTTTAAAACATCGGTTATACTACTAAGGTAAGATATGGACTTAAAAGGAGAGTGGGTTTTGCCCGCTCTTCGTTTTTTGTCTGAGAAAATCAGCGAAAGGAAGAGATTATGGCATTATCTATTGCCCAAAAGGTTTTCGCACTGCTAAAAAGCACGGTAGAAGCTCAGAATGTAAAGCTCTGGGACGTGCGTTTTGTAAAAGAGGGCGCAAACTGGTATCTAAGGGTAATAATCGACTCTGAAAACGGAATATCTATTGACGATTGCACAAATGTGCACCACGCAGTAGACCCCATTCTCGACGAGGCCGACCCTATCGACAAATCCTATTATTTAGAGGTTTGCTCTCCTGGGCTTGAACGCGAACTGACCCGCGACGAGCATTTTGAGGCTTTACAGGGAGAAAAAATCAAGCTCCGCCTGTATAAAGCCCGTGACGGCGTTAAAGAATTCGCAGGAATTTTAAAATTCGGCGATAAGGATAAGGTGGTTATCGAAAACGGTGACGACCAAACCGAGTTTTTACGCACCGAGATTTCGGTTTGTAAGCTCGACGACATAGATTTTTAAAATCGGAGGTAAAAAGGAAAATGGCTAAGGCAAAATCTACCAAAAATCAGACTAAAGAATTTTTTGAGGCTCTGCGCTTTATGGAAGCAGAAAAGGGCATACCTGCAGAATACATTGCAGAAAAAATTTCCACCGCTATTGTTGTTGCTCTCCGTAAGGACTACGGCACCACAGAGAACATAACCTGCACTATCGACTGCGAAAACGAGATATTCAAGGTAATTCTCCGCAAGGATATTGTAGACGAGGTTACAGACCCCAGAGTGCAGATTCTCCGCGACGAAGCAAAGGTTCAATACAAGGCAAAGGCAGATGCCGAGTTTGTTGAAATCGAGATGGATACCCGTCAGTTCGGCAGAATCGTTGCTACCACCGCAAAACACGTTATCCGTCAGGGAATCCGCGATGTAGAGCGCAGTCAGACCCTTTCTGAGTTCCAGTCCCACAACCGTGAGCTTCTCACCGCCGTTATTCAGCGCATCGACCCTAAAACAGGCAATGCCGCTGTAACCATCGGTAAAAGCGAGGCTACCTTACCTAAGCTTGAGCAGGTTCCCGACGAGGAGCTTCACGAGGGCGACCACGTTAAGGTTTATGTGGTAGACGTAAAAGAGGACGAAAAGGGTGCAAGAGTTAAGATTTCCCGCACACATCCCGGTCTTGTAAAGCGTCTTTTCGAGACCGAGGTTCCCGAAATTTTCGACGGCACTATCGAGATAAAGTCTATCTCCCGTCAGGCAGGCTCCCGCACCAAACTGGCAGTATGGTCTGCTAATCCCGAAATCGATCCCATCGGTGCCTGCATCGGACCCAAGGGTGCCCGTGTAAACACCATCGTAAGTGAGCTTGCAGGTGAGAAGATCGACATCGTAAAATATTCCGACGACCCCGTTGCCTTCATCAGTGAGGCACTCTCTCCCTCTAAGGTAGTATCAGTTGAGATAGTATCCGAAGAGCCCAAGGTTGCAAAGGTTACCGTTCCCGATGCACAGCTTTCTCTTGCTATCGGCAACAAGGGACAGAATGTACGACTTGCCGCCAAGCTTACAGGCTGGAAGATAGATATCCGCCCAGAAAGCGGCTTCTACGGCGAGGAAGAATAATTTAAACTTTTGACGGAGGAAATTTTATGCAGCAGAAAAAAATCCCTCTGCGTCAGTGCGGCGGCTGTGGTGAGATGAAACCCAAGCGTGAGCTTGTAAGGGTAGTACGCTCTCCCCAGGGAGAGATTTCGCTTGACCTCACAGGCCGCAAAAACGGAAGAGGTTCATACATCTGCAAAAATGTAGAGTGCTTTGAAAAAGCAATCAAGCGCAAAAGCTTCGAACGTGCCTTCGGTATGAAAATACCCGAAGAAACTGCAGAAAATATCTTAAAGGAGCTAACGAGTGAGTAACAGTTCTGTACTTTCCCTTTTAGGCTTTGCGGCAAAGGCAGGTAAGCTCTCCTTCGGGACCCACGCTACCGAGTTTGCCATCACTTCAGGCAAGGCAAGGCTTGTGTGTACCGCAGAGGATATATCGGAAAAAAGCAAAAAAGAATTAAAATTCAAAGCAGGAAAGAAAAATATCCCCGTTATCATAATCGAAGGCATCGATACTGCCACACTTTCGGGCAGGGTGGGTAAAAGCTGCGGAATTCTCGCAGTTTTAGACCAAGGCTTTGCAGATGCTATACTAACCAAAGGAGGAAAAACGCTATGATGGAGAAAATTAAGATCAATACAGCTGCGGCTGATTTCAAATCAAGTGTTAAGGAAATAGCTGCTGTATTAAAGCAGCATAAGGGCGCCGACAAAAAATCGGGCGCTGTGCTTACCGAAGAGGAGACAAATATCCTTTTTGCGGCACTTACCAAGCAGTACGAGGTCAAGAGCTTTGACGAGTATTTTGCCACAGGCAAGTCCGCCCGTGAGGAAGAAGAAAAGGCAAGACAGGCTAAAAAAGACAAGAACCTTGCCGCTCAGATGGCAATTCTAGAGCAGTTAAAGGCGGCTCAGGAGGCAGAAATGGCTGCTAAGCGTGCCGAAAAGGCTAAGGCAGAGGGCAAAACCGAGGAGAAAAAGTCCGAGGTTAAGGTTGAAACCAAAAAGGAAGAGACCAAGAAGGAAGTACCTAAAAAGGCTGAAACTAAAAAAGAAGCACCCAAGAAAGAAGAGCCTAAGCGTGAGCATAAGCCCTCCGATCCTAAGCCCTTCGAGGCAAGAAAGAAGGAGGACCGCCCTGCAGGAGCAGCTCCCAACAGAGGTCCTGCCGAGCGTCGCACTGTTGATACCCGTTTCTCTAATGTTGACATGGAGAAATACAACGAAAAGTACGAAAATATCGCACCTGCAGGCTCTATGAAGGACAATTCACAGAGGAAGCAGAAGATAAATCAAAAATCTCAGAACTATCGCCGTCAGGAGAAGTCCAAAAAGGAGATAGAGGCAGAGAAGATGCGCAGAATTCAGCTTGAGCGTATCAAGAAGACCCCCATCACCGTAACCGTTGGTGACGAGATAACCGTAGGCGAGCTTGCTGCAGGTCTTAAAAAGACTGCGGCTGAGGTAATTAAAGAGCTTATGAAACTTGGTATGATGGCATCTGTAAATCAGACCATCGACTACGATACCGCCGAAATCGTTGTTACCGAAATGGGCGCAAAGATTGAGCGTGCCGTTGTGGTTACTATAGAAGAGCAGATTATGGACGAATCTCCCGACACCGAGGAAAATCTTCTCCCCAGAAGCCCTGTTGTTGTGGTTATGGGACACGTTGACCACGGTAAAACCTCTCTGCTTGACGCTATCCGCAACACTGCAGTTACCGCAGGTGAGGCAGGCGGAATCACCCAGCATATCGGTGCATACCGTGTTAATGCCGCAGGTCAGGACATAACCTTCCTTGACACCCCGGGTCACGCCGCATTCACCTCTATGCGTCAGCGCGGTGCAATGGCTACCGATATTGCTATCCTTGTTGTTGCCGCCGACGACGGTATTATGCCCCAGACTATCGAGGCAATAAACCACGCAAAGGCTGCAGAGGTGCAGATAATTGTTGCTATCAATAAGATGGATAAGCCCGAGGCTAATCCCGACCGCATCAAGCAGCAGCTTACCGAGCACTCCCTCGTTCCCGAGGAGTGGGGCGGAGATATTATCTGCGTTCCCGTTTCGGCTAAGACCCACGAGGGCATCGATACCCTGCTTGAAAATGTACTCTTAGTAGCCGAAATGCTTGAGCTTAAGGCAAACCCCAACCGCAAGGCAAAGGGCGTTGTTATCGAAGCACGTCTCGATAAGGGCAGAGGTCCTATCGCAACCCTCCTTGTACAGAACGGTACCCTCAAAACAGGTGATATTGTTATTGCAGGAACCTCTGTCGGCCGTGTACGCGTTATGACCAACGAACGCGGACAAAAGCTTAAGGAGGCAGGTCCTTCCGTACCTGTTGAGGTTGCAGGACTTACCGAGGTTCCCACCGCAGGTGATGTATTTGACGCAGTTTCTAACGAGCGTCTTGCACGCGAGCTGGTAGAACAGAGAAAGCAGAAGAAAAAGGATGAGGCAGCCGCTGCCGCATCTCAGGTCACCCTCGACAATCTCTTTGACAAGCTTGGCGAAGGTGAGCTTAAAGAACTTAAACTCATCGTTAAAGCCGACGTTCAGGGCTCTGTTGAAGCAGTTAAACAGTCTCTTGAGAAGCTCTCTAACGACGAGGTACGCGTTAAGGTTATCCACGGTGCCGCAGGCGGTGTAAACGAGACCGACGTTATGCTCGCCCAGACCTCTGGTGCTATCATCGTAGGCTTTAACGTCCGTCCCGATTCTGTGGCTAAGGCTGCGGCAGAGCGTGACGGCGTGGATATGCGTCTCTACCGCGTAATTTACGATGCTATTGAAGAGATAGAGTCGGCTATGAAGGGTATGCTTGCACCCAAATACCGCGATGTTGAAATGGGTGCTATCGAGGTCCGTAACACCTTTAAGATTTCGGGTGTCGGCACCATTGCGGGCGGTTATGTTACCGAGGGTAAGGTTTCCCGCGCCTGCAACATCCGTGTTGTACGTGACGGCGTTATCATTGCCGAGGATAAGATTGATTCCTTAAAGCGTTTCAAGGACGATGTAAAGGAAGTTGCTCAGGGCTACGAATGCGGTATATCTCTCGAGAAGTTTGCCGACATTAAGGAAGGCGACATATTCGAGGCATATATTGTGGAAGAATATAGAGACTAAATGTTTTAGGGAAAGGGAATAGGGAAGAGGGGATCCTCAGATAAGTTTGATCTGAATTTGTACTCCCTTTTCCCTCTTCCCTAACCCCCGATATTTTCGGATGATTACTAAACTTCAGGAGGTTTATATGGCTGGATTTAAAATGGGTCGTATTACATCCGACATTAAATATGCGCTTTCGGAGATTCTTATGGAGGTCAAGGACCCCAGAGTATCAAAGCTTTTGTCTATTGTTAAGCTTGATGTTTCGGGGGACATGTCCTACGCAAAGGTCTATGTCAGCGCAATAGAGGGAAAAGAGAAAACCGAAGAATCGGTAAAGGCGCTTAAAAATGCTGCGGGCTATGTTCGTCGTGAGCTGGGCGCAAAGCTAAAGCTTCGCAAGGTGCCTGAGCTTCGCTTCGTTGCCGACGATTCTATTGAGGTTTCGGCAAACATTTCCCGAATAGTAAACACCTTCGATAAAAACGAAGGCGAGGATTCTGCCGATGAGTAGCAGCTGTGAAATACTTACTCTGGCAGATATTTGCGAATATCTTAGATCCCACGACAATTTTGTCGTGCTCACCCACGCAAATCCTGACGGTGATACTCTGGGCAGTGCATACGGACTAAAAATGGGTCTTAAAAAGCTCGGCAAAAAGGTGCAGGTAGTCTGCTGTGACGAAATTCCCCACAAGTACGACTACTTTATCGACGACAGCGAGTGTGATTTTGTGCCCGAAACTGTAGTTGCTGTGGATGTTGCAGATATAAAACTGCTGGGCGACCTTTACGAGTGTTTTGAGGGCAGAATCGACCTTAATATCGACCACCATATTTCAAACACCCATTATGCCAAACGGCTTTACCTTGATGCTCAGGCTGCTGCCGCGGCAGAATGTGTGTATGAAATACTGGACGAACTGGGAATAGAGTTCGACCGTAATATCGCAAATGCCCTTTATACGGGGCTTTCCACCGATACAGGCTGTTTTAAATACGGTAATGTTACCGACCGCACCCACAGAATTGCCGCAAAGCTTTACAAAATAGGGGTAGATGCGGCAGAAATCAACCGTATTATGTTCGATACAAAATCCAAAAGCCGTGTGCAGATGGAGATGATGGTTCTCCAAAGTGCAGAGTTCCATTTTGACGACCGCTGTATGGTTATGTCAATAACACTGGATGTTCAGCGTAAAACAGGCTGCAGCCGAATCGATATGGAGGGAGTGCCCTCAATGTCCCGCAGTGTAGAAGGAGTTCTCGCAGGGGTGACCATAAAGGAAAACCGTGAAGGGGAGTTTAAAATTTCTCTTCGCACCTACGACCCCCTCGATGCTTCTGTCATCTGCGGAAAGCTCGGCGGCGGCGGTCATAAGGCGGCAGCAGGCTGTACCGTTATCGGCACCTTAGAGGAAGCCAGAACAAAAATACTAAAAGCTGTAGAAGAAGCCTTGGAGGAAATTGATGCAGGGTCTCATACTACTGAATAAGCCACAGGGGATAACCTCCTTTTCGGCTGTGAATAAAATCAAATGGTTGGCAGGAGAAAAGAGGGTAGGCCATACGGGTACTCTCGACCCTCTTGCCACAGGCCTTTTGCCCGTTTTTATCGGCAGACCTACCGCCCTTGCGGGGATAGTTCTCGACGCCGATAAAAGCTATATTGCCACCGTAAAGCTTGGAATAACCACCGACACCTGCGACATTACGGGTACAGTTCTCACCCGAAATGAGGAGCAGGTAACAAAAGAGCAGTTAGAGGCGGTGCTGGGTAGATTTCGCGGTGAAATTTCTCAGGTGCCCCCGCTTTACTCGGCTTTAAAAAAGGACGGAGTCCGTCTTTATGAACTTGCCCGTCAGGGAAAAACTGTGGAAATTGAGGCTAGAAATGTAACAATTTCAAAACTCGAGCTTATTTCCTTTGAGGGGGATTCCTTTAAAATCGCGGTAGACTGCTCTAAGGGTACATATATCCGTTCTCTTTGCCGAGACATAGGAGAGACGCTCTCCTGCGGAGCCACTATGACCGAGCTTTGCCGCACCGCTACAGGCGGTTTTTCCATTGAACAGACGGTTTCTCTCGACGACCTTACAAAGGAGAATATAAAAGATTATCTTCTGCCCGAGGAGACCGCCCTTGCCTATCTTCGCGAGGTAAAAGTCACCGAAAAGCAGGCTATCCGTTTTTCTAACGGCGGTCAGCTTGCCTTTGAGAGACTTAAATTTTCCGATTTCAGTGACGGCGAGCTGTTGCGTATTAAATATAATGATAAATTTCTCGGCGTGGGTTATGCCGATAATAAAAATGAGCAAATAGCCATTAAATGTGTGATAAATAAACCGTAGGGCGCGACATCTCGACGCGCCGCCAACAGCAACAAAGGAGGAAAAAATGACCAAATATGCAGTAGCACTCGGTATGTTCGACGGAGTGCATATGGGACACAAGGTAGTCCTTGACGGCGCCATACAAAGCCCCTTTAAAAGCGTTGCCGTTACATTTTCCTCTATACCCTTTAAAATCGGAGGCTCTATTATGACCACCGAGGATAAAAAACAAAAACTTTTTGAGTACGGTCTTGACGAGGTGCTTTTTCTCGATTTTTTCGAGGTTAAGGACCTTTCTCCCGAAGAGTTTTTAAATTTTTTGTGTGAAAAATATAATATAGGCAAAATCTGTTGCGGCTTTAACTACCGTTTCGGAAAAAAGGCGGCAGGTGATACAGCTTTTCTCAGCCGCTGGTGTGCAGAGCGAAAAATTGAGTTTTTCGAGTGCCCCGAGGTAAAATTTGAGGGTGAAACCGTCTCGTCAACCTATATAAAGACGCTTATCGGAGAAGGGGAGATAGAAAAGGCAAATTTCCTTTTAGGGGAGGAGTTTTTCTTTACCGCCGAGGTCATTCATGGGGATAAAAGGGGCAGAACTATGGGCTTTCCCACCACCAATCAGCTTTATCCCGAAAATATCGTAAGACCAAAGTGCGGTGTCTATCAGACCCTTGTCACCATAGACGGTAAAGACTACAACGGTGTTACCAACATTGGCGTAAGACCTACATACATTACCGAGTACATAAGCGCAGAGACCTATGTTTTAGATTACAGCGGCGACTGCTACGGCAGCAAGGTCAAAACGCGACTTATAAAGTTTTTAAGGGGCGAAAAAAAGTTCACATCTATAGACCAGCTTTCCGCCGCCATACAAAAAAATGCAGAATATGTAAAAAAACATAGCAGAGTTTAAACTCTGCTATGTTTTTTATCCCTCAATAATAACCTCGGGGTTTACAGGGTATTCGTCCTTGTAAAATTCTATATGCAGATGGCTTTCGTCCTCTTTTTCACAGGGACTGCCGTCAAGAAGACCCAGCTTTGTTCCTGCCGAGACGATATTGCCTTCTGTCACCGAAACCTTTTCGCTAAGTCCGCAATATCTTGCCACAATGCCGTTGCCGTGGTCTACTTCCACATATTTTCCCAGCATTTCGTCCTCTAAAACCGCTGTAACTATTCCGTTTCCGCAGGAACTGACCGCCGTTCCGCGCTCTGCCGCAATATCAAGACCTGTGTGAAGCCTCATATCAGAAAAGGTTTTCGAAAAAACCAAGGCCTTGTCGGAATAGGCTTTTATGATATTTCCGTTTACGGGATAAACAAAGTTTTCGGCAACTATGGGGCCAATGTCGTTTTCTTCTTCGCTTTGAGCAGAAGACTGCTCCTTTGACGACTCTTCCTTATAGGGCTCGTCCTTTGTTTCCTGCTGAACAGGGTCGGTATCGGGCGCGGTTGAGCTGTAGTTTGAACTGCTTTCGGGGAGCTCTGCAGTATCGGGCGACGTCAGTCCCGACCAGGCAGTCCAGGCAGCAACGCCAATGGCGACAAGACAGCCTGCAAGCACTATATAAAAGCCTTTTCCCTCAAACAGCTTAGATTTATTTGTTTCTTTATATTTCATTTTAATTTACCGCCTTTCGGTATTATTCTTGACGGCAGAAAAGAGCTTTATACGAAAGTTTAAAAAATTTTAAAAAACAGTTCACGAAACATCAAATATTATCTGATAACATAAAAATGCAGCAAGGGAGCCGCAACCCTTAGGGTAGGGTGTTAAAAAGCCTATCCTACGCTGCAGGTCGTATTTTCATATGACCTTCTCCTCAAACCCTCTAAAGGAAAAGCACCGTTTTTCAAAACGGTGCTTTTCCTTTTTTATCATTGTAAATACGAAGCTTGGGCAGTCCGTTTTCAAAAGCCGATGGTTGGGGATGCCCTGTAAATGCGGTGTTTAAAAACACGAGAAGCGCTTACTCCTAATTACACCGCTATAAGCTCATATTCTTTGCTTCCGATGCCCAGCTCTGCGGCGGCATCTACTGTAAGTGTGCCGTTTCGAGATTCTATTCTCTCAATAAGATGGTCTCTGCCCTTGTCGTCCGAGGCATAAACAAGGTCAAGACAAGCCTTATCTATTGCCACAGGGTCGAGGGATGCGAGAATTCCTATATCACTCATACAGGGGTCCTCTGCAACGGCACAGCAGTCGCAGTCTACCGACATATTTGCCATAACATTAACATAGGCTGCCTTGCCTGTGAACATTTCGGTAACGCTTGACGCCGCCTCAGCCATAGAGATAAGAAAACTGTCGTGGTCGGAGTCCCAGAAATTATCCACATCGCCCACACCGTGAATATATTTTTTGCCGAAGGATGAGGCAAAACCGATGGAAAGCTGTTTTATAGCACCGCCGTAGCCACCCATAGGATGCCCCTTAAAGTGGGAGAGAACTAAAATGCTGTCATAACTGCTGAGTGCCTTGCCCACATAGTTTTTGGTGATTTTCTTACCCTTTTTAATATCCAGCACAAGGTCGGGACCCTCGCCGTCTAAAATCTCGGTTTTAAAGAGTTTGCTCCAACCGTGTTCCTCGAGGGTCTTAATGTGAACGGCAGTGTTGTGTCTTCCGCCCTCGTATGCTGTGTTACATTCAACGGCGGTACCGTCCACTTCGTCTATCATAGGCTTCCAGAACTCGGGACGCAGAAAATTCTGGTTGCCCTTTTCTCCCGAATGAACTTTAACGGCAACCTTGCCCCCAAGCGCAATCCCCAGTAGTTTGTAGAGATCTACTACTTTTTCGGGTGTTATCTCTCTTGAAAAATAAACCTTGGATTTCATAAGAACCTCCTTGTCAGTGTTTTTTATATTATAAACCTATTATACATTTTTTGCAATCAAAGAATAAGACCTTTAAAAGTCATACTGGCAGAACTCCGTCATTTCTCAGGGCAAACCCCGAATATTTGTCTGAGTAAGAATGCTTTTTTATTGAAAAAAACCGCAATTTAGCGTATAATATGTAAAAATATCCTTTAAAGGAGATATAGTATGGAATTTTCAGTAAACCATCCGATAATATTCATAATTGTCGGAATTGTCATTGCCGCAGTACTGGCACAGTCGGTATTCTTCCTCGTCCGCGCACTTAAAAGGGCAAAGGAGCTTGGAATTGAAAGCTCTACCGTTAAAAAGACGGTCTCCTCCTCTGCCATATTCACCATTGCCCCCGCAGTGGCAGTGCTTGTTGGCGTTGTAGTGCTTTCAAAAAGTCTTGGTGTGGCACTGCCGTGGCTCAGACTTTCGGTTATCGGTTCTCTGTCCTATGAGGTTATTGCCGCGCAAAACGCAATGGAGCCTTTAGGTCAGGATATGAGCTCGGTAGTCACCGACCCCTCGGTCTTTGTTACCGTACTCTGGGTTATGACCCTCAGCATCGCCTTAGGACTTGTTCTTGTGCCCTTTATGACCAAAAAGGTACAGGCAGGCGTCAGCAAGATAGGTATGAAGGACAAAAAGTGGGGCGAGATATTCAGCAACGCAATGTTTTTAGGTATGATTTCGGCATTTTTAGGCTATGTCTTCTGCGATGTTACATATATTGCCGACGGACATCTTCAGGGTCTTACCCCCGTTTGTGTAATGGTAGTTTCGGCTGTTGTTATGGCAGTGCTTGGACTCCTTTCCACAAAACTGAGGATCCGTTGGATGACCGATTATGCACTTCCCATAAGCCTTATCTGCGGAATGGCATCTGCAATACTTTTCAGCAGTGTCTTCGGCGGATTTGAAATACCTGCATAAAGGAGGACGGAAAAATGAAAAAGAATATGACTTATATGGAATCTGTCCACCACTACGGACGCATCTGGGGTATAGCAATAGGTGCTATTATTATCGCAGTTCCGCTTATATTTTGTCTGCTTTTCAGCACCCTTCCCAGATGGGACGGACTGGTCAGAGGTCTTATTGCCACACTGCCTATGTATTGGGCGGTAGGCTTTATTGAAATATTCACCTATGTGCCTATGCTTGGTGCAGGCGGTACATACCTTTCCTTTATAACAGGAAATATTTCAAACCTTAAGCTTCCCTGCGCCTTAGACGCTATGGAACGCGCAGGGGTCAAGGCAAACAGCGAAGAGGGAGAGGTGCTCTCTACCATTTCCATTGCCGTTTCTTCGATAGTTACCACATTTATTATAGTTTTAGGTGTTATATTCATAGTGCCTTTACAGCCTATTCTCGAAAATCCCGTTTTGGAGCCTGCCTTTGAGATGATACTCCCCGCACTTTTCGGCGGTCTCGGTGTAGTGTTTATCTCCAAAAACGTAAAGCTTTCTATCGCCCCCATAATCCTTATGCTGGTGCTCTTTATCTTCATCCCCGCCCTCAACAAGGGAACGGTTGGAATTATGGTGCCCGTAGGCGTTATCTTCACACTTATTGTTGCCCGCGTTATGTATAAAAAAGGATGGATATAAAAAATGATTGCTTTATACATTATTTTAGGAGCATTGGCTCTTCTTATTGCGGTGCTCCTTATCCGCGCCGCAGCCTTTAATCCAAAAGCGGCTCCAAAGCTGCTTGAAGAAGAGGAAAGCTTCGACAAAGAAGCGGTTATACACCACCTTGCAGAGCTTGTAAAGTGCAAAACGGTATCCTACCGCGACCCCTCCTTGGAGGATGAGGCAGAGTTTGAGAAACTGCTCAGCAAACTGCCCGAGCTTTACCCAAATGTTTTTAAAACCTGCGAATATACCGAGTTTCCCGACAGAGGAATTCTTTTTTGCTGGAAGGGCAAGACCGAGGGAGACCCAGCTGTGCTTATGGCGCACTACGATGTTGTGCCTGTAGATGAGTCGGGCTGGGAAAAGCCTGCCTTTGATGCAATCATCGAAGACGGTGTGCTTTGGGGAAGAGGCACTCTTGATACTAAGGTCACCTTCGGCGGTGTGCTTTCTGCCGCAGAGCATCTCATAGAACAGGGATTCACCCCCGAAAAGGATATTTATTTTGCGTTTTCGGGTGGCGAAGAGGTAAACGGCAAGGGTGCTGTAAATATCGTCGACTGGTTTGAAGAAAAGGGCATAACCCCCTCTATGGTAGTAGATGAGGGCGGTGCCGTTGTAGAAAATGTTTTTCCGGGTGTTAAAGCCCCCTGCGGCCTTATAGGAATTGCCGAAAAGGGAATGATGGATGTAAAATATACCGCAAAATCCAAGGGCGGTCACGCATCGGCTCCCAAACCGGGAAGCCCCCTTGTAAGACTGTCAGAGGCTTGTCTTAAAATGGAGAAGCATCCATTCAGGTATCACATAACTCCCCCTGTGGAGAAGCTTTTTGATACTCTGGGCAGACATTCTTCCTTTGTGTTTAAAATCGTTTTCTCAAATATGTGGCTGTTTAGCGGACTTATCGATTATTTTATGTGTAAAAAGAGCGGTGGCGAGATAAACGCCCTTATGCGCACTACTGTTGCCTTCACTCAGGCTAAGGGAAGTGACGCTACGAATGTTATCCCCCCTGAGGCGAGTATGGTCTTCAACATCCGCCTCAATCCAATGGATAATATAGAGTCTGCCCTTGAATATATAAAGAAAACGGTTGATGACGAAAATGTAGAGGTCGCCCTTCTTCACGGAATGAATCCCTCCCGTATCTCCCGTACCGACTGCGAGGGCTACGATAAGGTGTCGTCATCAATAGCCTCCACCTGGAAGGGCTGCATAGTATCTCCCTATCTTATGGTGCAGTGCTCCGATTCCCGTCACTGGGGCAGAATTTCCGATAAGGTTTACCGTTTCTCGGCTATGGATTTAACAAGCGAAGAACGGGCTACCATTCACGGCCATAACGAGCGCATCCGACTGGATTGCGCCTGTCGTGCGGTAGAATTCTACATCCGCCTTATGAAGCAGTGCTGAGAAGGAGAAAGGTGTTAAAATGAAGATATTTATTGCGTCGGATATTCACGGAAGTGCCTACTGGTGTGAAAAAATGCTGGAAGCATATAGAGACGAAAAGGCAGACAGAATGTTACTCCTCGGAGATATTCTGTACCACGGTCCCAGAAACGACCTGCCAAAAGACTATGCCCCCAAAAGGGTAATAGAAATGCTAAGCGTTTATAAAGATGAGATTCTCTGTGTCAGGGGCAACTGTGACACAGAGGTAGACCAGATGGTGCTCCCTTTCCCGATACTGTCTGACTATGCCCTTATTTCGGTAGATGGGCTGGATATTTATGCCACTCACGGACATAAATTCGGCAGAGATAATCCTCCGCCTCTTAAGGGCGGAGATATACTTCTTTGCGGACATACCCACGTCGCCGCCGACGAGGAATGCGACGGTTTTCGCTATATAAACCCAGGCTCGGTCTCCATACCTAAGGAGGATACGGGTCACGGCTATATCCTGCTGGAAAAGGGAATATTTGAAAGAAAAACGCTTGTCTGACGACAAGCGTTTTTTGGAGCAATAACGGCAGCCGTAGGGGACGGGTCCTCTTACGGAGGCCGTACCCCTCTGTCGGCGATGCCGACATCTCCCCTTCCCCGAAGGGGAGTCTTCCCGTCCCGTCAGGCACTCGCCATTTAATTTCACAAAAAACAAAGACGATATGTATAAGTAAAAAATACATATCGTCTAATTTTTCCCTAAGATAAACACCCGAAGATTCAGGTACTTGTTACTTTCTCTCAGATTTAGCGTAAGGCTCCTTTTGGTCGGTTCTGCAAAGAAGATAATCAATGCTTGTTTTATAAAAATCTGCAAGAGCATTTAATATATCGACCGGTATCGGCCTTTCGCCGCGTTCGTATTTTGAATAAAGAGATTGGTCACAAAGCAGATAATCTGCAACCTCGCGTTGTTTTAAATCGTTATCTTCTCTTAGGTCGCGAATACGGTATTTCATATCATCACCGATAATAATATACCGCAGGACACATTGTCTTATTGACAAATAGGACAATGTGTCCTATAATATAAGAAAATAATATTTTTACATTATAAAAAGGGGAATCATTATGCCGGATTATAAACAAATGTATTTAACGCTTTTAGACGCAACAGAAAAAGCCATAAACGAGCTTGTCTCGGCTCAACGCGCTTGCGAAGAGCTTTACATAATGTCTGCCGAAGAGGAAGACCGCGCCGAAAAGGCAGAAATAATTAAGCTTAGCAAAGAAGATTAAGCAGTAAGCGTCTGACTACTGTTAACTAAAAAAAGCACCTTGCCAGTGGCAAGGTGCTTTTTTGTTATGTTCATTGTTTGAGCGGATCTGATATTAGCAAACGCCCTGAGCCATCATAGCCTCTGCAACCTTTTCGAAGCCTGCAATGTTAGCACCTGCAACAAGGTCGCCTTCCATGCCGTACTTCTTTGCAGCAGCAGCGGATGCCTCGAAGATGTTCTTCATAATCTGCTTAAGCTTTGCGTCAACCTCTTCTGCGGTCCAGCTGTAGCGCATAGAGTTCTGGCTCATCTCAAGGCCCGAAACGGCAACACCGCCTGCGTTAACTGCCTTGGAGGGAGCGATAACTACGCCGTTTTCCTTAAGGTATGCAACAGCCTCTGCAGTAGTGGGCATATTAGCAACCTCAACATAATATTTAACGCCGTTTGCTACGATGTTTTTAGCATCATCAATTCCAACCTCGTTCTGGGTTGCGCAGGGCATAACAACGTCAACCTTGGTAGCCCAGGGACGCTGACCCTTGAAGAAGGGAACACCGAACTTGTCAGCATAGTCCTCTACCTTGTCGCGGCCGCTTGCACGCATTTCGAGCATAAAGTTAACCTTCTCCTCGGTAGAAACTCCGTCTTCATCATAGATATATCCGTCAGGACCTGAGATGGTAACTACCTTACCGCCAAGCTCGTTAATTTTCTGAACGGTACCCCAAGCAACGTTGCCGAAGCCCGATACAGCAAAGGTCTTGCCCTTAATGTCCTCACCAAAGGATGTGAGCATATTTTCTACATAGTAAACTGCGCCGTAGCCCGTTGCCTCGGGACGGATAAGAGAGCCGCCGTAGGCAATGCCCTTACCTGTGAGAACTCCTGTGAACTCGTTGCGGAGTCTCTTATACTGGCCGTACATATAGCCAACCTCACGTGCGCCAACGCCGATGTCACCTGCGGGAACGTCAGTATCAGCACCGATGTGACGGGAAAGCTCGGTCATAAAGCTCTGGCAGAAGCGCATAACCTCCATATCGGACTTGCCGCGGGGGTCGAAGTCGGAGCCGCCCTTACCGCCGCCCATGGGGAGAGAGGTAAGGCTGTTTTTAAAGGTCTGCTCGAAGCCTAAAAACTTCATAATAGAAGCGTTAACAGTGGGATGGAAACGGAGACCGCCCTTGTAGGGACCGATTGCCGAGTTGAACTGAACACGGAAGCCGCGGTTAACCTGAACCTGACCGTTGTCGTCAACCCAGGGAACACGGAAGGTGATCATACGCTCGGGCTCTACCATACGCTCGATAACGCCGGCCTTTTCAAACTTGGGGTTTTGTTCAACAACGGGCTCTAAGGATTCGAGAACCTCGAGGACTGCCTGAAGGAATTCTGGCTCACCGGCATTGCGCTTTTCAACGTCGGCATAAACTTTTTTAAGATATTCGTTTTTCAACATGAAATGCTTCCTCCTGTAAAAGCAAAATTTACTAAAACATAAAATGATTTAATACACTAAAGTATAAACTTTTGGCGGCTATTTGTCAATACTTGTCATTTATAAAAATTATCGAAATTTGACCTTTTCACCCATAGTGTTTTGTCAGAATGTACAAATGTACGCCTGTCGCGCACAGTTTTGAGGAGTAAATGACATTATATCAATAAAAACCATCGCCAAAATACTGTGTAACCGATAACTTATCATCTGTTTTCGACAAAACCCGACAAAGCTTGGTCTTTTTGATGATAAAAATCAGCAAAAAGCCTATTGATTTATCAGGGAGGCGCAGTTATAATAAATACTGTAAAAATATAAAGTTATTCACAGTATTTAAAATTAAGGTTGGTAATTACAATGAATCTTGCCGATTACAACACCCTTGTAAGGGTGCTTCAGAGCGAGGGCTTTAACACTAAAAAATCTCTCGGACAAAACTTTCTTGTAGACCCCGAGGTCTGCCCCCGTATGGCAGAGCTTGCCTGTGATAAAAACACAGGTGCTCTTGAAATAGGACCTGGTGCAGGGGTGCTGACAAGGGAGCTTTGCGATGCGGCAAAAAGGGTAGTGTCTGTCGAGCTGGATGAAAGGCTTCGTCCTGTTCTTAAAAGGACCCTTGCCGACAAGGATAATGTTGAGGTCATTTTCGGGGATGTTATGAAGCTTGATCTTGCGGCACTTATAAAGGAAAAATTCGCCGACTGCGAAAGGGTAGCCGTTTGTGCAAATCTGCCCTACTATATAACCTCGCCTATAATTATGATGCTGCTGGAAAGCCGTCTTCCCATTGATAATATTACCGTAATGGTGCAAAAAGAGGCGGCAGAACGCCTTTGTGCCGAGGTTGGCAGTCGCGATGCAGGTGCGGTGACCGTAGCGGTCAACTATTATGCTCAGGGAGAGATACTTTTTGAGGTGGACAGAAGCAGCTTTATGCCTCCGCCGAATGTAGATTCTGCCGTTATAAAGCTTACCCTCAGAGAAAAGCCCGAAATAGAGCTTTCAGACGAAAAGGCTTTCTTCCGTTTTGTAAAGGCCTGCTTTGCACAGCGCAGAAAAACACTTGTAAACACAGTTTCCGCCTCTATGGGGATAAATAAAGACCTGCTCAGAGAAGCTCTTGGCAGTATAGATCTCCCCGAGACGGCAAGGGCAGAAAGCCTTACGATGAAGCAGCTTGCCCTTGTATCAAACTACATTTTTAAATAGGTCATAGCAAGGCGTAAAACGCAGTAAAGGAGAAATTATGGCAAAACCCAGACCCGAACCCCGAATAAAGCTCTATTACAGAGACTTTGTAACCGAGTTCGAAAAATACGAGACCGAGGGTCAGGAGCGTCACTGGCACGAAGAAAAATATGAAATAGAGCTTGTGGCAGACGGCAAGGGAATCCACCGTCTTAACGACAAGGAGTACGAGCTTAAGAGAGGGCTTATGTTTGTCAGCCGACTTAAGGATTATCACGAAATGGAGATAACCGAAAAGGCTACAATATACCGCTTCAGGCTACCCATAAAATGTATGCCCGAACGTTTTGTTTACAGTATGCTTAAAAACAAGGCTAATCTCATCACACAGATGGAAGAGGATATGACCCAGCATCTGCAGAATATGTTCGAGCTGCTGCTCAGCCGTCCCAAGGCAGGAATTTACGACATACAGGAAATATATATGCAGGAAGGGCTTATAAATATTATAACAATGCTCTTCACCTCGGAGGTCAACCGCAACCCAGGTGACCTTTATGAGACCGAGCTTGAAAAGATGGCAAAGGTGTGGTATTTCTTAAACGACAATTTCCGCCGAAAGCTGAGTGTTGCCGATGTTGCCGCCCACTTTAATATGAACCCCAATTATTTAAACCGAGTGTTTGTGCAAAAGTTCGGTATAACCGTTTATGCCGCCATTAAGGCTCTCCGTCTTGCATACGCTGCAAAGCTTGTGGAGGAGACTGAAATGCGTCCTCCCGAAATATGTGCCGCCTGCGGATACTCGGGTGATGCCAACTTTTCAAGAGACTTTAAAATCAAGTTCGGAATGTCTCCTACCGCTTACCGCAAGGCATTTAAGGCAGGAACACTCCCACCTGTGAATGAGGAACTTATAGATGCAGACAAACTCACTTAAAAACTATATAATAGGAGATAAAGCTTTTTACGGCAGGGTAGTTACGATTTTGCTTCCCATAGTTATTCAGAACACCGTTACAAATGCAGTAAGTCTTGTGGACAATGTAATGGTCGGAGCAATCGGAACTCTGCAGATGTCTGCAGTTGCGGTGGCAAATCAGCTACTGTTTATATTCTATCTATGTATATTCGGCGGACTTGCGGGTGCAGGTATTTTTGCTACCCAGTATGCAGGAGCGGGAGATAACGACGGTATCCGTCACTGCTTTCGTATGAAGCTTTATATCGCCATTGGGATGGTTATAATCGCCCTCGCTGTGTTTCTCGCTGTGCCCGACAAGCTTATATCTATGTATCTTGCAGAGGGCACCTCGGCAGAGGATGCTGCAGCAACTCTCGGCTTTGGCAGGGATTATATTAAGGTTATGCTGATAGGACTTTTGCCCTTTGGAATTTCCCAGTCCTACGGCAGTACTCTTCGTGAGCTGGGGGAAACTAAAATTCCTATGATAGCCAGCGTTTCTGCAATAGGAATAAATCTTATTTTTAACTATATCCTTATCTTCGGTAACGTGGGACTTGCGTTTTTGCCCTTTGCGCCTTTGGGAGTTGTTGGCGCGGCAATATCGACGGTTATGTCGCGTTTTGCCGAAGCGGCAATAATTATTGTTTATGTCCACAAAAAAAGTGCAAAGTATCCCTTTGTGAGAGGGCTTTACAGAAGCTTCAGAATTCCTGCACCCTTGCTTTCCGATATAGGTAAAAAGGGTTCACCACTGCTTATTAACGAGTTTTTATGGTCTTTGGGTATGGCAGTGCTTTCGCAGTGCTATTCGATGAGAGGTCTTGAGGTGGTTGCTGCCTCTAATATAGCTACTACGGCAAACAATCTCTTTAATGTGGTGTTTTTGTCTATGGGTAACGCTATTGCCATTATGGTCGGTCAGCAGTTGGGCGCAAACGAGGTTAGCAGGGCAAAGGTGACGGTCTGGAGACTGCTCAGCCTTTCGATTGCTACCTGCTTTGTAATGAGCGGACTGCTTATAGCTCTGGCACCCGTTATACCCCTTATGTATAATACCGCACAAACGGTCAGAGACATTGCTACAAGTCTGCTCTATGTAGTAGGTGTGCTTATGCCCTTCTTTGCCTTTGCTCACGGCTGTTATTTTGCATTGCGGTCAGGTGGAAAGACCCTTATAACCTTTGTGTTCGACTGTGGCTTCACCTGGGGTGTAGCAGTACCTTTAGCATTTGTTTTATCCCGTTTTACCGATATGCCCATAATACCTATGTATATATGTATTCAGCTTATTGAGGTAATAAAATGCTGTGTGGGTGCAGTTTTAGTTAAAAAAGGTGTATGGATAAATAATATCGTGGAAGATAAACAATAAAAACCAGCAGCTGTATGCAGATTGCTCCAATTAAATATGGTTGCTTTTTTGATTCTGATTTGATATAATATTTGTTACATTAAATATGCAAGGAGGGCAGATATGGGAAAGATTATCTCGGTTGTTAATCAGAAGGGCGGAGTAGGCAAAACCACCACCGCCGTAAATCTTTCTGCAGGCGTCGGAAAACTGGGAAAAAAGGTTCTTATTGTGGATGCCGACCCTCA
The DNA here is from genome assembly GCA_045539925.1 of Acutalibacteraceae bacterium. GTDB lineage: Bacteria > Bacillota > Clostridia > Oscillospirales > Acutalibacteraceae > SFWF01. The sequence goes on along the minus strand of JAZQGH010000007.1, from coordinate 99,536 downwards.
GGGAAACACTACCTCTGCCTTCGGTGTGGACAAGCAGAGATTAGAGCTCTCGGTTTACGACCTGCTTATAGGCAAGGCAAAGGCAGAAAACGCTATCATCAAAACCAAGTTTGACGGGGTGGACATAATCCCCTGTAATATGGACCTTGCAGGTGCCGAGGTAGAGCTTATTTCTATAAATGAGCGTGAGGCTCAGCTGAAAAATGCACTCTGTCTTATAAAACCGAATTACAACTTTATTTTTATCGACTGTCCCCCTTCTCTGGGACTTATTACCATAAATGCCCTGTGTGCGTCGGATACGGTGCTGGTGCCCATTCAGTGCGAATATTTCGCGCTGGAGGGACTTTCTCAGCTTATCGGTACAGTCCGTCAGGTAAAAAGGGTCTACAATCCCCGTATCGAGATTGAGGGCATTCTCCTCACAATGTTCGACGGCAGACTAAACCTTACTCAGCAGGTAGTGGCAGAGGTTAAAAAGTTCTTTAAGAGGGAGCTTTTTGCAACCACAATTCCCCGAGCAGTGCGTCTGTCTGAGGCACCAAGCCACGGAAAGCCCATTCAGTATTACGACCCTAAAAACAAGGGTGGCCGCGCATACGACGACCTTGCGGCAGAGTTTATAAAGAGAAACGGAGGTTAAGCCTTATGGCAGATAAAAAAGGTCTTGGCAGAGGGCTCGACTCCCTCTTCGATATAAACAGTGACGACAGCAGCATAACCGAGGTAATGCTATCTGAAATAGAGCCTAACCGCGACCAGCCCCGAAAAGATTTTGACGAGCAGGCTCTGGCAGAACTTGCCGATTCGATTAAAAAGCACGGACTTTTACAGCCTATACTTGTCCGCACAAAGCTTGCGGGCGGATATGAAATAATCGCAGGTGAACGCCGCTGGCGTGCCTGCCGTATGGCAGAGCTTCGCACCGTACCCGTAGTCATCCGCGAGATGGACGAGCGTGAGGTGATGGAGGTTGCCCTCATAGAAAACCTACAGCGTGAAGATTTAAACGCGGTAGAAGAGGCTATGGGCTACCGTTCCCTTATGGTCTCATATGGACTGACGCAGGAGCAGGTTGCCGAGGCAATGGGTAAATCCCGTTCGGCTGTTGCAAACACACTTCGTCTTTTAGAGCTTTCTCCAAGCGAGACCGAGCTTCTTCGTGAGGGTAAAATCTCGGCAGGTCATGCAAGGGCACTGCTTTCGGCCGAAAAGGGCTCGGCTCTCAGGGCAGATATGCTTAAAGCCGCCACCCAAGGCGCCTCGGTGAGAGAACTCGAACAGATGCTTAAGTCCGCAAAGACAGCACCCAAAAAGAAAACGCAGGAAAAGCCCGACACCTTCTATAAAGAGGTTGAACTTTCTATAAAAAATGAGCTTGGAAGGACTGTTAAGATAACCCCCAAGGGCAATAAGGGCAAGGGCACCATCACAATCGAGTTTTACAGCAAAAAAGAGCTGGAAGATTTTGCAAAAAGACTTACAGAGTAAGGAGATATAAAAATGTTAGACATCAAAACCGTACGACAGGACCCCGAACGAGTAAAACAGGCAGTACGTGACCGTCAGGGTAATCTTGATAAGGAAATAGACGAGCTTTTGGCTATAGACGTTCAGCGCCGCGAGATAATCTCAAGTGTTGAGGAACTTAAGGCTAAGCAGAATGCCGTTTCCAAGCTTATTCCTCAGTATAAGAAAGAGGGCAAGGATGTTACCGCAATTTTTGCCGAAATGAAGGAGATTTCCGACACTATCAAGGCAGACGACACCAAGCTGTCCGAGCTTGAGGCAAAACAGCGTCAGCTGCTCCTGTGCATCCCCAACATTCCCTCGTCCACCGTTCCCGTGGGTGCAGATGATTCGGCTAATCCCGAAATAAGAAGAAACGGAGAACCCAAAAGCTTCACCTTTGAGCCTAAGGCTCACTGGGACATCGGACAGAATCTCGGCATCTTAGACCCCGAGACCGCTGCCAAGGTTACAGGCACCCGTTTCCATTTCTATAAGGGTCTCGGTGCCCGTTTAGAGCGTGCAATAATCTCCTATTTCCTCGACACCCATACCGAGCACGGCTATACCGAAATTCTTCCTCCCTTTATGGCTAACCGCGCATCTATGACCGCTACAGGTCAGCTCCCCAAATTCGAGGAGGATGCTTTCAAGCTTTCAAACGGTGAATATTTCCTTATCCCCACCGCCGAGGTGCCCGTTACCAATATGCACCGCGACGAAATTTTAGACGGTGCTCAGCTTCCCATTAAATACTGCGCATATTCGGCTTGCTTCCGCGCCGAGGCAGGTAGTGCGGGCAGAGATACCAGAGGACTTATCCGTCAGCATCAGTTCAACAAGGTAGAGCTTGTTAAGTTTGCCGATCCCGAGACCTCTTACGATGAGCTTGAAAAGCTTACCGCCGACGCAGAAAGAGTTCTCGCAGGATTAGGACTTCCCTACAGGGTTGTTTGCCTCTGCACAGGTGATTTAGGCTTCTCTTCTGCAAAGACCTACGATATTGAGGTATGGATGCCCTCCTACGGCAGATATGTTGAGATTTCTTCCTGCTCTAACTTTGAGGACTATCAGGCTCGCCGTGGTTCTATCCGTTTTAAGAAAACTCCTAAGGATAAGGCTCAGCACGTTCATACCCTTAACGGCTCGGGCGTTGCAGTAGGCAGAACAGTCGCCGCAATTCTCGAAAACTTCCAGAATGAGGACGGCTCTGTTACCGTTCCCGAAGCACTTCGCAAGTATATGGGCTGCGATATAATAAAATAAAACAAGGGTACACACTCCATAGAGCAATTTCGCTTAAAATGCGAAAATTTTGCGGTATTCTGTGTTAAAAAACCACGGTACGCGTCAGCGTTTACCGTGGTTTTCGTCTTGATTATCACTAAATATTTTCATTTTTTAAGGCGGCCTGTGACAAAGTGGCTTGACTGTGTTTTCTGTGTATAGAGTTATATTTGACCTTCGTTCAAGTAGGCGAATATAATTGTTGTACCCTCCGTAAGGAAGGTGCAACAACGGGCACACTTATTTTTTAGCTCTATACCCTGATGGAGTTTGTCCTGTAGACTGCTTAAAGCATCTGCCAAAATAAAGCGGATCCTTAAAGCCAATAACGGTAGATATTTCCTTAATGGAAAGGTTTGTGGTCGAAAGCAGATTTTTTGCAATGTTTATGCGTTGAAGCTGCTTGTATTCCATTGGGGAAAAACCTGTAATCTTGGTGAAAAGGTGGGTAAAGTAGGAGGTGGAAAGATTGCACATCTTGGCATAGTCATCCACACCCAGTTTGCTTGTGCAGTCGGAGTTTATGGAGCTTAGTGCAGGGGCTATCTTGTCGTAGCCCTTTGACTGGTCGTGGGGGAAAATATGTATAGCGAGACGGGACATATCGCCAAGCGCAGCCACTAGCAGAGCCGAGCTTACAACGGGAGAAATGGAATCCTTTTTTTCGAATTCTGCCACAATTTTGTCGAGAGCGGAGGTGAGCTCGTTATCGTGTCCCACAAAGTATTTATCTCTGCCCGCAAGCTTTAAAACAGTTAGTATATCTGTGGAAAAACGCCCATCAAAGGAAAAATAATAATACTCGCAAACCTCAGCGGTATCTGGAACGAAGCTTTTAGCTTCTCCTGTGCGTCCGATAATAAAATCTCCTGTAAAAAGGGGAACAACACGGCTTCCCAAAGAAAAATCTCCCGCACCTATACGAATGTATATAAGAACATATTCGTCTGTATCAAACCTTTTGGCAGTTTTGTCGTTGCGGCAGAGTCCGCAACTGTTAAGGTCTATTATGGAAGAGCCTTCCACCGAAGCGGAAGCTTTGCTGTGCTCCTGCAGTAAGATGGTGTCCACCTACCTCTCGTTTTATTTGTTTAATAATACCATATTTTCATAAAAAGAGAAAGACCAAACGCACCGTTTGGTCTTGCTCTTTTTATGAAAAATAGTTGTGGGTTAAAAAAGCAACAGCATAGGTCGTTATACCCGCAACGACAGGGGAGCTTATCCAGTAAATGGCAATTTGATTAAACATACCGAAGTTAAACTGCCTTTGCCTCTGCCCCTCCCACGTTTATTGCAAGGGAACGCAGGGTCTCAAAAACAGTTTCGGGGGTGCAGACGGCACGCATAAAGCTTTCGAAATAAAGCAGACAGCTATCCACATCGCGAAGCTGCTCGATAATAAGAAGGTGTACGGCATAGGTTTTTTGTTTTTACTGAAAATATAATTCACTCCGTTTTTCAGTTAATACCAGAGGATCAAATTATATTACTATGCAAACATCAAAAAAACTTAATACAGATTTAACATTGGTGGACAGTCGTCAGCGGACAGAGAACAGACGATATACGGTAAGATAGATAATAAAATGAAAATCCCCTTTTCCCTAATCCGTTATCCCTAATGCTTAAGAAAAACAGCTATTTATATTGCTAAAATCGGCATTATATGATAAAATAATTATTTAGAATAACAAAAGAGGTGAATTCCTTGAGTGAAAAGACCGTAGCCGCAATTTCTACCCCAGCAGGAGAGGGCGGAATAGGTGTAATACGCATTTCGGGCAGAGATGCCATAAATATTGCCGACAAGGTTTTTAAAAGTGTGTCGGGCAAAAAGCTCTGCGAAATATCGGGCTATACCGCCCTTTTCGGAACTGTTTTTGACGGGGACGAGCCTATTGATGAGGCGGTTGCTACCGTTTTTATCGCCCCGAAAAGCTATACGGGTGAAAATGTGTGTGAGCTTTCCTGCCACGGGGGAAGATTTGTCACTTCAGCGGTGCTTCGTGCAGTGCTTGGCGCAGGTGCGGTTATGGCAGCCCCAGGAGAATTCACAAAACGCGCCTTTTTAAACGGTAAGCTCGACCTTATAAAGGCAGAAAGCGTTATGGGTCTTATTTCGGCAAAAAGCGGTGAAGAGCTTCGGCTTCAGCTTGCCGCAAAGCAGGGAAAAACAGGTCAGGAGATAGACAGGATAGAGGCTCTCCTCTTAGAGCTGTCTGCCGATTTTGCCGCCTACAGCGACTATCCCGACGAGGACCTGCCCGAGCTTATGCCCGAAAACTTCAGCCGTCTGCTTAAAGGGGCGAGGGAAGGGCTAAGCGGTCTGCTTTCCACCTTTGATGCAGGAAGGGTTGTGCGTGAGGGCGTTGTTACCGCCATTGTGGGCAAACCCAATGTGGGAAAATCCACCCTTATGAATATGCTGTCCAGAGAAAGGCGCTCCATAGTTACAGATATTGCGGGTACAACCCGAGATGTTATAGAAAACACCGTAAACTTCGGCGGACTTACGCTTATCCTTGCCGATACTGCAGGCATCAGACAGACCGACGACACCGTCGAAGGGGTGGGCGTAGACCTCGCAAAGGAGCGAATTGCCACATCTCAGCTGGTTCTTGCCGTTTTCGACAGCTCAGCACCTCTCGACAGTGATGACAGAGAGATAATTTCTCTGCTGGACCCTGACAGCACCGTAATTCTTCTTAATAAGACCGACAGGGGTGGCTGTCTTACCGAAAAGGATTTTGAGGGCTTTAAAACCGTTTATATCTCGGCAAAGAAGGGCGCAGGGGAGGAGGAGCTTATCACTATGATAAAATCCCTCACAGGTGCCGACAGGCTAGACCCTGCCGCCGCAGTGCTTCTCAGTGAGCGTCAGCGTGATTTAGCCCAAAAGGCATACGATGCAGTTCTTGAGGCTGAAAGGCTTTTAGCCTCGGGCTTTACAATAGACGCAGTAGGTGTTTGCGTAGACGAGGCACTGTCACTGCTTTATACCTTTGACGGAAAACGGGTAACTAACGAAGTGGCAGATGAGGTATTCCGTCGCTTCTGCGTCGGAAAATAATAAGTTTGAGTAAAATTGTCTGTAGCGCGTCTTTCGCTCGGGGCAGTATTTTATACGGCACCGCTCGCTTCAAAACTGCACTACAAACAATTTTCTTTCAAACCTAAGTTTTTAGAAAGGAACGGTCAGATTTTGAACTACTTTGCAGGAAATTTTGATGTTGCCGTAATCGGCGCAGGTCACGCGGGCATAGAGGCTGCTCTTGCCGCCGCAAGACTTGGTCAGAAAACGGTAATGTTTTGCATAAATCTCGATTCGGTAGGCAATATGCCCTGCAACCCCTCTATCGGGGGCACCGCAAAGGGACATCTTGTCCGCGAAATAGATGCCCTCGGCGGAGAAATGGGTGTTGCCGCCGATAAAACAACCCTCCAGAGCCGTATGCTCAATTTAGGCAAAGGCCCTGCGGTACATTCTCTCCGCGCCCAGATAGACCGCAAGGCGTATACCGCCCTTATGAAGCACACTGTCGAGCTTCAGGAAAATCTGATACTCAAGCAGGCTGAGGTTACAGACCTTACTAAGGATACGGACGGTTGGCACTGTGTAACCCGTCTTGGTGCAGATTATCTCTGCAAAACGGTTATTCTTGCAACGGGCACCTTCCTTGCGGGAAGGATTTTCGTGGGTGAAGTAAACTATTCAGGCGGACCCGACGGGCTTTTTGCCGCCGAGGGACTAAGTGATGCCCTTAAAAAGCTTAATATCCCTCTCCGCCGTTTTAAAACAGGTACGCCCGCCCGAGTTCTCCGTTCTTCTATCGATTTTTCAGAGCTTGAGGTACAGCCCGGCGACGAGAAAATCATTCCTTTTTCATATAAAACCGAAAAAACTCCCGAAAACAGTGTGGTCTGTCATATAAGCTATACTAACGATAATACCAAGCAGGTAATTCTTGATAATATTCACCGCTCACCCCTCTATTCAGGAGTTATCGAGGGCGTGGGACCTCGTTATTGTCCCTCTATCGAGGATAAGATTATGCGCTTTGCCGATAAAAAACGGCATCAGCTTTTTATTGAGCCCTGCGGTGCAGATACCGAAGAAATGTATCTTCAGGGTATGTCCTCTTCTCTTCCCGAAGAGGTGCAGATAGAGATATATCACTCCATAAAGGGTCTTGAAAATGTTGAGATTATGCGCAATGCCTACGCTATCGAATATGACTGCGTTGACCCCTTAGCCCTTGCGGCTTCCCTCGAATTTAAGGACCACGAGGGTCTTTACGGTGCAGGTCAGTTCAACGGCTCCTCGGGTTATGAGGAGGCGGCGGCACAGGGACTTGTTGCAGGAATAAATGCCGCAAGAAAGAATATGGGAAAAGAGCCGCTGGTGCTCTCCCGCGCCTCTTCTTATATAGGCACCCTTATCGACGACCTTGTAACCAAGGGCTGTGCCGACCCCTACCGTATGATGACCTCCAGAAGCGAATACCGTCTGCTCCTCCGTCAGGATAACGCCGACGAAAGACTTATGCCCATAGGCTTTGAAGTGGGACTTATAGACAGCGAGACCTACGAAAAATTCCTTGCCCGTAAGAATAGCAAGGAACGGGAGATAGAAAGGGTCAGAAGGCTTACCCTCGCTCCCTCGGAGGCTATAAATGAAAAGCTTACCGCACTTGGCACTACCCCACTTTCCACAGGCATTAAAATGGCGGAGCTTATAAAACGCCCCGAGGTGTCTTATTTCGACCTTGCCGAGTTCGACCCCCAAAGAGAAGAACTGCCCTATGAGGTCTGCCTTAAGGTAGAGACCGAAATAAAGTATGAGGGATATATTGCCCGTCAGCAGGCGCAGGTTGAGGATATGTTAAAGCTGGAAAACCGAAAACTCCCTGCCGATACCGATTACAGCAAGATAGATGGACTGCGCTTAGAGGCTCGGGAAAAGCTTAACAAGGTCCGCCCCGAAAATATTGCGCAGGCATCCCGTATTTCGGGGGTAAGCCCCTCAGATGTGTCGGTGCTCAGCATTTGGCTTAATAAGAAACGAATGGAGGAAAAGGTGTGAACTATCCTTTAGAGCTTATGCTCCCAACCTTGGAGGCTAAAGGCATTTCTGCAGACGGGGACGCACTTGCCCGTCTGGACAAATATGCCGCACTGCTTTGTGAGTGGAACGAAAAAATCAACCTTACCGCTATCACCGACCCCGAGGGAATAGTCATAAAGCATTTTTTAGACTGCGCACTGCTGCTTAGCAAGGTAGATATTCCAAAGGGGGCTAAGGTTGTAGATGTGGGAACAGGGGCAGGTTTCCCCGGAATGGTGCTTAAAATCCTCCGCCCCGATATAGACCTCACCCTTATGGATGGGCTTAATAAACGCCTTGTATTCCTAAACGAGGTTGCCTTAAGCCTTGGTTTAGAGGTCAAAACGGTGCATCTTCGTGCCGAAGAGGCAGGGAAGAACCCAAGCTACCGCGAAAAATTTGACCTTGTTACCGCCCGTGCGGTTGCCGAGCTTCGCACCCTCTATGAATACTGTCTGCCCCTTTGCAAGGTGGGAGGCACATTCTGTGCAATGAAGGGTCCTTCTGCCGAAGAAGAGCTTAAAAATGCAGTAAAGGCATCTAAAATACTCGGAGGCGGAAGGGCGGAAATAAAGACCGAGACCCTTACAGGCGCCGAGGTGCGTACCTTTGTTATCACAAAGAAAATATCGCAAACTCCGCCAAAATATCCACGTGCTTCTGCAAAAATTTCAAAGCAACCGCTCTGATGCGGTTGCTTTTTTTACTTTCGGGTCGAATTCTCCCGACCTGTTTTTGTGGCATTTTTAAAGATTATAGGTTATGATGGACATGCAGTGAGGTGAGCCGATGTTCGACGGAAAGCTAATGAGTATAAAACCCGATGATATAATCGCAAGGGAAGACCAACCCCGAAAAAACTTTGACGAGTATGAGCTTTTTAAACTCAGCGACAGCATAAAAGAAAACGGCATACTTCAGCCCCTTATTGTGCGCCCTTACGAAAAGGGAAAATATCTGCTCATAGCAGGAGAGAGAAGACTAAGAGCGGCAAAAATGGCAGGACTTAAAAGGGTGCCCTGTATTCTGCGCCACACCGATGACCTCACCGCAGAGCTTTATACAATAATCGAAAATCTTCAGCGCAGCGACCTCACGCCCTTTGAGGAGGCAGAGGGTATAAAACGGCTTATCAGCGGATACGGACTAAGTCAGCTGGAGATAGCCGAAAGGCTGGGACTTGCTCAGTCCACCCTTTCAAATAAGCTGAGACTTCTAAAGCTCGATACAAAACTCAGAGAGCGAATAACGGCAGCCCGTCTCACCGAACGACACGCAAGGGCGCTGCTTCGTCTCCCCGAGGAAAAAAGGGAAGAAACACTGGACTATATTATTGCAAAACAACTTACCCTTTCCGAGTGCGAAGCCCATATAGAAAAGCTTCTGTCACCTAAGCAGGACAAGCCCGAGCCGGTCAGAAAATGTGCTATCGGCGATGTGCGATTTTTCGCAAATTCCCTTACGAAAATGGTGGATACAATGCGTCTTGGAGGCATACATGCCACCACCCACAAAAACGAAACCGATACACATATAGAATACACGGTGTTAATCACTAAATGAACAGCGTTAGGGGAAAGGGATGAGGGAAAATTTTTATCTCCATTTTAGAGCCCTCACATCTTCACTTTTACTTCTTACCTCTTACCTATATTTGCCCCCCTTTTTATGACTCTGTCATATTTCAAAACACAAGAACAACGGCACCCCCGTTGTTCTTGTGTTTTTTTTGCAGATATGGTATTATGAAAACACATAGCCTTCCTCTGGAGGAGAAGGCTTGAAAGGAGTATAAAATGGTACATCTTGGTAACGATTGGGATAATATTTTAGCGGATGAATTCGAAAAGTCCTATTATAAGGAGCTTCGCGCCTTTTTAAAGCAGGAATATTCCACCCGTCGGATATTTCCTCACATGAACGATATTTTCAGTGCCCTTAAGGCTTCCTCCTTTGAAAATACACGCGTGGTGATAATCGGTCAGGACCCGTATCACGGTGAGGGTCAGGCGCACGGACTATGCTTTTCGGTAAAGCGTCCTGTAGAGCCGCCGCCGTCCCTTAAAAATATGTTTAAGGAGCTTCAGAGTGATGTCGGATTTAAAATTCCCGACCACGGAGAGCTTACCTATTGGGCAGAGCAGGGGGTATTGCTCCTTAATACCGTCCTCACTGTTCGTGAGGGCTGCGCAAACTCCCATAAAGGTAAAGGATGGGAAGAGTTTACTGACCGAGTTATAGCCGAGCTTAATAAAAAGACCACCCCCGTTGTTTTTCTTCTCTGGGGTGCAAACGCTAAAAATAAAGCAAAGATTATAACCAATCCCATACACAGAAAACTGGAAACGGTTCACCCAAGCCCCCTTTCTGCATACGGCGGATTTTTCGGCTGTAAGCACTTTTCAAAATGTAATGAGATATTAAAGTCGACAGGACAAACCCCCATCGACTGGCAGATATAATAATAACCCCAAATTCCTATTAGAATTTGGGGTTATTTATATGAGAACTATTCTCCGCCGATAGCCTCAAAAATCTTTTCGGCATTTTTTTGCAGTGAGCATTTACTGCAGATGACCGTTATGTCGGCGTATTTTTCGTAAAGAGGGGCTCTTTCCTCAAAAATATCGGCGAGGGTCTGCCCGTTTTTCATCACAATTCCGCGGGTCTCAAAGTTGTTTACCCTGCGCTCCAACTCCTTTAGGGAGACCTTTAAATAAACCACCTTTCCTATGCTTTTCAGATGTTCCATTGCTTCTTTGCCGTAAACAACACTGCCTCCTGTGGCAATAACGGTGTTATGTGCCATAAGATTTGCGTTTGCACTGTTTTCAAGACGGGCAAAATACTCTGCCCCCTCGTCGCGGAGTATCTCGAAAAGTTTTTTACCTGCGGTATGCTGAATAATAAGGTCGCTGTCAATAAATCCGTAGCCAAGCAGCTTTGCCAGCAGAACGCCAACGGTGGATTTGCCGCTTCCGGGCATACCGATTAAAATTATATTATCCATATAATCACCTACAAATATTTTAACCTAACCATTGAAACTCGAACCAGCCTTAAAAGGTGGTTTTTAGGTCTCTTTTGGCTTATGATTTTTACAATTTTCGTTTAAAAAAGCTTGACGCACCCGCTACGGTGATTATTCCTGCTGCAAGAGCTCCTGCAAGGCCCAGTGTCTGCAGTCCTCTTTCTATAAAACCGTCCATATTTCCCGAAAATGCGGTGGTCATAGTATAGTAAAGAGAGCTACCCGGCACAAGGGGTATAAGGCTTGTCATAATAAAGGTGGTCGTAGGAGTTTTGAGTACTCTCGCCATAATTTCAGCATAAAGAGAAATAAGCACCGCAACTATATAGTAGCAAAGTATCTCCCCTTGGATAGCCATATTCAGCAGCAGAAAAAACGCCCAGGACAAAAGTCCTCCCAGCGCCGCGAAAAGAAAACGCCTGCCTCTGATGTTATAAAGCGCCGCAAATCCGCAGGAGCCTAAAAAACCTGTGAATATCTGAAGTACTGCTTCGGTCATATGCTGCCACCTCCCATAATAAACGCCGCGAGAAAGTAGCCGCCGGCTATGGCGAATGCGAAGAGCACCGCCTCGATGGTTCTCAGTACCCCCGAAATGCTGTCGCCAACAAAAAGGTCGCGCAGTGCTACGGTAAGACCGACCCCCGGAATGAGGGACATAATAAAGCCTATGATTATGTTGTCGGCGGTGTGTACGATGCCGAGCCTTAAAACCGTAAGGGCAAGAAGAGTTGCTATGAAGGAGCAAAAGAATTTTGCAAATATTTTATTGAGATGTCCTACCTCGGTGAGCTTGACGATAAGCGCAAGAACTATACCTACAACAACAGCGCAAAGACATTCTTTTGCACCTCCGCCGAAAAAGACGGTAAATGCGCCCGAAATTATAGCGTAGGAAACAATTGCTAGAAAGGCGGGGTAGCGTTTGCTTTCACCCACAGACAAGAACTCTTTTTGTGCGGCATCAAGGTCCAGTTTTCCCGAAGAGATTTTTCTCGCAAGGGCATTGAGGAGATGAAGACGCTCAATATCGGTGCCGCTTCCCGAGATTCGGCGGGTCTGGGTATAGGTGTTTCCCTCACTGTCTTTAAGGGTGACCTCCATACTTGAGGTTATAATGAAGGCGTCAGAACGCTGTGCACCAAAGGCAGCACCCATACGCTTTACGCTTTCTTCAACTCGGCTGACCTCTGCCCCCGAAATGAGCATCTGCTCACAGATGTCCATAATAAGATTTAAAATTCTGTTCATAGCGTACTCCAATTTATTTATATTTAAAGTATACACCCAAGTTTGCCGATTTTCAATACCCTAAAACAAAATGTTGCAAGGTAAGGCGTTTTGGGTGTATAATTAAAAAAACAACCTCTTAAAGGAGACACAGATGGATACTTTTTACGAGCAGATAATCAAAATCAAACTAAATTCAAAGGCAAAGGGAATGATTGCCGCTATTATCATAGCAGACCTTCTTCTCGCAGCAGGACTGCTGTATCTTTCAATGATTTTTGCACCCTCTTTCGGAGTTCTCATTGTAGCAGGGCTTATTTTCGGAGGATATAAGCTTATTTCACTGCTTTCGGTAGAGTTTGAATACATTTTCACCAACGGTGATCTTGATGTGGATAAAATCACCGCAAAATCCTCAAGAAAGCGTATGGTTTCCATAAAATGCAACGAGGTGGAAAAATACGGCGAGTATAAGGGACAGCCTGCCCCAGGCTCGGTGAAAAACACCCTTATTTACTGCAATCCCGATAGTGAGGGACAGGTATATCTTATCGGTAAAGACCGAAACCTCGGTATGGTTATGCTGGTCATTGCTCCCGACGAGCGTGTCCGCGGTGCAATAGAGGCGGCAATTCCCCGCCTTGCAAAATCCTAAGAGAAAAATGTATATTATAGATAAAAACACTATGCGCCGCGCAGAGGAGCTCTCGGTAGAACAAGGAATCGAGTGGTTTGCCCTTATGGATAACGCAGGGACCTCGGCGGCAGAATTTATAAATAAAACCACACCCGTAAAGGGCAAAAAGGTGCTTATTCTTTGCGGAAAGGGCAATAACGGAGGAGACGGCTTTGTAATAGCAAAAAGGCTGTCTTGTTTTGGCGCAAAGGTTACTGTGGTACTGACCCACGGTGCTCCCGCTACCGATTCTGCAAAAAGAGCCTTTGAGGGCATACCTGCGGAAGTCAGAATTATATCTGTCGCAGAAATTTCTCAGGGGAAATACGACATTGCGGTGGATGCCGTATTCGGTACGGGATATTCTGCCGAAAAACCCGACGAAACCCTGACCGAAATTTTCAAAACCCTCTCGGCTTCCACAGTATATGCCATAGACCTTCCGAGCCTTATGTCGGCAGATACGGGAAAAGGTTATGAAAACTGCCTTTGGGCAGATTATACCCTTACCTTTGCCGCATATAAATACTGTCACATTCTGCCGAATTCTGCAGACAGGTGCGGCAGTGTGGTCTGCCTTAATATCGGCATCTGCGACCGAACTTTAGAATCAGCTGGTGCTAAATATAAAACTGTGGATAAGTTTTTTTCTGTAAAAAGAAGAAAAACCTCCTTTAAAAACAGCTACGGAACGGGTCTTTCGGTCTGCGGAAGCTACGGTATGTCAGGTGCTGCAATAATTTCTGCAAAAGCGGCACTGAGAACGGGCATTGGCATACTAAAACTTGCCTGCGTTGAGGAAAACTATACTGCCTGCGCGGTGACTTTGCCCGAAGCGGTACTTATTCCCTGCAAATCTGAGGAGAAAACATACAGTATATCCTCGGCAGATACGCTTATAAAAGAACTTAAAAGTGCCGACGCTCTGCTTATCGGCTGCGGACTTGGTCGTTCGCCTGACAGTCAGCTTCTTGTGGAGAATTTGCTTAAAAACACCTGTGTTCCCACCCTTCTCGACGCCGACGGAATAAATCTTATAGCCGACAACATAGAATTATTAAGAGATGTCAAGGCTCCCTTGGTGCTGACCCCTCATCCGGGCGAAATGGCACGGCTTATGGGTGCCTCTTCGGCTGATGTTGAGAGCGACCGCATAAACATCGCATCCTCCTTTGCCCAAAAGCAGGGCGTTTATCTTGCGCTTAAAGGTGCAAATACCGTAGTTGCAACCCCGCAGGGCGAGGTATATATAAATGTTATCGGCAACGCAGGTATGGCAACCGCAGGCAGTGGAGACATGCTGGCAGGGGTGATATTTTCACTTCTGGCTCAGGGTTTTTCGCCGAAAGATGCGACTTTGGGCGGTGTTTGGCTACATTCTGCCGCGGGAGATGCCGCAAGGGATAGATGGGGAGAAAATTCTATGCTTCCCACCGATATGATAGAGGAGTTGTGCCTACTGCTCTGATTCTTGCGCCTTGACAGAATGTGGAGGCGTTAGTGTGAAAAAAATAATACTGGTTTTATGTTTGCTTCTCACCCTATGTTCCTGTTCGGGGGAAAAAGAGGTAAAACCGCAGCTGGGGGGAATATCCTTTGGCGCAGAGGTCTCGTATTATAACGAGAACTATGGCTTTGACGGACAGCTTCAAAAAGACGGAACACTCACCGCAGTGATAACCGAGCCGAAGGAGCTTGAGGGGCTTAGCTTTACTTTAAACGGTGATGCAGTGACGGTGGAGTATAAGGGGCTGAGGTACACCCCCGTAGAGGGCAGTATGCCATTTTCACGGGTGATGGAAGAGCTTTATGCTCCGCTTAGAGAGATAGTCTTGTCCGAAACCACCCTTGCCGACAAGGAGGGTAGGGTAGTTGGAGAGGACGGACGGTATACTCTTACCGTCTCGCCAACGGGACTTCCTCAAAAACTTTCCCTGCCCGACAAACGTTTCGAAATGAGATTTTATAATATTAGTGTAAACGAGGATACTGATGACTAAGGAAGGCTATCTTGCCGTAAATGAGTTCTTTTTAAAGAGAAAAACACTTCTTAAGGCGGCAATAATAACGCAAAAAACCTGTGAGATAGGGATTTATGTATTATATCCGCTGTTTCTCCTGTTTCTGGCGTTTATAAAAAAGGATGATTATTTTATACGCTCTGCAGCGGTCTGCGCAGGGGGCTTTCTTGCCGTAAGCTTTTTAAGGCGGCGCATAAACGCAGAGCGCCCTTATGAAAAATTTAGTTTTACGCCCCTTATAAAAAAGGAGTCCAAGGGCTGTTCTTTCCCAAGCCGACATACCTTTTCGGCGGCAATTATCGCGGTAAATATCGGTGTATACAATCCTCCTTTAGGTATAATAGTGGGAGCAGCCGCCCTTGTAATTGCGTTTTTAAGGGTGGTGCTGGGGGTCCATTTTATAAAGGACACCCTTTTCGGTCTTATATGCGGTGGGGCTTTAGGTCTTATAGTTCTGATATAGTAAAAGTGTGATGAAACTCAGATTTGTTTCATCACACTTTTTTGCAAATAAAAAAAGCACCGTATTAAACGGTGCAGCTGACTGTGTATTAAGGCTGTCCAAACAGGTCGCAGAGGATGCCCTGCGACCTGAGCATCAGACAAATTAAGCCTTAGCTTTATTCATGCTTGATACGAGAGCAGACTTCTTTCTGCCGGCAGTGTTCTTGTGAAGAATTCCCTTAGCGGTAGCCTGGTCGATCTTCTTAACAGCAACCTTAACAGCAACGTCCATATCAGCCGCACCGGATTCGATAGCAGCGTTGGCCTTCTTGATAGCAGTGCGAAGACCTGAACGGTAAGCCTTGTTACGCTCGTAATTAGCAGCGCTTACTAATACACGTTTTTTAGCGGATTTAATATTGGGCATAGTGACACCTCCCTCTTAGTTTCGTGTAAGCATAGCTACACTTATAGTTAAAGCACTTAGTATATTAACACAAGTCTAAAGAAATTGCAAGATTTTTTTGCATATAATAAAATATAAATTTTTTTCATATATTTTAAAAGCGGAATTCTGATTTTTTCTTTGGAGGCTTTGTATGAAAAAAATAACGGCTGTATTGCCGCTGCTTATTACTGTAATGCTGTGTCTTTCACTGTTTTCGGGAAGTGTATATGCCTTTTTTTCAGAAAACAGGGGAGAAACTAAAGGGCAGACCCTGTCGGATACGGCAGGTGCGGTCCCGCTAAAGGACGACTCGCTTTTGTCGTTTTTTTCTTCTATGGGACAGGAAAGTGCGCCTCAGGAAAGCTCTCTTACAGTCAGTGCCTCACCCTCTGATGCGCTGGGTAAAATATACGAACAGTTTATCTCCCCTTATAAGGTGGGGCTGAGCTATAACGGGGTTTATATAAAAAACTCAACGGGGCTGAATATTAACCTCAAAAGCGAACTTGCTACCCGTCCCGATATAAAGATTGAGAGTTCTGCAGACCCTCAGGTGCTTATCGTTCATACCCACGCAACCGAAAGCTATATGTCAGAGGACAGGGGTTACTATACCGCCGCAGACAGTGCCCGAAGTACAAATAACGACCTTAATGTTACCCATGTTGGGGAGGTCTTTGCGCAGGTGCTAAGAAAGGGCGGAATAGGTGTAATTCACGACCGCACCCTGCACGACCATCCATCCTATAGCGGAAGCTACACAAGATCTGCTAAAACGATAAATGAATATTTAAAGAAATATCCGTCAATAAAAATAGTGGTAGACCTTCACAGAGATTCTATCGCAATGAGCGGAAACGACAAATGCAAACCCACAAAAGAAATAAACGGCAAAAAAGCGGCACAGGTGATGCTTGTCGTAGGCAGCGAAACGGGAAGTGTTACGGGCTTTCCCAACTGGCGGGAAAACTTCCGTCTTGCCATACGCTTTCAGCAGACTATGGAGACAATGTATCCCGGTCTTGCACGTGCTGTAAATTTCGCTTCGAGAAAATACAATATGAATCTCACAAAAGGCTCAATGCTGCTTGAGGTCGGTACCGATTCCAACACCTTAGAGGAGGCTTGCTATTCGGCAGAGCTTGCAGGAAATGCCCTGCTGAGTTTGCTCAATACCTTAAAATGACAAAAACAGATGTAAAAATATTCTTAAAGGCATCGGCTCTTACTGCACTTTGCATCCTTGTCTTTTCGGGAGTATATCTCGGACTTTGCGAAAGCTACGAGGCAGTACGGTCGGTGCGCTTCGGGGACCAGCGCCCTGCCGTTGCGATAGGGGAAGGGTATCTTAAGTTTTTTGACTGTGAGCTGTTCTTTTAACATTTGACAGAGAGTGGGTTAAATGTTATACTGACATAAAGGTCAAAAACGGAAGGACGATAGGGTTGAAAATAGACACTAAAACTATAGTAAAAATTGGCGTAGCCGTCTTTTTGCTTTATATATGTATATATTACTGGGAAACGGTGGCAGGGCTACTAGTGTCGCTTTTTGAGGCAAGCGTACCCCTTATAGTGGGCTTCGTTATCGCTTATATAGTCAATCTTCTTATGTCGTCTTACGAGAAGATATATTTTCCTAAAACCAAGAAAAACTGGCTGATAAAAAGCCGCAGACCCGTCTGCATTACACTGTCTTTTATAAGTCTTGCGGCTGTTATCGCCCTCATTATCATACTTATAATTCCTCAGCTTTCCTCCTGCATACAGCTGCTTGTTTCAAAGCTACCCGCAGCACTCAGCTCTGCGGTAGAGACCCTTGCAAAATGGAATATTCTCCCCGAGGATATTATCGCAGCTTTAAGTGCGGTAGATTGGCAGAGCTTTATCGGCAAAGCCTTCGATACCCTTACCTCAGGTCTCGGCAATATTGTTGGCGTGGTGGTAGATGTGGTTTCCTCTGTAATAGGCGGAGTGATAACGGCATTTATCGGCATAATATTTGCGGTATATCTGCTTATCAGCAGGGATAAAATAGGCTCACAGATAAAAACCGTTGCAAAGCGTTTTGTTAAAGAAAGCATTTACGAAAGGCTTTCCTATGCCCTTGGCGTTATCAATATGAGCTTCAGAAAATACATTATAGGTCAGTGTACCGAGGCAGTAATACTCGGTGTGCTTTGTGCTCTGGGTATGTGGATACTGCAGCTTCCCTACGCCGCTATGATAGGCACATTTATTGCCTTTACCGCCCTTATTCCCGTGGCGGGAGCCTACATCGGCGGAGCCATCGGTGCGTTTATGATATTCACCGTATCCCCCATAAAAGCCCTTGTGTTCATCATTTTCCTCGTTATTCTTCAGCAGTTGGAGGGCAATCTTATCTACCCCAAGGTGGTGGGCACCTCTATCGGACTGCCTGCAATCTGGGTACTTGCGGCGGTCACCATCGGCGGCGGAATAATGGGAATAGCAGGTATGCTCTTAGGTGTTCCTCTTGCGGCTGCGGCATATAAAATGCTGTCGGACAAGGTTAAAACACCAAAACCTGCTGCCAAAAAACAATAATAGAAAATTATAATCGGGCTGTCTCATTAAAGGGACAGCCCGATTATAATATCAAATAATTATCTGCACGCGACTGCCACCTGCTTTGTCCTTGGTAACGACAATCTGTCTATCTATCTTTTCCTTAAGCTCGGCAACGTGGGAGATGATTCCCACAAGGCGGTTGCCGTCGGTGAGGGAGGCAAGGGTCTTTATCGCCTGTGAAAGAGATTCCTCATCGAGGGAACCGAAGCCCTCGTCCACAAACATGGTGTCAAGTCTTATACCCCCTGCGCTGGACTGAATCTCGTCCGAAAGACCCAGTGCCAGAGAAAGGGAAGCCTTGAAGGACTCGCCGCCCGAAAGGGTCTTTACGCTGCGGATACTTCCGTTATAATGGTCTATAACATCAAGCTCCAGACCGCTTTGACTACGGTTATTGAGCGCCTCTTCGCGGCGCTTAAGCTCATACTGTCCTCCCGACATAGCCATAAAACGGGTGTTTGCGCGGTTTATAATGCGGTCGAAATATGTCCCTTGAATATAGGTTTCGAGCATTATCTTCTCCTTGCCCGAAATATTTCCGTTTGCCGTATTCGAAAGAGCCCTCACCCACGCCCATTTTTGCTCCACAGCAGTCAGCGCGTCTGCCTTTAAAACAATGTTTTCCTTAGCCCTGCGGTTTGAGTAGGTGCGGATGCTGATTTTCTGCTGAGCATCGGCTATAGACCTTTTAAGCTCAAGAATCCGCTGTTTTTCTTCGGTTAGTTTTGGAGCATCTATATCGGGCTTTTCGCTAACATCGCTTTTAAGCTGCTGAATATTTCCTAAAAGCACAGTAAGTGTATTCTGGGCATCGCGGTAGTCTTTTTCGGCGGCTGATAAGGTTTTATTATACCGCTCACAGAAGTCTCTTAGTTCATCGACCCGCTTTTTGGCAGCTGCTTTGGTTTTAAATCTCAGTTTTGCGGCAGACACATCTATCTGCTTTTGGGTTTCTTCTATAGAGACCTTTGTTGCGGTAATTTGCTTTTCGGTCTCTGCAAGTTGGAGCTTTTTCTCCTCAAGCAGACGCTCGGTTTCGGGAATTTCTTCCTCGATTTTCACCTTGCGCGCAAGCTTGTCGTTTTCGGCTTTGATGCGTATGTTCAGACCGCTGAACTGCTCTGTAAGCTTTATAGTAAGCTGTCCTATAAGCTTTTCGGCATCGGTTATGTCGGCAGTCTTCAGTACCGACTCGGTCTTTGCTGTCAGGGTCTCTTTAAACGCGTTAAGGGAACCCAAAAGCTCACCTGCTTTTCGGCTGTCCTCGGCAGCAGTCTTTGCGGCAAGGTCTGCCTCGTCTTTAACGGCTTTAAGAGACTCTTCAGTGGGTGCCTCGGCAGGGCGTACAGCCTTGCTTGGATGCTCTGTAGAGCCGCAAACGGGACAGGGAATACCGTCTGTAAGAGTTTCTGCTAAAATTCCCGCCTGAGCATCTAAAAATGCCCTATTAAGAAGAGAATACTCACTTGCCAGTGCCGACGACTGAGCCTGTGAGCCTTGGTATTTTTGTCGGGCAATATCTGTCTCGGCAGAAAGCTTTTTAAGGGCATCAATATCCCTTTTTATGTCCTCTGCCTTTTGCTTTTTGTCTACAAGCTGTTCCTTTTCTCTTATAAGCTTTTCTCGTGTCTCACCTGCTCCCGCAACGGCAGAAAGCTCCTCTTTAAGGGCATTTAGTTTATCGGCAAGGGCAGAGGCTGTGCGGACTATGCTTTCGGTCTGCGCTTTATATGAAAGAAGCCTATTATTTAGGTTTTCCAGAGAAACATTAGCCTTATCTAAGGCATCATAATCACTGTACTGCAGCTCAGTTTCGGCAATTTCTCTTTCCGCAGCCTGAACTTCGGGCTGTTTTTCTTTATGACCTTCAAAATTTTTGCGTAGAACATCTATACTCTGAAGTTTTTCTTCATAGGTCTTTTGCAGCTTATATAAAGCCGTTTGCTTTTTTTCAAAGCTCTCGGCAATACTAAGCTCACCGTTTATTTTTTCGAGGCTTTTTTCGGTTTCTTCAAGGTCGGTTATTAGTTTTTCTAAAAGGCAGGAGTCCTTTTGAATAAGCTTTTCTATGAGTATGAGCACGTCGGCTATCATCATCTCGCCCGATTTTGCTTTTTCGGTGTCGATAGATAAAACATCGTCATCGTCACAAAGAATTCCTCCGATATACTGCGAAACGCTGAGCCTTATTTCGTCATACTGCCTTGAAAGATTGCCCGATTCGGCTTTGAGGCGGTCCTGCAGGGTCTGATAATATCCCGTTTTAAAAATCTCGCGGAAGATAGCTTGGCGGTCCTTGGTCTCGGCAAGAAGAAGCTTTAAAAAATCTCCCTGTGCTATCATTGCAATCTGTGAAAACTGTTCGCGGTCGATACCCACAATATCCCTTATTGCGGTGTTCACCTCTTTAGGTCTTGTAATAAGACTTCCGTCGGGCAGAATAAGGGTTGCATCTGCACGCTGAGG
Source organism: Acutalibacteraceae bacterium (assembly GCA_045539925.1). Taxonomy (GTDB): domain Bacteria; phylum Bacillota; class Clostridia; order Oscillospirales; family Acutalibacteraceae; genus SFWF01. The sequence goes on along the minus strand of JAZQGH010000007.1, from coordinate 78,726 downwards.
GGTCATACCCTCCCCCTTTTTTGAGGGGCGCAGATATTCGGGGTTGCGTTTTACGGTGTAGGTCTTGCCGTGGACCAAAAAACTAAGCTCCACCTCGGTAGGGGTCTCACTGTCGGCATATTTTGAGCGCAACATAGAGACCTCGCGGTTTGTTCCGCTGGCTTCACCGTAAAGAGCATAGGTTATAGCATCAAAAATTGTGGTCTTGCCTGCGCCCGTATCGCCCGTTATAAGATAAAGTCCGCTTTTACCCAGTTTTTCAAGGTCTATTTCGGTTACCCCCGCATAGGGGCCAAAGGCGGAAATTTTCAGTTTAAGAGGTCTCATTTATTGTCCTCCCAAATTGTTTCTATAAGCTCATTCATAAACTGCTGTTGCTCCTCACTCAAAGGCTGATTATTCTGCTTTTCGTAAAACTCCGAAAACAGCTCAAGAGGAGATTTGTTTTCAACATTTTCGGCACTTCCTACCGAACTGCTGTTTCGTGTGCGCTTGTTATCGTAATCAAGCTTCATTAAGTTGGGGTAAATAACGCGGAGCTTTCCGATGGCGTCGGGAATATCCTCCTCGTCGGTGAGGGTTATGTGCATATAGTCCTCGCAGTTTGTGTTTTCCCAGTTTTTCTTTAAGGTAATTTCGTCATAACTGCCCTTTATTTCCCGCATATCACGAAGAGGGGTAAGTGGGATTGTGCTGATAGAAACACTGCCCTTTTGGTTAAACTCCACACAGGTGACGCTCTTCTTGTGATTAGCCTCCGAAAAGGAGTATTTAAGGGGAGTTCCGCAGTAGCGCACCGTCTCTCTCGACATTTTCTGAGGACCGTGAATGTGCCCCAGTGCAACATAGTCAAAGCCGTCGAAAACAGAAGCATCAACATTGTCGCTTCCGCCTACAGAAAGCTCCTCCGATTCACTGCGCAGTGCCCCTGTTACAAACTGATGGGCAATAATAACATTACGCTCTGTTTTGTTAAGGCAAATACCGTCGGTTACAGCCTTTATAGCATCGGTATAGGATGTAATTTCCCTTTCGGGAAAAAATCTCTTAACGTTTACGGGCTTTAAGAAGGGGAGCATATAGATGTTAAGATTGCCAAAACTATCGTTAAGAGTTATGGGAGACAGACTGCCGTCGTAAACAGGGCTTATATGAATTCCGCTTATGTCCATAAGCCTTCCGCCGAAAGCAAGACGCTCGGCAGAATCGTGGTTTCCGCTTATGATAAAGACCTTAAGACTGCGTTTTGCAAGACTGCAGAGAAAATCGTCAAAAAGCTGTACCGCCTCAGCAGAGGGGACAGATTTATCGTAAACATCTCCCGCAATAAAAACGCCGTCAGGCTTTTCGCTGTCGATAATTCCTATAATCTCTTTTAAAATGTATTTCTGATCCTCCAGCATAGAAAACTCGTTTACCCGTTTGCCTATGTGCAGGTCTGATAAATGAATGAATTTCATATAATAACCCCTGAGTTTCGATATGCCTATATTATAACAAAAATTTAGTGCTCTTTCAATAAAATAAAAAACACGGAAGGGGCACACTTCATAGGGCAATACTGCTCTATGAAGTGTGCCCCTAGGGTCCTTCTGTGTAAAAAATATTATCGCTGTGTTCCCATAAAGAATACTGCCAGAGTGCCGGGTCCCGAGTGGGAGGAAATAACCTGATCTACATAGTTTATGGTAACGCTTTTAACATTGTATCTGGCTTTTATCTGTTCTGCGGCAGCCTCTGCCTCCTCGATGCAGTCGCCGTGGACCATAAATATGTCCTGACTGCTGAGGTCAACGCCGAGCTCACCCATACGGGCTATAAGAGAGTCGATAGATTTTTTTCTTCCGCGAACAGTTCCCGTGCTGACAAGCTTACCCTCGTCACTTACGTGGAGGAGAGGCTTTATGTTTAGAATAGTTCCCACAACGGCAACCGTACCCGAAAGACGGCCGCCTCTTTTAAGGAAGAAAAGGTCATCCACCGTAAAGAGGGAAACAAAGTTAAGTTTATTGTCCTCAAGCCACTGTGCAGTCTCTTCAAGGGTGCAGCCGCTGTCTCTCTTGTCTACGGCATATTTTATCATAAGACCCTGACCCATGCTTGCCTGCAGAGAATCTACAAGAATTATTTTGCGATCGGGGAACTCGTCTTTAATATCCTCAATGCAGTTTCTCGCTACCTGACAGGAGCCCGAAAGGGCAGAGGAAAAGGCAACGTATAGCACATCCTCCCCTTTAAGGAGATGCTTTTTAAGGGCGGCTTCAACCCGTTCGTAGCTTACAAGAGAGGTTTTAACATGCTCTTTGGCGCGAAGCAGGTTGTAATAAGCCTTGTAATCGGTCTCCTCGCCCTCCACATATCCGAGATACTCGGTATCTCCTACGGTGTAGGTAAGGGGAACGACGGTGATGTTATAATCGGCAATCTGGCTGTGTGTCAGATTAGCGCAGGAATCTGTAATAATTGAAAATGACATTTTGCAAACCTCACTATCTTGTTTTCAAAACTATTATATATCGTTAGCGTCACAATGTCAAGAGATTTTAAAACAATATCATCTTGAAAAACCAATTATAATGTGTTATGATAATCAAGGTGATGTTTAATGGACGCAAGACAAACAGCGCGTGATTTTGAAAACAGCGTAAAAGATTTTCGTTTACCCCGTTGCTCGGAGCTGCCTGAGTTGGATTTTTATATGGATCAGGTCATTTCCCTTATGGAAAAATATCTCTTCCTTTTATCCATCGACAAAAATGCAAAGTTTATAACCCCTGCAATGATAAACAACTATGTTAAGCTCGGCATTATACCCCCGCCCAAGAAAAAGCGTTACAGCAAAGAGCATATCTGCTATTTGTTTATTATCTGCACACTTAAATCGGTTATTCCCATTCCTTCTATCAGTAATATAATAAAATCGCAGACCAAAAGCCGTTCCGTCTTCGAGCTGTACGACATTTTCTGCGAGGCATATGAAAATATGCTTAAAGAAGCGGTTTCCACCTCCCGTGATATTCTGCTTGAGCAAGACACGATAACCGAGGACTCTATGACAAAGCTTTCCCTTTTTATGGCAATTAGCGCAGGAACTACCCAGCTTATTGCAACCAACGCCATAAAAACCTTTTCCGACGATGAGGAAGAAAAAGAAAAAGAATAGCGAAAGCCACCGAAGAAAATCTTCGGTGGCTTTTTTCGTTTCGGGGAAATTAGGCGTTTTCTGCCTCGAACTTCTTTATAAATTCGCAAAGAGCAGCTACGCCCTCGGTGGGCATTGCATTGTAGATGGATGCGCGCATACCGCCTACGCTGCGGTGACCCTTGATGTTTGCAAAGCCTGCTGCAGTTGCTTCCTTTACAAACTTAGCATTGAGCTCGTCATCCTCTGCGCGGAAGGTAACATTCATCATAGAACGACTTGCCTTGTCGTTGGGGTTTTTGAAGAGCTTGGATTCTTCAAGGCACTTATAAAGCATAGCAGCCTTCTCTTCGTTTATCTTCTTCATTGCCTCAAGACCGCCGAGGGATTTAATCCACTCGAGAACGAGACCGCAAATATAGATGGGATAGCAGGGGGGAGTATTATACATAGACTCGTTTTCTGCCATTGTAGCGTAGTTGCACATTGTGGGAACCGTCTTATCAAGGTCTTCGCGGAGAAGGTCCTCACGGGCAATAACGATGGTAAGACCTGCGGGAGCAACATTCTTCTGAGCACCTGCATAGATAAGGCCGAATTTGGACACATCAACAGGCTCGGACAAAATGCAGGAAGACATATCTGCTACGAGGGGAACGTCACCTGTATCGGGGATGTAGTCCCACTTGGTGCCGAAAATGGTGTTGTTAAAGCAGATGTGAACATAATCTGCATCGGGGCGAAGGTCGAGCTCCTCCTGACGGGGGATGCGGGTGAAGTTTTCTTCCTTGGTGGTTGCGGCAAGATGAGCATCACCGAATTTCTGAGCCTCTTTATAAGCCTTGCCCGAGAACTGACCTGTAACGATATAGTCAGCCTTGCCGGTCTTCATAAGGTTCATACAAACGTTGGCAAACTGCATGGAAGCGCCGCCCTGAAGGAACATAACCTTATAGTTGTCGGGAATGTTCATAACCTCGCGGAGAGCAGCCTCAGCGTCCTTTATGATTGCATCATAAACCTTGGAGCGGTGAGACATTTCCATAACACTCATACCTGAGCCCTTATAGTTCATCATATCGTCCCTTGCCTGTTCTAAAACCGACACGGGAAGCATAGACGGACCTGCAGAAAAATTGTAAATACGATCATACATAGCTTATTTCCTCCAATTGCTTTAATGTATTAAAAACATTATACGCTCTTTGTTTTTAAGTTGCAACAGTTTTTGTGAAAATTTTGTCAATATTTTTTAGGTATTTATGCAGATTTAGCTTCGCAATAGTATTTTATGACCTTTTGCATAAAGTCTTCGGTAACACCGAAGCGTTCTGCAAGGCAGGAGACCGCCTCGTCACCCTCTTTTATTGCTGCCCTGAGCTCCGACAGGGGAACGAGGTTTTCAATAGCCCAAAGCTCAGCCCTTTTTTCATATCGCAGACGTATGATTCCGTCGCAGTCGGGGGTGTAGAGCCCTCCTGATATACAGTGACCAAGCTCATGGGCAAGAATGACCTTTTCCTCTGAGGAAGTCAGCTCAGCTGAGGAATCAAGGGCTATATGATAGCCGTTTTCGGTCTCGAGAGCCATACCCTTGCACAGCGGAATGGCTAAAAAACTTACCGAAATTCCACTGTTTTCTGCAATGCTGTAAAGTTTATTTGTTTCCATTTTCCCTTTCCTTAACATAGGCGGCAAAACGGATGACCTCCTGTAGCATAGCGTCGGTCACACCTGCACTGCCGCCGAATAAAGCGACCTTTAAACTGATATTGTCGGCAGACGGGGCTTCTCCCGACAGAAGATATTCAACACTTACCGAGAAGAATTCGGCAATCTTCTGCAGAGTGGAGGCAGAAAGACTTTTGTTTCTTCCCATTTTAAAGTCGGTAAGCGATGCGCGTGGTATAGCACAGATTCTGCACATTTCGGTAATATTCATACCTCTCGATTTACATAGTGCTTCGATTCGTGCATAAACGTCATTCATAAGTATTCTCCTTTTGTGGAAGTTTGACAAATTACTGAAAACCGTAAAATATGTCCTTGACAATTACGGAAAGCCGTAATATAATGACCTTGCAATTACAGAAATCCGTAAAGATTTACCCTTTGAGGAAATTGTATTACATAATTCAGTAATTGTCAAGTATTTTTTCAGGAGGAGCATAACAATGTACCGTTGTACGGACTGTAAAATGGAATTCGATTTTGTGGAGGTGGTTTTTGAAACCCACGGACTGAGCACTCCGCCTTATGAAAGGATAAAGCGGTGTCCCTTTTGCAAAAGCTCAGACTTTGAGGAAATAAAAAATATGCATTGCAGATTTTGCGGCTCAAAGCTGAGACATGCGGGGGATTACTGCAGTGACAGATGTAAAAAGGCGGGGGAAAAATACTTTGCGGCAGAAAGAGAAAACCGCCGTATATTCGAAAACTCACCAATAGCCGCGGCAGTGCGGGAGGTTGCGGAGTATAACCGCACACACGGCACCAAATATTCCTACGGAAAATATTTTGCGCTGAAAGGAGAAAACAAGCTATGACAAAAAAGCAGGTCAAGGAGTACCTTTCACGGTATAGAGAGTGTATGGCAAGGGTACAGCGTCTTCGTCTGGATGCCGAGCAGTTTTCGGCAAGTGCCGACAGCATTAAGAAGGAGATCGAGGGCTGTATAATACAGTCTTCGGATATCGAGCGGCTTATATCCCAGCACTGTGACCTTATGGAAAGAGAGATACTCACCCGAAAATATATCTACGGCGAAACGCTTGAGCTGATAGCCGAAAAGCTTAATTATTCGGTACGCCATATTCAGCGGATAATAGACAGGGCAGCAGAAGGCATAGGAGAGTTTTTAACTTGCTAAGTGCGAATGTTGTGATTTTTGTTTTAATCCTTGAATAAATCTATAGTTTGTGCTAATATAATCAGCGGTGATAGAATGTTTAATAAATTAAGAAAGACCTTCGCAGCCTCGGGCTTTGATATGATGATAGTAGGCCTCGGAAACCCCGGTATTCAGTACGACGGCACCAAGCACAATATAGGCTTTGCCGCAATGGATGCCCTTTGTGAAAAGTATGAGTGCGAATGCAAAAAAATGAAATTCAACGCCTATATGGGAGATACTGTAATAGGAAATAAACGCGTTCTGCTGCTAAAACCCCTCACCTATATGAACAATTCGGGTCAGGCGGTAGGAGAGGCAGCCCGTTTCTATAAAATCGATCCGCAGAATATTCTTGTTATGTATGACGATATTTCCCTCGACCCTGGGGTTATACGCATCCGCCGAAAGGGCAGTGCAGGCGGACATAACGGAATTAAGGATATTATCGAGGTGCTGGGCAGAGACGATTTTCCCAGAATAAAAATCGGCGTTGGTGCAAAGCCTCATCCCGACTACGACCTTAAAGACTGGGTGCTGAGCAAATTCGCCCCCGAGGATAGAGAAAAGGTTCAAGCCTCGCTAAATAACACCGTAAAGGCTGTAAACGAACTGCTCTCCCGCGGAATCGACTCTGCAATGAATAAATATTCAAAGTGAACAGTTGACAGAGGGCAGCCAAACACATAGATTGTATAGCAGTGTACGGGGTATAGGTGACATCTGTCCACAGCAACCTGTCCGCTGTAAACTAAAACGGAGGTAATATGGAGTTTTTAAACTCGGTCATCAGCCGTACAAAGGGGTACACATCCCTTCTTAGTGCGGTGATGGCAAACCGACTGCCCATAGAGGCAAACGGACTTGCGGGAATACACAAGGCACTTATTGTTTCGGCACTGCTGAGGCAGACCGAAAGAAAGGCAGTGCTTATTGCTCCCGACGAGGGAGAGGCAGTGAGAATTGCGGATGACCTTGCCGCAATGGGAATAAGAGCCCTGCTGCTTCCCGCCCGCGACCTCTTTATAGGCAACATCACAGCCGTATCTAAAGAATACGAACATAAACGCATAGACACCCTATCCAGACTTCTGGATGGGGATTTTGACCTGCTCTGCCTATCGGCAGAATCGGCTACCCAGTATACTATGAGTGCCGATGTTCTGAGAGAAAGTGTGCTGGATATTTCGGTGGGTGATACACTCAGCACAGACAGTCTTATCTCCACCCTCACTTCCTCGGGATATTCAAGATGTGAGCTTGTAGAGGGAGCAGGACAGTTTGCCGTTCGCGGAGGAATAGTTGATATTTTTGCAACGGGTGCCGAAAATCCTTACAGAATAGAGCTGTGGGGAGATGAGGTCGACTCGATTGCCGAGTTTGATGTTTTCACCCAGCGCAGACAGGAAAATTCGGAAAGCATAAGAATACTTCCTGCAGGAGAAACGGTCTGCAACCCCGAAAAACTTGCTAAAAAGCTGGAAGAATACTGCTTAGAGACAAAAAAACTTACCGACAAACAAAAAACGGTGCTGAGAAACGATATAGATAAGCTCCGCTCAGGACTTTTCTTTTCCCTCGACCGATATACCACCTTTATAACCGAGGGTGCCACCGTTTTCGACTACCTTGACGACCCGCTCATAATAAGTATCGAAACGGTCACCCTGCGCGACCGAATTAAAAATATCTCCTTCCAGCGGGAAGAGGATATAAAAACCTATCTTGAAGAAGGATTTTTATCCCTTGCCACCGCAAAGCTTTATCTCGATGAGACCGAGCTTATGAAATATGTTTCAAAGGGTATTCTGCTGGATAATTTTATGCCCTCGTCCATTCCGTTCCCTCTTAAAGAGCTTATCTCTTTCGAGCTTAAGCGCAACACCCCTTGGGGCGGAGATATGAAGGTGCTTAAAGAGGATGTACAGTACATTTTATCCACAGGCGGACTTGCAGTCATTGCCGCAGGAAGTGAAAAGGCAGCGCAGGTGCTCTCTTCCGACCTTAGCACAGCAGGTCTCGGCAATATGTATCTCAGCGACATAAAGGGACTTCCCACGCGGGGCGTAGTGGTCACTGTGGGAGGACTTTCCTCAGGCTTCGAGATACCTGAGCTTAACTTTATTTTTATAACCCACCGTCACATAACTGCAGATGTAAAGCCCTCAAAGGTCAGACGCAATAAGAACGGCTACAACTCTCTCGAAGAGCTTAAAATGGGGGATTATGTTGTTCACGCCTCACACGGTATAGGTGTTTTTGACGGTATAAACCGCATTACCACAGGGGGCATTACAAAGGACTATATAAAGATAAAATATGCTAAGGGTGATGTGCTTTACGTTCCCGTCACCCAGCTTGACCTTGTGTCAAAATATATAGGCGGTGCCGAGGAGGGCACCTTAAAGCTTCACCGTCTTGGCGGTCAGGAATGGCAGAAGACCCGAAGACGGGTGCGCTCGGCAGTCAAGGATATGGCAAAACAGCTTACCGCCCTTTATGCAAAGCGTATGTCGGCAAAGGGTCACGCGTTCAGCGAGGATACCGACCTGCAAAACGATTTTGAACGCCGTTTTGAATATGACGAGACCGATGACCAGCTCAGATGTATAAATGAGATAAAAAATGATATGGAGCGGGCAGTACCGATGGACCGTCTGCTTTGCGGAGATGTGGGCTTCGGCAAAACCGAGGTAGCCTTGCGTGCCGCCTTTAAGTGCATAAGTGAGGGTAAGCAGTGTGCTGTCCTTGTGCCTACAACAATTCTTGCGTGGCAGCACTATAACACCATACTCAGGCGTATGGGAGAGCTCCCTGTAGAAATTCGTATGCTTTCCCGTTTCGTTACCCCTAAAGCTCAGCAAAAAACCGTTGCAGAGCTAAGACGGGGAAGTGTAGACCTTGTTGTCGGCACCCACCGTCTTATCTCAAAGGATGTAGAGTTTAAGGATTTAGGTCTTGTAATAATCGATGAGGAGCAGCGTTTCGGTGTTGCCCAGAAGGAAAGACTAAAGGAAAAATATCCCCATGTGGATATTCTCACCCTTTCGGCTACCCCCATACCCCGCACCCTCAATATGGCAATGTCGGGACTGCGCGACCTTTCCTCTATTGACGAGGCACCCAGTGACCGCCACCCTGTTCAGACCTATGTGTTAGAGCAAAATAACGGTGTTATTTTAGAGGCAATCCGTAAGGAACTCCGTCGCGGAGGACAGGTGTACTATCTCCACAACCGCGTAGACACCATAGAGCGTGTGGCTTTCCATATAAAAGAGGCAATTCCCGAGGCAAACGTTGCTGTTGCTCACGGAAAAATGGGTGAGGAAGAGCTGTCGGATGTCTGGAAAAAGCTTATGGAGCAGGATATAGATATTCTTGTCTGCACCACCATTATCGAAACGGGCGTGGATGTGCCTAATGCAAACACCCTTATTATTGAGGATGCCGACCGTTTCGGTCTTTCACAGCTTCATCAGCTCAGAGGCAGAGTAGGCCGTTCTCCCCGACGTGCGTATGCATATTTTTGCTACCGCGCAGGGAAAGGACTTTCCGAGATAGCCACCAAGCGCCTTGATGCTATAAGAGAATATACCGATTTCGGCTCAGGCTTTAAAATTGCTATGCGCGATCTTGAAATAAGGGGTGCGGGCAGCATCTTGGGGGGCGAACAGCACGGAAATATGGAAGCGGTAGGCTATGATATGTATCTTAAACTGCTGAGCGATGCGATGAAAGAGGAAAAGGGCGAGGAGCCCGAGCCCGAGGCAGAGTGCCTTATAGACCTCAGCATTTCCGCCCATATTCCCGACAGCTATATTGAAAGTCTGCCTGCAAGGCTTGGTATCTACCGCAGAATAGCCGAAATCAAGAATATGGATGATGCAAGTGATGTGGTAGACGAGCTTTGTGACCGCTTCGGAGACCCGCCAAAAGCCGTAATGGGGCTTATAGATATTGCCCTTTTCAGAAGCAAGGCAATAAAAAACGGAATTTACGAGATTACTCAGCAGGGCAATACTCTGCAGCTTAAGGTTACGTCTATCAGCGAAGAGCAGGTTAAAAATCTTTGCGACGGTCTTCGGGGCAGGGTGCTTCTCCATCCTGTGGAAAACCCGTATTATTCGGTAAATTTAAAGTCGGGTCAGTCGGTATCAGCCGCCCTTAAGGAAATTGCAGAGCTACTTTAATTAAAGTTGATAATTTAACAGTAGACATTTTGCTGAAAATATTATATAATAATTCAAATATTTAATTATAAATTATATTCGGAGGACCACCAATGAAAAATTTAAAAAAGGCTATTGCAATAATACTTGCAGTAGTATTCGCACTTTCACTTACAGCCTGTCATCAGAAGGATGAGGTTGCAGTATGGTCAGGAGATTATGAGCTTACTTCTGCAATGTACTCTTATTTTCTTGTTATGGCAGATTCTGAGGCTAAGTCTCTTATCAGCTCCGACAAGGATATCGACACCACCGCTAAAAACTTCAGCTATTATAAGCAGAAGATAGAGGACAAGCCCTTTGAAACCTATGTTAAGGACCTCGCAATGGAAAAATGCCTTAACTTCATCACCCTTGCAAAGCTTTGCGACGAGGCCGAGTTAGAGCTTGACAAGGAGACCAAAGAGGGTTGGCAGTCCACCGCACAGTATTATTGGAACTATTCCTACGGCGCAATTTTACTCCAAAACGGTGTGTCCTACGCCACCTACGAAAAACTTATGCTTAATGACGCTCTCTACAGCCTCTATTTCGACCATCTTTATGCAGAGGGCGGCGAAAAGGCAGTTGATGCAGAGTCTGTAAAGGCAGCTCTCGGTAAGCATTACGCTGCAGCTTATATGATCACCCACGATTATTCCGGCGAAGAAAAACCTGATGTAGACGCTATGAAGGCGGACCTCGAAAAGTATGTAACTTCTCTTAAAAACGGAGAGGCTTTCGAAACCGTTCTCGCAACCTATAACACCGATAAAGGCAAAAACGATACCACCTCTTCCACAACCACATCCTCTACAGATTCTTCTACAACAGACTCTTCTACTGGAGATTCTTCTGCAAACACCTCCTCCGACGCGACCTCTTCTGATGATAAGGAAGAGGAAAAGAAGCCTGTTGATGCCAACATCACCATTCTTACCGACTATGAAGAGACCTACTCGGGCGAAGCAACAAACTTTGCTAAGTTTGAAGATGTTGCTAAAATGGAGCTCGGCGCAGTAGAGCTTATTCAGGATACCGACGCAAAGGCATTCTACATCGTTGTTAAAAAGGATGTAAATGAAGACCCCTATTACCTCGAAGCACTTGCCGATGAGATCCGCTATCTCCTCAAGTCCGACGAGTATGATAAATTCCTTAAGGATACTGCTGCAAAGCTTGACTATGAAGTAAGCAACTATGCTATAAATCAGTTCAAGGTCAAGAAGATAAACGACGGTTCTGAGCAGTGATATCGGGGAACACGAAAACACTTAAACCGAAATTGTAGGCGGGAGTTTGCTCCCGCCGCTTATTTTTACGAAAATGCTTAAACTAAAGGATTTTATAAAAACAAATAAAACGGCGGCGGTCATCTCGGTATGCGTAGCTTTAGCGGTCATAATCATAACGGCAGTGGTTGTGTTGCTCATTCCCCGAGACAACGGACAGGATGTAAGCAGTACAGTAGCCGATATCCCCTCACAGTCTCAGCCATCCTCAACTGACCCCTCTTCTTCTGAGACTCCAAGCTCTTCCGAGACCGAAAGCTTGGAGCCTGAGCCCGAGCCCGAAATAGAGCTGGAATTTACCGCACCTGCCAAAAACGATATAACCGTATATGCACCTACCTATGTAATTAAAGGAAAGGGCGATCCGCTTCAACCCCTTATCATAAACGATACAGAAGTAACAATGGACGAAGCGGGATATTTTGCGTATGAGGTGTCACTGAGCCTTGGAGATAACACCGTGACATATTCTCACAAGAGCAAGTCGGGTCAGCTTACCATACGTTACCGTATGATAGTTATAAAAGAGGTTTCTCCCGCCTCGGCCATAACGGTCGAATCGGCAAGAGACCTTGTAGTTTCCTGCGTTGCTCTTAAAAACAGCAGTGTAACAGCAAGCTGGAACGGCGCGACCGTAACTCTTTATGCGGCAGACGACAGCGAGGGTAATACCCTGAGCGACTACATCACATATATAGGTGCCTTTAAGACACCCCATAATACAGGTAATACCAAAAGCTATGGCAAGGTAAGCTTCTCGGCTGTTTCAAGCTATGGGAACGGCACCAAAACAAGCGGAAATATAAGCGTTAAAACCTTTGATGTCAGCCGATATGGCGGAGGAAACGGTTACCCCGAGGACAGCAGTTATCTCAATGTGGGTATGAATTTAGTGGCAGAGGTCATCTGCGATCAGGCAGAAACCTTCAATTCTGACGATGTTACAGACCTTTCCCGTCCTACCAACAACTATCTGCCCAAGGGTACGGTGGATTACTGCTCTTCCTACACCCGAAGCTTCAAAGCATCGGGAGAAAATTTAGAGCTTTATACCCTGCGTTACGGCAAGCAGGTCTACACTAAGACCAAAAATACAGGGGATAATATCAGAGTTTATGAAACGGTACTTCCCGAGCATAATAATGTGGAATTTTCCTCTCTTGACCATTCGGGCAGACATACGGTTATAAGCTTTAAGGTCGACTGGAAGGCTCCCTTTAAGCTTGAACTCGGCCCTCAGTCCTATGCAAACACCTCGGCAAGTCACAGAGACTACACCATAACAGAGGCTACCTTCGACCATGTTGACGTAACCTTCTGCTATTCTCAGTCGGTTATAGAGCTGCCCGACCTTACAGAAAATCCCCTGTTTTCCTCGGCCGAAATGTATGTAAATCAGTACGACTGTACCCTCAGACTAAACCTCAGAGAAAAGGGCAGATTTTATGGCTGGACAGCCGAGTATAACGAGCTTGGAGAGCTTGAGTTCCGCTTTTTGAATCCCGTAGCACTGACCACAGCGGAAAATGAGTTTGGATATTCTCTTGAAGGGCTGACCATAGTAGTAGACGCAGGGCATGGCGGAAACGATCCGGGTGCCCTCGGTTATGGGGGCGGTATGCACGAAGCACAGCTTAACCTCGCACTTGCGCAGGAGCTTAAGGCTCAGCTTGAAAATTTAGGTGCAACGGTGATAATGACCCGCTCACAAGATGAGTATGTCTCTGCGCTGGATAGGGTGAGCACCATCAGAAATGCCCGACCCGATTTTGCAATATCGGTCCACCGAAACGCTAGTAACAGTACAAAGCCCTCGGGCTTTGAGTCCTTCCACTTTAATCCGTATACCTCCGCGGCAGCCCATAGCATATATAATGCAACCTTTGACGACGGTCTTTATGAGAAAACCGTCTACAGTAGGGTAAAATGGCATGTGTTTTTCCTTTCCCGTATCAGTGACTGTCCTGTCGTGCTGACCGAAAACGGATATATCACCAATATTGCAGAGTATAACAATATGATAGACCCCGAGTTCAATAAAAAATGCGCCGCCGCAATGATAAAGGGCATGATAAACTATTTTAATATGTAAAAAACTGCTTGTTTTTATATTGTTTTTGGTGTTTTGAAGTGATATAATGAATCTGTCACAGCGGGGAAGTGGGTGAAAACCCCACACGAGCCCGTCGCCGTGAGGTGTGTTAATCTGTTTTTTCTACCCGATGCCGCAAATCGGGGACAAGCCATTGGGAAATACCTGAGAAGGCGAAAAAATACTGCACCGCAGTCGAAATACCCGTGTGACCGTCCCGAATGGAATCTTCCGTACCTCGAGCGCAGGTATTTTGTCGGGAAATAAATCTTCAGGAGAGAAAAAATATGAAAAAGACAGTTTTTTGTAAAATTCTGTCGTTCATCCTCTGTCTTGTGCTTGTTGCGGCCATAGCACTGGGTATAGTCGGATGTAACGGCAACAACCCATCGCACACCCCCTCGGGCAGTGATACATCCTCTGCCGACAGCAGTCTTATTGGTCAGGGCGCAACACAGTTTGATGTAAAAATCACCTTTAAGGACGGCAGTGAAAAATCCTACACCGTAAAAACTGATAAGACAACTGTAGGCGATGCCCTGCTTCAGCTGAAGCTGATTGAGGGCACAATGGGGGACTATGGCCTTATGGTGGAAACGGCGGACGGAGAAACCGTAACCTATGACGCAGACGGAAAATACTGGGCATTCTATATCGACGGTGAATACGCAATGACAGGTGTTGATTCTACCAATATCGAGACAGGCAAAACCTATTCTTTTAAGGTAGAATAATGAAGATAAATCTTAAAGAGCTTGTAACCTTTTCTATGCTTTCGGCAATAATGCTTATTTCTAAACTGCTTTTAGAGGCTATACCGAACTTTCATCTGCTTGCAGTTTTCACAATTGCTATGACGGTGGTCTACAGAGCAAAAGCCCTTTATCCTATATACGGATATGCCCTGCTTCAGGGCTTGGTTTCAGGCTTCAATCCTTGGTGGGTTCCCCACCTTTACCTCTGGACACTGCTTTGGGGAATAGCTATGCTGCTCCCCAAAAAAATGTCAAAACCCGTTTCTGCAGTGGTCTATACACTGCTGTGCGGTCTTCACGGTTTTTTATACGGAGCTTTATATTCCCCCATGCAGGCGCTTATGTTCGGGCTTGATTTTAAGGGAATGATAGCCTGGATAGTAGCAGGCTTTCCCTTCGATATTACACACGGAATTCACAACCTTATTCTGGGGGTACTCATTCTGCCCATAATAACCGTCCTATCCAAAACCGAAAGGTATATCAGAAACTAAAAAAATTCCGACGAAGTGAGATTCGTCGGAATTTTTGAGTTTATACATTATAATCGAGTTTAAACTTTTCGCCGCAACCGTAGTTTTCGTAAACATAGTCGATATCCTTATCGCCTCTGCCCGAAAGACAAGCAAGTATCGAGCCTGATTTGTGCTCCTTAGCGTAGCGGATAGCAAAGGCTACTGCGTGGGCACTCTCGATTGCGGGGATGATACCCTCATAGCGCGAGAGCAGGAAGAATGCCTCCATAGCCTCCTCGTCGGATACGGTTTCGTAATGAACGCGTCCTGCATCGCGGAGGTATGCGTGTTCGGGTCCTACGCCGGGGTAGTCAAGACCGCTGGCAATAGAGTAAACGGGGAGAGGCTCACCGTTTTCGTCCTGAAGCAGATAGCTGTCAAAGCCGTGGAGTCTGCCCTTGGTGCCGAATTTCATTGTAGCGGCGTGGTCACCGATCTTCTCGCCCTTTCCGAGAGGCTCAATTCCGTATATCTCAACAGGGTCAGACAGGAAGGGGGTGAACATACCCAGTGAGTTGGAGCCTCCGCCAACACAGGCACAAACAGCGTCGGGCATAATGCCTGTCATATCAAGAAACTGTTCTCTTGCCTCAATGCCGATAACCGACTGGAAATCGCGTACCATTTTTGGGAAGGGATGGGGGCCTAAACAGGAGCCTATGCAGTAGATTGCTTCGTCGTATTCATTCATATAGGCCTCAAAAGCGGCGTCAACAGCCTCTTTAAGGGTTTTAAGTCCGTGGGTAACGGGAATAACATTAGCACCCAACATCTTCATACGGATAACGTTGGGATGCTGCTTTGCAATATCAACCTCACCCATATAAACATCACACTTAAGCCCGAAATATGCGGCAGCGGGAGCAATACCAACACCGCGCTGACCTGCACCCGTTTCCGCAATAAGCTTTTTCTTGCCCATAAACTTAGCAAGCAGACCCTCACCCATACAGTGGTTGAGCTTATGAGCGCCCGTGTGATTAAGGTCCTCACGCTTTAAGTATATCTGGCAGTTACCAAATATTTTAGAAAGACGTTCGCAGTGGTAAACGGGGGTAGGTCTGCCCTGAAACTCTTTTCTGATTCTTCTCAGTTCGCTTATAAACTGTGCAGAATGGCAGATTGCCTCGTAAGCGTCGTCAGCCTCTTTAAAGGCGGGAACCAGCTCGTCGGGGAGGTATGCTCCGCCGTATTCACCGAAGTAACCGTCTGCAGTAGGGAATTCCTTAAGATAATTATCAAACTCATGGTATTTATTCATACCGTCATCTCCTTGATGTGCTCAATAAAAAATATTTTATCACACACAAAATAAAAAGTCAACTTTTATTGAACGCTTTAACAGTCAATAAAAGTCAAAGGGACTGCCTCACTTTTTTTAGTGAGACAGTCCCTTTTTTACTGCTTAGGTGAAACCGAGGGCAGATTTCCGAGGTTGTCATTTTCGTTTCCGTTTGGAATAGCCTTGAGGTACTGGGTATCGCCTCTGTGGGCAATTCCCACGCCCGAAATTTTGCCCTGTTTTGCCATTGCAACCGCATCGGACTTCTCAACAAAGCTTTGGTCGGAAAGCTGGTAGCCCGTTATTCTTCCACCCTGTTTTACAAGCCCGATTATCTGTTTTGCATCGGGTGCCGACTGTGGAATCTGATCCAGTGTGTTTTTTACAAGTTCGTTACCGTCCATTTTTATCTCCTTTTGTTTGGGAACCTTATTTGTTAAACGAAACGGGTGTTGTCTCACCGGTAGCAAATGCGTTAGGTCCTGGGTCGGACATGGAAAAGTACATTTTTGCGGCTTTTGTTGTGCCAAAGTCGCGGTTAGAGCCTGAGTTCTGCACCTTGTTAAATGCGTCACGGAACATCTGGTTGTGTGCTTCCTCGCGGTTTAAAAGGAAGTCGATGGTCTCGCGTACCTTTTTGTCATCAATCTGTCGGTAAAGATATTCATAAACCACCTTTGCACGCTGTTCGGATGCGATATTGCTTAAGAGGTCTGCACATAGGTCTCCTGTAACGGTCACATAATCTCCCGTCCAAGAGTAACCCGAAGCGTTTATAAGACCTGGGTTAAGACCTAAAAGCACATGCGACTGAATCTCGCCCGACGGCACCTTATCGGCATCAACATCGTGACCGTTTAAGAGATTGATAGTCTGCGCCACCATCTCCATATGACCCAGCTCCTCTGCGGCAATATCAAGGAAAAGGTCCTTGATTTCAGGGTCTTTGATTCTGAAGCTCTGCGACATATACTGCATTGCCGCTTTAAGCTCACCGTTACCGCCGCCAAGCTGTTCTTGTAAAAGCGCCGCATACTGCGGATTGGGTTTCTCTACTGCTACAGGATGAAAAAGCATTTTTTCGTGTTTGAACATAAATTTTACCTCCGTTTCTTTTGTGTTATTACTTTTTACTTTTTTTGCACAGATATACAAATGTGCTGATATAATAAGAGAAAGAGCAACGCTGGTTTTTATCCCAGCGTTGCTCTTTTGCTGTTTAAAATACATAAAAATCCTCCAAAAACTTCCGGTCTCAGAGGATTTTTGGTCGAGGTGACAGGGCTCGAACCTGCGGCATCTAGTTCCCAAAACTAGTGCGCTACCAACTGCGCCACACCTCGTTTTCACTTTACCGAATCATTATATGCTAAAACATAACTTTTGTCAATCAAAAATCCATCACTGTCTTAATTATCGACGATGGATTTTAAATCATATTTTAACTTACATTAAAAAGCACATGTATTTATCGGTGTTTTTAAGAATCTCTTCGATGAGGGTAGCTTACACCCAAACCTCATCGCCTCAAGGAATTTTATATAATCCCCTACAGCAGACACCATTCCCGCACCGCCGCTTTCATAAAGAGTACAGTATTTATAAGCAACAATCTCATTATCAAACAAACGTTATATCGTCTTTCTGGTTTATTTGTCCTGTTCTTCAAGTTCGCGCTTGGAAAGCGGGATATATTTGACCTTGCGTGCCTTCTTTTTGCCAAAGTTCAGAAAAATCACCCACAGTGCAAAGGTTAGAGCAGCAACAGCCAACGCAACATAGATAATTTTCATAAAGCCGGAGGTTAAAAAGTCGGACGCAGTTTTAAAGAAGACCAGCACAGAGCTTGCCTCAACGGTTTGTCCTGCTACAAGCTCGAGGGTGCCTATTTTCTCCTCGGCATAATAAATATCTGCACTTCCTACTGTCTGTCCCTTATTTACGGGAGCCTCAAAAGTAGGTTTTGTCAGATGAATGTCGAAGCTGATGGTAGAGGAGTCGGCTTCCTTGGGAAGCAGGGTCTTGAGTCCGTCTTTAAAGCAGATGGGGAGATGGTCGGTCTCGGACGAGAGAGAAACAGGTACTTCGGTGACCGGTGTGTTAGAGTCGAAAACAGACTTGTACTCGAAGTTGTTGAACGCCCAGCGGAACATATTTGCAATATCAATAAAGTCGTATCGCACGCCGCCTGGAGTAGCGGTATTCAGTACGATAGCCATATATTCGTAGCCCTTGTAGGAAGCGGTACTGACAAGACATCTTCCTGCCTTTTCGGTATAGCCAGTTTTACCTGCGTCTGCATAGGTGTAGTACACATTGGAATTGGGATTTAGGAGCATATTTGAGGTAACAATGGTGCGTTCGTTTGCCATATTGGTAGCACCCAGAGTGTAGCGGGACTTTGCGCACAGCTCCTTGATAAGCTTGTTTTGGAAGGCGGCAGTAGCCATTTTGTAAATATCGCGGGCGGTGGTATAATGCTCGTCATCGTGGAGACCTACAGGGTCGGTAAAAACGGTGTTATTCATACCTATTTCTTCCGCTTTTTTGTTCATAAGGTCTACAAAGCCCTCGGTCGAGCCGCCGACAAATTCTGCAATAGCGTAGGCAACATCTCCGCAGGAGGAAATAAGCAGAGCCGCAAGCATATCGTCTGCCGACATTTCTTCCCCGATTTTAAGGTTCAAAACAACTGAGCCTGTGCCCAGTATCTGATTGTTTGCCTCTTTTGTGTAGGGTATCATAGTGCCCTCGAGGTCTTCTATTTCCTCAACCATAACCAGTGCAGACATAAGCTTGGTTATGGAGGCGGGGTACATTTTTTTGTCGGCGTTTTTGCTGTAGATTACAGTACCCGTATCAACAGATATTACCATACCTGCCTCGTGATGCATTTCATAACCGTTTATCTGATATGCATTTGCGGGAATCGAAAAACAAAGTGTAAGAATTATAAGCAGCAGGGGAAGAATCTTTTTTTTCATAAATATATCCTCGAACTTGAATTATGTACAGATTTAGTATACAATATTAGAAGTGAAATTAAAAGTAGTAATTTTAAATATTTACAAAATCTTAAGGAGAAATTCTATGATATATGTAACGGGGGATATGCACGGCGCAGAGGACCGTCTCTACGGTAAGGAGTGGCGAAAGCTTAAAAGCGGGGATGTGCTAATAGTCTGCGGAGATTTCGGCTATATCTGGAACGGCGGAAAGTTCGAGCGTGAAGCGGTGGAATATCTGGGCAGTCGCAAGTTCACCGTCTGTTTTATTGACGGAACCCACGAAAATTTTGATAAAATAAACGCCTGCAGAGAGACCTACTGGAAGGGCGGAATGGTTCACAGAATTCACGGAAACCTTCTTCACCTGATGCGCGGACAGATATTCAACATAGACGGAAATAAAATATTTACCTTCGGCGGAGGAGAGTCTACCGATAAGGATATCCGCGCAGAGCAGGGACTTTATTGGAAAGAGGAGCTCCCCACCCCCAGAGAAATGGCTCAGGGAGCAGCCAGACTTGACGAAGCGGGACTTAAGGTTGATTATATTATAACCCACGAACCGCCAAAGCTTGTAAAGAGTGCTATGCTTCTTCGCACGGGATTGGCAGACCGTGTCAATAAGCTTAACGGCTATTTTGAAGAGATAGATGCCGAGTGCGAGTTTAAAAAATGGTATTTCGGCTCTCTTCACGAGGACAGAGCGGTCACCCCGAAGCACACCTGTGTTTTCAATAAGATAATTCCCCTTGGAGAATAAATCGTAACAGTTGTATTTTTTTAAAAAATGTGATATAATATTTTGAAAACAAAGATTACCGGAGGTAATTTTATGGTAAATACAGATAGACTTTGTATGGGCTGTATGAACGATAACGGCGGAGAAAAGGTCTGTCCCATCTGCGGTTACGATGCATCTGAGGACAATGCTCCCGAGTATCTTGCCGTAGGCAGTTGGCTCAACGCTAACAGATATCTTGTGGGTAAGGTCATCGAGGAAAGCGGTGACGGTGTTACCTATATTGCTTGGGATAACGATCTTAATGCAGTTGTAAATATTAAAGAATATTTCCCCGCAGGCATTGCCCAGCGCAGTGAAGACCGTATTACGGTCACACCCGCCGAAAACAGAGGCATGGCTTTCAATGCAGGTAAAGAAGAGTTTGAAAATCTTTTTGCCGCACTTGCAAAAATGCCCGAAAGCACAGCAATTCTCCATGTTGTAGACGCTTTTGAGTCGGGCGGAACGGTTTATGTTGTTTCTAACACCGTTTCAGGCACCAGCCTTAAAGCCTTCCTTATCCGACACGGCGGAGCCCTTAAATGGGAACAGGTAAAGCCCCTCTTTATGCCCCTTATAGCAACCGTAAGTCAGCTTAATGATGCAGGTATCGTTCATAGAGGAATTTCTCCCGACAGCATCATTGTAGGCCGCGACGGAAAACTCCGTCTTTCTTCCTTCTGCATAAAGGGCGCAAGGGTAGAGCGCAGTGAATATCTTGCACAGCTTCCCACAGGCTTTGCCGCACCCGAGCAGTATCTCGACAGTGCCGAGACCGATGCATCCTGTGATGTTTACGCCCTTGGTGCCGTTCTTTTCCGTTGTCTTATCGGAACTACCACTCCCGACGCTAAAGACCGTCTTGTAAACGATAAGCTTTCAATCCCTGCAAGAATTACCGAAACCGTTCCCCGCGGTGTACTGGTTGCAGTGGCAAATGCCCTTAAGGTAGAGAAAAACGACCGTCTGCCGTCGGTAGAGCGTCTTTATAAACTGCTTGAAGCGGTTGCATCTAATACGGTTATGATAAACGACCTTAACAGCGAAAAAACCGACAAGCCCGAGAAAAAAGGCACAGGGGCAAGATATGTAGTTATATCCATTCTTATTACCGCACTTGTATTTATAATCGGTATTGTGGCGGCCTTCTTTATCTTTGATTTAGGTGATGCACTTTTCCCAAGCAGCAAACCCGTCGGAGGCAGTCAGCCCAGTAGCTTTGTCTCGGAGGATTCGTCAAGCAATCAGGGTTATGCACCGGGTACTGTGCTGTTAGAGGTGCCCGACCTTTTGGGCAAGAAATATGCCGATGTTTATGGCGATATGCAGACCGAGTATTCCCACTTCACCTTTGAAGTTGCAGGACGTGTTGCTTCAGATACAGTGCCTAAGGGCAGTATCTGTCAGCAGTCTATCGCTGGGGGAACCAAGGTCGAACGCGATACTGTGATTCAGATACACATCAGTCAGGGTCCCGATAAGGTGCTTATGCCCAACATCAAGGGTAAGACGGTAGCCGAGGCAAAATCGGCACTCTTCGACGAAGGCTTCTACAGTGATACCATAATCGTCAGAAAGGGCTTTGACTCTTCTGCTGAGCCGGGTGCTGTTTATAAGGTAACATACGGCGAAAGCGATTCAGAGGTAAAAGCAGGCTCTAAACTTTCTGTAAACGAGCTTATCGTTATCTACTATCGTGATCCCGATACTGTGGTATCCTCTGAAGAAAGCTCGGACAGTGACAGCTCAGATAGATCCTCCTCAGGCGCATCTTCATCCAATACAACAACAGATTGATAAAACAAAAATTCCCGACGAAGTCATTCTTCGTCGGGAATTTTACACTATTTTAATATTAGTTTTCTGTGTGAGCAGAGATGTAGTTTACTACCTCGCCGATGGTGTGGAGATTTTCAACCTCTTCATCGGGGATCTCTACGCCAAACTCGTCTTCAATAGACATAAGAAGATCTACAAGGTCAAGACTGTCTGCACCAAGGTCCTCGGCAATTTTGGTATTCATAGTCATGGTTTCCTGATCGGCAGCAAGCTGTTCTGCAAGTATTTCGGTAATTTTTTCAAAAATCATTTAGCATTCTCCTTCAATTTATACGCACCTTGTTATAGACATACAGGTGTGGTTTGTGTTATAGTATAAAAAACAACCTAAACAAATAATATGTTGAAAAAGCTGTTTTGTCAACAGTTTTATTTGATTTTGGTATAAAAGGACTGTTGTTGTGCTGAAAAAATTTGGAGTTATAGGTTATCCTATAGGACATACTATGTCGCCCTTTATTCAAAAAGAACTTTTTTCCCTTAGAAATTTTTCTGCAGAATATGAAAAGTTTCAGATAGCACCCGAAAATCTTCGGGAGCAGTTTGACAAAACCCTCAGTCACCTTGACGGCTTTAATATTACCATACCCCATAAAATAGCCATTATGGACTGTTTGGATGTTATTGATTCTTCTGCCGCAGAATACGGGGCTGTAAATACCGTTTTAGCAAAAGGGGGAAGGTATTACGGCTTTAATACCGACGCTTATGGTTTTTTAAAGGGTCTTGAGTTCTCGGGAATTCCCCTTGAAGGCAATGTGCTTATATACGGTTGCGGAGGTGCCGCCCGTACCCTTATTACCGAAAGCCTGAAGGCAGGCTGCAATGTCACCGTAGGCACTACTGCAGAGCGCAAGGCTAAGGCAGAGTCTGTGGTGGCAGAGCTTGTCGAAAAAAACGGAAAAAAGATAAATCTCATCACAAACGAAGAGATAGAAAGGCCCTTTGACCTGCTTGTCAATGCCACACCCGTGGGAATGTATCCAAATGCGGGTACATCTCCGCTAACGGCAGAACAAATAGACCTTTTTAGCTGTGTTTACGACATTGTTTATAACCCCGACGAGACCGAGCTTTTGCGTTTGGCTCGTCAAAAGGGCAAGGTAACGGGCGGTGGACTTTCTATGCTTGTCTGTCAGGCACAGAAGTCCCAGTATCATTGGCTGGGAGTTGATTTTACCAAAGAAGAGACGGCTCTTGTCATAGAAAGGTCGGCAAAAGAGCTGGAAAGGGTGTTTGTAAAATGAAAAATATAATTCTCTGCGGGTTTATGGGCTCGGGAAAGACCACCCTTGCAAAAAACCTTTCTAAAGAGCTAAATATGCCCCTTATTGATACCGACGAGGAGATAGTAAGGGCGCAGGGCAGAACTATTGCCGAAATTTTTGCATCAGACGGCGAGGACTATTTCCGCAGACTTGAAACAGAGCTGATAAAGAAACTGTCTGAGACTAAGGGCAATGTTATATCCCTTGGCGGAGGTCTCGCTGTAAATAAGGCAAATCATCCTTATCTCAAGGCGGCAGGCACCGTCATACTTCTCGACTGCGGAATAAAGCAGACCTTAAACCGTATAACAGGCGATTCCTCAAGACCTCTTACTGCTGGAGGAACTCAAGACATAATCACCCGTTATAATTTCAGAAAACCTATTTACGAATCGGTGGCGGATATCATAATTGACAGCTCACACAGTAAAAAGCGCACATTGGAGCTGACCCTCGCCGCTATAAAGGAAATAATTTAAAATAATCCCTAGAGAATGTGACCGTAAAATCACATTCTCTTTAATTTTATCTTAATACTAACAGGCATTTTCATACCTTTTTCTGCTCATTATTCCCAAATTCGCTGTTTTTCTGTTTTTTTGACAAAGTATTATTGATTTATTCTGTATTGTAGTATATAATAATACTGTGCGTACTTTGGAATATTGCGTCAAAAATCCATAAGGAGAAGCTGTTTCAGATGAACAAGCAAACAGGAATAAATTTTATAGCTCAGGTAATCGCCTTTGCGATAAACCTTTGTATAAGTTTTTTTCTTACACCCTTTATAATTCAGAATATCGGCGTTGAAGCAAACGGCTTCGTATCTCTTGCAAATACATTCGTTGAGTATGCACAGCTGTTTACGGTTGCAATAAACTCTATGGCAGGTCGGTTTATAACTATACAGATACACCGTAAGAATATTGACAGCGCAAATAAGTATTTCACATCGGTTGTGGTTGCCAATATTTTTATGTCGGTCATCTTTACTGCAGTTTTCTCTGTAGTAATAGTTTTTCTCGACAAGTTTTTAAATATTTCCGAAAGCTCGGTTACAGATATAAAAATTCTCTGGATTTTTATTGCAGCCAACTTTATTTTGTCCCTTTTCGCGTCAATATTCTCGGTTTCCACATTTATTACCGACCGTCTGGACAAAACGGCACTAACAAACGCAAGAGGAAGTATTTTAAGGGCAGCAGTGCTGGTGCTTTGCTACACCTTTTTCAGACCCTACACCTTCTATGTCGGTATAGCAACCCTGATACTCGGAATAAATAATCTCATAAGCCATATTTATTTTAAAGCAAAGCTTGTGCCTGAGCTTAAAGTAAAGCGTGAGTATTTCGATTTTGGAAGCATTAAAGAACTGCTCGCCTCGGGTATATGGAACTCGGTTTCAAAGCTCAGCTCTATACTTTCTTCGGGGCTCGACCTACTTATAACAAACATTTTTGTAAACGGCGTTGCAATGGGTGTTCTTAATATATCCAAAACCGTTTCAAATATCGTTTTGTCCCTGTTTGGTATGTTATCCTCAATTTTTGCACCGCAGCTCACAATGGCTTATGCCAATAACGATTTTGAGGAAATGAAAAAACAGCTTATCTCTTCGGTAAAGCTTTTGGCTGTTTTTTCGGGTATTCCAATTGCAATACTTATAGGCTTCGGCAAACCCTTTTATCAGTTGTGGGTACCCACTCAGGATGCAGAGCTTTTACACCTGCTGACTGTGATAACCTGTTTTAATCTGATATTTGCGCTACCCCTCGAACCGCTCTACAACATCTTTACCGTAAGAAACAAGATAAAAACCTCTTCTATAGCACTTATCATTTTCAGTACCGCCAGCGTACTGACAGTATTTATCGGTCTGAGCTTTATTGAGGGCGAAAACGCAAAGATTATATATATTGCCTGCGTGGGCGCATTTTACAATGTTTTGCGTCTTCTCACCTTTTTGCCCATTTACGGTGCAAAATGTCTCGGCTTTAAACTCACAACCTTTTATCCCGTTATTTTAAAGAACCTGCTTTCGGTTATTGTGCTTTCGGCTTTTGCAATTGCGGTCAATATGCTTTTCAGTATAAATTCCTGGTTGTCTCTTATAGTAGCCTGCGCAGTAACAGGTGTTTTTGGAATTATTGCAAATGTGCTTATGCTCTTCGGACGAGGCAGTATTGATGTATTAAAAGGCTTAAAACAGCGTTTTATCAAAAAATAAAGGATGTAATTAAATGGCTATTCCCAAAATAATTCATTTTTGCTGGTTCGGACGGGGCCAGAAGAACGAACTTGCAGAAAAATGTATTGCTTCATGGAAGCAGTTCTGTCCCGATTACACTTTTAAAGAGTGGAATGAGGATAATTTCGATATTAACAGTAACGAGTATGTCCGCGAGGCTTATGAAAGCAGAAAATTTGCATTTGTTACCGATTATGTAAGACTTTATGCTCTTTATAACGAGGGCGGTATATATATGGATACCGATGTGGAGGTTTTAAAGCCTCTTGATGGTTTTTTAAAGCACAGCGCCTTCTCCAGCTTTGAAAATAACAATAAAATCCCGACAGGGATTATGGCGGCAGAAAAGGGCAATGTCTGGATAAAGGACCTTTTAGATGAATACACCGACCTGACTTTTATAAACGACATAGGAGAAATGGACCTTACCACCAACGTGGAGAGAATAACAAATCTGACCCTTAGCAAATACGGACTTGTGCCTGCATCATCCTATCAGGAGCTTGCAGGCGGAGTGGTTACAATCTATCCGTATGATTATTTTTGTCCCAAGGACTGGGAGACGGGCAACATAAATCTTACCGAAAACAGTCATACGATACATCATTTTTCGGGCTCTTGGCACAGTGAAAAGGATAAAAAGAAAATAGAAAAAAATAAGATAAAACGCAAAAAATATATTGCAAAATACGGTGAGGAAAAAACCAAGCAAATATTCGCCCGACGCAACAGTATGCTTCGTGCACTGTATTATCTTCGTCACCCCGTTCTTGCGGTGAGAAAAATCAAAGAAAAACTTAGCTAGGGTATAAAATATGACTTTTAGTATTATTGTTCCTGTATATAATGTTGAAAAATATCTGGCAAAATGTCTTGACAGCATTTTAAAGCAGAGCTTTCAGGATTTTGAGATAATAGTCGTAAACGACGGCTCGCCCGACAACAGTCAGGCTATAATCGACGAGTATGCAAAAAATCATCCCGATAAGATAAAAGCCTTTATAAAAGAAAACGGCGGACTCTCCGATGCCCGTAATTTCGGCATCCTGAGGGCACAGGGCGACTATCTGCTGTTTGTAGATTCAGATGATTATATATCGACAGAGCTGTTGTGTCAACTTAAAGAAGAAATTGATTCATCAAAACCTGATATGCTCCGTTTTTCTGCCTTGATTGTTTACGAAAATGGTGGCACAGGCGAAAAAATGGCTGCGCCGCAAATGCGCGGAGTGTCGGGAGAAACAGCCATAGAACGGTTGATAGACAACAAGCAATGTTTCGAGCCTGCCTGGCTTTATGCATACAGAAGAGATTTCTGGCTGAATAATAATTTTACTTTTGCAAAGGGAAGATACCACGAAGACTTTGGATTGATTCCCGAAATTGTAATGAAAACAGAAAAATTCTCTTCGGTATATCATATCGGATACTATTATGTTCAAACGTCAACTAGCATTACTCGTGGCAACGACCAAAGTAAGCTTATAAAAAGAGCCAATGACCTACTTTTTCTTACACTCAGATTATGCTCGGTAGTTCGTGCATGTAATTTTAGAAAAGAAGTTTCTGACAAAATCCTAAGTTATCTCGCTAATGCTGCAATAAATGCAAAAGGCAATTTGTCAGGCTCTGCAAAAAGAGCGTATATAGCCGAGTTGAGGAAAGAAAAAATATTTGATCTTTTGTTGTCAGATAATCTTAAAAGAAGTCTTAAGAAATTTTATCTGAAACTTAAATACGGAGCCTATAAATGAAAAAAATTGTTATAATGATGCTTCATCTTCAGCACGGTGGAATCGAAAAACAGACGATTACCCTTGCTAACGAACTTTGCAAGACTCATGATGTTCAGATAATTTGCACCTATTCTATGAAGGCTCAGCCTGCTTATCCTGTAAACGAAAAAGTAAAAATCAAGTATCTGATAGACGACAAACCTAACAGAGATGAAATAAAAGCGGCAATTAAAAGTAAAAATATTGTAGGATTGCTAAAACAAGGTGTAAAAGCGGTAAAGATTCTTTTTCTTAAAAAGTATCTTATGATAAAGGAAGTAAAAAACCTCGATTGCGATTACGTCTTGTCTACACGAATTGAGTTTGCTGAAATGCTGTCTTCATATGCACCTGAAAATGTTGTTACAATGACTCAGGAGCATTTGCACAACGGCAGTGCTAAATATGTGAACAAAGCAAAAAAAGCTTTTCGCAATTTAGATTATCTTCTGGTTTTGTGTGACGGCTCAAGAGAGAATTTTTCACGGTGGCTTAAGGATAATAAAAAGATAAAAATAGTACAGATACCAAACATTTTAAATGATATTCCAAGTGAGAGTGCACCTCTTTGCGGAAACCGTTTGGTATCAGTAGGGCGTTTGCACCCCGTCAAGAATTTCAAAGCACTTATAGAGGTCTTCGCACTTGTGCGAAAAAGACTGCCCGAGGCTCAGCTGACTATTGTGGGTGGCGGAGACGAATATGAGCCACTCTGCAGACAGGTAAAGGAGCTCGGTCTTGAAAACAGCGTGAAGATAACAGGTATGGTATCGGCAGAAGA
Source organism: Acutalibacteraceae bacterium (assembly GCA_045539925.1). GTDB lineage: Bacteria > Bacillota > Clostridia > Oscillospirales > Acutalibacteraceae > SFWF01. Next base: position 50,850 of record JAZQGH010000007.1, on the reverse strand, counting down.
GGTGAGAGCTTATATGCTGTCAAGCGATATTTATGTTATGACCTCCCATACCGAGTGTTTTCCTATGGTGCTTTTAGAAGCCTCATCAGTGGGTTTGCCCCTCATCTCTTTTGATGTGCCGGTTGGTCCCCGTTCCATCATAAACAACGGAGAAAATGGCTACCTTATACATTATCCTGGTGAGGAGCAAATGGCAGAAAAAATAGTACACCTGCTTAAAGATAGGGAAGAGCTGGAAAAGCTTGGAAGAAACGCTAAAAAAGCATCTTCTATGTATCTTGCCGATAATATTATGGAAAAGTGGTATGAAATTTTTATGATCGACGGAGAAGAAAAATGTTAACCGTATTTACCCCTGCTTACAATAGAGAAAGGGAATTACTTCAATTATACAATTCACTTTTACATCAAGATTTTTTCGATTTTGAATGGCTTATTGTAGATGACGGCTCTACCGATAATACCGAGCAGGTGATAAAACATCTGTCAGAAGAGAATAAAATCAAAATACGGTATGCGAGACAGGAAAATAAAGGAAAAAGCAAGGCCGTAAATTACGGGATCGAGTTGGCAGAGGGCGAATTATTCTTCTGTATCGATTCGGACGACTATTTTGTTCCCGATGTATTGGGCGAAGTGTGGAAGAAATGCCAATCGATTAGGGATGACGAGACGATCGCGGGCATAGGCTTTTTGCACTGGCATTCAGGTACCGAAAAAGTGGTTGGGACCGCCTTCCCCGAGGACGGAATGACAGATACCTATTATAATATCTATAATTGCCATAATGTAACAGGCGACAAGCAGTTTGTGTTTAAAACCTCGGTAATGAGAGAGTTTAAATTCCCCGAGATAGACGAAGAAAAATTTGTTCCGGAGGCATTGCTCTTTAACAGGATATCCGGAAAGTATAAGATGAAATTCTTTAATAAAGCAATTGTTTATAAAGATTATCTTGAATCGGGCTACACCTCCCATTATTTTGATCTTGCTAAACGAAATCCAAAGGGACAGGCTCTTTACTATAAGGAGCTTTATGAAATGCAACCCACTTTATACAATGCCGCGGCTTATGATATGTACTGTATATATGCGGGTAAAAAACTTTTTGATGCTGTAAAAGAGCATCCAAACAGTTTTGTATCTTTTATAATGTATCTTCCCGCATATATCAAATATCTTCTTAAGGAGAGAAAGTAATTGAAAAAGCTGTTGTTTTTTGGTTATACGCTTGATATGGGCGGAGCCGAAAAAGTTATGGTAGATTTTATAAATGTTTTAAAAGATCACTATGAGATAGATGTTGCCCTGCTACAGGCAAAGGGAGAATTACTCTCCGAACTGCCTGAAAATGTTGGGGCAATACAGCTTCGTGGCAATATACTGTCTTATGTTCTTTTCAGATATATTCCATTTTTCAGAAAATTAAAAATAAATAAAATTGCAAATGCAAAAGAATACGACGTTGCCATTGGCTTTATAGAAGGCAGAAGTGCTACTTGGGTTGCCGATATAAAAAAGAATATCCGCAGGCTTGCCTGGGTGCACAACGACGTAGATTTTTTTGATATAGGTATCAGCGAGAGAGAAATAAAAAACAGCTATGCCAAAATGGACAAGATCATTACTGTTGCGCAGCAGTCTAAGGATAGCTTTTCAAAAAAGTATGGCTTCTCTGCAGATAAAATAGATGTTCTTTACAATCTTATAGACGAAGAAAAAATATCAGCACAGGCAGCCGAAAAGGTCGAGCCGAATGACTGTTTTACTTTTGTAAATGTAGGCAGAATGCGACCACAGAAACGTCAAGATAGACTGGTTAAAATTGCCCAACGCTTAAAAGACGAAGGCTTTAAGTTTAAAATTCAGATACTCGGTAACGGACCTGAAGAAGAAAAGATAAAGCAAAGTGTTAGGCAAAACGCGGTTGAGGATGTGGTAGAGCTTAAGGGTCTTGTTTTAAATCCTTATCCGTATATAAAACAGGCTGACTGTGTTGTAGTTTCAAGTGATTTCGAAGGCTACAGCATAGCAATAAAGGAAGCTCTGTTTCTGAAGAAAGCGATTATTTCTACCGATGTATCCGGAGTAAGAGAGATATTTGACGGAGAAAAATACGGAATTGTTACCGAAAAAAGCACCGATGCGCTTTACACAAGGATAAAACAGGTGTTAACGGGTGAAATTGATTTAAAAAAGATACAAGAAAATCTTAAAACCTTTGATTGTTCAAACAGAGCGATCATAGATAAGTTGTTTAATGTTATAGAAAAGGATACCTGAAATGCTAAAAAATCAAACTCTTAACAAGGAAAGACTATACACGGTTATTTTATGGATAACCTGCGGATTTGTTGTACTTCAGCCCATATTCGATCTGCTGTCTTTTCTTCATATCAGAGGTTACATAAGCGTAGGAATTTCCACCTATGGAAAGCCGCTTATAATTGGACTGATAAACATTGCTCTATTGCTTATTTACAAAAAGCATATATGGCGTTGTGCAATGACATACGGATCGTACCTTGTGCTTACCGTAGTACACGTTCTTCTGATGAACGGTATGCTTGTAGAAACTTCCGTAATACTGCACGAAATAAGGTTTATGATAAATTTCCTGTATTTGCTTATCTGCTATCACGATTTCAGGATACTTTATGATGAAGCACCTCAAAAGGATGTGTTTGCGGGATGGATTAAAAAGACGCTTGCAGCAACCTTCGCATTATATATTTTTTTGTTTCTGATTGCTATTATCACAGGTACCTCCGGCAGAACATATGAGTATTCGGATGAGTTAAAGCAAGGTTATAAGGGTTGGTTGGATTCAGGACAGATATTCGGGCATGCGCTGTGCGTTTGCTTACCGTTTTTGATTTGCTACTTACTTAACAATAAAGTAAAAAATCAGTTTTTGCGTATACTTTGCAAGTTGGCCATATTGTTTCCTGTGTTGGTTCTCTGCCTTATTGGAACAAAGGTTACCTTTTATATTCCTCTTCTCGTGCTGGCAGCTCAGATCATTTTAGAACTGTTTTTTGCAATAAAGGGAAAGAATCTTTCTCACCTAATAAATGCAGTGATATGTGTTGTTTGTATAGTCGCTTGCCTTGTTGCATACCCCATTACGCCAGTAAAGCAGAATATTGATATTAACAACAGCGTTTTAATGAATCAACCTGATCGGGATACTATAAATCAGATAGTTCAAAACGAAAAAGACAAACAAAATATCGGGAAAAATCCGAATGTCGATAACGAAGATAATCAGGACGGAGATTCAAAGTCACAACAAGAGGCTTTGAAAAATGCAGATTGGACAATGCAGGCCCTCCAAGTTTTGGAGCAAAAGTACGTAGACGGAGAGCTACATCCTGCAGATATGAGAAACCGACAGTTGTATTTTAATCTTGAAAAATACAAACAGGCAGACTTAAAATATAAAATATTCGGACTCGGATACCTTAATCAGGGTGATATGGCAATCGAGCGTGATGTTTTGTGTGTGGTTTTCAGCTTTGGTATTTTGTGCTTTATCATAGTGCTTCTCCGACCGATGATATTGTGGTTCAGGTCAGCCTTCATAATTTTGAGAAGACTGTTTAAGATGGATATTATGACACTGTGCCTGTTTGAAGGATTCTCGATGTTCTTCTTTATCAGTTGGTATGCAGGGTATACCTTTATTTATACAAATTTTTCAATATTCCTTGCAATAATTATGATTCTTTTGAATGACGGAATCAGCAGATTAAAAAATAAAAGTGAGACGACAAATGATCAGATTTTTCAACAAAATTTATAAGGGATCTCGCTGTGACTTTCTTTCCTTAGTTCGGGACAAGCTGTCTAAAGAGGAAAGAATGTTCATAGTTACCGCCAATCCCGAAGCCTTTATGTTTGGCGAAAAGGACAGCGAGGTAGAAAAACTTCTTCTCGACGAGGCTACCACCGTTGTTGCCGACGGAATAGGCATTGTAAAGGGTGCTAAGAAAATCGGTATGGATATTGCCGAGCGTATTCCGGGTATAGATATTGCCGAAAAACTTTTGGAGTACGGCAGTGAGCTTAATAAAACTGCATTTTTCCTTGGCGCAAAGCAAGAGGTAATCGATGCGCTGTGCGGTGTTATAGAGGAAAAATATTCGGGGCTCAGTGTTGTGGACGCAGTAAATGGATATGTTGACAACAAGGATGCCGTTTTCGAGGAAATCAAGGCGAAAAGACCCGATATTGTCCTTGTAGCACTTGGAATTCCTGCACAGGAAAAGCTTATTTATAAGCACCTGAAAGACTTCGATAAGGGGATTTTCGTAGGCGTCGGCGGAAGCTTCGATGTGCTCAGCGGAACCAAGACACGTGCACCGAAATTCTTTATAGACCACAATCTCGAATGGCTTTACCGAATTGTTAAAGAGCCGTCCCGAATCAAGCGTTTTTATAACAGTAACGTTAAGTTTTTACTTAAACTAAAAAAATAATTTGTCTGGAGCAGAGAAAATGAAAAAAATTAAGGTTATGAGTATTTTCGGCACACGCCCCGAAGCAATCAAAATGGCACCCCTTGTAAAGGAGCTTGAAAAAAGAGAAGAAATCGAGAGTATTGTTTGCGTTACCGCTCAGCACAGAGAGATGCTGGATCAGGTGCTTGAAACCTTCAAAATCACTCCCGATTACGACCTCGATATTATGAAGCAGGGCCAGACTCTGTCCGACATCACCACCCGTGCACTGCTTGGTGTAGACGCGGTTTTAAAAGAGGCAAAGCCCGACATTGTGCTTGTTCACGGCGATACAACTACCACCTTTGCAGGCGGACTTGCGGCATTTTATAATCAGGTTGCTATCGGCCATGTTGAGGCGGGGCTTCGCACCTACAATAAATATTCCCCCTATCCCGAGGAAATGAACCGTCAGATGGTCGATTGTATGACCGATATGTACTTTGCTCCTACCGAGCTTTCCCGCGCAAACCTCTTAAAGGAAAACATCGACGACAGCAAGATATACATTACAGGTAACACCGCTATCGATGCTATGAGCACCACTGTGGATGAGGGCTACACCCACCCTGAGCTTGAGTGGCTCGAGGGTGATAAAATGATTCTTCTCACCGCCCACAGAAGAGAAAATCTGGGCGAGCCTATGAGAAATATTTTCAGAGGTATTCGCAGAGTGCTTGATGAGGTGGAGGGTATAAAGGTAATTTATCCCATTCATAAAAATCCCCTTGTACGCGCCGCCGCTGATGAAATTTTCGGTGACTGCGACCGTGTTAAACTTATCGAGCCTCTTGAGGTCTTCGATTTCCACAATTTCCAGAACCTTTCTCATATAATCCTTACCGACAGCGGCGGAATTCAGGAGGAAGCCCCTTCTCTGGGTAAACCTGTACTCGTTCTTCGCGACACTACCGAGCGTCCCGAGGGAATTGATGCAGGAACATTAAAGCTTGTCGGCACCGATGCAGAAACCATCTATAACGAGACAATGCGTCTGCTCACAGACAAGGCAGAATATGAGAGAATGAGCAAGGCGTCCAACCCTTACGGCGACGGACACGCCAGTGAACGTATTGCTGATGCAATAATCGAAAAATTCAGTTAGGAAGTGACGATGTGAAAAAGAAGAATGAGCAGTTTAAAAAGTTATTACGCTCAATGTTTGCGGTACTGCTTGTTGCGGCAGAGACCCTCATTTTTGCCTACGCCTGGGTATCTGAATACAATAACTATATCGTTGTGCCCTTTGTTCAAAAGGGAAACTGGTTTTTCTATCTTGTGTATGTGATACTCTTCTCCATTTTCCTCAAATCCTTTGACGGGCTTAAATACGGAACATATCGGCGAACAAATCTTGTAATTGCCCAGATACTGGCAACACTTGCTACCGCTTTTATTATCTATCTGCAGATAGTGCTTATGGCTGCAAAGTTTGTTACCGTACTGCCGCTGCTTTATACCGTACTGGCGGATGTCGGCGTAATACTTATACTTATTTTCGGCGGAAATTGGCTGATGAAGAAGATATTCCCAGCCAAGAAAACCATCCTCATTTACGATTCGTATTCTCCTGAGGAATTCCTCACGAAAATAAAAGCCCGAAAAGACAAGTTTGTGGTTAACGAAGTTATGCATATTTCGGCAGGTATCAGCAAACTGGAAGAAAGCATTAAAAATTATGACAGCGTAATTATTTATGATGTTCACTCAGAACAACGCAATAAGATACTTAAAATCTGTTTCGAGAACGATATCAGAACCTACACCACAACAAAGGTTTCAGATATTCTGGTAAGAGGGGCTGAAAGTCTTCACCTTTTCGACACGCCACTTCTTTTATATCGAAATATAGGTCTTACCTTCGAGCAAAGGGTATTAAAGCGTGGACTTGATATAATAGTTTCTGCTCTTTTGCTCATCATAACCTCACCCTTTTTCCTCGTTTCGGCTCTGGCTATTAAGCTCTATGACGGCGGACCTGTTTTCTTCCGTCAGGACAGAAGCACTATAGGCGGAAAGGTCTTTAAAATACACAAATTCCGCAGTATGGTTGTAGATGCCGAAAAGTACGGAGTCCGTCCTGCAGAGGAGCGCGATCCACGTATAACCCCTGTCGGTAGGGTGCTCAGAGCAACCCGTCTTGACGAGCTTCCTCAGCTTATAGATATTCTGGTAGGAGATATGAGTCTTGTAGGTCCCCGACCCGAGCGTGTGGAGCACACAAAACAGTATTCCGAAGATATTCCCGAGTTTGTCTACAGACTTAAGCTCAAAGGCGGTCTTACAGGCTATGCGCAGCTTTACGGAAAGTACAACACCTCACCCTACGATAAGCTTCAGCTCGACCTTATGTATATTCAGAATTATTCATTTTTACTTGACATAAAGCTTATTCTTATGACGGTAAAAATTATGTTTATGAAGGAAAGCACCGAAGGCTTTTCGGAAGAAAAAAGCAAAAAGATAAATGAAAAAAGCAAAGAGGAATAAAAAATAACGGCAGTTCACTGCCGTTATTTTTTATTCCTTCTGTATGCGAGGTAATCTTCCAAAATCATTACTGCGGCTACCGCATCTACCGTTTGCTTTCTCTTTTTACCTCTGGTATCGTTCATATTAAGGACGGTATGTGCCGAAACGGTGGTGCACCTTTCATCCCACATAACAACCTCTATTCCCGAAACGTCGGCAATTTTTTTGGCGGAGGCACGGCACTCTTCGGCGCGAAAGCCCTCACTTCCGTCCATATTTTTAGGAAGCCCCGCCACTATAAGCTCGGCACCCAGCTCTTTTGCCTTTTCGCAGACCTTTGCTACCATTTTGTCCTCGTTATATTCTGTAATAACACAGCTTGGGAAGGCAAAACTTTCTGTAGCATCGCTCAGGGCAATTCCTGTACGGGCTTTGCCTAAATCTACACTCATTATTTTCATTAGTTTTCCTCTTTTTCCCAAAGCTTAGTAACATCTGTAGGCATAAACTCGGGTGGAATATGAGAATCGTCATTTGCGTATTCTACACTGAATTTTCCGTCCTCATAGGTGATAAGTGAAACAGCGGTGTTGTTTGCCCAAGGCACGGAATTAAGATCTTCAATATCTCCGTAAATAATATAGCAAAGCAGATTTTTAGTTACCACTCCGTGGGTGGCTATAAGCAGAGTTTTGCCCTCGTTTTCGGGGTCCTCTGCAACCTTGTGTATTCCCCTTTTTGCGCGGGCATAAACCTCGCGCATACTTTCTCCGTCCTTGGTAGCAAAATTCTGTGGGGCGTTTACCCAGGCTTCCCCTAATTCTCTAAAGTCGGAAAATAGCTTTGCAAAAGGCATTCCCTCTATGAAGCCTCCGTCCATCTCAATAAAATCTTTATCGCAGATTATATCAAGGCCCTTGCCGTCTACCGCAGCAAAAGCGGTTTTGTATGCCCTTATAAGAGGGCTGGAAATTGCCTTGTCAATGTGAATATTTTGAAAACGTTTTTTTAAAAATTCAAGCTGTCGGGCACCTGTGTCACTTATATTGCTGTCGGTAGCGCCCTGAAACATCTTTGCTTTGTTTCCTTCTGCCTCGCAGTGCCTTACCAAATATATTTTAACCAAAAGAATCACCTCATAAATGGCATTATACAACGAAATCCTTATTTTTTCAACTTGTTATATTGTTTTTTGTGATAAAAAGTGCTATTATTATAGAAAATAATTTTACTAAGGAGATACTGTAAATTGAAAAAGTTTTTCTCCCGTCTTTTTATTGACGGACTTTCGGGTATGGCTTCAGGCCTTTTTGCTACCCTTATTGTTGGTACGATAATTTCTCAGATTGGTGGACTTATCGACGGTACTATAGGCGGTTACCTCACTACAATCGGCTCCTTTGCAAAAACCGTAACGGGGGCAGGAATCGGCGTGGGCGTTGCCGCAAAGCTTGGCGCATCACCCCTTGTCACCGTTTCGGCAGCTGTTGCAGGTATTGTGGGAGCCTTCCCCAATTTCGAGAAATTTGTTTTCGGTGCCGCGGGTGAGCCTCTTGGTGCTTTTGTCGCAGCATATATTGCTATTGAGCTTGGCGGTCTCGTTTCGGGCAAAACTAAGGTGGATATAATAATAACCCCCCTTGTTTCCATTCTCCTCGGTTCGGCAGCAGGCTTCCTTGCAGGTCCTCCTATTTCCCGTCTGATGGCGTGGATAGGCAGTATTGTCAATCAGAATGTGGCAGAAAGCCCCATAATCGGCGGTATAATCGTCTCGGTTGTAATGGGTATTTGCCTCACTCTACCCATATCCTCAGCCGCTATCGGTGTATCGCTGGGCCTTTCGGGCCTTGCAGCAGGTGCGGCAGTAGTGGGCTGCTGCTGTAATATGGTGGGCTTTGCCGTTGCTTCTTTTAGGGAAAATAAATGGGGCGGTCTTATTGCACAGGGAATAGGCACCTCTATGCTTCAGATGCCCAACATCGTCAGAAGACCCCTTATCTGGCTTCCTGCCATAATATCCAGTGCAATTCTGGGCCCCATCTCTTCAGCAGTGCTTAAAATGACAAGCTCGGCAATCGGCTCTGGAATGGGAACCTCAGGCCTTGTCGGTCCCTTTGAGACCTATATGTCTATGACCGCAGGGGGTACAGAGCCTGTAATAGCTCTTCTGCTCATAATTCTTGTGCATGTTATCCTCCCAGGTGCTATTGCACTTGCTGTAGGCGAGGGTATGCGCAAGGCAGGTTGGATTAAAAACGGAGATATGAGGCTTAACGTAGCATGACAAAAAAAGAACGTGCAAACAGGGCTGTAGAACTGCTTAAAGAGGAATATCCCAATGCAATATGCTCTCTCGACTATAAAGACCCCTTTCAGCTTCTTGTGGCAACAAGGCTTTCGGCCCAGTGTACCGATGCCAGAGTAAACCTTGTTACCCCCGCCCTTTTTGCTGAATTTCCAACAGCAAAGGCAATGGCTGAGGCAGAGCTCTCAAGGGTAGAAGAGCATATAAAATCCTGCGGACTTTATAAAACCAAGGCTAAGGACCTTATAGCAATAGGTAAGGGCATCACCGAGCGTTTCGGAGGCAGAGTTCCCGACAGTATTGAGGAGCTTACCTCTCTGTCAGGAGTAGGCAGAAAAACGGCAAATCTTGTGGTTGGAGATGTTTACGGCAAGCCCGCAGTAGTCACCGATACCCACTTTATAAGGATAGTAAACCGTTTGGGTCTCACCACCGCTAAAGAGCCGTTTAAGGTGGAAAAGGAGCTTCGCGCAGTTCTCCCTCCCGAAGAATCCAATAACTTCTGCCATCGCACGGTGCTTCACGGCAGGACGGTCTGCACCGCCCGTAAGGCATACTGCGAAAAATGCGTCTTATCGCAAATCTGTAAAAAGGTAAATGTGAAAAAATGAGTGAAATTTTCTCCCGTACCGAGGCACTTCTCGGTAAAGATGCGCTCCAAAAACTCAAAGCCTCCCGCGTTGCCCTTTTCGGACTGGGCGGAGTAGGCTCAGCCGCTTTCGAGGCTCTGCTTCGAAGCGGAATAGGCAGAATAGATGTTTTCGACCACGATACCGTATCGGTTACAAACCTTAACCGTCAGCTTCTTGCCACTTTGGATGGGGTCGACAGCCCCAAAACCGATGCGGCACTGCTCCGCGCAAGGTCGATCTCTCCCGAAACTAAAGTTATCTGTCACGATATGTTTTATCTGCCCGATAATGCCGACAGTATAGATATGACACAGTTTGACGCCGTAATTGATGCGGTAGATACCGTTACGGCAAAGCTGGAGATAATCGGCAGAGCAAAGGCGGCAAATGTTCCTGTCATAAGCTGTATGGGAACGGGAAACAAACTGGACATAACAAAGCTTCGTGTTTCGGATATTGCTAAAACACAGGGCTGTCCCTTAGCCCGTATTATGCGGAAAGAACTTAGGAAAAGGGGAATAGAAGAGGTAAATGTTGTCTGGTCGGACGAAGAGCCATTAAGGGCCGAGCCTGCAGGGGAGCTTAAGGGCAACCGCCCTGCCCCCGCAAGTGCGATTTTCGTACCCGCCACCGCAGGACTTCTCCTTGCCGCAGAAACAGTAAAAGAACTTATAAAATAAAAAATGAGGTCAAAGCATAAGGCTGAGACCTCATTTCTTCATTTTAGTTTTTCTTTTATGGTATTTTGCAAGTAGCCTTTTGTAAACAAAAAGACCGATAACACTTACAACTCCCGTAACTATAAAAAGTATTATTCCCTCTAAATATTTTCCACGGGAGAAGAAATCTCCCCCTATTGTTGAAGAGAGCACCGAGGGAATTCTCGCTATCATAGAGATAAACAGAAATTCCGAAAGTTTCATTCGGGTAAGGGGAACTATGTAGGTCAGCAGGTCCTTTGGAGTGCCTGGCACCAGAAACAGTACAAAAACAAGTGTATTAAGCTTTTTTTCACTGTTTATTATCCTTAGATTGTCTATTTTTTCCCGCTCTACAAAAAGCTCAACAAGCTTTACTCCCCATATTTTAGCGAGGGTGAAAACAAGAGCAGAGGCAAGTCCCACGCCCACAAGGCAGATAATACTACCCTCCACTGCGCCGAAAGCGAGACCAAGGCCTACCTCAACAAATTCACCTGGAATTATGGCAACAAAGACCTGCAAAAACTGAATTCCCAAAGCGACAAATCTTCCTGCCCAGCCGTAACTCTCTATAAATTCGGTGAAATTATCGGCAGAGCTTTCCCCTGAAAAGAATCGGTAGACCACAAAATAGGACAAAAGACAAAAAATACCCAGTACCGCCGCAAGAGAGACGATACCGAGTATGCGTTTTCGTCTTAAGGTCTTTTTATCGGTGGTTTGCATTTTTAACCTTCTTTTAAAAATATTTTCAAAATATCTGCGTAGCTTTTGGCGGTATAAGTGGGGGTGTAGACCTTATTTGCCGTTTCGGGAGCATAATAACAAGTATCAATACCTGCATTTATTCCGCCCAGTATATCCGAGGACATACTGTCACCAATTATGCATATTTTTTCTTTGTCCTTTTCGGGGATGCTAGCAAAGATATGGTCGAAAAACTTTTTCTCAGGCTTCTGGCTGCCCACATCCTCAGAGATAAACACACCGCTGAAATAGGGGAGTAGTCCTGAGGCAGAAAGTCTGCCTCGCTGAACACAACCAATACCGTTTGTAACTATATACATATCAAAGTTCTCAGAAAGTATACGGCAAAGCTCCTTGGCACCGTTTAGCAGAGTTCCGCAACGGGAGAGAGCATCAACATATACAGCAGACATTGCCGATGGGTCGGCAGAAGTATTTACAGCTTCTGCAAACTGCTCAAATCGTCTTATTTTTATAATATCTCTGGTAACAAGCCCTTTTTCAAGCTGTTTCCAGAGGGAGGCGTTTATCCCCGAATAAAGTCGGCGCAACTCCTCGCTGTAGGGTATGGAAAAATCATTACATACCGACTGTATTGCCATAGCTTCGGCAGAAATAAAATCAAGCAGTGTTTCGTCTGCGTCGAAGAGCAGAGTGGTGTATTTTTTCATATTAAAACGGTCCCCGCAAAGGATAGAATATTTGCGACGGCTCCAACAGCAAAGGGGACTGTCGCGCGCAGGATTTTTTTGCCCCCCGCATGTCTTAGCTTCATACCAAGAGGAAACCTATCCTCCTCGGTGTGGGCGGTTTTAATGCGCAGGATGTCTCGGTCGGCCTTAGTTTTATAGCTCCCCAGCGCAAAGAATGAGGCTACAAAAGAAAATACCGTGCCGAAAAATGACGAAACAGAAAATTTTAAATAAAAGTATTCCGATATGCCCGAAAAAAGGGTAGCAACCGAATATACATCTCTGAGTGTCGAGCCGTTACCGCTAAAAAAACTTCCAAAAAGGCTGAAAAGCTCGGCGTTTAGTTGTCGGTTTATTACGGCATCGGTTACGGTGAGAAAAACACCCGCAAATAGAAAACAAAAGGCTAACCTATTCAGTTTGCGGCTGAAAAACCAAGCAGAAATTCCGTAAAAGCCAAAGAGCAGACCAAGCAGAAAAACGGGAGTGCACCAAGAGGTCTTGGTGCCGGTGGCAGAGATACTGCCGAAAACCTCAGATATTTTGTCTGCATTCGGTCCTATATAGTATTCATAATCCTTGTGGCCTATTGCGGCGCGATTGTCACACTCATCGAAAACTTCATCGTCTTCTGAGACAAAACGGGGGTCTCTGTCGACAACGGGCAGGGTAGCTCCGCAATATCGACAGTAGGTAAAATGCTCCGCGCTAAGGGTAGCGCATTTAACACATTTCTTTTCCATTATCTTTTTATCCTATAGTATAAACATCGAAATCAGCGAGGGTATAAATTCAACGGCAAAAAAAGCAATTGCAAAGCCTAAAAAGCTTGTTCCCGTAAGCCTTCTCTCGTCTTCTTCGGGGTTTTCGGAGCTACGAAGCCTTTCGGCAACCTCTATAACACGCTTTTTGTATATCCAATCGCCGAAAATTCCGCAAAAAATGCGTATAACAATGCTAAGCACCATGCCCACAACGGCTAAAACCAGTGGGAGCATACCTATCTCGCCAAGATACTGGGCATAGTATTCGCCCATCTGAAGTGCGGTCTGTACCGAGCTTTCGGGGGTGGGAAGCTGCATTATAGCAAGATTAAAGGGCACATTAAATACCAGCGTCATTATCATAAGAGCGGTAGAAACAAAGCTTGGAAGATACATTTTGCGGTAGGCAAACCATACCCCCGGCATAAGAAAAGCCGCCCAGTTCCAGGAAGATTTATGCTCCTTTGTCAGGGTAAGAAATTTAGGAACGTATCTAAATGGGTTTACCCGAACGATTTTTGCCGCCTCCAAAGCCGTAAGATTTTCGTCAAGCCTTGTGTCGTCTTTTATCTCCACCGTTCTCTGAAAGGGTGAAAATCCCTGAAAGGGAAGCTGTCCGTTTGCAGGAGCACCGCATTGGGGACAAAAACGGTCCTGAGCGGTCAACTTCTGTCCGCAGGAGGGGCATTTGCGCTCTATGGTCTCCTCGGCAGAAACGGGGGGCTTTTCGCGTTTTTCGGCAGCCTCTTCGGTTACAGGAGGCTTATACTGACCCTCTGTTCCGTGAAGCTCCTCCATACCGCAATGACCGATGGTGTTATAGCAGTCACGGTGGTGGGGTGCTCCGCAGGTAGGACAGTAGACGGTATCGTCCTCAGGAAAAAGGTAGGAGGAGCAGATAGCACACTTCTGTCCTTTAATATCTAAACTCATACATTTTGCTCCTTAAAGGATTTGTGCATTTTTTCGGCATAGTCAAGCACAGCCTTAAAATATTCCCTGCCGTAGTTGTGAAACTGACGCTGGTCTATCATAACTCTCAGTTCATCAGGTGTAACCCATTTGACTTCGGCGACCTCACTTCTTTGCAGACGCAGACGGGAAATATCGGCATCGCATTTTATAAACCAAACATCAAGGAAGGAATTGCGGCGTTTAAGTCTGCCCATAAGCTTCAGTGTACCTTTGGGAGCCCTTATGCCAAGCTCTTCCTGAAGTTCTCTTGCGGCAGCGGTGATAGAATTCTCTCCCGAAATGGCAGAACCTCCCGTAGCCGCCCATTCTCCGGGCATTAGCTTACGCTTTTCACTTCTTCTCTGTATGAGAAAATTTCCGTCGGAGGATATTACCCAGATATGCACCACAAGGTGATATTCTCCGTTTTTAAGACAGGTACGGCCCCGTACTACTGTTTTACCCGTAACGACTCCGTCCTCATTCATTATATCCCAAAGTTCCATAACGCACCCGATTATACGCGTTGTGCAATTTCGCCCTGCTTCTTGTAGATACCGTTGTTGGGAACAGAGCCGCGCACCGAGGAAAGGGGATAAACAGAAGCACCTCTGCCAATCACTGTTCCTGGGTTAAGAACACTGCCGCAGCCGACTTCTACAAAATCACCTAAAAAGGCACCGACCTTTTTAAGCCCTGTGGGAAGTTTTTCCTCATCAGTCTTTATAACAACCAGAGTTTTATCGGATTTTACATTAGAGGTGATGCTGCCGGCCCCCATATGGGACTTGTAGCCCAGCACCGAGTCTCCCACATAGTTGTAGTGGGGCACCTGAACACAGTCCGAAATAATTACATTTTTAAGCTCGGTTGAATTGCCGATAACACAGCCCTCCCCGATAAGAGCACTGCCGCGTATAAAGGCGCAGTGGCGCACCTCTGTGCCGCTTCCAATTATGCAGGGTCCGTTTATATATGCGGTAGGTGCAACAATAGCGTCCTTGGCTATCCATACGTTTTCCCCTATTTTATCAAACTTTTCGGGGTCGAGCTTCTTACCCAGCTCCATAATAATGTTTGAAATGTGCCGAAGTATCTCAAAAGGATAAACAGTTTTTTCGAGATATGCGCCCGCCATAGTGTGTGAAAAATCAAATAGCTCTGCGGTTTTAAGACATTTCATATAATGTTCCTCCATTTTGTAGTTTATATAACAAAGTAATTGTACCAAATTTCAAGCTAATATACAACATTTTTTTAATGAACATAAAGTAAACAAAAATAACTCTTGTAATAAATTGAATTATATATTATAATATCTGTTGGCAATAGCAGACTTTGTCTGTGTGATGAGGTGTGCGAATGGGCTGGTCCTGTGCGACAGAGTACCGTGAACCATGTCAGGCGGGGAACCGAGCAGCATTAAACGGTCACTTCTGTGCGCCGCAGTCAATCGGTTCATTCGTACGCCCCATCACACAGATTTTTTTAATAACTTTTCGGAGGTAATAATGGGCTATAAAGCACTGTACCGAAAATACCGACCGCAGACCTTTTCGGATGTTTACGGTCAGGACCATATTGTAGAAACCCTTAAGGGTGAGCTCTCACAGGGTAAAATTTCCCACGCATATCTTTTTACGGGAACCAGAGGCACAGGTAAGACCAGCTGTGCAAAAATCCTTGCAAAGGCTGTAAACTGCCTTTCTCCAAAAGACGGAGACCCATGTCTTGAGTGTGAGGCATGCCGTCTTGTCGCAGAGGAAGAGGCTACCGATATTGTAGAGCTTGACGCCGCCTCGAATAACGGGGTCGACGATGTGCGGGTTCTGCGTGAGCAGGTTGCATTCACTCCAAGTCAGCTTAAATACCGCGTTTACATCATCGACGAGGTGCATATGCTCTCTATCGCGGCATTTAACGCTCTTCTTAAAACTATTGAAGAGCCGCCCGAACACGCTATATTTATCCTTGCCACCACCGAGGTGCACAAGCTTCCCGCGACTATTCTTTCTCGCTGTCAGCGTTTTGATTTCAAGCGTATCGAGCCCGAAAAGATAGTCGAGAGAATAAACTATATTGCCCAAAAAGAGGGATTTTCTGTTAAGCCTCAGGCTGCCGCCCTGATTGCCGCTGCAGCAGACGGCGGTATGCGTGACGCTCTGTCTATTCTAGACCTTTGCGTTTCGGTCTCCAAGGATATTACCGAGGAGGTTGTTACCGATGTATGCGGTATGTCGGGACACGCCTATTTAAACAAGCTTTCGGATGCAATAATAAACGGTGACGCCTCAAAGGCACTCACCCTTATAGATGAGCTTCACAGTGGCTCGGTGGATATGCTCCGTCTGGCAAACGACCTGTCGGCGCATTTTCGCGATATTATGATAGTAAAAACCGTATCTGCCGATAAAAAGCCTGTGGTCTGCTCCCAAAATCAGATGGAAATATATAAGAAAAAGGCAGCAGCCTTTGATATAAAGGATATTATGCGCTGTCTTTCTATGTTATCCGAATGTATATCCTCTATGCAGGGCGCAAACCGTCGCAGTGTGCTTGAAATGACGGTTATAAAGCTCTGCACACCCGAGCTTTGCACCGATATACAGTCTTTGGAAAAACGTCTGCGTGCGTTGGAGCTTGGAGCACCTAAAAGGGTTGTAGCCGCTAAAGAGACACAGGTTGGTAAGGCAGAGGAAAAGACGAAAACCGAAGTCAGCGTCAACACTTCCGTCGAAGAGGAGATACCTCCGCCTGAGGAAGAGTACCCTACTTCTGCACAGGAAGAAAACACTGTCGTTAGAGAGGAAACCTCGGAGGATTCGCCCGTGGCAGAGTGGAGCGAGGTGCTTAAGGTTCTGTCGGTCTCCTGTCCGCCCATATTTGGTGTGCTTAACGGCTCTCGCGCATTCATAAAAGGACAGTATCTGCTTATTGATGCTCCCAATAATATGTTCAGAACTATGATAAACGGTTCTAATGCCACCTATCGCGATGCCATAAGAAAAGCGGCAGAGCAGGTGCTGGGTCAGACGTATAAGCTCGGACCCTATAAAGCCGCATCCTGTGGCGATGCGAAGGACCCCTTAAAGGCTTTGGCGCAAAAGCTAAAGCAGTATGATATACCTAATAACTAAACCAAACCATTGGGCCTCGAATCAGGTTTTGGAAGACAAATTTTTCGCTATACTTCGTCAAAATACACCTAAAATCCACCCTTTAAGGCTGGTTCGGGTTTAAAGGGTTTGGTTAACGAAAGGACTAAGATAAATGAAAGTAAGAATTCCTAACGCAAACGGCGGAATGAGTCAGCAGCAGATGCTCAAAAAGGTTCAGCAGATGCAGGAGGATATGGCAACCCTGCAGTCAGAGCTTGACGAGCGCGAATACACAGCCTCTGCAGGCGGGGATATGGTAACGGTTACCGTAAACGGCAAGCACGAGGTAAAGTCTGTTAAAATCAAGCCCGAAGCCCTCGAAGAGTGCGACGGTGACCCCGAGATGCTTGAAGATTTCATCACAATAGCCGTAAATGAGGCTATCGGCACTGCCACTTCCACCAGCGAAAAGGAAATGAGTGCACTCACCAGCGGCCTTAACATCCCAGGAATGCCCGGTATGTTCTGATATGGCATACAGCATAGTATCTTTAAACGAACTTACGGCGCAGTTTGAAAAATTGCCCGGAATAGGCAAAAAAACCGCACAGCGTCTGGCTTTTTATGTAATTACCGCCCCCGAGGAGTATGCTGCCCGTTTTGCATCAGCCCTCACCTCGGCGCGCAGTAAAATACATTTTTGCCCAACCTGTCAGTCCCTTACCGACAGCGACCTTTGCAGCGTTTGTGCCGACCTCGCAAGGGATAAATCTACCGTTTGCGTGGTAAGTGACCCCAAGGATGTGTTGGCTTTCGAGCGGACACGGGAGTATAAAGGGGTATACCACGTTCTTCACGGAGTAATTTCTCCCCTTGACGGAGTAGGTCCCGAAAAGCTGAAAATAAGGGAGCTTCTCGCCCGTCTTTCGGACGGAAGTGTAAAAGAGGTAATAATGGCAACCGACCCCACCGTAGAGGGTGAGGCAACGGCAAGCTATATTTCCCGTTTTATAAAGCCTATGGATATTAAAATCACCCGCCTCGCCTACGGAATTCCTGTGGGCGGCGACCTTGAATATGCCGACGAGGTAACCTTGCAGCGTGCTCTCGAAGGCAGAAAAGAGATATAATTTAATAAATAGGGGCGGTTATCAGCCGCCTCCTTATAGTTTGACGGAGAGATTTATGATAACCCAAAAAGATATTGACAGAATAAACGAACTTGCCCGAAAATCCAAAACCGAGGGTCTCACCGAGTCCGAAAAGGCAGAACAGAAGGAGCTTCGCATAAAATACATCAATGGTTTTAAGGCAAGTTTAGAGAGTCAGCTTGGCTCTATCACAGTGGTAGAGCCCGACGGAAGTAAGCATAAGATAAAAAAGAAAAATGAAAATAGTTGTTCTTGAGGCGGGGGTAATGACCCCCGGCGGACTGTCCTTGGATGTTTATAACCAGTTCGGCGAGGTCATTCTCTATCACACTACAAAACAGCATCAGGTGATAGAGCGCATAGGCGATGCGGACATAATTTTGCTGAACAAACTTATCATAGACAAAGAGGTAATGGATGCCTGCAAAAACCTTAAATATATAGGACTTTTCGCAACGGGATTTAACACCATAGATGTGAAGTATGCGGCAGAAAAGGGGATAACCGTCTGCAACGCGGGAAACTATTCCACAAATGCCGTAGCACAGCATACTCTGGCGCTTATACTCAACCACTATAATCAGATTGCAAGCTATCACGCCGCCGTTCAGGCAGGCGTGTGGGATAAAAGTGAGCTTACTACCCTTTACGATTACCCCACAGATGAGGTTGCAGGCAAGACGATTGGTATAGTAGGCTACGGCCATATCGGTCAGCGGGTGGCAAAACTTGCAAAAGCCTTTGATATGAGGGTAATAGCTTATACCCGCACCCCAAAGCTCGACGGCGAGACCGAATTCGTCTCCTTTGAAGAACTGCTCGGCAGGAGTGATATTATTTCCCTGCATTGTCCTCTTACTGAGGAGAGCCGACTTATGATGAACGAAGAAGCCTTCAAAAAATGCAAGAAGGGTGCACTTCTTGTAAACACCGCCCGTGGCGGACTTGTGGACGAGGATGCTCTTAAAGCGGCGGTAGAAAGCGGTCGGCTCAGCGGTGCCGCCCTTGACGCTATTACGGTAGAGCCTATGAGAAACTGTATCTTAAAGGGCGTGGATAATATAGTCATCACACCCCACGCCGCATGGGCACCAATGTCTACAAGAATTAAACTTCTGGGCATTACGGTGGACTGTATAAAGGGTTGGCTTGACGGTGCCCCCATAAATGTAGTATCGAAAAAGCAGGAGAAAAAATGAGTAACATTCATACCCACGACGGTCATCGGCATATTCATACCGAAGAGGAAAAACGGGCAGTAATAAACCGTCTTTCCCGCGCCGTCGGTCATCTTGAAAAGGTTAAGGATATGGTCGAAAAGGATGCCGATTGCTCGGATGTTTTAATTCAGCTTGCTGCCGTAAAGGCGGCAATTAACAATACGGGCAAGGTCATACTTAAAAATCATATCGACAGCTGCGTAGTAGAAGCGGTTGAACACGGAGATATGAAGGCAATCGAAGCCCTCGGTGACGCAATAGACAAGTTTATAAAATAAAAACCCCACCGCGGTAAACACCCTAACATTACATCTATAATACTCAAAATAAATATGCAGTAGGGCGGTGCGTTGGTGCCGACATAATACACCAAAATTTAATCAAAAAATACGGCTACGCTTTTTATTTTAAGCGTAGCCGTATCTATTTTATCAAATATTACTCAAGGCATTGTTTATATAATTTAAAACCCTCTTTTTATCCCCGCTCCATAAGGGAGCAACAAGGGATTTCTTTGCACCGTCGCCCGTAAGACGGTGAATGACAATATCCTCCCTTAGTACCGAAATGCATTTTTTAAGTATGTCGGTATATTCTTCTAAAGAAAGCGCTTTAATATGACCTTCAATATATTCCTTTTCAAGGTCGGTGCCTTTAATTATGTGAAGCAGGTGGAATTTTATTCCGCTTACCCCAAGGTCGGAAATATGTTTGGCAGTAGCAACGCAGTCTTCGGCAGACTCGAGAGGAAGCCCTATTATCATATGGGCAACCGTTTCAATTCCCGAGTGTTTAAGATGCTTTACCGCCTTATCGAAAACCTCGGTCTTATAGCCGCGGCATATATATTCTGCGGTCTTATCATTTACGGTCTGCAGACCCAACTCTACCCAAAGCGGCTTTATTGAGTTTATTTCCTTTAAAAGCTCAACAACCTCGTCGGGCAGACAGTCGGGACGGGTCGCAATGGCAAGTCCCACAATATCGTCGGGTGCTATTGCCTCAAAAAATATTTTCCGCAGATAAAGGGTGTCGGCATAGGTGTTTGTAAAGGACTGGAAATACGCAATATATTTACCGTCCTTGACCTTTTTTGCTACCCTCGATTTTGCCCTTTCAAGCTGAGCCCTTATATCACCGCAGGACCTTTCGGCAAATTCTCCGCTACCTGTGTCGGAGCAGAAGATACAGCCTTTTTCACCTACACTGCCGTCACGGTTAGGGCAGGTCATACCCCCGTCTAAAGAGAGCTTATATACCTTGCAGCCGAAATTCTCTTTAAGATGCTCAGACAGCCTCTTTTGAATCATAGGTCATTTTCGTGGAGCACTACGCCGCGTTTTTGCAACTCTGCCTGAAGCTTTTTAATGTCCAGTGCAGAAAAATCGTCGGTCATGGCCGCGGCAACACCTGCCGCCTCGCCTGTTACGGCACAGCAGGGGATAACCCGCATAATATCCCACATTCCGTCGGTAACCGAGGTGCATCGGCCTGCGCATATAAGGTTTTTAATCTCCTTGGAGTAGAGTGTTCCAAAGGGAACCTCGTAAACAGGACCCCGTTTTTTCCAGTCGGCTACCATACCTATAGAATCCTCAAAATATGTGTGCATTTCCTTAGTGTCGAGAGTATATTCTCCCACAATGCGTCGGGTCATTCTTATCTGTGGAGTTGTTGCTACGGTAACGGGGATAATATCTTCTCCCGTACTGCGGAGTCTTTTTATGTCGGCAAGGGTCTGGGAGTGGGAAAGTATCGTCTGTTCGCTGAGTTCTTCCCCGTCAAGGCCCGAAAATCTGCGGTCAACAAGGGTTTTAACCTGCTTTTCAGCGGTTTTTTCCTCGTCGGGAATATCGCTGGCACCCAGACCATGAATCGTATAGCCTTTACTGCCTACAGAATAGTACCAAGCGGCAAGTACGTTTCCCTGTTTAAAGGTTTCGGTGGGAGCACCTGCAAAAAGCGCTATATCGCAGTCACCCGTAGCATCCACGACCGAATCTGCCTTTATACCAAACCGACCCGATTTGTTTTCAAAAACAACCGCGTCAATTTTTCCTTCCTTTACCGAAGCGGCAACCGCATATGTGCCGTAGAGGATTTTCACACCTTCCTTCAGTAAAAGCTGTTCTGCAAGAATCGCAAAAAGCTGAGGATTGTACCGAACCTTAAAGCGTTTATATTCAGCCCCTCTTTTAGAAGCGTCATCACTGTCAAGCCAGTTTTCGGGGTAGTTGGCTTCGGCACCCATCGAGATGCTAAGGCGCAAAAGTTCCTCTGCAATGCCAAAGGAGATCTGTCTGCCTAAACCGTCGCACAAAGGGAGGTAGATGGTGACAAGTCCTGCTGTGCCAAGTCCCCCCAGAATGAACTGTTTTTCGGTAAGAATAACCTTTTTGCCCTGTCTGGCTGCTGCAAGTGCGGCAGAAATTCCGCCAAAACCGCCTCCGCAAACTAAGACGTCGCAGTCCTCGGTTATCCTCGTGCTGAGAGTTTCTTTAATTATCATTCGGAAATTCCTCCTTATACTAAATAATATATGTATGTATTTTAGCATATCTGAAATATATTGTCAACACGCAAAAAACTTGTTGACAAAAGGGTGGGGTATGGAGTATAATCTTAAACTGATAGGCTATGTATAAGGGAAACTGTCCCCTTACAGTGCCGATACTAAAAAAGGAGGGTTCAAGATGAAAAGAACTTACCAGCCCAAGAAGCTCCATCGCAAGAAGGAACACGGCTTCATGAAGAGAATGGCTACCGCCAACGGACGCAAGGTACTTGCCCGCCGCAGAGCAAAGGGCAGAAAGCAGCTCACATACTAATTCTTTATGTACTGTTTTAAAAAACTGAAACAGAATTCTGATTTCAGACGAATTTACGGACGCGGAGAAGTTTTTGTTCATCCCGCGTTCGTAGCCTATGCGCTCAAAAACCGCAGCGGTAATATCCGTCTCGGCATAACCGTCTCAAAAAAAATAGGCGGTGCCGTAGAAAGAAACCGCGCTAAAAGACTGCTCACGGCTGCCTTTGCAGAAACGGTGGGCAACATTTCTATGGGCTACGATTTTGTTTTGGTTGCCCGCTCACGCATTCTTAAAACAAAAAGTACAGACATTGCTGCCTCCCTGAGGGCTATGCTTGCCGAGGCACAGATTTTAAAAGAAAATGCGTAAACTTCTTATCAGCTTAGTAAGATTTTATCAAAAAAGCATATCTCCGACCAAAATACCCTGTTGCAGATTTCATCCAACCTGCTCTAACTACGCAATAGAGGCTATTGGAGAGCACGGTGCCTTAAAGGGCACTTTTCTTGCAATTTACAGAGTGTTGCGGTGCAATCCGCTTTGCAAGGGCGGGTACGATCCTGTACCGCTTAAAAAGAAAAATAACAGGCCGTCAGACCCAGATGTCTGATACGGATGGTGAATAAATTGGAATGGCTATTTAATATTATCAATATTCCTCTGAGTTATATCCTTAACTTCTTCTCGGGAATACTCGGCAACAGCTTTGCCGCCGCAGTTTTTGTTTTTACCGTATTCATCAACGTGGCACTTATCCCTCTTTCCATCAAAAGCCAGAAGGCATCGGTTGGACAGATGAGGGTAAAGCCCAAGCTTGACGAGCTTAAAAGAAAATACGGTGACGATAAGCAGCGCTACAGTCAGGAAATGCAGAAGCTCTATCAGGAAGAAAATATTTCTATGTCGGGCGGCTGTCTTCCTATGCTTATCCGTCTTCCCATAATGTTTTCTATCTACTATCTTATCACACAGCCCCTTACCTATCTTATGAAGATTCCTGCCGAGACCATAAACAAGGTTACCGAGGCTTTAGGGCTGGAAAGCGGAAGCTACACCCGTGAGCTCAGCATTATCGACGCAGTTTCTAAAGACCCCTCTCTTTCTACCGAAATTGCTGACAAAATAGGCAGTATAGACTTCACACTTTGGGGTATCGACCTTACCCAGACCCCAAAATTCACAATCAACATCTTTCAGGGTTTTGAGCTTAACTGGCTCATTCCTATAGCAGCTTTTGCCGCACAGATGCTGACTTCGATTGTCTCTATGAAGATGCAGAAGAAGATCAATCCCGACGCACCGAGCATGGGCGGAATGATGCTTACAATGCCTCTCATCTCCCTCTTTATCGGATTTACCGTTCCTGGCGGTGTTGGCTTCTATTGGGCTTGCTCCAGCCTTATTTCAGGCTTTTTACAGACAGGAATTCAGTATTTTTACGGACCCCAGAAGATGCTCGCAGCCGAGCGCGCTAAAGAGATCGTTAAGGTTTATGAGGAAGAGCAGAAATATATCGGTAAACGCGTAAAAGAAAACACCGACGAATAGTAAGAACAAGAAAGAAGGCAATACCCTTGATAAAAGAATATATCGGAGAAGGTAAAGACATCAAAGAGGCTACCGAAGCCGCAAAAATGGGTCTTATTACCGAAAACAGACTTAAAGATGACGATAACATCAATTACGATGTGTTAAACAGCACCTACAAACCGAAGGTTTTAGGACTTTTCGGCGGTTCAATGGTTCAGGTCAAGGCATTTATCGAGCTTCCTGACGAAAAGCCTGCAAAGAAAAAGGCTGAAAAGAAGACCGCAAAACCTGAAACTAAGGCAGAGTCTAAGGAAAAAACCGCAAAGGCTGAGAGAAAGGCAGAACAAAACACTAAGGAGTCTGCTCCAGAGCTTGAGCTTATCCCTGCAGAGCAGCTCGAAAAGGGAAGCAGTGCTGCAAAGGCTGCCGAGTATATAAAGACCGTAATGACAGGTCTCGGTTGCGAAAATGTGTCGGTTTCAGCCGCTACTGTAGACGGAGCAATCTATCTTCAGCTCGACGGTGAAAAGCTGGGCGTTGTTATCGGCAGAAGAGGCGAGACCCTCGACGCACTTCAGTACCTTACCTCCCTTGCCGCAAACACAGGCAACGGCTATCAGAAGGTAACCCTTAATATCGGAAACTACCGCGAAAAGCGTGAGCAGACCCTTACTTCCCTTGCAAAACGTGTTTCTGCACAGGTAGTAAGCAGCGGCAGAAGCAGAACACTTGAGCCTATGAATCCTTACGAGCGCCGTATTATTCATACTGCAGTTCAGGAAATCGAAGGTGTTGTTTCAAACTCCGTAGGGGAGGGAAGCGGCAGACGTGTTGTTATCAGCCCCGAGGGTGGAGACAGACGTCCTCCCCGCCGTGACGACCGCCGTTCTCGCGGTTCAAGACCAACTCAAACCGTAAAAACCGACCCCTCGCGTGAGCCCAAAAAAGACGCTCCCGACCTCCCTTTATACGGAAGGATTAACTAAAAAACTAGGCGTTGTGTATTTAGTACACAACGCCTTTTCCTTTTTACAAAAAAGCAATAAACCTCGCCTTTAGGCGAATAAAACTGACAAAACAGAAGGTCTTTACCTTCTGTTTTGTCATACCTCACTCGGTCTGTAAGCCGGGTTCTGTGTAGGAGTAAAACTCCCCGACGACCATCTATCTCGACCTGCCGTTGCCGACAGGCGGGGGCCGCTTTTCGGGACACATCGGGCAGATGTATAGTCCCACTTAGCGTTGCATCGGAAAACCGCAGAAAGAGCAGATAAGCGGCGCCCGAAGGGTATTATTCTTTTGAAGAAAAGGAAAGGTAGGCAAGGCAAAAACGCAACAAATCCGTACGGATTTGTGAGTATTTTAACACAGCATACCTGACTTTTATCAAAAAAACGCCCTTATATGCGAGAGATGCGGTTATGGTTTACAGACGGGAAATGTCTCCATTCCCGTGGTGAGCTCTTACCTCGCCCTATGCAAAAAATAAAAAAGAAGGCTTTTGCCTTCTTTTTTTGTACCCACTCGGTCTGTAAGCCGGGTTCTGTGTAGGAGTAAAACTCCCCGACGACCATCTATCTCGACCTATTGTTGCCAATAAGCTCAAGCCGCTTTTCGGGACACATCGGGCAGATGTATAGTCCCACTTAGCGTTGCATCGGATAGGGTTTACAGACGGGAAATGTCTCCATTCCCGTGGTGAGCTCTTACCTCGCCTTTCCACCCTTACCGCAAAATTTAGCGGCGGTATATCTCTGTTGCACTCTCCCTAAGGTCACCCTCGGCGGCCGTTAGCCGTTATCCTGCCCTGCGATGCCCGGACTTTCCTCAGACGGTAGTATAACTCCGCCCGCAGCCGTCCAACCGACTGAGCAATATGTATTTTAGCATATAGAGGAACAAAAGACAATAAAAACTTTTAATAAATCGAAAATGGTGGTATAATACTTTAGAGGTGACGAACATTATGAAATTTAAAGATATGCCATATACCCGTCCCAATATTGAGGACTTAAAGCTTAAACTTAAGACTTTAAAAGAACAAATAATAAACGCAAAATCTGCCCAAGAGGTAATTTCTGCCTATATGGAGGTCTGCACTGTCTCCGAAAACTATTCCACAATGGGCTCTCTTGCCTATGTGCGCCACACCATAAACACCGAGGACGAGTTTTACGACAAGGAAAACGACTTTTTCGATGAGGTCGGTCCCACCGTTACCGATGTTTTTCAGGAGATAAACAAGGCGTTATTAGTGTCTCCTTTAAGACCCGAGCTTACCGCCAATTTTGGTGAACTACTCTTTAAAAACACCGAAATCTCGGTAAGATGCTTTTCCCCCGAAATAATCGATCTGGCGGCGGAGGAAAATAAGCTCCAGTCGGAATATCAGAAGCTTTTCGCATCCGCTAAGGTGGAGTGGGAGGGGGAAACACTGCCTCTGCCTATGCTTACTAAATATAAGACCCACGCCGATAGAGAAATTCGCAAAAAAGCATACCTTAAGGATGCTCAGTTTTTTGAAGACCACCGCGAAGAGTTCGATACCCTTTATGATAAGCTTGTTAAACTCAGGAATAAGCAGGCGCGTACCCTCGGTTATAAAAATTTCATACAAATGGGCTATGACAGGCTTGGCAGAAACTGTTACGGGCCCGAAAAGGTTGCCGCTTTTCGCGACCAGATAAAGGCACATATCGTCCCCGTTGTTTCTACACTAAAGGAGGCGCAGAAAAAACGCATTGGTGTCGATAAAATCTGCCTTTATGATAATGCCGTTATGTTCAAGGAGGGTAATGTTAACCCTAAATGCTCCTCGGATGAGCTGCTTGCTGCCGCAATTGATATGTATAAGGAAATGAGTAGTCAGACTGCCAAATTTATCACCTTTATGCAGGAAAACGAACTTTATGACCTGCTGTCAAAAGAGGGTAAGGCACCGGGCGGCTACTGTACCGAATTTTCTGCCTACAAGGCGCCCTTTATCTTCTCTAACTTTAACGGAACCTCTGGGGATGTAGAGGTATTGACCCACGAGGCGGGTCACGCACTGGCCTACTTCACCGCCGCAAGAAAGGGGATTATTCCCGACTATATTTCTCCCACAATTGAAGCCTGTGAGGTCCACTCTATGTCTATGGAGTTTTTAACCGCCCCATGGCACGAAAGATTTTTCGGGGAAGAGACTCAAAAATACGAATATTACCACGCTGCCGATGCCCTGAATTTCATCCCCTACGGCTGTATGATAGACGAGTTTCAGCACATTATGTACGAAAATGAAGAGCTCACTCCCGAACAGCGCAATCAGGTCTGGCTCGATTTAGAGAAAAAATACCGTCCCCACCTCGATCTTTCCGACCTGCCCTTCTATGGCAGAGGCGCAGGCTGGCAGCATCAGCTTCATGTTTATCTTTATCCGCTTTACTATATCGACTACTGTATGGCTCAGACGGTGGCTTTTCAGTTCTTTGCAGAGTCCTTAAAGGATTGGAAATCTGCCTTTAATAAATATCTTGCCTTTGTAGACGGTGCAGGTACAAAAACCTTTGAAGAACTGGTAAGAGCTGCCGATATGAATCTGCCCTATGAGGAAGGATGTCTGAAAGAGACTGCCGAAACGGTAATAAACTGGCTTGTCAGTATCGACAAGTTCTAAATAAAAAGCAGATATGCAGTAATGCATATCTGCTTTTTATTTAAACATTTCTATCCCAAGGCATACCCCGTATAAAACGGGCTGATGGAGAAGATAGATTATAAGGGAGTGTCTGCCCATAAAGCTGAGAACAGGAATTCTACCCTTAGAAAACAGCCTTTCGTTTAAACCGTATCGGTTAGCTTCTGAAAAGAGAAAATATCCGCAGAAGAATAAAAATGCCCAAGGCAGGAGAGAGAAATAATCGGTTGAGAAAAATCCTGCAGGGGGAAAACCGAGGTATGAGGTAAAAATATTTTTGTATAGAAAATCGGGTAGTACAAGGAGATCAAAATTGCCAAAGCCCAACACCCTGCGGTTTATGTTGCGGGTAAATATAAAGAGAACAAAGCTTAATATAATTCCCACAGCGGGAGATATTTTTGTTAAAAATTTTTTAAGGGGAACTGATAACAGCATGCAACTGCCGATAAGGGTGAGAACACCGCAGATTATCTTAGTGTGACAGGACTTGAACCTGTCACACCTTACAAATGAGAAATTTCCGTTCGCCGTTGCCTTGTCGCTTGCGATCCGCCAGGATAGCGGCGCTTCGCGGCTTAGGCGAGGCAAAAATTTCTCAATTTGTAAGGGCAAAGCGTTTCTGCCGCCGAATTTTTTGTGCGGAGAAGCGCGAGGTTGCCACAAGGCTGACGCCTTGCAAAATCGAGCGCAAAGCCGCACGGATAAAGGCGGGGCGCGAAACTATGACAGGGTTCGAATCCTGTCACACTAGAGGAGGGCACAAATAAAACGGTAATTACCGATATAAGAACACCGACTCCAAAGACTAACAGCCCTCTCCTAATAAGATTAGAGCCAAGCTGCACACAAAAGCCTGAGAGGAGAATAAAGGTCCAACAGATGCTCTGTTGCCAGATAAAAGCCGCATCTGACCTAAACCACCGCCAATTCACATCAAGGATATTTACTATGTCCCATACGCCGTGATAAATTATCATGCTAAACAGGGTCAGTCCCCTTATGCTGTCGAGCAGATGCAAACGGGATTTTCTTACAGTACCGCTCATATTGTGTAAAGTCCCGAGTCTAATAACGCTATTTCATATTTGTTTATAAACTTGTAATCGCGAACAGGCTCATTGAAGTCCAGATAAAGCTCGGTCTGATAGGTTGAGCAGTCGAGTTTCCATATGGCTTTAATATTGGGGCAGCAAATAAAAAGCTTACTGCCTGCAGGAAACAGACCTGCAGCACCTGAAAAAGGAGAATTTTCTCCGCCTATTCTCAGTTCCTGACGGTGATTTTTTAAATCGTATTTGATAATGGTGTTTTTGTCACTGTATGAGAGCCAGAGGGTGTTGCCGCTTACTGCCGCACCCGACGGAGGACGGTCTGAGTAGAGAAAACTGCCCGTCCAGAGCTCATCACCGCCCAAACCGAAAATTGTGGCAGAGCCGTCGGTCTCGATAACGAGTGTGCGTCCGTCCTCAAAAGGGAAACCGAAACAGGTAACATAGTTTTTAATTTTATCGGCGAAGGATTTGTAATCTGCACCGAACTTTGCAAGCATAAATATGCTTTTTGTCACCTTGGAAGACTCTCCGTTTTCAAAAGAAACCATTTTATATCCGATTTTAACCTTATCGGCTGCCCGATCTACAAGATAAGAATAAATAAAACCGTCGGGAAAGGGATGCAGTGAAAAAACCTTGTCATCTGATATTTGTTTCATAAATTTAGACCTTTACAATTTAATAATACCTTTATCTATCATACTCTGAGCACCGAGAAGCACCCCTGCCTGACCGCTTGCAAAGTTAAGTCCTCCCTGAAGCCAGGCGGCGTAGGGCTCACGAAGAGGCGCGTCGGCGGAAAGCTCGATAGAAGCGCCTAAGGTGAATGCACCTGCAGCCATTATTACCTGATCATCATAGCCGGGCATATCCCACGGCTCGGGTGTGACGAAGGAGTCAACAGGAGCACCCTTTTGCATACCCTGACAAAAAGCAATCAGAGCCTCGGGTATGTTAAGGAGTACGCTTTCTATAATATCGGCACGCTTTGCGTCGTATTTCGGGGTCGATTCATAGCCTAAAAGCTCAAACAGTGCACCCGCATAAGCCGCGGTCTTAAGTGCCTCGCCCACCGTGTGAGGTGCTGCAAAAAGACCCATATAAAGCTCTCGGTTGTGACCGAGGGAGGCTCCCACCTCTCTGCCCACACCTGGAGCGGTAAGTCGGTATCCGCACTGCTCTACAAGGTCGTGTCTGCCTGCGATATAACCCCCTGTGGGAGCAATTCCTCCGCCTGGGTTTTTGATAAGAGAACCTGCAATAAGGTCTGCACCAACGCTTGTAGGCTCTATAATGTCAACAAATTCGCCGTAACAGTTGTCTACCAGAACAAGGGTGTCGGGGGAAACCTCTTTAACCGCCCTTGTGAGTTCTCCAATCTTTTCTACCGTAAGAGAGGGGCGCAGAGAATATCCGCGGGAACGCTGTATGTAGGCAACCTTGTATTTTTTTGTCGAAAGCCGTTTTTTAATTTCTGAAATATCGGGCTCACCCTTGGGGTTTAAATCCACCTGCTCATAATTTATGCCAAAATCTTTAAGTGAGCCGTCGGTGTGCGAGTCGATACCGAGCACACCTATAAGTGTGTCATAGGGTCTGCCCGTAAGACAGAGCATAGTGTCCCCAGGGCGGAGTACGCCGAAGAGCATAACAGTCAGGGTATGGGTGCCTGATACAAAATTATGTCTTATGAGGCTATCTTCAGCCCCGACGCAGTCGGCAAAAACCTGCTCTAAGGTGTCTCTTCCGCGGTCGCCGTAGCCGTATCCTGTGGAGCCCCCTAAATGGGATTCGCTCACTCCGTTTTTAATAAAAGCAGAAAGGACCTTGTGCTGATTGTGCATAGCGACCGAGTCGATTTTTTCAAAGGTCTTTTTGCACAGTTCCCGCGCTTTTATATCATATTCCAAAAGCTTATCGTGTATGTCAAAAAACTGTTTCATTATTTCACCTTGCGATTACGGCTTTGCCACAGTCGGTAAAACCGTTGTTTATATAAAATTCTTTAATTTTTTCATCACAGCAGACAAAAATATTACCGTCTACTGCCTCTGTTATACGGGAAAGCAATGAAGAGCCTTCTCCCTTACCTCTTTTATGGGAGGAAACCGAAATACCGTTTATAATGCCGCCAAAATCGTTTAAAAAGACAAGCGCAGCCCCGTTTTCGCTTAAGAACGCCGCAGCACCGCCGTGACGGAGTCTGTGGGAAATATCGGGGGCAAAGGTCTCAAAATCGGGTAGGTCTATTTCGCCGTCTGTACCGAGGCAAAGTCTGTCATAAAGGGCTTTGAGGCTGATGTTAAAGGGTGGAGGATCCTTTTTCTTACAGCCTCTGACCAATAGGACCGAAAACTCTTTTAAAACCGCAAGGCCGAGTTTTTGGGCGGTATCAGTACTGCAGAAAATCTCCTCATAACCGATAACATCTATAAAGCTTTTGACTTCGTCGAGGTCCGCGCACTCACAGTGAATATAAAGTCTGCCGCCGTTTCGCGCAATTACCGACGCGGTCCTGCCATCCGTATTCTGTGTCCATATATCTGCTGCCAGAGCCGAGCCGTCAAAGGTGGATTTAAGGCAGAAAATATTCATAAGAGTGACCGTTTCGGGATAAATACCCGAAAGCTCTGAGGATAGGTTTATCATAATATTTCGCCCGAAGCGGCAGCGCTTAGCATAGCCTTGCATAAGGGTAGCATAGCGTCAAAATCCTTAATATCTGCAACACAGGAGGGAGAATGGATATATCTGCAGGGCAGGGAAATTACCGCAGTAGCCGCGCCCGATTTAGACAGAGCGAATGCTCTTGAATTATTCCCGCCCGAAACATATGATTTAGGCTGACATTTAAGTTTGCACCTTAGTGCAAAATCATAAAGCTTACGGTCATAAATATTGCCCTTATCCATAAAGGAAACTGCAGGACCGTCACCTAAACGGCAGACCGTCTTTTCCTCTGCAATGCCGTGTAGGTCTGCGGCGGTGGTAGCCTCAAGGGAAATGGCAACATCTGGCTCTACTGTGTATGCCGCGGTCTGAGCTCCTCTGCAGCCCACCTCTTCCTGCACCGTAAAGGTGGCATAAAAGTCATAAGGTGCCTCTTGCTTTAAAAGGGTGATAAGACAGGCAACCCCTGCGCGGTCATCTATACCGCGGGCTTTAATGCGGTCTCCCATAACCGAAACATCACTCTCGAAAACGGCTGCAGCTCCGATATTTACAAGAGCCTCAGCCTCTTCCTTTGAAGCGGCGCCAATATCAATGTAAAGAGAGTCTGCTAAGGGGTATTTCTTGCGCTCGTCTGCAGAGGAGAGATGAACGGGCTTCATACCGATAACGCCCTTGACTCCGTTTTCAAAAACGACTCCGCGACAGAGCATTACTGCCGTTTCAATTCCGCCAACGGTGGCAAATTTAACAAAACCGTCGGCAGTTATAGAGGTTGCAATAAGACCAACCTCGTCCATATGTGCATCGAAAAGCACCTTTTTTACCCCGCGCTGAGCACCCTTTTTAAAACAGATGATGTTTCCGTTCTGGTCGGTCTTAGCGTCGCAGTAGTCTTTAATTTCCTTTAGAATAAATTCGGTGAGAGCCTCTTCTCTCCCCGATACCGCAGGAATGGTGCAAAGCTTTTTTAAAAGTTCTCTCATAGTGCACCTCCGCAAAGAATGTACTCTTTAAGAAGATCACAGACCGACTGCATATCGGCAGTGTCAACTATTTCGGCAGGGGTGTGCATATTGCGGAGAGGAATAGACAAAAGTCCGCAGGGTATACCCGATTTTGAAACCGAAATAACATCGGCATCAGTACCCGTAGTGCCTCCCATAACCTCAAACTGGTGGGGGATGCTTTTGTCCTTTGCAATATCTCTCAGCTTGTCTGTTATCTTTCGGTTTAAAATGGGGGAAATGCCAATCATTGCACCGCCACCCAGCTTTCCGCACTTAGTAGCGGGAACATCGGGCGCATCGGCAAAGCTGACATCAATAGCAACCGCCTCGTCACAGTCGACCGAAAAGGCGGCAGTCTTAGCGCCTCTCGTTCCAAGCTCCTCCTGTTCTGAAAGGCAGAGGATAACGTTAACGGGAATATCTCTGTTATAAATTTCAGATGCAATCTTTATAAGACAGGCAACCCCTGTGCGGTCGTCAAGTGACTTTCCGCAGACGCGGCTACCTGCAAGAGAAGTGAATTTTTTGTCGTAGGTTGCATAGTCGCCCACATTTAAAAGCTCTTTAGCTTTACAGCCAAGGCCTGTGTCAAGCAAATTCTCCTCTGCACTCTTTACTTCGTTTTCGCCGCTAAGATGGGGCGGGTTTGAAGCAAAAACAGCAGGAATATCGGTTTTGCCGTGGATTATCACAGGGGTGGCGGGAAGAATTCTGCCGTCGTTTCCTCCCACATTTGAAACCTTTACGAAACCGTCGTCAAAAATATGGGTAACGATAAAGCCAACCTCATCTATGTGAGCCTCAAGCATAACGGTTTTGGCTTGTCCTTTATCTATTTTTGCAATGAGTCCGATACTGCCAAATGGCTCAACATCGGCATATTTGCGCAGTTCCTCTGCGACAACAGAGGAAGCCTTCGCAATATGTCCGATGCCACAGGCATCGGACAGTCTTTTTAAAATGTCATTGTTCATTAAAGCTCCATAACCTTTTCTTTAAAGAATTTTCCGCGGGCTGCAAAGTTGGGGAAAGCGTCGAAAGAGGCGCAGGCAGGCGAAAGGGTGACAATGTCGCCCGAAACAGCCTTTGAGTGTGCAACCTTAATAGATTCTGCAAGGTCCTTTGTGTGGATTATTTGCGGACAGCCCTCTTTGTAGTTGGGGTCAGACTTAACGGCATTCTCAATAGCCTTGGCTGTAGGACCGCAGAGGAGTAAAAGCTTTACCTTTTCGGTGACGAAGGGTGCCATAGGCTCAAAGGGGATATGCTTATCATAACCGCCTGCAAGAAGTATTACTTTTCGGTCAAATGCCTTAAGTCCTGCAATGGTGCGTGTGGGGCTTGAGGCAATAGAGTCGTTATAATACTTAACTCCGTCCACCTCGCGCACAAACTCTATGCGGTGTTCAACACCCTTGAATTCCTTTGCTACCTTGCGGATGTTTTCGGCACTTACATAGCCCCATACAGCCGCAATAGCGGTAAGATAGTTTTCAACATTGTGGTCGCCTAAAATAGTAATATCCTTTTTGGACATAATAGGAGCGTCAATGCCTCTGTAGGACATATGAAGTATGCCCTTGTCATCAAGCCAGGCACCGTTTTTGACTCTGCGTTCCATAGAAAAGCCTAAGGACTGACCTCTTACATAGTCCCTGAAGCTGTTAGTGATTTCGTTATCATAATTTAAAACTGTTCGGGAGAAGGCGTTTTGATGGAGTATAATGTTTTTCTTTGCCTCAACATATTCGTCCATATCCTTGTGGACATCAAGATGGTTAGGCGCAACGTTAGTAACCACCGCAACATCGGGGCTTTTTCTCATAGAAATAAGCTGGAAGGAGGAAAGCTCAACAACAACCACATCGTCTGGCTTTATATTTTCAATTTCGGGGAGGAGAGGGTTTCCGATATTTCCGCCAACATGAACCGTCCTGCCCTGAGCCTTTAGCATTTCTGCAATGAGGGTGGTAGTAGTGGTCTTTCCGTCAGAGCCTGTTATGGCAAAAATGGTTGCAGGGCAAAGGTCGAAAAAGACCTCCATCTCGCTGGTTACGGCAATTCCTTTTTTACGGGCGGCACTAAGCTCGGGCTGATAAAAGCTCATACCGGGGGTGCGGAAGATAATATCAACCTCAAGGTTTTTAAGATAATCTTCGCCAAGGCAAAGCTCTGCGCCTGCAGCCTCCAGTTTTTCTGCTGTTTCGCCCAGCTGTTCGCGGTTTCTGCGGTCACAGGCATATACACGGGCACCCTTAGATAAAAAATCAAGAATGAGTGGTGTGTTGCTGACACCGATTCCCAGTATGGCAATTTTTTTTGATGAAATATTTTCCCAGAAACGCTTACAGTCCAAAACGATTCCTCCTGACTATTGTATATATTTATTTTATTATACTTATAAATATAAAAAATATCAACCGAGAATTAAAAAACATTAGAAATAAATTTATTTTTGTGTTAAAATGAAAAGGTAAAATGATACTGATGTAATTCCGGCAATAGCCAATGCTTTTTGCGTGTTTTCGTGTCAAATTGAGGAGGAAATAATGATAGAAATCGGCACTACCATAGTTTACGGAACACAAATCTGTAAAATCACACACAAAAAGACTCAGACTTTTGGAAAAATCAGCAGGGAATACTATGTTCTTACCCCCGTTTTCGACAGTAAAAACACAATTTATGTTCCCGTTGACAACGAAGATCTTGTGGCTAAGATGAAGAAAATTCTCAGCGCAGAAGAGATATACACGCTTATTGATTCTATACCGAGCAGCGAAAATGTATGGATAGAGGACGATAAAGGGCGCTCTCACAAATATAAAGAGATTATTGAGAATGGTGACAGATTAGAGATTATAAAGGTTATAAAGACCCTTTATGAGCATAAGCAGGATATTGAGCAAAAAAACCGAAAGCTTCGCTCTTCCGACGAAACAATTTTAAACCGTGCCGAAAAGGTTCTTTATGAGGAGTTTGCCTTGGTTCTGGATATACAAAAAGAAGAGGTTGTCCCCTTTATTGCAAGAAAGATAGAAATTAAAGAAAAAAGGCAATCTTGTAGGAAAATACTTTAAAAAGCATCTTCCTCCCTTAGAGCTCGAAACTCTTAAACCTGACAGCGACTATACCTTTGAGTATTCGGATTCTTATGTTTTAGAAATTGAGCATCTGCGATGCGAAGAATCGCAAATTTGATGAAAACAAACGGCAACCGTAGGGCGCGTCCGGTACGGCTGACGCCCAGACCCTTTTGTCTGCTTTGCAGACATTTCCCCTATAAGGGGAATAACCTCGGCGCGCCGTAAGATATTGCAAATTTATAAAAAGCCAAACGGCTGAGAACAAAACTGTTCTCAGCCGTTGTTTTTATTTGTTTGAATTTAGTGTGCGAATCATTTGCAGAACAGCGTGTTTCTGTTCAGCAGTAAGGCTGACCCAGGAATTAAAAAGTGCTTTTAGTTCAGGGGTCATTTCAACCATGTCTCCTTCTGCAAAGAATTGTGATAGAGTGATACCAAAGCCTGAACATATGGCTTCTAAGGTGCTGATTGAAGGGAGTGTGTTTCTTCTGAAAATATTAGCAATAGTGGATTCTGACAGACCACATGCCTTGGATAAACGGTATTCGGTCCATCCGCGTTCTTTTAATAACTGCCGCAGCCTTTTATGAGTATCCATAATCCTACCACCTTTCATAATAATATTTTACCCTTGTTTTGAAAGGTTTCATACCCAATACTTGTAATGCTTATACCGTTATGATAAAATGTAATGTACAATCAAAATGAATGGTGGTGAAACTATGCTAAATGTTTTCACGGTGGCTTTTTTCGGACACAGATATATAGACAATGTCTGTAGTGTAGAAGAACTTTTAGAGGAGCATATTACACGACTCATTGAGCAAAAGGAATATGTTGATTTTTTGGTAGGACGAAATGGAGATTTTGACAGATGTGTTTCTTCTTCGGTGTCGCGAATAAGGAAAAATTATAGAAATGATAACAGCTCACTTGTGTTGATGTTGCCGTATATATCGGCAGAGTATCTCAATAATAAGGAGACCTTTGAGGATTATTACAGCGAGGTCGAGATATCCGCCGAAGCGGTACGGGCGCACCCAAAAACAGCCATTAAAGTTCGCAACTGTGAAATGGTTGATCGCGCAGATTTGATTATTTGCTATATTGAACAACCAAGTGGAGGTGCATATGAGGCGGTAAAATATGCGATAGAGCAAGGAAAAACGGTTATCAATATCTTTGCAACGGAATAATTTTAAAAGTGTGATATTAAAGCCAAACGGCTGAGAACAAAACTGTTCTCAGCCGTTGTTTACTGTCAACTGCTCACTGTTTAATTGCACTTAAAGCAGGTGCTGTCTGCAGCATCCTTAACCCGACCTACAGATGTATTGTCACAGTTGCGGGGTCTAAGCTCAGGGACGGGATTCTCCCTACACTGGAAACGGTAATCCTGACCTGCTCTGCTTATGTGATTGCAGATAACATTGTGGGAAGGCACCATATCTGTACAGGGTGCAATGATTTTTTGGAATTTAAAGAAATCCGCACCGTCACCCAGCTCTTCAAGCTTTTTGTACCCTTCACGATAGCCTGTAAACTGAACGGTGTTTTTAAGTACATCACGAACATAGTCAATGTTTTCGTGGAGACAGAGAGGTGCAGGGAAGGTGCCGTCGGGAATAACCTGCTGCCACTCCTTGCCCTCATACTTTTTAAGCAGCTCTGCCGCCTTGTGAAGATGGGAAATTTCTTCCTCAAGACACTGCTCCCAGATGCATTTTATATATTTGTCGGTCTCGGTCATATAGCAGGACCAGTAGAGATAACATTCGGTATATTCGTGCCACAGAAGCATTTCGAGCCAGGTTGCGCTTGAATCTATAAGACATCCGTACTGGGTAACATGCTCCTCTTCAACAAGAGCTATTTCCTGATAAAGTCTTCTGAGCGCATCGTTGGTGGCAAGGTTTGTTATGTTCATATAGTAGTTCATGGTCTGCTGTTCTGCGGCGGTGATTATCATAGTGGCAAGTACCGTCTCTTTGCAGGCCTTTTTAGAGTTTATGTTGTTCTTTACATTGTCAAGGGGACATCGGTGGTGAGCAATAGTGGGTCTACCGGGCATAATCTCGGTGTATTTGCCAACCAAACGTTCAGCCCTCACACCCTGTTCCATTTCAAGCTGATTTGCATAACGGTAAAGATGGTCAAAATCTTCTAAGAGGGCAAAGTCCAAAGCGTTTTTAACATGGCAGTCCTGCTCTCTTCGTGCAAGCTCGGCAGTAAGGTCAACCGCTAATTGCTCGTAGCCTATAGTATGCTCAAGAGGTGATTCGTTGCAGGGCTTAAGCAGAGAAATTTTAAGCTGCTGCTGTTTTTCTACCGCTCGGGTAAGGGCAAGCTCCCTTCTCAGGTCGTTATTGGTAACGTGGCGGGAAAACTGATGAGAAAACCAGTTGGCTTCGAACTCTGTGCCGTTCATAAGTATTATTCTGCATTTGGTATACGGATCTACGGTGTTTTTATCATAGGGTTTCGGGTACATCTCCTTAAAGTTTTTGTAGCCCTCCATAATGGGTGACGGACGGTGGGTAAATGGATTCATAAATAACTCCTCCTTTAATTGTTACATAACAAGTGTATGATTAGATGCGAAGATATATCCCTTAAATTTACATATAACACAAAAAGCCACATCGCTCTGGAAACAATGAGGCTTTTTGCTGTTTCGGGTATAAATTGCACCTTGCATGAAAATTATAATACTAACCTTAAAAGGAAAAAGAGGCAAGAATATGTGCGAAAACAAATCAATATGGCAGAATAACACTCGTACAGAGAAATTCCCCACGCTTATGGAGGATAAAAAGACAGATGTACTGATAATCGGCGGAGGAATGGCGGGTGTTCTGACAGTATATTTGCTTAAAAAAGCAGGGGTTGACTGTATTCTTGTAGAAAAGGACCGTATATGCTCGGGGGTGACTGGAAACACCACCGCTAAAATAACCCTTCAGCACGGACTGTGCTATCATAAGATAGTAAAGTCCTACGGTGTCGAGGCGGCACAAATGTATTATGCGGCAAATAAAGAAGCACTCGAAACCTTTAAAAGGCTCTGTGAGGGCAAAGACTGTGACTTTAAACTGCAGGACAATTTTGTGTACTCGGTATCCGACTGCAAAAAACTTGAGCGGGAGATGACAGCGCTTGAGAATATCGGTTGTTCTGCCGAATTTTATGAGCATCTGCCGTTACCGATATCTACCGTAGGGGGCGTTTGTGTAAAAAATCAAGCGGAGTTTCACCCTTTAAAATTTATAAACGGAATATCAAAGGGACTTAATATCTACGAAAATACCTTTATAAAAGAAATGAAGGGCACCACTGCAATACACAGCAGAGGCAAAATTACAGCAAAGAAGGTGATCGTCACCACCCATTTCCCCTTTATAAATAAGCACGGCAGCTACTTTTTAAAACTTTATCAGCACCGATCCTATGTCCTTGCGCTTAAATGGACTGAAAAAATCAAAGGTATGTATGTTGATGACGACAAAAAGGGTCTTTCCTTCAGAAGTTATAAGGATTTGTTACTGCTTGGCGGCGGAGGACACCGAACGGGCAAAAAAGGCGGAAATTATAGGGAGCTTCACGATTTCGCCGCAGTACATTACCCCAAGGCATATAAGGTAGGACAGTGGGCAGCACAGGACTGTATGAGTCTCGACTCTATTCCCTACATCGGACAGTATTCGGCAAACACTCCGAATTTGTTTGTAGCAACAGGCTTTAATAAATGGGGAATGACCTCCTCTATGGTGGCGGCAAGGCTGCTCACCGACACTTTGCTTGACAAAAAGCCCGATTATGCCAAGGTGTTTTCGCCGTCAAGAAGCATTTTAAAGCCACAACTGCTTGTAAACGGACTTGAAAGCACAGTAAACCTGCTCACACCAACCTCGAAACGCTGTCCGCATCTTGGTTGCGCCCTTAAATGGAACAGCGTTGAGCACTCATGGGACTGCCCTTGTCACGGTTCAAGATTTTCAGAGGACGGCAGGCTCCTCGATAATCCTGCAAACGGGGATATCTAACAAACCAAAAGCGAGACTTCAGTTAAAACCATAAAGTCTCGCTTTTTTGTATTTATATATTGATTTTATCGGTAAAGGCGGAGAATGTTGCATTATAAAGCTCGTCTGCCAGATTGTTTATGTCAATCTCACGCTCTTCTCCGCTTTCCATAAACTTTAGCTTAGCCTTGCCGCTTATCTGCTCACTGTCACCCAGAACTATGGTGAAACGGGCGCCAATCTTGTTGGCATAGCGCATCTGTGCCTTAAGACCTCTGCCTACAATATCTGTAAGTGCCTCAAAGCCCTCATCACGAAGCTGAGCACAAAGCACACCTGCCTTAATTGCGGCGGCATCGCCTATAGGTGCGATATAAAGGTCGCAGGGGCGGGGAGCGGGAAGCTCGGCTCCCTGATTTTCAAGCACCATAAGAAGACGCTCAATACCCATTGCAAAGCCTAAAGCGGGTTGAGGCTGACTTCCCATCTGTTCTAAGAGTCCGTCATAGCGTCCTCCTCCACAAACGGTAGCCTGCGCGCCAATATCGCCCGAAATAAATTCAAATACCGTGCGGGTGTAGTAGTCAAGTCCGCGAACAATTCGGGGATTTACCTTATAAGAAATGCCAACGGAATCAAGACGTGCTTTAACTCCGTCAAAATGTGCCTGACATTCGTCGCACAAAAAGTCGATAACAACGGGTGCATCCTTCGCTATATCTGCGCAAACGGGAGATTTGCAGTCCAGAATACGCATAGGATTGCGGTCAAGCCGCTCGTTACAGGTGCCGCAAAGCTCCTCCTTGCGGTTTTCGAAATACTCTTTAAGAGCTTTATGATATTCAGCCCTGCAGGTAGGACAGCCGATGGAGTTTATTTCAAGGGATATTTTCTGTACACCTACATCGCGCAGAAGCTGATTTGCCATAGCGATAACCTCTGCGTCGGCGGCAGGGGAAGCCGCACCGATGCACTCTGCACCGAACTGATGGAACTCGCGAAGACGTCCTGCCTGAGGCTTTTCATAGCGGTAGCAGCCGCCACAGTAACAAACCTTAACAGGAAGAGCCGCCGCAGTCATAGAATGCTCTATAACGCTTCGGATAACACCTGCGGTAAATTCGGGACGGAGGGTAATGCTTCGGTCACCCTTGTCGGTGAAGGTGTACATCTCCTTCTGAACAACGTCTGTAGTGTCACCAACGTTTTTTGTAAAGACCTCTGTATGCTCGAAAACAGGAACACGGGTCTCCTTAAAGCCGTAAAGACCTGCGGTCTCTATAAGCTTTTGTTCAACAAATTGCCATTTATAGCTATCCTCGGGCAGCACGTCGTTCGTGCCGCGGGGAGCCTTATTGATTTCTGCC
Organism: Acutalibacteraceae bacterium; assembly: GCA_045539925.1. Taxonomy (GTDB): domain Bacteria; phylum Bacillota; class Clostridia; order Oscillospirales; family Acutalibacteraceae; genus SFWF01. The sequence goes on along the minus strand of JAZQGH010000007.1, from coordinate 10,383 downwards.
ATTGTAGTTTAAATCTCCGTAAAATTTATTCGTTGCGCATATATTCGCGCCAGTCAAGATCGCCGCGGTCAAGTCCTCTGATAAGCACCTCTGCGGTAGCGATATTTGTAGCAACAGGAATCTGATGCACGTCGCAAAGACGAAGCAGAGAATGCTCGTCAGGCTCGTCGGGCTTTGCTGTGAGGGGGTCGCGGAACATAAGAAGCATATCGATCTCATCACAACCGATACGGGCTGCTATCTGCTGTGAGCCACCGTGTGAGCCGCCTAAAAATGTAATAATGTTAAGTCCCGTTGCTTCTGAGACCATTTTACCTGTGGCGCCCGTAGCAAGTATTGTATGTCGGCTTAAAATTCCGCAATAAGCTATGCAGAATTGTACCATAAGTTCCTTTTTTGCGTCGTGTGCAATAATTGCAATGTTCATCGATTTACTCCTTTCGCATTTTTGGGGAATGCTATATATTTTTTAATTTCGGTAGCGGCACATTTTTGCCGCAAAGCCGTTTGGCTATTCTTCTGAATGCCTTTGCCACCTTGCCTCTTGTGGGAAATTTTCCATTTAAAAAGGCAAGAGAAAGGGCTTCACTGTGGGGAACAAGACCCATAAGGGTCATACCCGATTGGTTTATTATATCATCAATATTATCAAAAACAGGATTTTTTATATAAAACCGTTCAAACTTGTTTATTATAAGACTGCCTCGGCGACCAATATCCTGAAGCAGACGGCCTACCGCTTGAGCATCCCTTACCGAAACGGGATTGGGATTGCAGACACAAAGAAAATCGGTATCGGTTGGGAAGCTTTTATAAAGCTCCTTATCTGTGCCTGCAGGCAGGTCGGCAACAACAAAGTCGTAAAGCGTGGGGTCAAGCTCTGAAAGAAAGGCGGAAAACGCAGCCCTGTCAACAAGACCCTTTTGAGGCGGTGCCGCTAACAGGTCAAGACCGCTGTATTTCGCGATAGGCATCGCGCAGGAGCCAAGTGGTCTGCCTGATACCGCGTCGGATAGGTCGAAAAGCAAATTTTCGCTGACTCCAAGAAGCATATCAAGACAGCGCATACCCTCGTCCATATCTATAAGGAGTACACGAAACCCCTGTTTTGTAAGGGCAATGGATAGCTGGATACTGCAGGTAGATTTACCTGTACCGCCCTTGCCGCCCACTGCGGCGATCACTTTTGCCATAGAGTCAACCTCACTTTAACAAGAAATAATTTACCATATATGTCGCTTTTTGTCAAACTAAAATTTATTGTGTTAAAGTCTTAAAGCGAATCTATCAGATTTGCGAGTATTTAACCAAGAACCTCATTGGGTTTGGTCATATCTACCGTAGTCTGGTCGGAGAAGAAGTAGGCGTCGAGCATAGAACGGGCAACCGAGGAGCAGGTCCTTGAGGAAGAGCCGTGCTCGAGCACAATTGCCAGAGCGACCTCGGGATTATCAAAGGGGGCAAAGCATACAAATACCGAATGGTCTGCGCCGTTTGCAACCTGAGAGGTACCTGTTTTACCGCCTACCTTTATACTGTAATTCTTAAAGGTTGCGGCACCCGTACCGTCCTCGGTAACAGAAAGCATACCCGCTTTTACGGCGTTTATAATATTTTCGTCTATGGTGAACTCCTCTTCTGTCTCGGGCTTAACATCATCATAGACCTTGCTTATATCATAAGAAACAATTTTGTCTATAAGTGCCGCCTTATAGCGTGTGCCTTCATTTGCCATAGTAGAAACATATACCGCAAGCTGAAGCGGGGTAAAGGCGTTCATCTGACCGATGGCTGCCTGAAGGGTACTGCCTCCGAGACCCGAATCTACATTTTCTACCAGAAGTCCCGAAGAATCGTGAACATCAACTCCCGTTTTAACACCTAAACCGAACAGCTTGAAATACTTGTTTATGTTGTCAAGACCGAGGCGGTATCCCATTTCGAAGAAGAAGTAGTTGCAGGAGCGGGAGAGGGCTCTTTCCAGTCCTATTCTGCCGTGAGTACCCATACAGTTGGGCTGATAATCGCGGTATTTTGTGTATTTGTGAACGCAAACTACCGTCTCATCTGCCTGTAGCACACTGTTTTCAAGTGCTGCAACCGCAACTATAGGCTTTACGGTAGAGCCTGGGGGATAGATTCCCTGAAAAGCCTTGTCGTTAAGGGGCTTACCTGGGTCGGCAAGGAGCTTGTTGAAATCTTCTGAATAGGTAGAGAGATTGTAAGAGGGATAGTTTGCGCTGGAAATAACTCCTCCCGTTTTAACATTCATCATAACCGCGGCGGCACCTGTTATAGCGCTTCCCGTATTCTTAAGGCTTTGCACCGCAGTAGACAGAGCATTCTGTGTGGAAAGCTGAATACTTTTATCAAGGGTGAGCATTACCGTCTTTCCTGCTATAGGCTGTTTTGTTATCTCACTTGACAGAATATTTCCCTTAGCGTCAATTTTATAGGTTATTTCACCGTCTGTTCCGTGTAGCTGCTCTTCCGCAAGGGCTTCAATTCCGCTTTTGCCTACCTTATCGTCGAACTTATAACCCTTGTCCTTAAGCGTCTTCCACTCCTCTGCGTATATAGGTCCTACTGTACCGATAAGGTGGGGGGCAAGGGTGCCGTCAACATATTCGCGGAAGGGAACGACGTTTATTGTAACGCCCTGCAGCAGCATACCCGATTCGAGTATAGTCTGCATTATCTCGTCAGATACATCCTCAGAAAAGGTAAAGGGGTTGGATATAGAAAAGTTGAAGCTTTCGAGGGAGTAGCGCACACCCATTATAAGCCGTTTTGTAGCTTGGTCGTAGGCTTCAAGCTCATATCTTTCGACCATTTCGTCGAAGCAGTGCTCGGCAGTGGCATAGTGGGCAAGACCTAAATGGGATTTAAGGGAAGAGACTGCACTGCCGTCCTGTGTAAAGCCGTAGGGAGCCTCCTTTGTCATAGGCAGGGTATCGGTCCAATCGGTATTTTTTGAGGTTAAAAGGCTACACAGACGCAAAATGGTGTCGTTTGCCTTTTTCATATCAAAATAAGCCTTGTTAAAAACGATATTATAGCCTTCTCGGTTAACGGCTATTTCTCTGCCGTTACAGTCGAGTATCTCTCCACGCTGAGCCTTGATAACGGCCTTTCGGTAAGAGATTCCCTGAGCCTGAGCAACATATTTTTCTGCATCCGACACCTGCAGGGAGAAAACCTGAAAGGTGTAGAGCAGGAAGACTATCGCCATCATTACCGATAAAACGGATAACCGTTTTCGGGGTTTCTTTTTAAAGGGCAATTTTAAATCTCCGTTTCTGTTGTGCTATAAAGCACTTAGTTTTTTCTGTAAAAAATAAAATGGTATTATCCAGAGGGCAGTATAAACAGCCGAGGGGATAAGGTAACCTACAAAATAGTCGTAGCTTGCAGCAATCGAGTTAAAAGCAAAGAAAATAAGATACTTTGCAAAGAAATATCCAAAGGAAAGTCCTGCCGAGAGGCAGATAACAGCCTTTAGGTTTCGGTTAAAAAATCTTGCGGATAATATGCCGCACACCGCACAGCCAATAACCATAAAAACAGTGTTAAAAAGAGATGTATCGGCTGCGGCACTGTCCATAAGTGCTCCTGCAAAAAATCCCGCAAGAAGTCCTGCATTTTCGTTGTGGCAAACGGCAATGGACAGGGCGAGCGGTATCAGGATAACAGGTACTGCTTCGCCGATTGCCAGTGTTATTCCGCCGTAATGCATAAGAAAAACCGAAAGCAGCAGCAATATATTGATAAACACTGAGATAAAACGTCTGCGTTTTGTATTCATATCTTGCCCTATCCTAATCTATAAGAGAATTACCCTGACCTGCAAACTCGGTTATTACCATAACACTGCGTAGTTCTTCAAAATCTATAGCAGGGGTTACGGTCGCGTAGAGAGAGGAGGAAATCGGGTCGTTTCCGATATCGCTTACCGTTCCGATTATCATCTTATCTGGGAAAATACCGTTGCCCGAAGTGACAATAATATCACCTACAGCAACCGAGCAGGTTCTGGGCAGGTTGAAAAATCGGGTGTTGCCCTGTGCGGCAAACTCTGTATTGCCCGAAAGAGCGCCCGAATCATTGGTTCTCGAATCGTATGCACCGCAGGTAAGCTCGGGGCTGAGCACCGTTGTCACCTTAGAGGTGGTGGTGCCTACCTGTGATATAAATCCCACAAGACCCTCATCGGTGATAACGGGATCGTAAAGTGATACCCCATGGGCAGAGCCGACACCTACCGTAAAACCGCCGAAAACATCACTCGGGTCGGTGGAAATTATCTTAGCAGGGCAAAACTTAAAATCGGGGTTAAGCTCCTTTATTTCAAGATAGTCTTTATAGAACTCGTTTTCGGTAATGGCTGTTTCAAAGTCTACAAGCTGTTCGCGGAGAGCTGCTATCTCTTTTTCGAGCTGCTCCTTTTCGGCATTGAGCTTAGCTGCTGCTTTAAAGTTGTCGGTCATATTGGTCCATGCCTCACTAACGGCACTGCCGAGTCGCTGAAAGGGTGCAATAACAGAACCCACGATACCTGCGTGGGGCGCCATATAACCGCCTATGAGTCCTGCTGTGATAGCCGCCGTCAGAACAAGCACGACTATCAGTAAGGTCTTTTTAAACTGTTTGCTGCGAAGAAAAAAACGCAACTGCTTCACCTTCTGAAATTATATTTAAGTGTATAAAGGATTATCTGAAGTGCTTTCCTCTGCGGAAAACATAATTATCAAATCTGTGGCCGGGCTCAAGTCGCTTGGCGGCACCTGCAACTACGCAGTCAATGGGATTTTCGGCAATGGTTACGGGCATATTGGTCTCCTGCTCTATAAGCTCGGGAAGACCTCTGAGCATAGCACTTCCGCCTGTCAGCACAATACCGCTTTCGATTATGTCTGCCGAAAGCTCGGGCGGAGTTTTTTCAAGGGTGGTGCGAATAGCATCAACAATAACGGCTACTGTATCCTTCATAGCCTCACGCACCTCTTCAGAGGAGATGATAATATTCTTGGGCAGACCGTCAAGGAGGTTTCGTCCCTTTATTTCAACCGTCTTTTCACCCTCGTAAGGAAGAGCCGAGCCGAGTTCGAGCTTGACCTGCTCTGCGGTGCGCTCACCAATAAGCAGATTATATTTTTTTCTTATATATCCGATTATAGCCTCGTCAAGGTCGTCTCCTGCGGTACGGATAGACTGGGCGGTAACAATATCACCGAGAGATACTACGGCAACCTCGGTTGTGCCGCCTCCGATATCGGCTATCATACAGCCCTTGGCATCCCAGACGTGGAGACCCGCACCTACAGCCGCAGCCATGGGCTCTTCAATAATATCAATATCTGTAGCACCCGCCTGCTTAAGTACGCCGTGAACTGCGCGGACCTCAACCTCGGTAACGCCTGCAGGCACGCAGATAACAACGCGCACTCTCGAAATAAGAGAACCCTTGAGGGACTCCTTAATAAACCGCTTAAGCATAGCGGCGGTAACATCATAGTCGGCAATAACACCGTGCTTTAAGGGGCGGACAGCCACGATAGAGCCGGGGGTACGGCCTATCATTTCCTTAGCCTCGGTACCAACGGCGCGCACTGCGTCATTTCGCACATCATAGGCCACCACTGAAGGCTCACGGAGAATGATGCCCTTTCCTTTCTGATAAACCAGTGTGTTTGAGGTACCAAGGTCGATACCGATGTCTCTTGTAAATAACATATATTTTATCCTCTTTTCGGTAGAGATTATTTTCTGTAGTCAATAGGTAGTGTAGCGGTAGCGTTAAGCTCAGGTCCTGCAGTGTTGCCTGCGGCTATCTCGTATGCCGCCTGCACACCCACCATTGCCGCATTGTCACCGCAATATTTAAGCTCGGGTCGGAAAAATTTGATATTTCTCTTTTCGCATTCGCTTTTAAGACGATCTCTCAGCTCACTGTTGGCAGAAACTCCCCCCGCAAGCACGAGAGTAGTCCTTTTGGTTTCTTTCAGAGCAAGTAAGGTGTTGTCAATAAGCATATCGCAAACCCTTTGTCTTACGGTGGCTGCGAGAACAGGTATATCAACATCTTCACCCTTTTGGGAAGCGTTGTGGAGTGTGTTTATAACCGCGGTCTTAAGTCCCGAAAACGAAAAGTCATAAACACTGCCGTCAACCCGTGGCTTTGGCAGGGGATATTTTTTAAGGTCGGCGGTAGTTGCTATTTTGTCGAGATTTACTCCCCCTGGGTAGGGCAGACCCATTGCGCGAGCCGCCTTGTCGAAGCATTCGCCTGCAGCATCGTCACGGGTGCCGCCGATTATATGAAAATCGGTATAATCCAGAACATCTGTTATCACCGAGTTTCCGCCCGATACCGTAAGGCATAAAAAGGGGGGCTTTAGTTCTTCGTTGTCTATATAGTTTGCCGCAATGTGAGAGCGGAGATGATGTACAGGGATAAGGGGTACGCCAAGGCTCATTGCAAGGCCCTTAGCAAAGTTTACTCCCACAAGCAGAGCACCTATCAGCCCAGGGGCAAAGGTGACTGCAACAGCGTCTATGTCGGCATAGGTTTTGTTAGCATCAGAAAGAGCCTTTTCTACAACTGCCGAAATGTTTTCACAGTGTCTTCTCGAGGCTATCTCGGGAACAACACCGCCGTATTTTTTATGTTCTTCAACCTGCGTGTTAATGACCGAGGAGAGCACACGTCTTCCTTCGGTTACCGCTGCGGCGGTCTCGTCGCAGGAGGATTCAATAGCTAAAATAAGCATTTTAAAAACCTTCTAATGTCATAATTATCGCATCCTCTGTGGGTGCGCTGTAAAAGTTTTTTCTGATTCCCATATTTTTAAAGCCCGTTTTTTCGTAAAGGGATATGGCGGGTATGTTTGATTTGCGCACTTCAAGGGTTATAAAGCTGAGTGCTTTTTCCTCAGCCACTGCTTTAAGACCGTCTATCAGAGCCTTGCCTACACCCCTTCTTCGGGCATCTGCGGTGACCGCGATGTTGGTTATATAGCCCTCGTCAAGAACGGTCTGGATACCTGCGTAACCCAGCACCTTTTCGCCCTCGGTAAAAAGAAGAAATACCGTCCCGTTAGCAAAGGACTCCAGAAAAGACTGTCTGCTCCAAGGCTCGGAAAAGCATTCCTGTTCTAAAGCGGCAAGAAAGACCTCGTCTCCCTCTTTAAAGCTTCTTATCATAATACGCCGTCCTCTATAAGCTCATCTACCGCCTCAAAAATACTGTCGCGGCAACGACGGTAGGTGTCAATGTCACCGCCGAACGGGTCGGGAACGCCGAGCACACAGCATTTGAGCTTGTCTATACCAAGACCCTCTAAAACATCAAGATGAGATGAGGACATACAAACAATAACATCTGCCTTTTCTGCATCCTCATAGGACATCTGTTTCGATATATGGGAGGTTATGTCGATGCCTTTTTCCAGCATAGCGACACTGCTGTTTTGGGAAACGGGAGAGCCGTCTGCGGCAATTCCGCGGCTGATTATTTCATAACCCTTATTCTTTTTCGATTTAAGGTAACCCTCTGCCATAGGACTGCGGCAGGTGTTTCCTGTGCAAACAAAAACTATTCTTTTCATCAGTCTTTCGCCTCGTACCAGCTTTTGCCTGTGTTTACGTCAACGGTAAGTGCCACCGCCATTTTAACGGCATTTTCCATTTCTTCCCTCAGGATTTGTGCCGCCTTGTCGGCAGACTCGTCAGCTGCCTCTATAATAAGCTCATCGTGTACCTGAAGAATAAGTCTTGCGTCAAGCTGTTCGGCTTTAAGTCGTGCAAAAACATTTACCATTGCAATTTTTATAATATCTGCCGCCGTTCCCTGAATAGGTGCATTTCTCGCAACCCTTTCTCCAAAGGAACGGAGCATATGATTGGAGGAGCTAAGCTCAGGCAGATAGCGTCTTCTGCCGAAAAGGGTGGTAACATAGCCCTTTTCTTTTGCATTTTCAATGCTTTGGTTCATAAAGCGGTCAACACCCTTAAAGGTGTTAAGATAGCTCACGATATAGTCGCGGGCTTCCTTGTTCGAAACACCAATATCCTTTGCAAGGGAAAAGGCGCCGATACCGTATACTATACCAAAGTTTACTGCCTTGGCGCGGCTTCTCATTATGGGGGTGACCATCTCTATCGGCATACCGAAGACCTGAGCCGCTGTAGAGGTGTGTATATCCGCACCCGAGGAGAAAGCCTTACACATAACAGGGTCGTTTGCCATGTGAGCAAGTACACGGAGCTCTATCTGGGAATAGTCGGCATCTATAAGGGTCTTACCCTCATCCGAAATAAAGAATTTTCTGAAAACCTTGCCCTCGTCGGTGCGAACGGGAATGTTCTGTAAATTAGGCTCTAAGGAGCTGATTCGTCCCGTTCTCGTCTCGGTTTGGTTAAAGGTGGAGTGTATTCTTCCGTCTGCCGCTACCGACTGAACCAGGGAGTCGCAGTAGGTAGACTTAAGCTTTGCGAGTCCGCGGTATTTAAGAATAAGGGCAACTGCAGGGTGCTGATCTCTCAGTTCTTCAAGAACTTCTGCGTTAGTAGAGTAACCGCTTTTGGTCTTTTTCTTGCAGGGAAGACCTAAATGCTCAAAAAGTGCCACTCCCAGCTGCTTGGGAGAATTGAGGTTAAGCTCATATCCGATAAGGTCATATATTTCCTTTTCGAGGGTCTCTATACGCTCAGAGAGAAGAATACCGTGTGTTTTGAGAGCCTCAGCGTCTATCAGTACGCCTGCAAGCTCCATATCGCCAAGCACTGCCGCAAGGGGCAGTTCAATATCGTAAAACAGTTTATCCTGCTCGGTCTTTTCAAGCTCGGTTTCAAGTGCCTTTGAGACCTGAGCGTTTAAAGCCGCAAGACGAACAGCCTCGTTTTCGGTTTCTATTTGTGCATCGGCACTGTATTCAGCCGCAAGACGCTCTATATCGTAGGAACTTGCAGAGGGGTTGCAAACATATCCCGCAAGCATACTGTCAAAAACCGCGTTTTCGGGATAAACTCCATTAGAAACGGCAAATTTGTATATATTTTTATAGTCATAGTAGCCCTTGGCAATGTTTTTGTTGCCGATAAGGGCAAAACCCTCTTCTTTTGAGATTTCTGCGCAAAGATTTCCACTGCAGACGCCAAATCCATTTTCAGACGAAACCATATAAAGGGTGTCTTTTGACCGAGCAGAAAATTCTTCTGCCGAAACCTCGGTGAATATTTTAGCCTCAGTAGGTGTATCTGATTTTTTTACCGCTGTGGGGGATATGCCCATTTTTTCCATAAGCTTAAAGAATTCAAGAGAGGTCATAAGCTCGGCAACCGCCGCATCGTCACGCACTTTATTCCTGTAGCTTTCGGGGTCGTTGTCGATGGGGGCAGTACGGCAGATAGTTCCAAGCCAGCGGCTGAAAAATGCCGATTCTTTTCCCGCCTCGAGCTTAGCCTTAACACCCGCCTTGATGTCAAGCTCGTCTAAGTGCTCGTAAATATAGTCGATGCTTCCAAAACGGGAAATAAGGTCGGTAGCCGTCTTTTCGCCTACCCCTGCAACACCTGGTATGTTGTCGGAGGAGTCACCCATCAGGGCTTTAAGCTCTATCATCTGCTCGGGAGTAAGACCGTATTTTTCAAAAAGTGCCGTCTTATCATAGCTTATTATTTCGGGAGCACCCATACGAGTAGCCGAGAGCACTACCTTTACACTGGCACTGATAAGCTGCAGAGAATCTTTATCTCCTGTGGCTATAACACACTGGTTTCCTGTATTTTCGCAAAGGGTTGCAAGTGTGCCTAAAATATCGTCGGCCTCAAAGCCCTCGCACTCAATTACGGTGTAGCCCATAGCGCGAAGCCACTCTTTAAGGGGGGCGAACTGCTCTAAAAGCTCGGGCGGGGTGGCGTGTCTGCCTGCCTTATATTCGGCATATTTTTCGTGACGGAAGGTAGGCTTTTTAACATCAAAGGCGACCGCAATACCGTCGGGCTCTTCTGCCTCGCGCAGGCGGTTTAAAATGGTTATAAAGCCGTATACGGCATTGGTAAATCTGCCGTCCTTGGTGGTCAGCAGCTTAATGCCGTAAAAGGCGCGGTTTATTATACTGTTTCCGTCGATTGCAAGTAGTTTCATATAAGAATAAAACCCCATAATATTTATATTTATATTATTATAACAAATAAATGCCCGCTTGTCATCATATTTTTAAGGTTTGACAAGAAAAATTTTTGTAGCGTTACAATAGATGTGAGACCAAAAGAATAGAAAAAGTGATTGAGTTCTGTTAAAATAAGTTTGCTACAACAGAAAATAACAGAGAGGACTCAATCACCATGAATAGTATAACACAAAACAAGAGATATTGTCCA
>JAZQGH010000006.1:0-1558 GCA_045539925.1 Acutalibacteraceae bacterium | reverse complement strand
CCTCACAGCAGTCGGCGGCGGTAGATGGAATGTACATCCACTTTCTGCCGTCAAGCGCGTTCGGCACAAGCTCGCAAACGAGAAGTGCCGTAGGGAAATTGCCGTCTACAACAAAGCTGGCGTTCTTCTTTTTGCAACTTACGAAACCACGGCTGACATAGTTGCCCGGATTGCCGAAATTGATGTTTACATCGTAGCCCATCTTGCGTGCTACCTCAAAGGAATGCTCGATCAGCAACTTTCCGAGCTTCTGCCTTTGATATTCAGGAGCAACGCAAAGCGGCCCGAAGGAAAGTATCTCCTTGCGCTCACCGTTCTCGTCCTCAAGCCAAGCCTTCGTGTACATAATGTTGCCGACGATCTCGCCGTCCTTCTCAAGCACGAATGCAAGCTCGGGAATAAAGTCGGGATGCGAGCGCATCGTATGGACGAAATAATGTTCGTCCGCGCCCGGCTTGTAGACATTCCAAAACGCCTCGCGTGTAAGTTCTTCTACTGTTCTGTAATCTTTTTCGGTTTCTAAACGTATCGTCAAATTGTTCATTTTTTAATCCTTTCATATCTGTTGACGCTCAGGCACGAGAGGAATGCCGAGAATGTATTTGCAAACCTCTCGTTTACAGTACAATCTCCAAAAGGTTGGTGTTTTTCAAACAGCACACTCCGATAAAAATATTCAAGCCGAGGCTTGTAGATACATTATACCACAAAAATATGAATAGTTCAAGCAAAAAGCATATATTCGAACCCCAAAAGAGGTTTGGACAATCGGATTTCAAGGCTGCCTTCGTTGAACTGTCTTTGGGTTCGAATTAAGAGGATAAAAACAGCCCCCACCTGCCATGGTGACAGGTGCCTTGACAAATTGGAAAACTTATGGTATAATCATGCTCCAAACATAAATGGCAGCACTATCCCATAGTAGTATTTGCCAAAAACATATTATTCATACAACTAAATATTATCTTAAAAAAGTGCATGCACTTGGCGAAAGCCGTTACATAGCGAGCACACAAAAATTATCTGACAGTATCTTATCGGATATCTATTTTTGTGGTGTTCTGAATGTAGCGGCTTTTTATTTTTCCTCAAACCTTATAAAAACGCTGTTCTCGTTATCTATCACTTGAGGTGAAATGAAAATAATCTGTGAATTTTTGCGGAGAGGGGTGTAAAAAACGCCATTCTCATTCTCTCCCTATTGAGAGAATATTTTAATCAACCGCGAAAAGTGTGTGTTACATGTCAATAAGGAGGTGATCAATTATGATTACGAAGCTTACAAGTCAGAAGAAAAAGAAAGGAGAAAAACAAATGAAATCAAAATCGCAATTCAAAAAACAACCACGAAAAATAAAAATGAAAAACAAGAAAGTAGAGGATACCACAATATGAAAAATTCGAATTACCAAAGTTATGAAGATCTCCCGTTGTTCTTAAACGCGGAGTTGCTCGCCAAGGTTCTTGGCGTTGGCGTATCAAGTGCTTACGAGCTGATGCACGAAAAAGGATTTCCTTCTGTCAGGATCGGAAAGCGGTTCATTGTTCCGCGCGATGA
>JAZQGH010000005.1:0-1588 GCA_045539925.1 Acutalibacteraceae bacterium | reverse complement strand
TATGAAGGGTAAAAACGCCTTTAATGAGTCTGTAGATAAAAACGATAACAGTCAGGTTGAAAAGACCGAAAGATATATGACCCTGCTTAAAAACTCAGATGCGTTTATGCTTACCGACAGTTTCCCCATTCTCCGCGTCTTCCTGCGTACAGAGTCGGGCGAAAAGCTCTGGGACGGCAGTGAAACCGCACCCGAAACAGGTGACGGCAGTGAAACCAACCCCTATATTATCGAAAACGGCAGTCAGCTTTATAGCGTTATAAAGACAGGCGGTGAGGCAGGCGCGTTCTATAGACTCACCCACAATATCTATTTAAACGACCCTGTAAAGATGAATTGGTCGACAGGAGAGGCAGATACAGGCTACACCCCTAATAAGTGGCTGCATCAGAGCGATGCTCCCGACTTTAAGGGCACTATCGACGGTGACGGTCATATTATTTACGGTCTGTATTACAACCAAACAGGTACGGTAAAATATAGCTTCAACGGGTGTGCGCTTATTCCTTACGTAAAGGAAAACAGCATCGCAACCGTTAAAAACCTCGGTATTGATAACGCATATATCAGCACCAAACAGTCTGCAGGCGGTTTCTTTGGAGGCAACTCAAAGGGTACCGTCAATGTAGAAAACAGCTATGTGGGTGAAAATGTCACCTTAAAGGGTCACCTTGCTGGCGCTTTTGTTGCAGGATCCAGCGGTAAGATTAACTTTACCGACAGTTACTCTCTTGCAACCACAGTCAGCCTGAATCCTACCGCTACAAACAGCTATGTGGGACTTTACGGTGATTTTTACGGTCCCGCCGAGAGCGTCCTCAGAAACTGCTACAATGCAAAGGGCGGTCTCACTACTAAAACAAAGAACATCCCTAATACGCTTGAAAATGTTTATGTAACCCAGCGTACAGAAAGCGGTCAGGCAAAGGTCAAACTTATCACTGCCGAAAACATGCAGGGTATGGATGCTCTTACAAATCCCGATAAAATGTCGGGCCTCGGCGATAAGTATACCGCAACCACAACCTATCCCATGCTTAAAACCTTCGCCTCCGCTTCCACAGGCGACCAGAACAAATACTGGGACGGTAAAAACACCTATGCACCTATTAAGGGCGACGGTACACCCGGGGCTCCTTATGAGATAGAAGACGCTTATATGCTTGCCTATGTTATCAAAAACGGTGGCGAGGGCAAATACTATAAGCTTACAGACGACGTTTACCTTAATAAGGAAGACGGTGTAAACTGGCTCACAGGTGAGGCTGTGGCAAAATACACACCCAATTCTTGGTTTGATGCTTCGGGAGTTACCGCCTTCAGCGGAACTCTTGACGGAGACGGACATACAGTTTACGGACTTTACTATAACGATACGGCAGAGAAGAAGGCAAATGGCGGCCTCACACAGGGTGTAGGACTTATTCCTGCTGTAAATTCTGGCACAGTAACGGTTAAAAACCTTGGTATAGACTGTGCGTATATTAACTACAGAAGTAACGTTGGTGCAATTATTGCCTTTAACAAGGGCGGCACGGTAACGGTAGAACAGTCTTATGTCGGTGCAGATGTTTATCTCTCTGCTAAC
>JAZQGH010000004.1:0-4565 GCA_045539925.1 Acutalibacteraceae bacterium | reverse complement strand
AAAAGAAAGAAAGTTCATTGAAACCTGAAAGAAAAAAACTTATAAAAAAGTTGAAAAAAATTTTTTAGTTTCAAAAATTATTCTTATCTTTGTAATAACAAAAAGAAAGAAAGTTCATTGAAACCTGAAAGAAAAAAACTTATAAAAAAGTTGAAAAAAATTTTTTAGTTTCAAAAATTATTCTTATCTTTGTAATAACAAAAAGGAAGTAAAAATGAAAACAATTAAAATCATCACAAAATGAAAACAATTAAAATCATCACAAAACACGTAGGATTTTGGCTCCCAGCCCTTATAGCTGTTGCGCTTTATATTGTAGCTCGGCTGTGCCCTATAGAATACACACCAATTCCCCAGGAAGGTCAACCGATTGAGAACCTAATAGGTGGGACGTCATGCATAGATTTGACAAAATAGGTCATCGACCAAAAAAAACGCTCTTTGAAATACTTGGAAAACAACCTGAAAAATCCTAGCCAAGTAGGTTGGAAGCTTCGGAGTCATCGGAGACGGTGACTAATAGGGGCAATAGTGCAGGTGGAAGTCCCTGCGATACCCAGCCGGGATTGGCACGATAGTGCCAGGTAGGCTCAAAGGCATGAGCCGGGGGAGTTCGATTCTCCCTGTGGGTACTAGTATAAACCCATTAAATTTATAAAGTTATGATTTACTATCTTGATTTTTCAATTGCTGAAGAATTTACCCCAGAAGAGCACGCACATTTGGAACGCATTGCTGCGCGCAAGGATATTTTTAAAGATGTCAAGCTTATAAAAGACGACGACGAAGATATAAGCCTGACAGCCTATACGGATGACCTACAAAAGGCCTTAGAGCTGACCGTTGACGTAGACATGCTATATAGAGTAATAGCCTATCAAGGTTTTACTGACAAGGATTGTTTGGTCTTCGATAAAATATCAGTTTGGAATGAAAAAGGCACCTATTTGCATGATAGTTGGGTAGCCGGACAATTCTAAAAGTATTATATTATGACTGTAACACTCAAGTATGAGACCAAACCTAATAAAAAGAGAATAATAGAAACATATTAAAATAGGTGGCAAGTATGATAGCGCTTACAGTTTTCACATGTGTTATGACTATATTGTCAGTAGTTCAAAATTAAAATAAGAGTACTATATTATGGATGTTTATTGCGCAGAATTTAGCCTTAGAGGCAAAGACCCTAACGGGAAAGAAATCATTTTTAAGGGGTACTCAGAACATGTATGGATTGGCGAGAAGCGAGACCGAGAAGGGAATAAGCGAGACATGCTACACTTTGCAGCCGATAGTCTCCATATGCCGATAGGAGAAATATGCCAGGTAGTGGCAGACTTAGACGGCACAATAGACTATGACTGCAACTGGCTGGATGCCTATGTGCCTATGTGCTGTGTTCGGAGCATAACCTTTGAGGCTGTCGAGCCATATTAGACTTGTGCCTTAAAACGGCACACCTAAAAACCTACGTGCCTCAAATTCGGTAGTAGGCAAGTAGGCTCAAACCTGACCAGGCTCAAATCTGAACAATCAATCTCAGCCTTATCTGGCTCCCCTCTAACAGGAGCCAAGAGGTCTATGCGGAATAGCCAGCCGCCGTAATCTGGCTCTAATTGATATAAAACTAAAAACATTATGGAAATTTGTGTAAAGTGCTTTTTTGACAACGTGGTAGAGTTTAATAAAGCGCTCGACTACCTTAGGCCGATAACGGGCGGAGATATAGCAATCTCAGGTCAAGATGTAGAGCTCGAAGGTCCGTATGATTACTATATTGAAACATACCACTCTTTGACACAGGACCAATTAAATGAGCTGACCGCCCTTTGTCCGATTAGACCGAAGAGGGAGATAAGTAAGCAGCAGGTCCTGGCAAAAATAGCCTTCGGCATAGGCTTGCATGGCATAAACTACCACCCAGACGACCATCTCGATGCCGAGACCTGGGAAGACGCCAAAATATTAGGCTTGGATGTATATGACCTGGCGGCAAATTTAATGAAGGAGTTTGGAATACAATAAAAACAAAATAGCTATGAGAATGACAAGAAAAATCCTTGAGGAGAAGGTAGCGACTTTCAACTCGATGTATCAGCCCAATCCGGGCTTAACCTTGCAAAGAGGCTTTCAGTGTTACAACCTCGTGTGCATTGACCCGATAACTAAACGCCAATATAGTAGCGTTATTGCCCAGCATGGGCTATCGGGCTGGGAGGCCGCGCACTACCTTGACGGCTTGATACACGCCGCAATCTTTATCAAACGCAATCCGATAATCTTAAAAGTAGAATAACATGAAAAAGTACATTGCAACAAATCGCGTACCAGACGCAACACACCTCAAAATAGAGGTCCGCTATGAGAAGGGCGGGTACAACTACTTTACCTATAAGGAAGAGCCACGAGGGGTCTATGTGTCAGTTAGTCCCGTGACCCTTGAGGATAGGCCTGGAGGCTATCAGATGGAAAGTTATACGGCTTTCAGCGGCACAAAGTTCTGTGTCAAGGAGCTCAAGCGCAAAAGCGATAAGGCTCTGCAGGAGGTCGTGGCTAAACTCGAGCCTAAGGCTGAGCAGATAGCCCGAGCATGGGAAGGCTGGGGCCCGTCAGGAGCAGCTGACTTTATAAGGGAGGCATTGGCATGATACAGACAATCTCACAATATATCACCCATGGCATCATGGTCATAGCCATGCTCATTCTTATAGTGGCTTTCTTGGGTCAAATCATTCATGATATCAAGGCTCTATACAGGGCGACCTTCGGGGAAGGATGTGCCAAAAAACGGCACAAGCAAAAATAAATTTTCATTTTTCAAAAATTATTCTTACCTTTGTAAAACAAACCCAAAACAAATATGAATGTAATTATCTCAGAGCTTAGCTTTATGCAGTCTCCCAAGGAAGGAGACAAGCTCGCAAAAATCTTTGATGCGCTGGAGCTCGAGTGGGAGCCACTCGACACTGACAACTCACACATAATAGTAACCGAGCATCTTAGCCTTGTAGAAGCCGTAAACTTGAAAAACATCGCAGAGATAATTTGTACTAAATAATAGGAGAACACGACCATGAAAATCGACGTATGTAAATCTGGAGTTTGGGGCATAGCCCTTGCAGCTGAAGTGTCCACATGTTCAATAGACATGCACTTGCTCATACTTAATATAGAAATCATTTTGACTTTTAAGAGGAGAGGTCGCCGATGCCGATAATACACACAACACCAATAAAAGACCACACAGTCTGGGTAGAGTATAGGAAAGCAGGTGTAACCCAAGTCATGAAGCAACGCATAGAGGCTATGTATAGCAATATAATGGAAGTAACAGCCATTGACGACTATACAATTACGGTCAGGGTCAATTCCTGGGCAGCTATAGAATACCTCAAAATATGCGCAAGTTGTGCTGAGGGTCAGGTCCTGACAAAAGACGATTATTAGTAACAAAAGAAGTTTTTCAAAAAATTTGTAAAAAAAGTTTTCACAATTAAAAAATAATGCGTATATTCGCAGTATCAATTAATCATTAACACATTTAACAACAAAAAGCTATGGCAACAAAAGATTTTACCAAGATGACAACTAAGAAGTTGAACGCTCTGTATGAGACAGCATCTGACGAAGACAAGGCAGCAATCCAGGAAGTGCTTGACGCAAGAGCACAGGCTGAACTCCCTAAGGGACAGGGCTACGTAGGACCGGACCCTGAGCCAGAGAATGAGGAGCTCTACGAAAAAGCTGCTGAGAATGGCGGCAAGACTCCTAAGGCAAGACGCTCAGAGGAAGAGGTTATGAAGCTTGCAGAAGAGTGCAAGGTGAACGTCGGCCACAAGTGTCAGGTCATGCCGTTCAACATGCCTGAATGGGTAGACGGCGTTATCGTCGCAGTTCGTGGAGACAAGCGCGCAGCTCAGGTCTTCTACAACATCAAGCTTGACTCAGGCAAGACTTGTGTGAAGGCTTTCGACAGCAACCTCCTTAGGATTTTCGACGAGACAGTCGAGCTTGCAGGTCGCAGAAGTCCAAGAGCTTCAAAGGAAGCCTGGACAGAAGAGAGCATGAAGGAAGCAATCAATGCCGCTGTCGCTAACATCGGTAAGCTGGTAACCCTTGAGGACGGCACTGTAGGACGTATCGTGGCAATCGTGCCTGACAAGAGAGTGAGCTCGGTGCTCTATCGCATCTCAGTCCCTACTCCTACAGAGGTTGACCCAGAGGCAGCAAAGACCGTTCACAAGGTATCTACGGCTGCCATCACAATAGAAGCTGACTTCGATGAGGTTGGCGCTGAAATGAATGCTAAGGCTGTTGCTCGCCGCGAAAAAGCTGAGAACAAGGTGCCTTCTACTCCGGAAGACAAACTTAAGAAGGCACAGGAGCTTGTTATCAAGGCCGAGGAGTCACTCGCTAAAGCACAGGCAACTCTGGCTGACCGCAAGGCAGTCCTTGAGGTTGTGCAGAAGGAGTATGACGCTTGGGTTGCGGCTCAGGAACTTGCGTAATAAAAAAATGAACACACGCGAAATTAGCACTCGGAGCCTGTCAATTGACAGGCT
>JAZQGH010000003.1:0-2521 GCA_045539925.1 Acutalibacteraceae bacterium | reverse complement strand
ATTGCGTATAAGACACTTTGGAGACCACATAGGCCAAAGTCTCCGATCTTATATGGAGGAGTAAGCATAATTGGTACTGCCACGGTCTAGAAAACCGTTCAGGTGAAAGCCTGTGCAGGTTCGAGTCCTGTCTCCTCCGCCAGTATGCGGCTGATCACCGCTCGGTTTTTGGTAACTCCGTAGGCTTTGGTATGATGCGTTCGCCAAGGCATTGAAACCATCAATGGGGTTCGAAGGTTTTCCCCATAAGGACAGAGTAACGAACTGTTCCTAAAAGTCGAACACTCGTAACACTTGAGCAGTCGTTACCTCAATGCGGTTACCAGTTAGTAAACAAACCCTCTCTAATGGCCCGATAGCTCAGCTGGCCAGAGCAACGCACTAGTAATGCGTAGGTCGTCGGTTCGAATCCGACTCGGGCCTCCAGGCTTAACTGTCTAAACGGTCCCCTTCTAATAAGCGATGGATAAGGAAGTGAAGCAGTCCATTTTGCGAATGATAATGTGTGACAGCGCAAAAACATTCTAGACAGCTACAAGATAGTCTGTCGCGACGTTGAAGCAATGTGTCCCGGCCGTTTTGGGTGCACTGTGGAGTCTAACCAAGGGTTGTGTGGTCCCCACCCAACGGCGTAGGAGAAATCTGAAAGAAAACACTCATATGCGGGCTTAGCTCAGCTGGTTAGAGCGCGTGCCTTACAAGCATGAGGTCAGCGGTTCGATCCCGTTAGCCCGCACCAGTGTCTTATGGGTCAGTCCCCATAGGCGTATAAAGATAATAGCCAAATAGGGTGCCAGGGACGGCACCGGCTCATAAGACCACCATATGCGGCTGTGGCTCAGTTGGTAGAGCATCTGATTGCCATTCAGAAGGTCGCGGGTTCGAACCCCGTCAGCCGCTCCATGTGGCCGTAGTTCAGTTGGTTTAGAACGTCTGGTTGTGGCCCAGAAGGTCATGGGTTCAAATCCCATCGGTCACCCCAATAAATTTTTTGGACGAAAGCCTACAAATCTGTCGCTCAAATTTTCATATAAATATGAAAGGAGCGTGAATTTTATGGCATTAGTCGATAAATTTACCAAAGAAGAGTTGGAAAAACTCGTATAGCAAAGCAATTCTTATAAAGAGTTAGTAATTTTATTGGGATATGCTTCCAAAGGAGGCAATACTTATAAAACAGTTCAAAAACGCATTGAGAATTATGGAATTGATACATCTCATTTCCAAGAGCGTCATGCGATAACTCGCACAGAAGAAAATGTATTTTGCGAAAATTCTACAGCCACTCAAAAAGTATTGCGTGAGTGGTATTACAAGGGCAACTACACTCCATATAAATGTGCTTTATGTGGTATTGAAGACTGGCAAGGTAAGCCGCTTGTTTTTACATTAGATCATATTAACGGAGTAAATGGAGATAATCGTTTAGAAAATCTCCGTTGGATTTGCCCTAATTGCGATCGTCAATTACCCACTTACTCTCGAGGGAGTAAGGGATTGAAATAACATATTAGACAGACACAGCAATTTATTACTAACAAAAAACGCTTATTTTGGGTTTAAGAATGTTTATGTTTTATCTGTCTAGACTATAAAAAACCATCCAGGAGGAAACGACAATGGTAGAGATTTTAGCTCTGGAAAACCGCATCGCACTGTTGCAGGGTCGCACTGGCCGTGAAAATGGTAAGATTATCAGAAAACTTCAGCGCAGATTGAGGAGATTACATAATTCCCAGTAATTATATGCGCCAGTAGCTCAGTGAATAGAGCATCCGGCTTCTACCCGGTAGGTCGGGGGTTTGAGTCCCTCCTGGCGTACCACATGGGGCGTTAGCTCAATGGACAGAGTATGCGGCTACGAACCGTAAGATAGGGGTTCGACTCCCTTACGCCCTACCAGAGGGGTGCTCCATCGCCCCTGCAGATGACTGCGAAGATGGATACGGGGATGGGCCCATTAGGATCGGATTAGGCGGGCTCGTTGTTGTGGTTGAGGCGGCCCACAACGACAATTTGACAAATTCCAAAAAATTTGTTATAATATATATACAAGTAAAGGAACTATCGGATATAGTTCTTTATATTAAAGGCTCTTACAGCAAACTTCGCTTAGAAGAATAGTCTAATGCTAGGACATTTCCCTCAACCGGAAAAATCGCGGGTTGGATTCCCGCTTCTTTAGAAAAGCTTGAGCCTTGTTATATCGGGATATAGCTCAGTTGGTCAGAGCGTGCGACTGATAATCGCAAGGTCGGTGGTTCGAACCCACCTATCCCGACCATTTTTATTTCCGGGTGTAGCTCAGTTTGATTAGAGCGCGTGATTTGGGATCACGAGGCCGTGGGTTTGAGTCCCACCACTCGGACCACATAATATCTGGATGTAGCTCAGTTTGGCTAGAGCGCTACCTTGGGGTGGTAGAGGCCGAAGGTTCAAGTCCTTTCATTCAGACCAGATCATACTCAGATGGGTAGACATATGCTACCTTCGCCTACGGGACTCTGGGTTTTATATCAAA
>JAZQGH010000002.1:0-4524 GCA_045539925.1 Acutalibacteraceae bacterium | reverse complement strand
GCCGTCTGCATAGAGCTTCAGGAAGTGGGTTTTATCTACTTCTTGCCGTGTATAAAAGCCTGTAAATCCTTCAATTTCGCCCGTGTCTGGTGATACTATAAACTTTTTATCATCGTTCCCCTTTGCCGTAATGATACGATTTCCGACAACAGTTTGTATAGCAGCTTTTTCTATCCAGGGGTTTTCTCTGTACCTTTTCACGTCTCTTCTTTTCGCCATTTATGCCACCTTCATTCTTGTACTTGTCGTAATATATGACTTTCACTGTTTATTATAACGACAAAATATAATAGTGTCAAGTCGTAATATATGACAAATTATATATAAGATTTTTTCGTAAATAAAGACATTGCGACAGAACCTGTCGCAATAAACGACAGGTTCTGTCGCAATGAAAAGCTGGAAAGCCGCATAAATACTGGATTCTTCTATTTTTCCCTATCTTAATCTAATACTGGGGGTTGGGGGCTTTGCCCCCAGTATTAGATTAAGATAGTCTGGGGGCTTTGCCCCCAGACCCCAAAAAGGAAACTGTGCTAAGGGGGCGACAGCCCCAGAAGAAAACTATGACCGTCAATATCGGGATAGTAACTAAGAAAGAGGAGATGGGCAAATCCCGAAGGTACTATCTGGGCAGCGCGTCGCGCCGTCACGGATGCGTCCGCACGCAACTGTATACCACCACCCCCCTTGAGGGAGATGGCGCGTGCCGCGCCATGATCGTGGTGGACGGATGCAGGTGCAAGGGTGATAGTTGATGCAATAGAAATACTAGCTCTTGCCTTTGAACGCCGTGTAGTGGTAAAATTAGGCATAGAAAGACGGTCGATGTTCGCGCGTCGGCCCCGTTCACGTTGATGTTGAGGACCAGCACACGCTCAAGATTCGGATCCTATTTCACAACGTCAAGAGAGCGACAAGCAACTGTAGAAGCGCCAGCAAAAGCATGGCAATCTTGTACCACGTTACAGGCAACCCTCCCTTCCGCGCGAAGGGAACCGACCATCGACCGCAGGTACAGTATACCATTGTTGCTGGCATTTCTTTAAGGTAAAAAGGTAAAAAAACTTTATTGATAATCTAAGCCCCAAAGGACAGGAGTGGTTCGAGTGAACTGCTCCTGATTTTTTTATTATAAGGAGATGTCGCTTCGCTCCATGATCGTTGTGTGTCGGTAAATGTATATTAACACGCCACCAGACGGATGCAGGTGCAAGGGTGGGCGAAGCCCACGGGCGCAAGCCCGCGTGCCCTTGCGCCGTCTCCGACCCCCAGACGCTATTACAGGCAGGGGGCAGGGGAATCCCTGCCCCTTCGCCATAGCGGCAGCGGATAAGGTGGGTGAATGCCCCCTCTGGGGGCAGAGGGAGGCGAACGCCTCCCTTGGGGGATGGCTCGCTTGAACGCATGGGGAAAGAGGGGGAAGAAACTTTCCGCCTTCTCAGTTAAACGCATTAAAGCCGAATGGCTGCCAACTGATTCGATGTTTTAATAATGCTTGCGCGCACACATAAACCCATTAACACTTTCCCCACTCCTGGGATATAAAGACCAGAAAGCGAAAGCGAATAATAAAGCGAACAGCTTAAAACGAAGGAGGAAAACAAAATGAAGTTCAACATGGCACAGGCAATGGACAGCGATCAGCTGGCAATGGTAGCAGGCGGCAGCATCAATGAAGTGGTCGTAGATTTTGACCATCTCAGGGGACTCAAGCTGACGGACTACAATTACGACAGGCTCGATACTATTACCAACTGGGACGGCGTCACTAAAAAACTCGAAGAAGTATGGAGCAAGGTAGGCATTAGCTGCGTGACCAAGCCTCTTGGCAACAACACCTATACCTACGGCAGCAAGTCCATCTCCCGCAGCGAAGCATTTGCCATCGCAAAGAACTTTGCTAACAGCAAGAAGAATTAAAAATCGACAAATTGAGTGGAGGTAATTGAAATGACTGCAGCAGCACTTTTTGAAAAGAAACTCATGGATGCAGAGTTGGAGAAGGTATCTGGTGGCTCCGTGGCTGAATTTTTAGAGCTTCGTATTGTCTGTAAAGGTAACTCTGCCAATAGCAAGAATGCATGGAATAAGCATGACACTCACCTTTTTGATCAAGAAAATGTACAGGACTATCTGAGGGAAGAACTTGGAATTCGGGCAAATCTGAACGCCAGCCGTTTGAATTGGTTCAACCCCTTTGGTTCAGAGCGCCCCGCAGAGTATACCGACATGAAGACCGGCAAGGCCATCTCCCATCAGGAAGTAGTCAGACGTGCTGAAGCGTATGTTAAGAGCTTGGGCTAATAACTCGGACTAAAAAAGACCGCCTCAATGGCGGTCTTTTTCGATTGACTGGAATGCTAAGCACGAAATAGCCTGCCGACTGACCTTACTGGCCATACAGCTCCAAGAATCGCGGCACGCTCATATTGTGGTCTGAAGGGGTGCAGGGGGCAAAGCCCCTGCCGCAATCGTCGCCTGCAGGCGGCGAGAATTGGACGCTTTAGCGTCAATTCATATTGCGTTATTATTTGACGCATGGCAAGTCTTGATCTATAATCATCAAGAGGAGGGAGGCGAGAGAAAATGCGGGTAACAATGCACAATGGGCGAAGCGGATTAGCGCGACACAACGATCGGAACTTTGATACCATGCAAGCAGAGCATATTGACGCAAGTAGGAGTGCCAAGAACAAATACTGGCAACTTCCGGAATACGAGGGTATGAGCTTCGATGAAATGGAACTGGCGTTTTACCGTGATTCCTTCGAGGATGGCTTAAAAGCGAGAAATGAGAGGTATAAGGCTCAAAGGCACCCAGAAAGATGCAAAAGCGTCGAAAGCCTGCTCAGGAATGCCAAGACACGTCCAGAAGAGGAAATTTTAGCCGTCGGTGACAGGAACGACGGTGTGACGACAGAGGATCTTGCCGCGTGCATGAACGCTTACGTTATGAAGCTTGAAAAATGGAACGCGGAGCACGGGCATCCATTCACCATTCTGAACGCGGCTGTCCATGGTGATGAGCAGGGCGTAGCACATGGACACCTACGGAGAGTCTGGACAGCACGGGACAAAAACGGGCACTTGATGCCGAACCAAGCCAAAGCCTTGGAAAGGGCTGGAATAGAGCGACCAGATCCAAATGCGAAGGAGAGTCGGAAGAACAATCGGAAAATTACGTTTGACTGCATGGCGCGAAAGCTCTGGCAAGAAACATGCCGCGAGCATGGGTTTGAAATCGAAACTAAGCCGATTAAACCAGATCGCAGGCATATGAAAACCGCGGATTACATCCGAGCCGACAACGCGGGCGCGGCGAAAATGCGAAAAGAAACGGAAGCAAAAATTGAAAAACTCATAAAAGAGGTCGAGGGGCTGGAAGCACGAAAATCAGAAATGGCGATGCGAGAAAAAGGCATAAACGCGAAAGAAAGAAATTTACGGGAATGGGAAAATGACCTAAAAATGCAAGAGCGTGATCTTCGAGAACGGGAAAATGAATCGGACGAACGCGCTGAGGATCTGGAAAAACGTGAAAAAAGGCAGGAGGCGAAAGAGACTATTTTTGAGAAAATCGTTAGCGACCTGCCAAAAAAATTGATGAAAATTGCAAATGCGAAAAACCAAAAAAATAAAAAAGACGCAATTCGCGAAATAGACAATTCGCTAAAAACGATAAATATGCCAAGCATTGTTGATGCTATTATCGCCCAAGTCGAAAAATCTCAAAATGCTCCTGCAGGACAAATCCCAGAAGATAAAAAAACTAGGCAGCGAAGTAAATTTGATACTATTTTTGACAAGGAAGAGCAGGAGAGAGAAGATATTTTGCGTGAGGTATGAGCTCAATTTACCAACAGCTTTTGAAAAAAAGCTGTTTAGAGCACACACTCGTTTGCAAGGCTTTGAGCGTCGGACGTCTTTTTTTTGAAAATAGCACAAAAAAGCCGCCCAATTTTTGAGCGGCTTTTGCTGCAGCAAAAATCAATCTTGATTTGCTGTAGCAACTCTGCTTCGCGCGGATTTCAAAATTTCTGTCGGAATATGTTTTATCTTCTTTACTTTCTTCTTCGGTGGTTCTACGGGCTTCATGATATATTCGTTGACAATTGCCAATCGGTTGCCATTGTATATGAATGTGGGGTTGATAAAGTATACACCAATCTGCAGTGTCTCTGCTAAAAATTCATGGTTAATCAGATCTGTTATGCCTCGCTGAAATGTTCTTAATCCAAATTCTGCTTTCTCGTCATCTGATAGCATTTCATAATTCAGCATGATGGTATCTTTGTTGAATCCCTCGTTACTTGTTACTTTATCATACACTAAAATAAAAACCTTCATTCCTGCCGTACTTAATCCAGTTAATGCCCTTATGCCGTCTGCATAGAGCTTCAGGAAGTGGGTTTTATCTACTTCTTGCCGTGTATAAAAGCCTGTAAATCCTTCAATTTCGCCCGTGTCTGGTGATACTATAAACTTTTTATCATCGTTCCCCTTTGCCGTAATGATACGATT
>JAZQGH010000001.1:0-4600 GCA_045539925.1 Acutalibacteraceae bacterium | reverse complement strand
ATAGACTCCGCATTTACCGCAAAACAGCTTTGTGGTCAATAAGTAATCATCTTCGGCTTTATGTCTTGCTGTTGCTCTCTTATTCTTCGCACGCTCACGCTGCACCTTATCAAATAACGTCTGTGGGACTATCCTCGGTATGCCCTTTGGGTTAACAATATCTCGGAACTTGTATTCACCAATATACCTTCGGTTTTTCAGCATATCCGTTACGATATTAATGGTTATTTTCGTTCCGTGGGAAGTTGTCACACCTTTTGCATTTAGCATTTCAACGATTTCTTTTATGGTTTTACCATTTGCATAGGCTTCAAATGCTTGTACTACGTAGGGTGCTTTAACAGGATCCACTTCAAACATTTGGTCTTTGTTAATAACGTAACCTATTGGAACCGTTCCACCGTTGAATTTGCATTTTAGGGCGTTCTCAGTCATACCCCTTGTAACCTTTTCTGAAAGTTCTACAGAGTAGTATTCTGCATAACCCTCCAACATTGATTCAAGCAATATGCCTTCAGCGTTTTGTGATATTGTTTCCGTCGCAGAAACCACTTTAACATTATTCTTTTTTAATGTGTTTTTATAACGAGCCGAATCGTATCGGTTACGGGCAAATCTGTCGAGTTTCCAAACGATAACCAGATCGAATTTCTGCTTATCGCTGTCCTTAATCATCTGTTGGAACGCTGGTCGATTGTCTGTCTTTGCCGATAAAGCTCGGTCAATATAGGTATCAATAATTGAAATTCCTTGCTTTTCGGCAAAAGCGTAACATTCTCGAAGCTGACCGTCAATACTTTCTTCGCGTTGGCTGTCCGAAGAATATCTTGCGTAAATAACTCCAATCATTCTTCTTTCACCTCCCGCAGCATCTGAAAAATGACCTCTTTCAGCTTTTCGTTAAACACAGTACCGGGAGTAAAGCACATTGTCATTAGGGCTTCCAGACCGCCATCCTTTTCAAGTGCTGATTTAATTGCCGGGTATTTTTGCATACCTTGTGGGTTATCCGTTCTTCCAAAGATATAATCCAAAGATACATTAAAGAAGTCTGCATACCACAATAGTTTTTGGAACGGTGGCTCGGCAACACCCATTTCATAGCGACCGATGGTTGCTTGTGTTGTCTCACACAATTCCGCCAATTGCTTTTGCGAATAACGTGCATTTACCCTGAGTTCTTTTAGTCGTTCTCCTACAATATTCATATTCTAATTCACCTCCAAATGATTTGTGTTTATTATAACACATAAACGGTTTATAGTCAATACGTAAAACAATTTTTATACACTCCATTTTCGTTAATAATTTTATTTAGCGGTACAGCAGTACAGCCGTACCGCTTATATCTTAATCTTCGTCGTCTTCCGAAGCTTCTCTCATCAATCTTTCAAACTCTTCTTTTCCAATGTCGCTTTCGATAAAACGCTCCATCTCTTCCATCATGAACATAGTTAAAGAAATAAGCGCTTCTTCGGGAACATCCGATTTAAAAACAATCTTAGGATCGCTCATGAGCTACACCTCCTTAAATCTCATTACCTCCATTTCTGCCGGAGGCAAGCATAGAAACATATAACATATAAATTCTCCTTACAGGCATTTGAATTGCCCGATCTTTATTTCCTTTGTTTGTCCCTATATATCAATCCTACAAATTTTCGTCAGCAGGATATTGTAGTCAATTTAAATTCTTCCTTCATAATTTTAATTAATAGCTTACTTTTTCTTCGGCTTATCAGCCAAATAAATTCTTGTTACTTCGGTTCTGTGGTGACCTAAGTTTTCGCTTACAATCTTTCGTGCTTTCTTTGGTCTCTCTTCCAACGCTTCGGCATAGGTTCTTTGTGCATAGGTATGTCTCAGACTGTGCCAAGAGATTGTCTCGGTTCTTTTCTTTTTACCGTCTTCACTCAAATCCTCACGGTTTTCTACCATAAAGTATTTTCTGTTATAGCTCATCCAGTTCTGCAACGAACGCTTTTCCCGCTGTACGCCGCCCTTTTCGCTACCTGAAATTAAATAATCTCTCGGGTATCGTCCTGAACACCTGGCATAGTTCAAATTATCGGTAATAATACTGCGTTGCTTTGCGCTTAAATCGATAGCCCTTGTCTGACCGCCTTTGCCTTTTATGACAAGTTGTCCGGTCTTTAATGCAGACATAAGGTATTCAACTCTCAGCGTGCAAATCTCTTCAAGCCTTAAACCAAATTCACTGGCAAAGTCAAAGCCAATAACCACGTCCTGTCGACCTTTTTCGATAGCCAACTGTCGTATACTGACAAGTTCTTTATCTAATAGTGAATGGTCTTTAACGCCTGTTGCACGTTTAGGCAGTGCCAACTTGCTATTAGGGGATAGTCTGTTTTTACTGCCGGACTTTCTATGGAAATACCGTATGCCCGACAGATCGGATTGAATAGTTGCAGCAGAATTGTTTTCTTTCAGGTGTTCCACGTAAGCTTTAAAGTGCCGATCTTCCACATTCTTAAAGTTTTGCAGACGAAAATTATCGGCTAAAAACTTACAGAACCTCTTTGTTGCCTCAAAGTACCGTGCCCTTGTTTTAAAGCTAAGCTCGTTGCTGTGCTTATAGATGGACTCGACTTGAGCAAGTAGGTTTTTATACAGCCCCGGATTTAACACTGTAATATCATTAGAATCTGACATAGCAAACCGTCTCCTTTCTTCAAAAATTTTATTTCAACGCAAGGATAGGGACCAAGCCTTGCGTTGAAAACTGTGAACTAAAATAGTAATAAGTGTATTTAATAAACGCATATTATTTGCGATAATATGATAATATGATATAATAAAAACAACTGATAATAGTTTTTGCTAAAAATTAACAACTGGTGGTTGAGTTTGCATACGAACAAGTTGTTGATTACAAACTGAATTACATATACAATGTAATTACAGTCGAAGCGCGCACGGCAAGTATGTTGAAAGGAACAAATATTATGAAAGAAATTAACATTTCTAAGAATATCACTGATTTAAGAAAGAAAAAAGGTATCACACAAGAACAGTTAGCTGTTGCGCTGAATATATCTCCACAGGCTGTTTCAAAATGGGAGACGAACACATCTCAGCCCGACACGCAAACACTTCCTCTTATTGCAGAATACTTTGAAACCAGTATTGATTATCTTTTCTATGGTGAGGAATACGCTTACAACGATATTTATAATAAGATTTGGGATAAGGTAGCAGAGCATTCTCAACAAAGTAAAGAGTCGTACAAAGAAGCTCTAACAATTTTTGCGTATGCTCATCACGGCATAAGTAGATGGAATAATAAAAATAGAACTCCCATCATGTATGATGAACCGCTTCACTTATCTAATGAAAATGGCTTATCATTGTTGTCAGGCAAAGGTTATGGTGCAATTATTACAAGAGACTTTTTTGAAAGCATTAATCAAGACACAGTGGAATTTGCTCAGAAGGTATTGCCCGTCCTTTCAGACAAGAACAATCTTAATGTTTGTCTTGGTATAATATCCATGAGTGATATTAGCCTTGGAGAACTACAAGAAAAATTATGCTTTGATGAAGATGTTTTAAGAAAAGCTCTTGATGAATTAATTGCTGTAGAAATTGTTGTTGAAAAGAAATCCAAACACAAATCTTTAGGCTTTACCTATGATATCAACAGTATGTACCATACATGTATTTGCATTCTTTTAGCAACAATTGAAATGCAACGCTTTTCGCTGGGAGGTATTTCCTGTTGTATGGGATACGGAGATTATCCAATTGGCTTGTAATTTTTGCCCCGCTTCTGCGGGGCATTTTCGTCAATAAAATATCTAGGTTTTTTCTGACGAAAATAATTTTGTGTACGAAAATTTTGCATTGCTCATTTTCAAACGATAGTCATCAATCATCTCAAACCGAAGAGCATAAAAATCTTATAGCAGATTGTGCTGACCCAAACTCGAAATGAAAGTACTCTCGAACGGACGGTCAGCACAATCCTTTTTTGCGGGAAATGAAAGTAATTTCGAAATATTCTCTCGAAACTATAATCATAGAACATATCGAAATTATAATCATCAAGCATATCGAAAAGTAAAGCATCAATCATACAAGAGCCATATTTAGTAACATCATAAATACAAATTATCATCATTTAATGTTATCTATAATAAATCTATCATTAACCTATATGGCTCTTAAAAGGAAAGTCCGCAGGGCATAATACACCCACTGTCAAAGGTGTGTACGAACTTCCATTTCTTACTGATTCTTCATTGACGCGGGGTATTATGCCCTACTCATCCCGGCTCTCCGACGTCGTCTCCGGGCCGTGTCTATCTGACTATCGTCCAATAGAAACGGCTCGGCTCCCAAAAAGAGAGTCATAAATCATTTCTAAAGGACAATCATCTATCATCATAGAAATGATAGTCATAGCACCTGCTTTTTGAGTTTCTTCGTTACTTTCTTCGGCTTCCTGCAGCTTGTCATTCATAATACGAATGACAACTTGCAGAGAGCCGAAAAGCTTTAATCTTGTCCAAGTTTTGATTAGGCGCAGGTGCAACTTGCTCTCGAAAAGTAAATCATACACTCTCGAAGAGACAGTCAT